>CALGLE010000005.1 GCA_937930305.1 uncultured Granulosicoccaceae bacterium | reverse complement strand
AATCCGGCCCGCCTTACCCACTAACTACCCAACAATGGACGCATGAAACCATCCATGGGATTGTGCGTTGAATCCGGCCCGCCTTACCCACTGACTACCCAACAATGGACGCATGAACCCATCCATGGGGCTTCGCAGCGGCTCCTGCCGCTGAGACCATTGTTGGGTAGTCAGTGGGTAATGCAGGCCTAGTTTTTTGCTTTGTTTGGGTTGTGGGCCTGGTTCTTTGGAACAACTGGGTGTACTTTCGTTGGCTGTAAGGTTTGCATCAAATTCAGATTTTGTTCGTCGACACAAAACGGTAATTCGATGGGCATCAGTTACTAGCTTACAGACGTCACTAGTTTGATTTCGTAAGAGACCATGTTTGGAAACCTGCTCGGCGCGGGTATTTGGTCATTCAACTCACCACCTAGTTTTATTGCCAATCGAATTGAACTGGTATTTTCGGGCATTATTCGGGCAGCAAGTGACTGAAATTCTAATTCTTTCGCTGCATAAGACCGGTATGTTTCACACGCTTCCAGGGCGAATCCCTTTTTCTCATTGGCTGAATCCCAGATTGTCCAGGTAAAATCTGGTACCTCAGCTTGATCCAGCTGTGACACGCCGACATGGCCAATAGGTTTGTTCGTAGTTTTCTCAACAAATATAAAACGACCAAACCCGCGAAAGTGCCAGTGCCCGATCATGGCCGACAATTTTTCAAATGCCTGACTCCTGTCGAATGGACCGCCAACATATTTTGTACGCGTACTTTCACAGTAATTGATATACGTCGACAAATCGCTAAATTGAGGTAGGCGCAGTGTCAATCGATCAGATTGAAGTGATTTTTCGAGCATTATCCATAAACCTGCAGTGGATGGCCTGATTACTAGCTATGACGGCTAAGGGCGGTTATTCGCCCCATCACTCTACACGTGTAGAGTGGTTTACCTATATTTCACTTGATACGAATTATCTACTTAGCCGACGCTGGATCTGTAGTGATGCGCGTTAACAGCTCACATCTACCAATTTTCTAGTAGAAGGGTGCTGCAACGGTGTTAATAAAAAAATGTGTTAGTGAAAAAATAGCAAGCTTACCTGACAAACTAAAATGAATGAAAAAGTTAACAGACCCTAAAATTAGAGCTATGGAGATCATCCAATAGAATATAAAGCCTTTCATTTCCTCGGCTGTGGCGTTGTGTTTGGAATCTGTAATTGCATAGGCTTTTCAGGCTAGGTGCTACCTTGGAAAAAACTTAATTGGCTTGGGGCTGTCGGCTTCCGATGAACCGTATTCAGATTCCGGCTTTTGATTAACCGTTGCAGTTACTTTTGATAAAACCCCTTCCAACATAGGAGTCATCGTACGCAGTTGCCTGGTGCGAATCACAGCATCCCAAAGAGGTTCAAATTTGCGCCACCCAGCTGAGTAGGCAAAGTGTTTTGCACGATGTTTGACTGACTTATGCTGCAGACTTGCAAAGGTAATATTTCGCCAGCTATAGAAATTCTGATAGGCACGGTGATAACCATCCACCAAGGTTTTGCTATCCATTAGTTTTGGTTCAAACACCACATGACGTGTGTCGTAGTTATCCCAGTTCTCACTGGTTATTCTGTTCTGCTCGCAAAGCTCGTGATGGTAGGCCGTGCCTGGGTACGGTGTGGCGATGTGAAAGGTAGCCGTCGTAATTCCCTGATTGACAGCCCAGTCTACGGTTCGGTCAAATACATCAGGCTTATCGTGATCAAGCCCAAACACAAAACTACCGTTTATCATGATACCCAAGTCGTCAAGACGCTTTACAACAGCGTTGTATTCTCGGTTTATATTTTGAACCTTTCCGGTCACGCTGTGATTAGCACTGTTTACCGACTCAAATCCAACAAACAAGCTGCGTAGTCCTGCCGTCGCGGCTTTTTCGATTAGATTGCCTCGCAGAATTGAATCAACTGTCGCCGCACCCTGAAACAGGCGGCCCATACCGCTCATGCCATCGAACAAATTTGCTGCAAATTTTCTATGGCCCAACAGATGATCATCCAGAAAATACAGATGCCTTCCCGGCAACCGGTTTATCTCTGCCAGCGCTTCGTCTACTCTCTGCGTATAAAAGGATCGTCCCCCTTTAAAGAACGCATCCTTATAACAAAAAGAACAATGAAACGGGCATCCACGAGTGACCACGATAGAATTTGGCACAAGATACAAACGACGCTTAATCAAATCGCGGCGGATAGGTGGAATGCCAATCAGGCTGCGAGTAACACTCTTGTAAACCGGTTTTGGTTTGCCCTTTCTCAGGTCAGCTAAAAACTGTGCGAACGTCTCATCACCTGGCCCGGTAAAAATGGTATCCGCATGTAATGCCGCTTCAGAAGCACAAGAAGTAACGTGCAAGCCACCCAATGCGACATAGATGCCTCGTGCTCGATAGCTGTCCGCGATAGCATAGGCTCTGTAAGCATTGGTGATATACACCTGAATGACCACTAAATCTGGCTCATCATTCAGGCTTAGTGGCTCAACATGTTGATCAACGATGGTGACTTCGTCATCTGGGGAGCAATGTGCCGCAAGTGTAGCCAGACCCAACGGCGGAAAGAGTGAGTATTTTACCGGCCGCCAAGCAGGACTCTCTGCTTCGAGCAATGACGGCAATATCATTTTTATTTTCAAGGGATGGCACCCAATTGAACGAATCCATTCATGTTGGGACACGAATCTGACATTAGATTGGCAAGAATCCGATCAAATATGCGCACTGTTAAATGTACGTAGGTTACGCGTTGAATCCGGCCCACCTTACCCACTAACTACCCAACAATGGACGCATGAACCTTTCCTTGGGATTTCGCAGCGGCTTTCTGCGGCCAGGACTATCGATAATCTGGTCGGGTCAGTAAAGATAGCCTAGTAAATCAATTTTTCCGTTAGGCCATTTTTTGTCAGTAAGCTGCTTATACATAAAGCAATCGCCAAGATCACGTTCCACGTACGCGACGCTCTTTTCCAGTAGTGCATTTAGTCTTTAATTGACACGCTGCACAAACGGTAGGCAATGCATAGTAAGAGTTTACTTTTACGCCTCTGTCCAAATACTTCCCCCTAAACTGAAGTACCTGATCAGCTGGGCATAAGTAGATATCTCGTTCTTTGTCATATTTAAAATCAGCCTTGTCATACAATCCTGCTGCTTTGTTGGTGGACGTATAATTCTTCGGCACCGAGGCTTTCGCGCCAGTTTCGTAGCATTCATTGATTCCAACTCCGCTGTAAAATCTACAGTCCGCCAACACAGTAATGTCGTTTTTCTTTAACGCTGCTTGCACCAGCTCTTCATTGAGGCTAGCTAGTTTCTCTTTCAATGCTGCTACTGAGTGTTCCTGCTTACGCGAATCACCGGAATCGGCTTCATCCAGCAGCTTCAGATACTTATCAATGGTGTTATTGACTCGGTCAATGTGTCGTTTCATCACGTTTTTTGTATCGTTATTGCGCCTGCTCTTCACAGCCTTGAATTTACTTCCATCAATCGCAACCATCGATTGTGTGAATAACTCAAGCCGACGGCATATTTCTACAAACTCCCGACACACCTGCCTGATGGCCTTACCGTTTTCCTTTCTAAAGTCCGCTATCGTTTTGAAATCGGGCGCTAGTCGGCCGATTAGCCACATTGGCTCTAAGTTGCGCAGACTTTCCCGCTCAAGCCGGCGGCTGGATTGAATGCGATTGAGATAACCGTAGATATAAAGCTTTAATAACGTTGAAGGATGGTAGCCAGGACGACCAGTGACTTTAGGTTTAACGCGATCAAAGCCAATGGCTTCCAGATCCAGCTTCTCTACAAAGGCATCGATAACGCGAATGGGGTTTTCGGGAGATATATAGTCGTCGAGTCGCTCTGGAAACAGTGTAGCCTGCATCCGGTCATGTTCTTCCACGAATCGCTTCATTGGAGAATTCACAACTTAAAACAAACTTGATACTACGCCCCGCTGCGTTTTCACACAAGCTCTCCCCGAAGCGGACTATCGAAGAAAAACTTATATAAATTCAATAAAGATTTACAGCCCCTGATCCCGGTTTTGAATTGTCACTTTGATCACCGTTGATACCTGTCGCTCCGCTGGACTCTTGCACCGCCCCGACCGCTAGCGTATTCCCATCAGCACTCAGACTGACCGCACGACCAAAGCGGTCGCCGCCTAGCTCGGTATTACTAGCTTTGACGTAGGCGTGCTGTTGCCAGGTTTCACTATTGCGGACAAACACATAAACTACCCCTGAAAGTTGAGCCGAATTATCATTTTGATCACCGTTGATACCAGTCGCCGCGCTCCCCTCTTCAGTCGCTCCGATCGCCAGTGTATTGCCATCAGCACTCAAATTAACTGCACCACCAAAGCGGTCTCTAAACTCAGTATTACTGGCTTTCACGTAGGCCTGCTGTTGCCAGATTCTACCGTTGCGGACAAACACATAAACTGCCCCTGATTCACTAGCCGAATTATCATTTTGATCACCGTTGATGCCAGTCGCCGCGCTCCCCTCTTCAGCCGCTCCGACCGCTAGTGTGTTGCCATCAGCACTTAGACTGATATCTCTACCAAAGAAGTCGCCTTCATCAGGATTGCTGGCTTTCATGTAGGCCTGCTGTTGCCAGGTTTCACCGTTGCGAATAAACACATAAACTGCTCCCGAAGATCGAGCAGAATTATTATTTTGATCGCCGTTGATACCAGTCGCTGCACTGTCCTCTCGGTGCGCTCCCACTGCTAGTGTGTTGGCATCCGCACTCAACCTAACTACACCACCAAAGCGGTCGTTGGAACCGGTATTACTGGCTTTGACGTAGGCCTGCTGTTGCCAGATTTCACCGTTGCGGACAAAAACATAAACTGCTCCTGATAATCGAGCAGAATCATCACCCTGGTTACCGTTGATTCCTATCGCCCCGCTGGACTCAAACCTTGCTCCGACCGCTAGCGTGTTTCCATCAGCACTCAGACTGACCGCACTGCCAAATAAGTCCTGAGCTTCGGTATTACTGGCTTTGACGTAGGCCTGCTGGTGCCAGATTTCACCGTTGCGGACAAACACATAAACTGCCCCTGAATCGGTACTCGAATTATCATCCTGATTACCGTTGATGCCAGTCGCCGCGCTCTGCTCTTTAGCCGCTCCGACCGCCAATGTGTTCCCATCAGCACTCAGACTGATTACTTCACCAAAGAAGTCGTTAGCTTCGGTATTGCTGGCTTTGATGTAGGCCTGCTGTTGCCAGGTATCACCGTTGCGGACAAATAAATAAACTGCCCCTGAATCGGTAGTCGAATTATCATCCTGATTACCGTTGATTCCTATCGCAGCACTGGACTCAAACATCGCTCCGACCGCTAACGTGTTTCCATTAGCACTCAAACTTACAGCATGACCAAAGCGGTCACGAAAATCGGTATTGCTGGCTTTAAAGTAACCAATTGCATTGTCCAACGTACCCATCACCATTACTGGCTCCGAATCTACGCACCCCTGATTATTACAAGACTGCACCAGATACTCAGCGTTTACTCTCGCATACAGGGGTACGCGGTGATCAAAAATAGTAGTCGTGGCGTTCAAATCCCCGCTTATATCTGTAAACCCAGAAGTGCCATCAGGGTTCTCGAACACGCGATAAAATTGGACTACTTCTGATTGCTGCCAACTGATACGGAAGGTTTTGTCTTGCACAAGTTCTAGACTGGCTTGTACTGGTTCAAATGCATCACTGCTTTGCGGGTTTGTTCCGGCAATTGCTTCGCTTAAATTACTTTGGCCGTCACCATCGCTATCCCATCGATCGGTGTCGAACTGATTAGCTGTAATTTGATAAGTCTCTGAAACACTCGTTCCAGTTTTATAACTCGTCTCAAAACTGCCTAACGTTATCGCACCATTACCATCGCTAAATGTAACGGCCAGTTCATTTTCCGTATTCGCTGGAAAATCTACAGAAGCAGTCCAAAGTTCATCACGGTTCCACATGGCGATGATGTCGGCGCTACCCCAAACCAATCGAACTTGCAGGGCATTAGACACATAAACAGGAACGGTGATGACGAAGTTAACGCGCGTAGTGCTTGGCGCTTCTGTACCTGATGCATCTGTAGTTGCACCAACATCCTCCATTGTATTCTCACCACCTATAGTGTCATCAACTACGTTCCCACCATCTCCATTCGATTGAGAGCCAAACGAACTAGAGTCACTAGAGCTGTGGCAACCGGAAATAAGCAAGGTGCTCACTAGCAGCAAGAGTGAACATCGAATGGGTGTGGAGATAAATGATTTCATAGAGCGTCCTGATAAAAATCTCAAACCAATGGTAAATCAGAAGTTAACAGTCAAGATCGCCATCATTTAATGGTACCTAGCCATCTGATTTGGCACCAGTAAAACAATTGTCTCGGTAATAATACCACCTTGCGGTGAGATGCATAGGACGCACATTTTCTGTTTGATGAATACGAAATCCAGAATGTATGTATGACCGCTTCGGGCCGAAACCCGCCCTCGATCCATCTGAACTTTACAGCACTGTTAGGTATCACGTACTGGCCCATAACATTAGTCAAGGCTACGGTTTTTAATTTCGCATGCTCTTGGTTCCCGCTCTACTTTTGACGCTTATACGGATATGCTGTTGCAAGTTTGTTAAAACGTTGGCTTGCATTCTCACCGCGGCGAATTTTCGACCAAGCTCCATAGTAAAGTATATTGTCCTTCACTAGCACTAAGTCAAAGAAGTCTTTTCCGATAAATTCGTAGGGCGATTCGCCTTTATCTTCAGTTAAGCTCACACCATCATATTCCACAACATTAATCGTAGTATTCATGTGTGTGGCTTTGCCAAGACGCGTATCTGTAATGCCTCCAGGAAAAAATAACGATATTTTTGAGATACGTGATGCCGGTTCACCTGGCAGAGTACATTCTGCGTCAGTGAAGAAATTTGTCTCGCTCAACAACTCATCCCCAGTAATTGTATCTCTACTGGTCATGTAAGCTCTTTGCAAATTGCTTCGGCTGTTCGCGGAGCATGAGAGTTGCCAAACTCCTTGAATAGCCAAGCGTGTAGAAATATCGGCAGACTTTATTTTATTGCCATTGCATGACACGCACAGTAACGTTACTAATAGAAAAGCGCACAGTTTACGGTTGATCATGACTATCCTTGCAGCTGATATCCAATATTAAATCAAACATGCACTAGTAATGCCTAACAACAAACGTGAGCCACAGTTGCGTTATCGGATGGAATGCAGAACTTAACCCTCCAGTGCCCAGCGTTGAAGTCGATGGCACTAGTGTTCGGTTCACTTCTCTTGCAAATACCTTCCAGTTTCTTGGATATGATGATAAAGACACTGTTTTACCCTTTGGTCATTCGACTCGAAGTTTCATATTTCTTCCTTATTTGCGGGTCACACTTCTCAACCGTAGAAGATGTTTTTTTTAATTGATTGGTATTAATTTTCTGTCATTTAAGTGGTTGAGGGAATTGATATCGGCGTGAAATTGAACTTGAAGGGGTTGGATATGTGGAACAGTTTGGAAGGCAGACGTTTGGTGGCTTGTGGGTGGGGTTTAGGGCTTGTTATGGGAGTGAGTGGTTGTAATTCGGACGGTACGCCAGTTTTATCGGTTGTTGAGGAGGGCGAGGAAGAAACGGTTGTTGATGCGCCAACGAGCGCAGCGCCGTCCTGTGAAGAGGCGGCTGCAAAATTTGTTACTTTGGGTTCGGCGAATGTCGATTTGCCGGATCCGTTGGTAAGTGCGTCATGTCAGGAGGACACGATGACGGTGAGTGCGAATGGCATTCCTGATTTTCCATACATTGCCACGTCACCAGGTGTGCCTGCGGCGAATTTGGTTGAATACACAATACCTGCGATCCCAATGCTAGCGCCTGATGTAACTGCCATTCCCATTGTGGGTTCGATAGGTGTGGCAGTGAATGGTGTTCCCATCTATGGCCCGACAGAAGGGCCTGGGGGAGACGTCTTATCCCGACCCGGTGGCTTTGTTGAATGTGGCGGACATAACGGACCGACTGGCTATCATTATCATATCTTTGATGTAAACGGCAGCGACGTTTGTCGTTTCTCCGAAAGTGATGTGGCCGATGGGCCAATCTTGTTTGGTTACGCTTTCGACGGCTACCCCATTTATTCAGGCAACACGCAATACACGTCTTCTTGGTATCTGGAAGACGAGTCTTTGTTCGCAACGGACACTTGGTCTGCGCATGCGTACGTTGCGGGCTCGGGGGATCTCGATGAATGCAATGGGCGAACCGATGAAGATGGAAACTACGCTTACTTCACAACCGATACCTTCCCTTACATAATGGGTTGTTTTCGAGGTGTTGTCGAAACTCAATCGAACGGTGCGCCCGATAGGCCAGAAGGTTAATCATGAACAGGCGAAACTTTTTCTTGGCTGGAAGTGTTGTAACGGCTAGCGGTTTAAGCATCGGTACCGGCTATTCAGCGGAGGAACCCAGCACGGCGGATATTGGCTATCTGCAAGACATGTCGGTTCACCACTTACAAGCGTTGTCTATGTGTCGTCGTGTATTGGGGCGTGACACCGGTGATGCGGTGCAGGGTGCGGCAACGGAAGTGCTTGAAAACCAGGCAATGGAAGTTGGTCAGATGCGGGCGTGGTTGGCGGACTGGGGGGCATCCACGGTTCCTCCCACAACGGTAATGGCATGGATGGGAGCGAACCAAGGTGCTGGTATGCCCATTGCCATGATGCCAGGGTACGCCAGTGATGAACAATTGTTGGAGCTGTCTACGTTATCGGGGTGGGATCGTGGTCGGCGTTGGTTGGAGCTGATGCGTGCTCACCATGTTGGCGGTGTGGCAATGGCTGCGCAGGCGCAAAATCTAGCGACATCAACGAAAGTGGTTGCGTTGGCGAAGCTTCAAGTAGCTGCACAAAATTTTGAGATATCTCAGTACGATTTATTGTTGGCGGGGGTTTATAAGTAAAAAATACCTTATTGTAAAATTCAACTATCGACGTAAAAGCTGATTGCGCCAATAGACTTCGTATTGTTTATTCTGTTCGTAACAGCAAACTAACAAGAGATGTAGAAAGGCCAGGATACAAAACAAGTAGTGCAAGCAGAAAAAGAAGAGCGATTAGAAAGGGCATCACTTCAATAATTACTGGTTGAACTTTAGTGTTAGCCAGAGAAGAGACTAAAAACAGTAAAAACCCAACAGGTGGAGTTAATAAACCAATTGCAGAAGCAAGAACAGAAACCACACCAAACTGCAAAATGCTGATATCAAGATTAAGTGCAAGTGGCGTTAGTGTCGGGACTATTAATATCATTTGTAATCCTGGACCGACCATTGTCCCTAAAACAACTATTAAGCATGCAGTTATTGCTAAAAATTGAGTTGATGATAAGTTCATATTCGAGATAAAAGTTGCTATGCCTTGACTACCTCCTGCGTTGGAAACTATCCACACCAATCCACCTGCAACAGCAATAATACTCATAATTTTTGTGCTATCGACTGCACTGTTAATTACTGCTCTAAATAGCTGTTTGAATGTGGCGTCCCGATACACAAATATACTGACAATCAATGCATAAACTACGGCAATTGCTCCGATTTCGGATACGGTCGCTACCCCATACACCAGGCTAAAAACGAGTAGCACCGGTAAAAGCAGGGCGAATATGCTGTGTTGAAATGATAGCCAAATTTCTCGAAAACCTAACCAAGGTCGCGCATTGTATTGCCTAGTACGTGCAATAATCGCGCAGACAAACATCAAATACACACCCATTAGGAGACCGGGAAGCAAACCTGCGATGAATAATTCATGGATTGGTGCATCATTAAAAATACCAAACATAACCATAGGTATGGAAGGTGGTATTAGTAGACCGATTGTCGCAGATGATGCCGTTACTGCGGCACTATACTCTGCACTGTATCCGTCTTTCTTCATAGCAGGAATCATTATTGATCCGATTGCGGAAGCATCAGCAGCAGCAGATCCTGACATTCCACCAAAAAGGATACTGGCACCTACATTAACCTGGGAAAGCCCACCTTTTGACCATCCTACTAAAGATTGAGCAAATCGCAATATTCTATTTGTTATCCCTCCCTCATTCATGATTACGCCAACCAGAAAAAAATAGGGGATTGCAGTTAATGCTGTGTTATCTAGTCCGCGGATGACCGCTTGAGAAACAACTACCGGAGTCATTTCATCAAAAACTAGATAGTGGCTAATCAATGAAGAAATAAGAGCTAGGAATACTGGAAACTGCAATAACAACATACCAAAAAATATTCCGAACACCAAAAGGAGTTGTTCAGTCATATTTTTTAAACCAATGACCACTTTGAGCGAGGACATGCTCCAGTAAGTTAATAGACGCGCCAATTCCAATTAACGTCAGCCCGACAAAGCAGGGTATGAATTTTACCGATGCAGAAATTCGTAAACCCTCCAGATACAGATTGTCGTACGCAATCATTGCCTGAATAATTGCTGGTAGTAGGCAGAAGACGACGGCAATGGCGATCAAATCGGATGCTGGGTTCAGCCAATTGGTTAGTACCTTGCTTTTAAGTGGAATAAATTCCACTACTATATGTGCTCTTGTAAACCATAAATAGGCACCGCCTAGCCAGCCAATTGCTAAGAGCAATATGGATAGAATATCTTGAATCCAAACAAATCCAAAGCCAAAAAAGTATCGACCAATTACTTGAAGCACTTCTACAGATACCAAAATAACCAGTAACAATCCAAGCAATACTTGGAAAACGGCCTCGATTCGTGATCGAGCTTTATTTAAAAAGTAAGTTGTTTTCATCTAGTCGATTTTGCGAATTCGATTCACCAAACCAGTGGGCCACCAGTCTCCCTCATATTTCTCGACGATGATGTCAGTAGCATGAAGAAACCCGGTCAAATCTGGCTTTGTAACCTGAATTTCCATGTGTTCCAATCGCTTCCATGATTCTGCCATTAATCGCTTAAATTCTTGCTCACTGCTTATGTTCGCTACACTTGCAGCCTGGATAATCCATTCATGTTGTTGAGTAGACAATTCATTCCATTTTTGTTCGCTAAAAAATAAGCCAACGCCAGATCTTGCCCAGTTAATCGGAGTTACATGCTTCAAGGCAGATTTTCCGGTATTGCCGATATCGATAATGCCGTTATCCTGAGCATCAACAACGCCGCTTCTTAAACTCATTAAAATCTCGCTGGCCTTGATTGGTGTAGGCAGCGATTGCCAATATTTAAAAGTATCGATAAAAAGCGGATTTGGTGGAACTCGAACTTTGAGATTTCGCATATCTGTAATTGTAGAAATTGCTCGATTTGTCGTAGCAATAATTCGAGGAGAGCGATCGGCAATTTGTTTCACGAAGCGAATTCCAGTGCGTTCCCGAACAGCGTCCATTGGTTCGGAGAATTCTGAACTCAATATATAATTACGATAGTGCTGTTGATCTCGAAACAGAAAAGGTGTCCACATAACCATTAGCGGTTTAGCTTCTTTTAGTATGGTTATCGCGCCGATATCTATTGTTTGTATATCAAGTGAGCCGGTTTGCATCTGAACCCACATATCCCCTACAGTGCCAAGCTCTGATCGTGGGCTGATATCAACTTCAACTTCGCCTGCAGAAATTTCATGAAGCGCAGTTGCAAACCGAGTTGCCGCAATACCAATTGAGTGTGTTTCTGTAGCAACGTGCCCCAGTTTTAACTTAATTTCAGCATTTAAGGTAAACGATAGGCAGGTCAGCGAGAAAAGTAAAAATAATCTTGGTGTAATCATTCAATTCTCCTTAAATTTATAAACAAACAATTGCACACTAATCAAGTTGTTTCAATATATCTCTAGCTTCTAGAAGCTCGACAGAAGCACCAGCTTGCTCAAATTTTTCAACAATGAAAGATAGCTGTTTTACTGCGTTATTCTTTGCTTGTATGTTTTTACCAGTAATGGATTCTTCATGGCCAGCTATGCCGATATATTTGACTATGTCAACTAATATGCGAAGCTCACATAACCGTTGGCCTTGCATTTGCGAAATCTGGAGACCTTGATCAAAACTTGCTAGAACATCATCTGAATTTGTTTTTAACGAGCGCAATGCTAAACCTTCAAAGCGTAAAAATTCTGGAAGTAGAAATCGGGCGCTATGCAATTCCACTTCAGATAAGCCCTGTCGAATTGATTTCAGCGCGTTAGTCCCTTCCTTCATGTCAAGCTGTCTTTCAGCGATGAATAGTCTCCAGAAAGGGAGGAAGTGATGTTCACTTAAAAATGAGTACTTATCAATAGCGAGCTGTATCTTTGTGACACCTCTTTCTGGTGATGACTCCGCCCAGCCACCAAAGGCTAATGAAAACACTTCTGCTTTAGGCAGATTTGCCTCTTTTGATATGGAGTCAAAGAGTTTAGCGAGTTTTGAAATACTAGTTTTGTCTCTCATCCAATAGAGCAGAACGGTTTGCGCCAGATTGATGAACATTTTTTCTCCGGGCGTTAGATGGCTATGTGATAACGAATCAGCGTGTTTGGCAGCTGTGCGACTAGCTCTAAACCTTCCAGTGGAGTAGCCAACGTGTGCCTCCATATATCTGGCAATCAAAAAACTCCCTGACACTTTATTTTTATCCATCTTTCCAGTTTTTATATGTTTGCAACCGACGTTGACAGCTCTTCTTAGCGCTTTGTATGCTTGTCGTAAATGTCCGTTTTGGTATTCTGAAAATCCAAGTGATCGGTATGCTTCGATCAATTCAACGGGCTCGGCATATCGCTCAGCTTCAGTGACAGTCTGACGTGCAAACGTTAATGCAGATTCACTTTCACCTGAAAAACTGGCAAGTTTCCGCAACTGGTTCAGCATTGATAATAATATCTCTGGCTGTTTTAGATGAGGTCGAATTTTCTCAACTTCATTACACAAATTTTTCACGCTCTTAGCCGCAAATCCGAACATCATTGAGCTGATGCGTGCTTGTCTTAGCAGAACTGTGGCACGAAGCTCGGCCATTTCGGCTTTGTTCGGTAATTCATCTAAGTGAATCGATGCTTTCTGGCAAAGAGATAAGCATTCGTGATAAGCCAATCTATCCTCAGCTATATATATGGCTTGCTCGTACCAACGTAACGCGTCTTCCGTTAAGCCAGCTAATCTATAGTGATCGGCTATAAGTCCGGCAACGTCCGCAGGAATGACTTTGTATAGCTTTTCGTATGCTAGCGCTATTCTATTATGAATGAAACGCGTTCTTGACTGACTCGTGTTTAGTCGTAGGGCTTCTCTGATTCGCTCATGATTGAATTCGAGTTTTCCATTTTCCGTGTCGCGCATGATAAATCGATCAGAAAGTTCCTCGAATGCAATTACTGCAGACTCATTGTCTAGTCCGCTAGCAAGTCTGAGAATTTCACAATAGCTATTATGTCCTGAAAATGCTGCTACTTTAGCAATCGTGATTGCGTTCGTACTGAGACTTGAAAAACGTTGAATCAATATTGAGTATATTATTTTAGGAATGTAGTTATGATCCATCAATTCATTAATTGATTTCCCTGAGTTAACGTATCTCGCTAACTCCGTCAAATACAGAGGATTTCCCTCAGATTTAGAATAGATATTTTTCAATGAATACCCATTGACTATGGATGAATCGTTATTACTGACAAGCTGATTAAAAAGTTCTTGGGATTGACTTTCAGTTAATGGATTTAGAGTAATATTTTTAAGCTGGTCTCGACAATCCAGTCTATTCAGATAAGCATTGATATTGGTGGATACGTTAATGTCTTCGACTCTAAGTGTAGCCACGATGCAGACACGACCGAAGTTGTTTTCAAAAAGATGCTCAACTAAAGAGAGTGAATCCTTATCGCACCACTGTAAATCTTCTATGCAAAATACTCGGTTTTCAGAACTGGCCACTAATAGCTTACACAATGCGTTAAAAAGTACAGAGAAACCTCTGAACTCTACAGGCTTGGTCGAACCAGGTATGCCGCTTATATGTTTTGAAGAAAAGCAATCTGGAAAGACGCGAATTAGTTCTTCTTGAAAGTGCTGCTCTAGTGAGTCAAGATAATATGACACTTCTGGATCACGTAGTAAATCGGCTACGGTTGAAAATGGAATTTGTGAATCTGTATTTGAACATTGAGATATGGTTTTTTTAATACCATGCTCGGTTTGCAACAAAAAGAATTCTTCCAGTAATCTTGTTTTTCCAATGCCTGCTTCTCCAGATACCAGCACTAATTCTGCAAACAGATTATCGGATTCATTCACGGTTTTAACTAGCCAATCAAGCTCTTCATCTCGACCTTTGAAAACAGAATGAATCTGAGCAATATGATCCGAAGAATTAGAATTATAATCAGATACATGATTAAGAATATCGTGTGATTGGTGTTCAGCGGGTTCGTTTGTAGTAATTTCTTTTTTGTTTATATTCTTTATTGAGTGATACAAAATTTGGTTTGGATGAATATTTAGCTCACGTTTTAGCAGCTCCGAATAATTTTCAAATTCTTTTACTGCATCTGACGCTCTATTTTGGCGAATAAGGATGTCTATGAACTTGTGCACAGCTGCTTCGTTCAACGCATCGGCTTCTAACAGTTGACGGAGTAGGATTACTGCCTCGTCCAGTTCGTTTGATTGAACATACTGCTCAACTAGATACATAGTTATTTGATTGGTGTGTTCGATGTAGCGTTTACGAATTGGTTTTATCCAGTCTTCACTTATTCCATTCATCAAAGGGCCAACATAGAGCTTCAAAATCGAATGACATAACTGTGTTCTCTCGTCTAAGTCAGTAGATTTTTTGAAGGCTTCCAAAGTTTTGTTAAATACAATTACATCTACAGTTATTTCTTCCGCTGGAATCCAAAACAAGGTAGAAGATGTGCTCTCGATTTGAGCAGCGATTGCGGGTACTTCAGTATTAATAAGATGAAGTTCCCGGCGTAAGTTAGTACGAGCCTGGGAAGTTAGAGATTCAGGCCATAATTCGGTGGCAATATTTTTCTTTAATTGCGTGTCGCCTGATAAAATTAGATGGGCAATCAAGGTTTGTGCACGCATACGCCGGTGCAGTTTCTCTGCACCGGCAATTCTTGCAACGTGAAAATGACCGAATAATGTTAATTCCAAGGTAGTACCAATACCACTAGATGAAAATATGGTGTCAGAATGAATTTGGAAGTCAAGCGTAAAAAGTTGCTTAATAGCCAATTCTCACGCTGTTAACTGCCCATACTGTTAGTTGAAAGCTGCAAAGAGCCAGCTGTTGAACAGTTAGGTTTAGGCTAATTTGATATCAGCGATCTAGAAGTGCATCGGCATGTTCAATGACATCGTTTGCCACTGCCTCTCCTAATTGACTTCCTGATCTATGGTCAGCAGGATAATGAATTCCTGCGATTAATCTGGAGTAACCACCTTCATGAGCCGCTGCTGCAAATTCCTCTGCTCTCTCAGGGAAGTAGTGTGCGAGTACAGTGGAATAAGAAGCACCACTGCAGGAATGTGCGGAAGGGTAACTTGGGTGCGGGGGGCTTGGAAATAAACTTTTCAACGACTTATCTAGTTGAGCGGGTCTGATCAACCAGTACTTGTATTTTGCGTTAAAACAGGCAACACCAGAATCACCATTGGCGACAGACAGTACAGCATAAATATGCGCAGATTTCAAAGCATCGTGTTGTAAATTATTTTCGAAAATTGATATTGATGTCTGTTCATACCACCATTGAAAAGCTCTGTATGTGCTGTGATTGATCCAGGCCCGAATAGCATGTGGAGTTGTGCGTTCAATTTTCTTCAATTCGAGTAGTTCTTGTTTCATATCAGCTGAATCATAGGCTGGCGGAGGTTCTGGAAGATAGTGATCAACAGATTTCGCTGCTGTCATCGCCCATTGACCAGCTGCCGGATACACAAACTTCTCCCCTTTTAAATTACCGGGCCCGGTTGGTCGTTCACCTGAGAACTTTGCGTCGGAATTGTCACTCATCGCGTAAGCAATTATTTGCTCAGCTATATTTTTCCCAATCGCCATACCTGCGGTTATATCACTGGAATAATTTATTCCAGCGTTAACTCGTGTGTTGGCTGCTTCACTGGCTAATTGCGCGAACAAGGATGCTTCTTCCGGGAACAGGTACGCAAGAACGCCAGCTGCAGCTGCTCCTGCTGCTGCGTGACTTGATGGGTAGCTGAATGTGTTAGGTACAGGCATTAATGCAGTGGGTGCCTCTGGTCTCTTGCGTTTAAAATCGAATTTGGCGTTTTCAGATGCTGCAACGGCGTCGTAAATTGCTAGGTTTAGCAATTTAAGTCCACGAGCCTTAAAAGGCGAGGGTGGGCCTTTTGCGTATCGTTCGAGGATAATTTGAGACCAACGATAGTTTGGTCCGCCCGCTGCCCAATACTGTATGTTTTTTCGGTCGCTATCGCTAAGTACAGCTTGTCGGTCTTTAATTTGCTGCAGCTCGCCATTCGTTCGCACGTCTGTTGGAGCTGGTACAGTCACCAGTTTTTCATCAGAAACCCAAAGTTTTATTTTTGATTGTTGATCGTTGGCTTGAACTAGAGCGTTCACACTGAAAAGTAAAATCATTCCAATGGGCCACAGAGTAGATTTACCGAAACGTTTTGATATCACCTTTTTCTCCCTAATCGACTGAATATAGGCTCCGTTACATTCTTTGCAAAGGGCCAGGATCATCATGCACGGCAAAGCGTTCGTGGACCGTTCGAGGGGGAGGTATTAATGTGTGATTTCTAGCAAGATTTAATAAATGGCGTTTTTTATCCACAGTATTCGGTAACCGTTCAACACGGCGTGCAAGTGCCCATCCATGCACGGCTTGGGAGTTGAACGAAGTGGCTCCTCGCTTCTGGGTAGGGTGGAATCGTTGTAAGAGTTATCGTTGTGCGGAGTTATCACGACAACATCAATTCTCGCATTACTTCTGTGATCGTTAGTGCGTTGCAGAAAAAGATGAGCGGTTCGAAGGAGCTTTCTTTGTTTCTGGGTAGTGATGGATTCAACGCCAGAAACTTTTGCATTAAGTTGGCGGTATTTAACTTCAACGAACACCCATGTGTTGCAGGCTTCATCTCTTACGATGAGATCAATTTCACCTAGCCGTCGATGAAAGTTTGTGGAGTGAGCGCTTAAACCTTGCTGCACAAGCCAATCGAGCGCGAATTGTTCGGCCCACGCGCCTGTGGTGTTCGAGTTTTTGTTATTCGAGTGCGGTGTGGTGTTTACGGTATCTTTCATTCGACTTCCTTGTCGGTACGCATTGTTGTCTATTGACTGGTTTAGGTTATCAGATCAATCGTTGTCTGTATTGCCTGCACCTGCCCCTTGGCGTGAGGCTTCGGTGGCTGGTGCGTAGGTATTGGCTGCAAAGCGGTTTAGCGATTCGAGTTCGTTTGCAGGAATGTTGATTCTGTGACTGACGCTGACTTCGCGAACCTTTTGGGGGGTGTGGGAGGTGAATTGATACTGGTAGTTCAGGTCGCAAAATTGTGAGCGTTTGCCAGAACTTGCTGCAGTTGTAGCTGATGTTGCGCTGAATTTGTTCAGCCCCGCTACACCATTCATACAATGAATGTGGGCTTCAAAGCGTTCGCACACTATGAGAGTTTTTATACACAAGCTATCGTCATTTAGTTTTTTTTGTGCACGTTGGCTAACGTAAGCAAGAAACGGCAGAAGAAGTTCTGGGGTTATGATCTGGTTGAGTGTTTCGCTTTGTTGATGCTCGCACTGCGCCAGATCCGATAGGGTTGCGCCAGCTGATAATGCGCATAATCCGACAGGGCCGCCGCGCCACGGTAATTCCAGTGACTGCAGTTTACTTTCTTGTATGCCGTGCTCGTGGGTTAGGTTTAAGTGTTCGGCGAGGAGTACTGCACCATTTAAACCGTTTCGACATAACCAAGCGGTTGCGAAGGCGGCCTCATCGGCCATGGACCACGAGTAGCCAGCCCCTCTGGCCGCTTTACGTGCTAAGGCGGCAACTTCATTAATCGAGGTGTTCATGAATTTAAGTCACCCAGCTTCACTTTTGCCGAAGCCATTAAGCCTTGGGATGACACACTGAGCTTACACATTGGGGTAAATCCAATGATCTGCATTGTTGGCGTTCAATTCTTCTGGGTAAGGTGCACCGGGGTATAAACAGATTCTCACCCAGCGATCGGAACGCGGGTCAAATCGTGTTGCGCCAAAGAACGATAATTTAGCCCGAAGTAAGTCAATAGGCAGCATGGCCGCATCAATGGTGTTGTCTCGAATTTCGCCGTAAGGGGCTATGCGATGCCACTGCGCACGTTGCACGGCTCTGCGATGTTCGGGGTGTGCAACAAGAAATTCTGCAATGCGTTTTGAATCATCCCAGCGGTTTAAGTCGGTTAATGCCGTGATCGCATCGCGTGCTGGGGCTAGCGGTTGTTCGTATTCTTCTAAGGGCTCTTCATGTCGTTCGCCCAGTCGAGGCTCGAGTTTCTCTTCGGATACGTACCAACAACGTGCGTTAGCCTCATCCGATGCCCAGTCAACGTCTTTTGCCCAGCCAAAACTGGTTTCTAATAGGGAGGTTACGGCCTGAACGGTTTGGGTGCCGTCAATACGCAAGGTATGGCTGATGGGGTCATCCATACAATGGCTTAAACCGTCTACTAATTCCCCATAGGGCTCAAGCATCAATGAAGCGATGCATTCCTGCCCCTCGGTGCTAAGGTTTTCTTCACACCAGTTGAACAGTTCATTCCAAAAGAATGTCGTATCCATCGATGCCTTTGATAAGTAACTCTGCGCTTTATTTAAATCGTTTTTCAAAGCAATCAGCTTTGTTTGCTGCACCGGATGGTTTGACTGCCACCGGTCGGTGAGTAGTTGCATGCGCTCTAATAAATCGAATACGCATTGTCGATCGGTGGCATCTATGTGCTCCAGTGAGCGAACCCGAGAGATGGCTTCTTCCCGGGCGACAATCCAATTATTAACAAGCACAGGATGGTTGATTAAAAAGGGCGCCATGCCCAATCCGGTGGAGTTGCCGATGCCTAGTTCACGAGCCAGTGATGCATCCAGTTGGATGGCATTGTCCCCACCTTTGCATTGGGCTGCGTGGTTAACTAAATCTCGAACGAAGGTACGAATTAAATAGACGGTTAACATTTCCACGGCAAACGGGGCTTTGAATACGTCTGATTGTTCTAAGTTGTGGTTAAGCTGTTCACGGTCTGCTGCGCCAAATTTCCCAGAACCATACACAGCGGTGGTGCGCATTAAGTAGCCAACGTCGTGCAAGGCCTCGGCTTCTGGTTGTTGTCCGCTGGCAAGTGCATCAACCACATGATTCCATAAACGTACGGAACGGTTAGCCCGCGATAAAGTCAGCTCAGATTCACTGATGCGTCCTGCTTCTTGAAGGGGCACATTCTGTTGTAAGCGTTCTATGTCGGCCACTGAGGGTACGCCATTGAACAGTGCAAAGGTGGTGTCCCATTGCTCGGCAATAACCCGATCAGATCGCAGTTCGTCGGGGAGCTCATGTGCGAAGGCAACGAGCGAGGCTTTGCCGCCAGGGTAGGAGGCGGTGTAGACGGCATAGCCAACGCCTTGTGAGTTAACGTTGAAGTGTGGGCGACTAAATTGCCATTGCTCCTTTGCCATGCGCCGAGTCAGCTGGCGCATAAAACTTAAGCGGCATTGGTGTAATGAGCCCAGACGATTCAACGTCATGACTTTGGCGGGTGTCCGCCTTGGTACAGATGAGTGTGTTGTTGGCTCAGTGGTGCTCATAATGTTAAGTGGGTAATCGCATTAGGAGTTCGCTGGTAGGGGTGCAAAATTCCCGGCAAAAAATCTGTACCAATTTTCACCCATAACCGCTTTCACCTCGTTATCGCTCATGCCGGTGTTTTTTAGTCCCTGTTCAAGATTGCCAAAATCGCGGTTATCTTTAAACCAGGACGGCATGGGAGGGAAGCCGGGCAAGTCGGCTGAACCTTCGCCATAGTCAACGGTTTTGCTCCACCGGCCAACGCGCATCCACTCCACCACGGAATCTGGCTGGTCCTGACACAAGTCGGACCCAATACCTAAGTGTTCTACGCCAAAAGTATCTGCAGTTCTGGCAATCATCTCGCAAAACGATTCTAACGTGCAATCGCCTTTGTCTTTTAAATGGTGGGGGTAGAGGGAGAAACCCAGCATGCCACCACCATTAACCACCGCTTGAATGACCTCGTCGCGCTTGTTGCGCCTGGCGGGCATCCAGCTGTGTGGATTTGCATGGCTTATCACGATGGGGCGTGAAGAAATTTCTGCAGCTTCCATGGTGGAACGATCGCTGGAGTGACTCATGTCGATGACCAAACCCACACGATTCATTTCTCGAATGACTTGTTCTCCCATGCGCGTAATGCCGGGGTCTTCATCTTCATAGCATCCGGTAGCCAGTAACGATTGATTGTTGTAGGTCAACTGCATGAAACGCGCACCCAATGTGTGCACAATTTCCACTAAGCCGATGTCGTCTTCTATTGGGCTTGGGTTTTGAAATCCGAAGAAAATAGCGGTGCGATTAGTTTTTTTTGCAATATCAATGTCTTTCGCGCTTACCCCTTTCATAATGAGGTGGGGGTATTGTTCGAACCAACGATTCCATTGTTCGAAATTTAAAACGGTTTCGCGAAAGTTTTCATGATACGAAATGGTGACATGCACAGCATCTACACCCCCTTCGCGCATTTGCTCGAAGATGGTTTTAGACCAGTTCGCGTACTGCAGGGCATCGATGCGCATAAAGCTTAGAACCAGCCGTTAGTTAAATCAGTTTGGGGAGGCGCCAGCTTGTTGTGCCATTGCGGGTGCCTCGATACGTTCAACACCCACCGATACACCTTCTTGATATTGAGCCCAATCTAAATAGCGTTGAATTCTTCCATCTGCGGTGAGTTGCAAATCACCGGTGTAGCCGTTCAACCTAGAGCCGGAAGTTAAGGCATCTAATTGTGTGGCAACATTAAATGCATCAGCGCCTAAGGCATATAAGTTTGCGTAAACGCCCTTGGCTGCTGGAAAGTTGCTCAATATATCTTTACGCAAAGGATCACTGCGCAGTGATTTTCGTAAATCCCACGGTGTGCCTGGGTAGTACAAACTGTTTAAGTCTTTATTGATCTTTAAATCGGTACTGCCCGATGCAATACGGGAGGTGCCCAGTCGGGGCAGGTCTACCGCATAAAAGAAATCCAATTGTGGGCGCACGGACTGGGCTTGTTCTGACCCCACCGCTAGAAACACCACATCAACATCGTTTCTAATCGTGGGTTCAAAAAATAGCTTTTCCCCAATTGAGCTACTTAAAGAGCGAAATCGTTGATCACTCTGTGTGATGAGCAGCGCATCTTTTATTTCTTTACCGTAGTCGTATTGATCTTTCGGTAGTACGGCGACATGCACCACGTTACCACCTAGGTTGTACATCGCCTGCTGAAATGCACGGGCCTCGCGGTCGCCTCTTGAATCATCAGCTTGTAGAACGATGGCATTAGTGAGGTTTAAGCCGATGGCGCGTGAGGCAGCGGATCGTGCTTCGTCTTCGGGTGCTAAGCCAAATTGAATTAAGTTGTTTACCTGTCCTTGCTGCACGCCGGCATCGATGGTGTTCAGTGTAATGGTGGGTACGGGAATGTCGCGCTGTGTGACGACAGCGGCTACTGCTTCTTTTCGCAGTGGGCCTATGATGGCGTTTGCACCATCCGCGATAGCAGCGGCGTAAGCCGAACGAGCGGCGGCAGGACTCAATCCCACATCATAAAAACGTACCGATGGGGTTTGAACGCGTGATTGCGAATACCGATGTGCGACCACAATACCATCTTGCACAGCGGCAGCTACGCGCCCCATGCGTGCATCGGATAACGGTAATAACACAGCGATTGCATTAACTTCACCGCCAGCGATGAGGGTGGGCGGTGCTTCGCGATTGTCTAGGGTGGCGAGAAATCGTGCGTTGGCTGGATGCTCTGGAAAGCGTTCACGCCACTGCGAAATTTGAATAAGTCGTTGTGAGGGGTCGGGGGTGGCATTCGCCAACGATAGTTCGATCCAACCTTGGTAAACGTCGCTGCGTACATTTGTGGTCAGTGATTCCAAGGTGGTGCTGGGCAATGTACTGAGCATTTGCCAAATTTCGGTGTGATTGCCATCGATGATGCGCACATCGGTTAGAACATTTTCTAATTCGATACGCGATTGCAATTCGTTGTCAGGATCTTGCAGGACTTTATAAGAGAGCGCTTTGGTTTCGTAAATGCGCGCTTGATGCAGAGGGTCGACAACACCGGCAGGGTCTGGCAAAGCCAACAGTGCGGCAGCCGGGTCATCGCCGTATAAGTAAGCTTTAGCTTGCACAATATCGCGTCGAATCTGTAGCTCAGGTGTGGACATGGTGGGCGCCAGTGCTGCCAGCTTTGTCATACCCGGCTCTAGCATGCCGCGATCAAATAAAATCTCGGCCGCTATTAAGCGGTAATCCTGTTGCTGAGCCGGGTCTGAGGTCTTCTCGGCGCGTTTTGTATAAATGTCAGCGGCAGCCACTGGGTTACCGCGCTGCAGGGCGCGACGTGCCGCTGGGTCTGTTATCCTCGTTAGCGTCGGATCGTCGTTCTCTTTTATTTCACCGCCGCCAACACAGCCACTTACCAGGCTTGCGCCAAGTAAAATAGCGAGAGCAAATCGTGTTATGCGGAACCACCGCGCTTGAGTCTGTGCATTCATGGTTGCAAAGCATACTCTGTACATTGTGGCCACGCCAATTGGTCACCGTGATGATATGTCAAGTCGCGCCATCACAACACTGCAGGGCGTTGACAAAATACTAGCCGAAGATACCCGCCATAGTGGCACTTTACTGCGTCATCACGGCATAGCGACGCCTATGGTCTCATTGCACGAGCACAACGAAGCCGCTCGCCTGCATTCTATTATTGAATGGCTGCAAGCGGGTGAGGCGTTGGCGTTAATTAGTGATGCGGGCACGCCATTAATCAGTGACCCAGGCTATCGCTTGGTTCGCGGCTGTTTACAGGCAGGCGTCAAGGTGTCTCCCATACCGGGGCCTTCTGCGTTACTGGCCGCACTCAGTGTTTCTGGTTTGCCCACAGATTCGTTCAAGTTTGTGGGCTTTCCACCGTCTAAAGCATCCGCACGAGAGCGTTGGTTAACCGATTTTCAAACGGAGGCCTCAACGTTGGTGATGTACGAGTCCCCGCACAGAATCGCGTCTTCACTCGATAGTCTTTTGACCGTGTTTGGGCCGATGAGAGAAATGACACTGGCGCGCGAACTCACCAAGCAATTTGAGACCGTTTTGCATGGCAGCATTCGTGATGTGATTGAACAAGTGCAGGGCGACGACAATCAAACTCGCGGTGAATTTGTTTTGATCATTGCCGGTTGTGATCAGCCGAAGGTGGGCCAAACAATCGAGTTGGATGCGCTAATTCATGCATTAATCGATCAGTTACCTCCAAAAGCCGTGGCTCGATGCGCGGCTAATTTGCTCGCGGTGACCAAACAAGATGCCTATCGACGCGTGCTTGAATTAAAAGGTGCGAACTGACGCTTTTGTCGGGCGACCTGTACACTCCGTAGCGGGAGTCGGCCAGGTTATCGCGGTGCGAAAGCATCGAGGAAAGTCCGGGCTCCGCAGGACAAGGTGCCAGGTAACTCCTGGGGGGCGCAAGCCTACGGAAAGTGCAGCAGAGAGCAGACCGCCTAAGCAAACGCTAAGTTTGCCGGTAAGGGTGAAAGGGTGCGGTAAGAGCGCACCGCGCCGGTGGCAACATTCGGTGGCATGGTAAACCCCACCTGGAGCAAGACCAAATAGGGGAACGATGGCGTGGTCCGCGCTGTTCCCGGGTAGGTTGCTAGAGCAGCGCGGCGACGTGTTGCCCAGATGAATGATGACCCTCGACAGAACCCGGCTTACGGCTGGCTCCCACCTTACTTTCTCATCTTCGGGTGAATCGCCACCCGGCATGTTGTGCCCACGCCGCTTTGTTCTTAGTGCGACGCGTCAATCCCCATGAACTGTACGGTAATTGTTCAATTTTTATTCTATTTTTCTCTTGAAATAGGTGTTGTAACCTATTGATATTTCAAGCATTGTGCGCATAATATCCTGTTGGAAACACTTCTAACCCATTGTTTTTAAAGCAGTTTTTTTTATAAATCCAACCACGTCACATCATTGACCCGTGTATGACGCATCCGTATAGTGTCGATCTGTGGCAAAAAGTGTCAGTTAGTGGGAAATTGGGTCGTAAATTCCAAATTTTATGTTTTTTCGAGGCATATCCAAGGTCAGTGTGGATGCCAAGGGGCGTTTTTCTCTGCCAAAACTTCGGCGAGAGCGCCTTCTGGCAACCGGCGTCAATACAGTTGTAGTGACCGCTGACCCTGCTCGATGTTTGTTGATTTACCCCATGAATGAATGGCAGAAGTTTGAAGCTCAGATTGTTGGGCTGCCGAACGCATTGCCTGCCGCACGGTTGTACCAACGCTTGTACTTAGGTTACGCGGCTGAAATTGATTTTGATAGTAGTGGGCGATTGCTGTTGACCAGTGAGTTACGAGATTACGCAGGTATTGATCGTAAAGCCACGTTAATTGGTCAGGGTAACAAGTTGGAGTTGTGGGACGTTGAACGTTTTGATGAACAGTCAGAGATGTGGGCTGATGAATTGAAAGCGTTGCCGGCGGATGAAGTGCCTGAGTTTATTCAGAAACTGAACATCTGATGTCTCACATTCCAGTGCTGTTGAAGCCGGCGGTTGATGCATTAAACCTAAGTGCCGGTGCACGAGTTGTGGATGCCACTTATGGAAGAGGCGGGCATAGCAGTTTGATTCTTGAGCAGATTGGCGAGCAGGGCGAGCTTCTGGTTATGGATCAAGATCCTGAAGCGGTGTTGCATGCGCAGCAACGCTTTAAGGATGACAGTCGAGTGAGCGTGGCGAGTGCGAACTTTGCCGAACTTGCGCGAGTGATTGAACAAAAACAATGGTCAGGATCCGTTGATGGATTGCTGCTCGATATCGGTGTGTCGTCGCCTCAATTGGACGTCGCTAGCCGCGGGTTTAGCTTTATCCAAGACGGAGACCTTGACATGAGAATGGATACAAAAAACGGGGTGACGGCAGCCGAATGGCTACGTCAGGTAACTGAGAACGAGCTGATGACGGTCATAAAGACGTACGGCGAAGAGCGCTATGCAAAGCGAATCGCAAAAGCGATTGTGTTGGCGCGCGCCTCTGAAACCATCAGCACCACGGGTCGCTTGGCTGAAATTGTGAAAGTAGCGCACCCTCGGTGGGAGCGTCATCACCATCCCGCAACACGAACATTTCAAGCCATTCGCATCGCGGTAAACGGTGAGCTGGATGCGCTTCGAAAGGTTTTGGATCAAGCCGCGTCCGTGTTGAAAATCGGTGGCCGTTTATCTGTCATTAGCTTCCATTCTTTGGAGGATCGTATTGTTAAGCACCATTTGCGTAAACCCTCTGCTAACGATGACATTCCGCGTCATCTGCCCATTCAACCCAAAGAAATTCCGCACCCTTGGCGAGTGATTGGGAAATTAACTAAGGCTGATGAGTCAGAGCTGCGCGAAAACCCAAGGTCAAGAAGTGCTGTGTTGCGTGTTGCCGAACGCGTGCTGATGCCGGGTGAGTCTGATGTTGAAGTTGCTGATGGAAGGTTGTCATGACTCACGCAATGACCTTGGTGGCTTTGTTAGCGGCTTTGAACTTTTGCACGGCGGTTGGCGTTGTGTACATCAAATATTTGTCTCGGCAAAGTTACACCGAGATCAGTCGTAGCCAGCAAGAAATTGATGAATTGCATGTGGAATGGAATCGACTGCAAATTGAGGAAGGTACGTTTTCGGAGCACGCACGAGTAGAGCGTACTGCGCAAGAGCGATTGGGTATGTCACTTCCTGAGTTGGAGGAGACAGTCATGATCATTCGATAAAGCACGGCCGTCTTTTTTCGTCAGATTTCATCGTTAAACAGTCCTTTGTAACAGCCAGTATTGAGCACATAATGGTTAAGCCACGTAAGACACCAAAAAACGCAGAAGTGAATTCCCGCCGCTGGTCTTTGCGTCGTGGGTTTGTCATGGTTGTGTTTGTGGGGTTGGGTTGCTCATTGTTAATACGCGCGCTGCAGTTGCAAGTGTTCTCGCACGACTACTACCAAGATCAAGGTTCGCAGCGCCAGTTGCGTCATGTGTCTATTTCTGCTCATCGGGGTATGTTGCTGGATAGAAATGGCGAACCCTTAGCCATCAGTACCCCCATTCAAACCATTGTTGCTGATCCAAGAAAGCTAATTGATGCACCACAGAAAGTGTCTGAAATGGCTGACATTCTTTCCATGGATGCCAGCAAGTTACTGGCGCGAGTGCAGCGTTTAAATAATCAAAAACGTGGCTACATGTACGTTAAGCGTCATGTACTGCCCCCCTTGGTGGATCAGGTGCTGGCCCTGGAAGCGGAAGGGATCACCATCGAGCGTGAGTTTCGGCGGTTTTACCCCAGTGGTCATGCCGCTGCCCATGTGGTGGGCTTTACCGACATCGATGACAAAGGTCGAGAAGGTTTAGAAATGGCCTACGACCAGTGGCTGCAGGGTAAACCGGGTAAGCGCAAAGTCATGCGTGACAGAACCGGTCGATACATCGAAGGCGTTGGTGTGATTGATAAGGCGGAGCCAGGGCGTGATTTGCGTTTGAGTTTGGATAAGCAGCTTCAGTACTTCGCCGATCGAGCATTGGCGGCCGCAGTTGAAGAGCATCAAGCAGAATCGGCCAACTTGGTGGTGATGAACGTGAAGACCGGTGAAGTGCTCGCCATGGTCAATTACCCCACCTACAACCCGAACGATATGGGGGATCGCAGTAATGGGGCGCAACGTAATCGCTCCATCACGGATGTGTTTGAACCGGGTTCCACCATGAAGCCTTTCACCATGGCGGCGGCTTTGGATTCGGGTAAATTTGTCGCCGACGATATCGTGTTTACATCTCCTGGCCACTACACCATCGGTAAGTACAAAATCAGTGATGTGCGTGACAACGGCTGGCTAGATCTTACCGGCATCATCACTAAGTCCAGCAACGTGGGCATTAGTAAGGTTGCCCGTCAACTTGAGCCTGAGCAAATGTGGTCTGTCTTTGACAGCTTTGGTTTTGGTCGACCAACCGGTAGTGAATTTCCAGGGGAAGTGGCTGGTTACTTTAATCACCCCACTCTATGGCATCACATTGAGCAGGCCAGTGTGTCTTATGGCTATGGCTTATCCGTGTCGGCATTGCAATTAGTCAGAGCTTATGCCGCCTTGGCGAATCAAGGTTCCATGCCGTCGGTGTCCTTTATCGCGGTGGATGAGGCGGAAGCCACGCAACAAGTGGTTGATCCCAAGATTGCAGCCAGTGTTCAAAGCATGTTGGAAAACGCGGTAGTAAAAGGTACAGGTCATCGCGCTAAGGTACCTGGCTATCGTGTGGCGGGTAAAACGGGTACTTCACGGCGCTCGCAATCGGGCGGTTACGCCGAAGATCGTCACGTTTCCTTGTTCGCAGGCTTTGCGCCGGTGAGTGATCCCGAATTCGCAGCCGTTGTCGTCATACACGATCCAAAAGCCGGGCAATATTTCGGCAGTGTGGTGGCAGCCCCCGTTTTTTCTGATGTCATGGGGCATGCCTTGCGATTGCAGGGTATCGAACCCGATGACATTGATGGCGCACGGGCTGAATTATTAATGGGCCTACCGTTAGTTGAAGCAAAACCAGGAGAGCGTTCATAAATGAGCGAGGGTTTTGCAAAATCGCTAGTCGATTGGCTGGACGCTGAGTCTGTGTCCATTGATCCTGACTTTTCCCATCACACCGTGACGGGTGTGTGTCAGGACAGTCGTTTGTGTGAAAAAGGGGATGCCTACCTGGCACTTAACGGTGCCACTACCCACGGCTATCATTTCGCTCAAAGCGCGGTTGAAAAAGGCGCAGTGGCTGTATTGGTAAGTCCGGACATTGCAGACAAATACAACACCATTACTGATGAGCTACGGCAGCATAATATTCCGGTTATCAAATTTTCTAATATAGATGAACGAGCGAATGAGCTAGCGGCCAGCTTTTACGATCATCCGTCTCAAGATTTGACCGTGATTGCGATTACTGGCACAGACGGTAAAACGTCGGTTTGCCAATTTGTCAAAGAGGCGCTTACAGAGCAAGGGGTGCTGTGCGGTTACATTGGGACCTTGGGTTGGGGTGTGCGTGACCAGCAAGCCAGTACTGCTTTAACAACACCGGACGCGGTTGCGCTGCAACGCATGCTGGGCACGATGCAACAAGCGGGAGCATCGGCTGTGGCGATGGAGGCGTCTTCGCACGGTATTGCTGAAGGTCGATTGTCAGCCATTAACATTGATGTGGCCGTGTTAACGAATTTAGGGCGCGATCACTTGGACTACCACGAGTCTGAATCGGCTTACGCCGAAGCGAAAGCCGCGTTATTCCGTTGGCCTTCACTAAAAGCCATTGTGGTGAACGCTGATGATGCGTTGGGTAAGGCCTTAATGCAGGAAACGCTAACTAAGGGCGGTGTTGATGTGCATGCTTTTGCTAAGCAGGCAATGGATACAAGCGCTCATAGTTACATAGCGCAGAACACCACCTTGAATAAGGCCGGGTTAAATTTTGAGCTGATCGATGGCGATGTTACCCATGAAATATTCTCGCCTTTGTACGGTCGTTTCAATGTTGAAAATTTGAGTGCCTGTTATGCCGTTCTACGTGCCTGTGACGTGGCAGCGAATGACAGTGCCGATGCTTTACAGGTACTGCAGCGAGTGCCAGGGCGCATGGAGCCGTTTAGCGAATTTGCGCAGCCTACCGTCATTGTTGACTACGCCCACACACCGCAAGCGATAACGGCGGCGATAAAAGCCGTTCGCGAGCATTCTAGTGGGCAAGTTTGGATTGTGTTTGGCTGTGGCGGGGATCGTGATCCTGGTAAGCGTGCTTTGATGGCGAAAGCTGCGGAAGCGGCTGATCAGATCATTGTTACTGATGACAACCCCCGCACAGAGAATCCTGCTCATATTCGTCTGATGATTGTCAATGGATTTGATCAGCCGTCCAAAGCCTTAGAAATTGGTGGTCGAGAGAAGGCAATTCAGTATGCGATTTGGCATGCCCAGCCCGATGATGTTGTGTTGGTTGCCGGCAAGGGGCACGAGGACTACCAAATTGTTGGTAATCAGGTGTTGGAATTTAGCGACCGTGATGCTGTGCAGCGATTACTTAAGGAGGCATGCTGATGTTTAGACTGCCTTTATCCGCATGTGCCGCTTCGCTTGGCGCTCAATTAAAAGGTGATGATACTGATCTTTCTCGGGTCAGTATTGACACACGAACCATGAATGCTGGCGATGTTTACGTCGCAATTCGTGGGGATAACTTTGATGGTCATCAATTCATTGCCGATGCGGTCGCCAAGGGCGCATCAGCCATAGTGGCTGATCAATCCTTTGCTGTGGATGCGGGCGGAATTGCCCATGCTGCGGGTGAATTGCCGGTGTTACATGTCGAGAACACACGGAATGCCTTAGGAGGTATCGCTTCACTATGGGCTCAAGGGCACCAAGTGCAAACGATTGCGGTAACAGGCAGTAATGGCAAAACGTCAGTGAAGGAAATGCTGGCTTCCATCTTGAGCAAATTGGGACCAACGCTAGCCACACAAGGCAACTTAAATAACGACATTGGCGTTCCTCTTACTTTGTTGTCGCTTACGGCTGAGCATCATTACGCTGTGATTGAAATGGGAGCTAACCACGTTGGGGAAATTGCGGTTTTAACCGAAATGACACAGCCTGATGTGGCCCTGGTTACCAATATCGGTGCAGCACATATTGAAGGCTTTGGCAGTGTCGATGCGATTGCACAAGCCAAAGGTGAAATATACTCAGGCGTTACACCGGGCGGCTTTGGCGTGATAAATGTTGACGACCCTTATGCCGCAACTTTGCAAGATAGCGCGGACGGTCTATCCATTCGTACCTTCGGGTTCCTTGAAGGTGCCGATGTGCAAGGGGTTGAGCCAGCAGCCGGTAGTGTGGCTGGGTTCAGTCGCACCAGCTTGCAGTTGAAGACGCTCGATCAAACCTGGGCGACGCCATTTTCCTTGTTGGGTCGGCATAACGTCATGAACGCGCTTGCGGCAACGGCTGCGGCTCAATGCTTAGATGTACAACGCGATTCAATCGTGGCTGGTCTTAAATCGATGCAGGCTGTGTCTGGCCGATTGCAATCGGTTATTGGAATTGAATCCTCCACCATCATCAATGACTCCTACAACGCAAACCCCACATCGGCTAAAGCGGCCATCGATGTTCTTGCCAGCTTTGCAGGCGATCGACATTTTGTTCTGGGTGACATGGCTGAACTTGGCGAGCAAGCGGCCAATTGGCACGCTGAAGTCGGCAGTTACGCTAAAGAACGCGGTATCGATCAATTATGGACAACAGGGGACTTAGCAGAGCACGCCTCTCGTGTGTTTCCTGGTGCACGGCATTTTTCAACTCAAGCGGAATTGGTGTTGGCGATTGAAACAGAGCTCACGGGTGCATCCACGGTGCTTGTCAAAGGTTCGCGCAGTAGCCAAATGGAAGTGGTTGTGCGCGCGTTAACCGAGCCTGAAACGCGCGATACCTCGACGGTAACAATAGATCTTGCGGAGGGCGTGCCCTCATGATGCTGTTGTTTAGTGAATGGTTAGCTAGCATCGACGCATCGTTTTTTGTTGTGCGCTATATCACCTTGCGCGCCATATTTTCTGCGCTCACAGCCTTAATTATTTGTTTAGTGTTTGGGCCGTTTCTTATTCGCTGGTTAACCTCGGCCAAAGTTGGGCAATCGGTGCGAGACGATGGTCCTGAATCGCATTTAGCTAAATCGGGCACTCCCACCATGGGAGGGGCGATGATCATTGTCGCTGTAGCGCTGAGTACCTTGCTTTGGTCTGATCTTGCTGTTAAGCAAGTGTGGGTGGTGTTGTTCGTAACCATTGGTTTTGGTGCTATTGGTTGGGTCGATGATTATCGTAAAGTTGTGCAGTCAAATTCGGTGGGTTTAACCGCGCGAGAGAAACTGCTCTGGCAGGCATTGGTGTCTGGGGTGGCGGTTGTGGTGTTGTATCTAACGGCAACCGAACCAGCTGAATTAGAACTGATTGTTCCGTTTTTTAAAGACGTTGCCTTGCCAATGGGAATTTTGTTTATCCCATTTGCGTTTCTTGTCATCATCGGCAGTAGCAATGCGGTGAACCTAACTGATGGCTTGGATGGGCTGGCTATATTGCCTTCGGTCATGGTCGCAGCGGGGCTCGGTCTCATTGCTTATGTGGCAGGACACGCTGTATTTGCTGATTACTTATTAATTCCGAACGTCAAAGGATCGGGAGAATTAACGATTTTTTGTACGGCTCTGATGGGAGCTGGCTTGGGTTTTTTGTGGTTTAACACCTATCCCGCACAAGTATTCATGGGAGATGTGGGTGCTTTAGCTATCGGTGCTGCCTTAGGGGTGGTGGCCGTTATGGTTCGGCAAGAGTTGGTCCTATTCATTATGGGTGGCATCTTCGTATTGGAAGCGGTCTCCGTTATTTTGCAGGTGGGCTCCTACAAATTGCGCGGAAAACGTATTTTTCGCATGGCTCCTATCCACCATCACTTCGAACTGAAAGGTTGGCCTGAACCGCGAATCATTGTTCGTTTCTGGATCATCACCGTTGTCTTGGTGCTGGTCGGTCTTTCAACGTTGAAGCTACGCTAATGACTCCAGCTGAATTAATAACTCAACGGGCTCTGGTGGTTGGTGCAGGTGTTACCGGGGTTTCGGTAATGCAGTACTTAGCGCGTCATCGCATCAAATTTGATGTCACAGATTCAAAGTTGGATGCCACTGAATCCGTGCAAGAAGTAATCGGCTCTGGTACTTACATTCCCGGTTTAGAGCAAGTGGATGTAAGTCAGTACGATGTCATGATCTTAAGCCCAGGAATTCCTAGAGCGCATCCTATGTTAGTGGCGGCACTGAAGGCTGGTGTTCATGTTATCGGGGATGTGGAATTGTTTGCATCGGTGGTGAAGGGTGAAGTGGTTGCCATCACCGGATCGAACGGCAAAAGCACGGTGGCCTCAATGGCGGCACATGTGCTGAGTCAAAGCGGTCGAAGTGTTGAATTGTGTGGAAACATCGGTACCGCGGTTTTAAACGTTTTACCCGAAGCATCGGAAGCAACACCTGGTGTGACAGCGGATGCAATGCCGCCCGAACCGATTTATGTGCTTGAATTGTCCAGTTATCAATTGGAATCAACACATCGATTAGCGCCAATTAGTGCAACGGTTCTGAATATTAGCGACGATCATCTAGATCGCTACGACTCGATTGAGCACTATGCGCTGACTAAGCGTCAGGTGTTCGAACGAGCCCGCTGCTGTGTGGTGAATGCGGATGACGATAGAGCTCATCCATCGAACAACAATACGGCACCCATTCTTTATTTTTCGTTAAGTGATACTTCCGCTAAATTTCATATCAAAGCAGTCGGTGACGAACTGGCTTTGTGTATTGATGATGATTGTGTGTTGCTAGCCTCTGAACTTTGTGTGCCAGGGCTGCACAACGTGGCTAATGCTTTGGCGGTGATGGCGTTGCTGCATCCGCTAGGGTTAACGCACTTGGAAATAAAGCAGGGTTTATGCTCTTTTCCAGGTTTAGCGCATCGCACAGAATTGGTAGCAACACGCCAGGGTGTGCGTTGGTACAACGACTCTAAAGGTACCAACGTGGATGCGTGCATGAAAGCCGTGCTTGCGATGTCGGGGCCGGTTGTGCTGATTGCTGGCGGGCAAGGAAAAGGGGTCGATTTCTCACCACTGCATGATCTGGTTGTTGAACGCGTGAAAGCGTTGGTGTTAATCGGTGAAGACGCACCGCTAATAAGAGCGGCGCTGGAAGGTGCCACTGAGTTGTTTGATGCCAGTTCTATGTTATCAGCCGTGAAAATTGCTGATCAGGTGGCGGTAGCAGGGGACGTAGTTCTGTTATCACCGGCATGCGCTAGCTTCGATATGTTCGACAATTACATGGCTCGAGGCCGTGTGTTTCGAGAATCCGTGGAGCAACTAGCGGCATGAGCTCAATCGTTTCAAGAACCGTTATCGGTCGTCAGTCCACTGGCTCAAAAATGCCAGAGATGCCAGCGCCAGGGTGGCTGGCAACCCATGCCTTATTAATTGTGTTAGTGGGTTTGAGTTTGTTTGGTTTGGTCATGATTGCGTCGGCCTCCATGCCTTACGCGGCTGAAACCTACGGGTCACCCTTCTACATTGTTGGGCGCCAGTTGGTTTTTCTCGTGCTGGGATTGTTGGTCGGGTTCGGGGTTTATCAAATTCCGATTGCCACGTGGGAACGTGCGGCGCTACCACTTATTTTGGTGTCTCTGTTTTTCCTCGGTTTGGTTCTCATTCCGGGGGTGGGAAAGTTGGTTAACGGCAGTCGCCGCTGGCTAGACTTTGGCTTGTTCACGGTTCAGGTTTCCGAAGCGGTGAAGCTGTTGATCATCGTGTACATGGCGGGCTATTTGGTGCGCCGTGGTGAATTGGTGCGTGAATCCATCGATGGATTCATTCGGCCGCTTTCCTTAATTGGCATCGCTAGCGTGTTGCTGCTGCTAGAGCCTGATTTTGGGGCAGCCTTTGTCATTGTGACTACCTCATTGGGGATGTTGTTCATCGCTGGTGTACGCATGTCACAGTTTGTCGCGATGACCGGTACCTTGGCTGTATTGGGCACCGCCATTATCGCCTTCTCGCCTTATCGTATGCGCCGTTTTTCAAGTTTTCTTGATCCCTTCTCTGATCCCTACGATTCTGGTTTCCAGTTAACGCAATCCTTGATTGCGATCGGTAGTGGCGGCTTTAGTGGCTTGGGTCTTGGGGGTAGTGTGCAGAAGCTATTTTATTTGCCCGAAGCACACACCGATTTTCTGTTCGCCGTGCTTTGCGAGGAGCTGGGTTTCCTCGGTGTGGTCGCAGTAATTTCAGCGTATGGATTCATTGTTTGGCGCAGTTTCCGTTTAGCGCGAATTGCAGACGAACTCGGTTTTCGGTTTGCCGGTTACCTGTCTTTGGGTATCGGTATATGGATTGGGCTGCAGGCGTTCGTCAACATGGGTGTGAACATGGGCATCTTGCCCACAAAAGGCATTACATTGCCCATGATGAGTTATGGCGGAAGTAGTGCAATTGTGTTTGCTGTTTCGTTCGCTATTTTGTTGCGAATTGAAGGTGAGCTTCGAGCACAACAACGCGATGAACTCTCCACTCAAAAACCATTATCGCGAAGACATCAGCGGGTGAATACCGCATGACGACATCATTGGGTCCTGTGTTGATAGCTGCCGGCGGTACCGGCGGACACGTTTTCCCAGCCTTAGCGGTGGCGGACGTTCTGCGTGGGCGTGATGTGCCGGTGGAATGGATTGGTACGCGGCGTGGGTTGGAGGCGACAGTCGTACCGGCTGCCGGATTGCCGATTCACTGGGTAAGTGTGGCGGGCCTACGCGGCAAAGGTTTGTGGGGCACCATTTCAGGGCCTTTTCTGCTAGCCGCTGCCATCATTCAAAGTCTTATCGTTGTGGCCAAATTAAAACCACGGGCGGTGTTGGGGATGGGTGGTTTTGTCACGGGCCCGGTCGGGATTGCTGCAAAACTGATGGGAAAAAAATTGGTGTTGCACGAGCAAAATGCAGTAGCGGGTTTGACGAACCGACAGTTGAGTCGTTTTGCTTCCACCGTTTTTTCTGCCATGCCCAATGCATTTGCAGGTTCAAGCAATGCCATTGTTGTTGGCAATCCATTGCGTCGTGAAATTGAAGCGATAGCGTATGAAAATGTGTCTGCTGAAGCCGAAGTTAAAAATAATTTAAACGCCTCTGTTGTGTTGAACAATGATCATGATTTGCACGTTTTAGTTGTTGGTGGAAGTCAAGGTGCACAAGTGTTGAACAACGTTATTCCAGAAGTCGTAAATGGATTAAATTTTTCGATAAAACTCGTGCATCAGACGGGTTTTAACATGTACGAAAGCGTTCAAGATCGTTATGCTTCACACACAGAAAAAACTTACGAAGTAGAAGTGCAAAAGTTTATTGACAACATGACTGATGCGTATCTTTGGGCTGATCTTGTTGTCTGTCGTTCAGGTGCAATGACTGTGTCTGAATTAGCAGCGATGTCTTTACCTTCTGTGCTTGTTCCGTTTCCACATGCGGTTGATGATCATCAAACAAAGAACGCAAAATATTTGGAAGATGCCGGCGCGTGTGTGTTAATTCCTCAAGAAAAATTTACCGTGAGCAAACTGACTGAAGTGCTTACTGAGCTTCATACCAATCGGGCATTACTGCAACGAATGAGTCAAGCGGCTCGAACCTGTTTTAAGCCGGCAGCTGCGGAAAAAGTGGCCGATGCTTTATCGAATTCTATTGATAACGTAATTTCTTCAAATCATGAGGTAAGTGCCTGATGGTTATTGATATTTCGCCACTGGTGAAAAGCCAAATGCGCCGTGTTCGTGCCATGCATTTCATTGGCATTGGTGGTGTTGGAATGGGTGGTATTGCAGAAGTCATGCACCACTTGGGTTTTCGTGTTTCAGGTTCTGATTTAAACAGTAACGCGCTGACTCAACGCTTAAGTGATTTGGGTGTCACTGTTGTGCGTGGTCATAAGCAAGAGAATGTTGAAAACGCTGACGTTGTCGTTGTATCCACTGCCGTACCTGAAGACAACCCAGAGGTCATACGCGCGCGGGAGTTGGGCTTACCTATCGCTCGGCGTGCAGAGATGCTGGCTGAACTTATGCGTTTTCAGCAAGGCATAGCGGTGGCTGGTACTCATGGTAAAACCACCACCACCAGTTTGGTTGCGTCTTTATTAACAACCGGCGAACTGGATCCCACCTATGTTATTGGTGGAAGATTGAACAGTTCTTCCACGAATGCGTATCTAGGCCAGTCTGACTGGTTGGTTGCTGAAGCCGATGAAAGTGATGCCTCGTTTTTATACTTGCAACCTGTTATTTCTGTTGTCACAAACATCGATGCCGATCACTTAGACACCTACGATGGTGATTTTGAAAAGCTAAAACAAACGTTTGTTGATTTTCTCATGCACCTGCCTTTCTACGGCTTGGCTATTGTGTGTATCGATGATGAAAACGTACAAGATATCTTGCCGCGAGTGGCTCGCCCGACTCGCACCTATGGGTTTAGTGAGTTGGCAGACATCCGTGCCCATAAGGTACGTCAAAGTGGTCAGCGCATGATCTTTGATGTATCCATTCGTGACGGTGGTGAATTGACTGATGTCGTATTGAATTTGCCGGGTCATCATAATGTGCTTAATGCACTCGCCGCCATTGCTGTTTCACTGGAATTGCAAGTAGGCACCGATGCCATTCGTCGTGCTCTGATGAATTTTGAAGGCATTGGTCGACGCGTTCAATCGCACGGTGAGTTGGCCTGTGTTAACGGTGGACATGCCACCTTATATGACGACTATGGGCATCACCCCACCGAAGTGTCGGCCACCTTGTCGGCCATTCGTGGTGGCTGGCCGGAAAAGCGCTTAGTGGTGGTTTTCCAACCTCATCGTTATACACGCACACGCGATTTGTTTGAAGACTTCGCCGAGAGCTTGTCAAGTACGGATGTGCTGATCCTAACCGAGGTGTACTCCGCGGGTGAGGAACGCATCAATGGAGCGGATGGGCGAGCACTGGCGCGCGCCATACGCAGTCGCGGGGCGGTAGACCCAATCTTCGTTGAAAGCATTGATGACGTACCCGAGGCTTTGGGTTTGGTTATGCGTGATGGTGACTTAGTGCTTACGCTCGGCGCCGGCAGTGTGGGCGGCCTCGCGGCTGCGTTGCCTGCGCATTTCAGTGCCGAGGTGCAGCATGGTTAGCGAGGCACTCATGGCCAATCCAACTCAACACACCAGCGGCAGCGATAAAGGCGCTGGGAATAGCGCCGGGAAACGTGGCAGTGATTTTGGCGAGCGCTTCGGCAAAGTCGCCGTGGTTATGGGTGGCTGGTCGGCAGAACGAGACGTGTCGTTAATGAGTGGCCAGTGTGTCCTAGACGGGCTCATAGCAGCGGGCATCAACGCCCATGCTGTGGACGCCAATACGAATGTCGTGGCTGAATTGCAGGCACGGGAATTTGATCGCGCGTTTCTCATCTTGCATGGCCGAGGTGGTGAAGACGGGCATCTGCAAGGGGCATTGGAGATGGCTGGCTTGCCGTACACCGGCAGTGGGGTGTTGGCCTCTGCCTTGTCCATGGATAAACACCGAGCAAAATTGTTGGCCGAAGTTGCCGGTGTTAAGACGCCTAACGCATTTTGCGTGAACACTTTGGAAGACACGAATGACGCGGTTGCTACGCTGGGCTTGCCATTGGTTATCAAGCCGACCATGGAAGGTTCAAGCATCGGGGTGTCTTTAGTGCACCGTGCTGAGGACGTTGAACCGGCGTTTATCAAAGCAGCGGAATACGGCCCTGTATTAATTGAACAATTGATGAGCGGTATGGAAGTGACCGCGGCAATCGTACAAGGCAAAGCGTTGCCCTTGGTCAGTATGCGAGCAAATTCGGAATTTTACGATTACCACGCAAAGTACTTTGCTGAAGATACGCGCTACGATTGCCCGCCGCAATTAGATGAGTCCACACAGAAACGCATTCAAGAAGATGCCCTTACTGTGTTCAATGCGTTGGGTTGTCGTCATTGGGGGCGGGTAGATTTTATGCTGGACGCATCCGGTGAGCCTCATTTTATTGAGTGCAACACAGCCCCGGGCATGACCACGCACAGTTTGGTTCCGATGGCGGCCGAAGCCATGGGGGTCACGTTTAGTGAGTTGGTTGTATCGATTTTGAGTGAAACTCTGTCGACAGTGGAGCTCACCTCATGAGTGCGGCTGCTGACAGAATGCCCATCTTGCCGACTCGCATGAGCCGCATGACGCCAATGACGCGCTTTTTGATTGGCATATTAGGTTTCATCATGGTGCTCACGCTGATTGCTATGGCTGCGGAAGTATTGAAAGATCCGCGCCTGTTTCCAGTCAGCAACGTGGATGTATTGGGCACACTGGATTACACCGACCGAGCATCGTTAAGTGCCGCCGTTGAGAATGATGTACGTAAGGGGTTGTTAGCACTCGATATTGACAAAGTTCGCGACGATGTTGAAGCACTGCCCTGGGTAGCGGCGGCTCATGTGCGCCGTGAGTGGCCGGCACGTTTAACCATTGCCATTGAAGAACATGAACCGGCTGCCCGCTGGAACAACGATGGTTTGGTGAGTAAACGACATCAAATGTTTTTGCCACCGCAATTACATCCAGACAGCGCGCAGCATATGCAATGGCAAGAACACTTTGCGCAGCTACCGCGTTTATCAGGTGCCACGGGGCGGCACGATGCGGTGCTCGATGACTACCGACACTATCAAATTAAATTATCTGAAATTGGATTATCCATCGTGTCTTTAAACGAAGACGATCGGCATTCTCAAACGCTGGAGCTGTCCAATTCTGTGATAGTTAAATTGGGGTATGAAAATCGGCGTGAGCGCTTACACAGTTTTATTGCGGTACACGATCGATTGGTTACCGATGATCAATCTAATCAAACACTGCGTTTTGATATGAGATACAAAAACGGTTTTGCGTTCACGGGGCGTAAACCATCACCAGGTGTGATTTAACTTAATTCATGGCCGTTAACACAGACAGAGAAATGATCGTGGGTCTCGACATCGGAACGTCGAAGATTGTGACGATTGTGGGAGAGGTAGCCGAAGACGGCAGCATCGAGCTGCTGGCTATGGGTACGCATCCTTCCAAAGGACTAAAGAAAGGTGTGGTGATCAACATCGATTTGACCGTTGATGCCATTCAAAAGTCGGTCGATGAAGCCGAGCGCATGTGTGATGTGGAGATTAAATCGGTATTTGCCGGTATCGCTGGCAGCCATATCCGCAGTTTGAATTCGCACGGCATTGTCGCCATTGGCAGTTCGGAAGTGGAGCAGGAAGATGTTGAGCGAGTCGTGGATGCGGCCAAGGCTGTGGCGATACCTGCAGATCAACGAATTCTTCATGTGTTGCCGCAGGAATTCATCATTGATGATCAGGATGGCATTCGGCAACCCATTGGCATGTCGGGTGTGCGCTTAGAAGCCAAAGTGCATTTGGTGACGGGCTCTATTAGTGCGGCCCAGAACATTGCCAAATGTATTCGGCGCTGCGGTTTAGAAGTTGAAGACGTCATCTTGGAACAGCTGGCATCGAGTCAATCGGTGCTCACCTCTGATGAAAAAGATTTAGGCGTTGTGTTGGTGGACATGGGTGGTGGCACGACGGACATTGCGGTGTTTACTGATGGAGCGATTCGGCACACCGCGGTTATTCCGGTGGCAGGTGACCAGGTCACTAATGACATCGCTGTGGCGTTTCGTACGCCCACACAGTTTGCTGAAGAAATTAAGGTTCGACATGCTTGTGCATTGACGCAGTTCGCCAGTGCAGAAGAAATGATTGAGGTGCCGGGCGTAGGAGATCGCTCAGCACGTCGGCTGGCTAGACAAACACTCGCAGAAGTGGTCCAGCCTCGCTATGAGGAACTGCTTACGCTTGTTCATGATGAACTCGTGCGTAGCGGATTCGAGGATGCTTGCGCCGCTGGGTTGGTATTGACAGGTGGCACATCCAAGATGGAAGGAGTCATAGAGCTGGCAGAAGAAATTTTTCATATGCCCGTTCGTTTGGGTCATCCGCAGCATGTAACAGGGCTTGCGGAAGTTGTACGCAATCCGATCCACGCAACTGGTGTTGGCCTGTTGCTGTTCGGCCAACAGCGGCGGAAAAACCCGCGCTCAGAACCTGTCGAGTTACGCACTGAAAAGGGCATATGGCAGCGAATGAGCGAGTGGTTTCAACGCACTTTTTGAGTGGTACTTACTTTTCTGGGGATGCCCCACAACACATTAAGCTTTGTTGGGCAAATTTGAATTGAGATTTTTTTTCTCATGGGGAATGACATATGTTTGATCTGGTAGACACAATAAATGATGCACCGGTTATTAAATTAATCGGTGTTGGCGGCGGCGGTAGTAACGCTGTTCAGCACATGGTTGCGCAAGGTATAGAAGGCGTTGATTTCGTTTGCGCGAATACCGACGCACAAGCGCTTAAAGGTATGGCAGCGCCGACGGTCTTGCACATCGGCCAAAGCATCACTAAAGGCTTAGGTGCGGGCGCTAACCCTGAAGTGGGCCGACAAGCTGCGATGGAAGATCGTGATCGAATTCAAGACATCATTCAGGGAACTGACATGCTGTTCATCACTGCAGGTATGGGTGGTGGAACGGGCACAGGAGCCATTCCTGTTGTTGCCCAGATCGCCCGTGAAATGGGTGTTTTAACGGTAGCGGTTGTCACGCGTCCATTTCCATTTGAAGGTCAGAAGCGCATGCACGTTGCGCAGCAAGGTATTGATGAGCTGCGTGCCCACGTGGATTCACTCATTACTATTCCTAACGAGAAGTTATTGTCTGTATTGGGCAAGAACATCTCGCTTATCGATGCGTTCAGCGCTGCGAACGATGTATTGCGTGGTGCGGTACAAGGTATTGCTGAACTGATCACTAACCCAGGTTTGATCAACGTTGACTTCGCGGATGTGCGCACAGTCATGTCAGAAATGGGCTTGGCGATGATGGGTTCAGGTATCGGTCGAGGCGACGAGCGTGCAACGGAGGCGGCTGAGATGGCCATTTCTAGTCCACTGCTTGAAGACATCGATTTAGCCGGTGCTCGCGGTATTTTGGTGAACATCACTTGCGGCTTGGATATGGCGATCGGTGAGTTCGAAGAAGTGGGTAACGTTGTGCGGCAGTTCGCGGCTGACGATGCCACGGTTGTCGTGGGTACCGCCATTGATGAATCGTTGGACGGAGAATTGCGAGTGACTGTCGTTGCTACCGGATTGGGACAGCAGCAAGTCGGTGTCGGCATCAATCGTGGCAAAGCCACGGGAACGAACGGTATGCATATCGTTGGTGGCAATCAGGCACAAACGGCCGCTCGGGCGGGTGCCGCTGCACCAGGTGTTAATCGCGCACCATCTCCTTTGGCATCAGGTCGACCCAATACGGCCCCTGCTGGGCAGCCAATCGGCGGCTCTCCTTACACCCAATATGAAGCACCCACGGCACGTCCAAGAGCCCCAGCTGGCGGGGCTAACCCCGGTGCGGCACCGGCTGGCGGCAACCCCAGTACAGGTGGTAATAATGGCGATATGGACTTACTGGATATTCCAGCGTTCCTTCGTCGTCAGGCTGACTAAAAGCCCAGGATGGGCGAAAAAGTGATTGCTGAGCTTAGTTTTGGCTGATACTAGCCATTACTAGGGCGCCAGAATCGAGCTTGTTCTCGCTGGCTTTCGGTAACATTTCATCGTAGATCTGGATGGGCGTCTCTTTCGTTTGAAGGGGGCGCCTTTCCAGTTTGTGAAAGGTGCATAAACAGTTCGTTACACACAGTGCGCTGGAACACTGTGAAACTATCAATCTGCTGCTATATATATGACTGCTGGTCGGTGGTTAAGGAAGTAGGACAAAAATCTGTGATACGTCAAAGAACCCTAAAGAACTCTATCCGAGCCACTGGTATCGGTCTGCACACGGGAAAAAAGGTGTACCTCACCTTGAGCCCAGCGCCTATTGATACAGGTGTTGTGTTTCGTCGTGTGGATAGCCATCCGCCTGTGGTCATTCCGGGTCATCCACTGAATGTGCACGACACCAGCCTGGCGACGTCCCTGGCCAAAGACGGGGTTCGTGTGTCCACTGTCGAGCATCTCATGGCGGCTTTTGCCGGATTGGGCATCGATAACTGCTTTGTCGATGTCAGCGCCGATGAAGTGCCTATCATGGACGGCAGTGCTGCACCCTTCGTCTTCCTTATCCAGTCTGCGGGCATTCTAGAGCAGGGTGCTGCGAAGAAATTTATTCGCATCAAAAAGCCAGTTGAAGTGCGTGACGGCGACAAGTGGGCAAGGTTTGAACCTTTCAACGGTTTCAAAGTGGCTTTTACCATCGATTTTGATCACCCGGTGTTTGCTGACCAAAGTAAGTCTGCGGAAATGGATTTTTCATCCGCTTCCTTTGTTCGAGAAATTAGTCGCGCCAGAACCTTTGGCTTCATGCGTGACATTGAAGAATTACGTAAGCGCGATTTGGCTCGCGGTGGCAGCTTAGACAACGCCATCGTTATTGATGACTATCGCGTACTGAACACCGATGGCCTGCGTTACAAGAACGAATTTGTGCGCCACAAGATGTTGGATGCCATTGGGGATCTCTATTTACTGGGCCATAGCCTGATTGGTGCGTTTTCAGGATACAAATCCGGTCATGCTTTGAACAACGCCTTGTTGCGAGAGTTATTGCAACAGACTTCTGCGTGGGAAGAGGTGGTGTATGAAGATGTGGAAGCTGCTCCCATTTCGTACACTCAGGCGCAAGAAGCCGTCGGTTAATTATTTATCGCGCACGCTTAATTCAGGTTGAACTAAAGACAAGAAGCAGCCACGAACTAGGATCGCGGCTGCTTTTTTTCGTCTAGTAGGGTTTGCATCGTCTTAGCCACACGTTGCAGTGCGGTTCGAAGGTCTGAGTCTTTGAATTGATCGGCGGCCAAAGACACCTTTGCCGGTGCCTCTGGTGGGATGATCAGCGCTTCGCGACGAATGGATATACGTCGTTGCGGTTCGATACGTCCGGGAAGAACATGCCAGCGAACGCGGTTTGCGGTTAAGTTCATGTCCGCAAGTGCGGTGATGATGGCTCGCTCACTGAAGCGAAGCCGAGAAAGCCAGCTGGCGCTGGTCAATGTGATGTGTAATTGCTCGTCTTCGATGCGGCACAGGGCTACCGCATCAACGGCTGCAGCTGGCACAATCTGTGAAATGGCCTGCTGCAGCGATCGGTTGAGCCGAATGGTTTGCCTAGCCTCAGGAGCCAAAAGCGTTGTGAAATCTTTTATCGCCACCGTCCTATTACAGCATAGATCGCGTGCACCCCTTGCGCTCATCGTGCTCGCTATTGCGGGCGTCAGTGCCTTGACCGGCTATTGGGCGGGACAATCCGCGCCTTCTGCACAAATGCTTGAGCCGCAGTTGGCGGCAGCACAAATCTTGGACACGCCCCTGCTGGCACCGGTGCAGGCACCCATCGCCATAGTCAATGCCAGTGCGCGAACCGATCGCCCGAGAAGCACCACCCATTTACAGACCTCCCAATTCACTCAGACGGTGGGCAAGCTTCACGCTGAAATTCTGACGCTGCGCATGTTGTATCGCCGCTTAGCCGAAGATGCCGGTTTGGATTTGACAGATTTTGAGTTGGATGATGCGTTTACCCCGCCGACTCAAACGGACGAAGCCGTTGATAGCCTCGGTGCACTCAACGAAGAGCTGCAGCGCATCAAAGAATCCTCATCAGCCATGGCGGATTGGTACGAGCTTCGGTCCCAGGAAAGAGCTTTCAAGTTGGCCGGGCCGGTGGTCATGCACGGCCAATTATCCTCCCGTTTTGGCTGGCGAGAACGCCCGTCCACGGGTGAGATGAAACTGCACAAAGGCGTGGACTACAGCGGCTATGTCGGAGAGCCGGTGCTGGCATTGGCTGATGGAGTGGTGAGTTTTGCTGGAAAAGTGCATGCCTACGGCAACATGGTGGAGTTAATGCATGCGGATGGTCTGCGCACTCGGTACGCCCACAATGATTCAAATAGCGTGACATTGGGCCAGCGGGTGGAGCAGGGGCAAATCATCGCTAAATTAGGCTCCACTGGCCGCTCGACGGGGCCACATGTCCATGTCGAAGTGCATTTGAATGGTGAGGCAGTTGACCCTATGTTGTTCATTCAATGATACCCAGCCATTCGGTGTCATAATCCATATTCCGCGAAACCCTGCGCCCGCAGGTCAAGGTCCAAGAGTTCATGTTAGGTAACCTCGTAAAGAAAGTCTTTGGCAGCAGCAACGATCGAATCGTTAAGCGCTTAAGTAAGGAAGTTGAGGCAATCAATGCCTTTGAGCCGGCATTTGAAGCCCTGGATGATGGCGCGCTCAAGGCGAAAACTGACGAGCTTCGTGGCCGACTGGACAATGGCGAAACGCTGCAACAACTGTTGCCAGAAGCGTTCGCGGTGGTTCGAGAGGCGGGCAAGCGCGTTTTCCAAATGCGCCACTTTGATGTGCAGATGATCGGTGGCATGGTGCTCAACGACGGCAAGATTGCCGAAATGCGCACCGGTGAAGGTAAAACGCTCGTGGCCACCACGGCGGTGTACTTGAACGCGTTAAGCGGGAAGGGTGTGCACGTGGTTACCGTCAACGACTACCTGGCGCAACGTGATTCGGCTTGGATGGGGCAGTTGTATAGCTTCCTAGGATTAACCACTGGTGTGATTATTGGCGGGCTGGATACCGACACTCGCCGAGAAGCGTACGCCGCGGACGTGACATACGGCACCAATAACGAATTTGGGTTTGATTACCTGCGCGACAACATGGCGCATTCGATCGAACAAAAAGTGCAACGGCCGTTGCACTACGCCATTGTCGATGAAGTGGATTCCATCTTGATCGATGAAGCCAGAACACCGTTAATTATTTCAGGGCCAGCGGAACAAAATTCGGTTCTTTATCAACAGATCAACACCATCGTGCCTGGCTTAACTCGGCAAGCGGAAGAAGATGGGCCGGGTGATTACACGGTGGATGAAAAAGGTAAACAAGTTCATCTCACTGAAAGTGGCCACGACGTCATTGAAGAGCTATTGCAAAAGCATGAACTCTTAAGCGAAGGCGAGAGCTTATACGATCCGGCTCACATCGCCATCATGCATCACTTAAACGCTGCTTTGCGAGCCCACGCGTTGTACACCAAAGACGTGGCTTACATCGTACAGAACGATGAAATCGTCATCGTGGATGAATTCACCGGTCGTACCATGCCAGGGCGCCGCTGGTCTGAAGGTTTGCATCAAGCGATTGAAGCCAAGGAAGGTGTAACTATCCAGCGTGAAAACCAAACTCTGGCGTCCATTACGTTTCAAAACTATTTTCGATTGTATGAAAAGCTAGCGGGCATGACGGGCACGGCGGATACCGAAGCGTTTGAATTTCAAAGCATCTATGACTTGGAAGTGGTCGTTATTCCAACACACCGAGAGATGGCGCGAGATGATCGAGCCGATTTGGTCTTTCTGACGCAAAATGAAAAATACCAAGCCATCATTGAAGACATCGAAGAATGTGTGAAGCGCGATCAACCGGTATTGGTGGGAACCACCTCGATTGAAACCTCAGAATTACTGTCGGGCCTATTGAGCGCAAAAAGTATTAAACACGAAGTGTTGAATGCAAAACAACACGAGCGGGAAGCCAACATTATTGAGAATGCGGGTCAGCCTGCAGCGGTCACCATCGCCACGAACATGGCGGGCCGCGGTACCGACATCGTGTTAGGTGGTAGTTTGGAAGCCGATCTCACCACTATCGATGAATCCGACAACGCTGCCCGTGAACAGGCCACGGCTGAGTGGCAGAAGCGTCACGATGCGGTACTGGCAGCCGGTGGTTTGCACATCATCGGAACGGAACGGCATGAATCTCGGCGTATTGATAATCAGTTGCGTGGACGATCGGGCCGTCAAGGCGATGCGGGTTCTAGCCGATTCTACTTATCGCTTGAAGATAGCTTGATGCGCATATTCGCCTCCGAACGTGTGAGTGGCTTGATGCAAAAGTTGGGCATGCAAGATGGCGAAGCCATTGAGCACACGTGGGTGACAAAAGCGATTGAGAACGCACAGCGCAAAGTGGAAGGGCATAACTTCGATATTCGAAAGCACTTGTTGGAATACGATGATGTGGCGAACGATCAACGTAAAGTGGTTTACGAACAGCGCGATGAATTGATGGAAACCGAATCGGTGTTGGAGTACGTGAACGATATCCGTGATGAGGTTATCCCAGGTATTGTTGATAGCTACATACCACCGGGTACATTGGAAGAGCAATGGGATGTGGAAGGATTACAAACTGAGTTGCAAACCTTAACGGGTGAAGATTTTGATGTTAAGGGTTGGTTGGAAGAGAACCCTGATTTGCCTGAAGAAGATATTGCTAATCGCATTGTAGAGACGCTGGTGTCCAGCTATGACAACAAGGTAGAGCGAGCCGGGGACGAGCAATTTAGGCGCTTTGAAAAATTTGTCATGCTGCAATCCTTAGATGAGCACTGGAAGGAACACTTAGCGGGTATGGATTACTTGCGCCAGAGTGTGGGTTTACGAGGGTATGCGCAAAAGAACCCGAAGCAAGAGTACAAGCGCGAAGCGTTTGAACTGTTCAATCGTATGCTGGATGAGTACAAACGTGAGGTCACATCCAAACTGGCCACGGTACAAATTCGCGATGCTGAACAAGTGGATGAAGCTGAAGCAAGTCGTGAACAAGCCACTGACGTCAGCTACGAACACAAGCCTATGGACAGCGCCTTATCCGACGATGCAGACGGTGCTAATGCTGCGGGTAGCGAAGCTGAACAAGCCATCGCAGCGGCAGCAGCAGCTCGACAAGCTGTGGGTTCTCGTCAGCAAACGGGGGCTCAAGAACCTGTGCAACCGTTCGTACGAGATACCGCCAAGGTGGGTCGTAACGATCCGTGCCCCTGTGGTTCGGGCAAGAAATTTAAGCAGTGCCACGGTAAGCTGAGTTAACTCCATGCCGGTGAATTTAAACTTACCGGCCGCGTCACCAGTGCCAGGTGTGAAGTTAGCCGCCTGTGCGGCAGGCATTAAATCCAACGGCACCAACGACATGGTGTTGTTCACATTGCCAGAGGGCGCTGCCACTGCCGGCGTGTTCACTCAAAGCACTTTTTGCGCAGCGCCGGTTACCGTTGCAAAATCGCATTTGGCCGAACAAAGTGGTGCCGTGCGAGCAATGCTCGTAAACTCAGGTAACGCCAACGCGGGTACCGGGCAAGCCGGGATAAACAACGCTACGAGTCATTGCGATGCGCTAGCTCAACAGCTGGGGTGTTCCTCGAATCAAGTTCTACCGTATTCCACCGGCGTTATTGGTGAGCAGTTACCGAGCGATAAAATGCTGAACAGCCTGCCTGCGTTAGTGGCTGGCTTAAATGATTCACTGCCGGCTTGGCAGCAAGCCGCCGAAGGCATTATGACCACCGACACGGTCGCCAAATTGACGTCCAAGACCGTTTCTGTGGGTGAGCAAACCGTCACCATCACCGGCATGTCAAAAGGTGCTGGCATGATAGAGCCGAACATGGCCACCATGCTGGCCTATGTCTTCACTGATGCAGCGATCAACGCTGATGACTTAAACCAAGCGTTGCGCGAATCTGTTGAGTGCTCGTTTAATTCCATTACCGTCGATAGCGATACATCCACGAATGATTCCTGCATGCTATCGGCAACCGGTGTCGGTGCGCCCTTATCGCCGGCTTTGTCCAGCACGCACTGGCAGGCGTTTCAAGACGCGTTAAATGAGGTCATGCTGTTACTCGCACAAGCGATCATTCGGGATGCAGAAGGTGCGTCCAAATTCATTACCGTGGCTGTTGCAGGTGGCGCATCCGTTCAAGATTGCAAAGCCATTGGCTATGGCATTGCAAATTCACCGTTGGTTAAAACGGCCATGTTCGCCAGTGACGCCAACGTAGGGCGTTTACTGATGGCGATCGGTAAAGTGGGTTTGGCGGGTTTAGACCCTTATAAAGTTACGGTCAATATGAATGGCTTACCGGTATTCGAACAAGGTTTATTGCACCCAGACTACTCGGAAGAGCAGGGAGCGGCTGTGATGCAAGCCAGTGACATCACGGTATCCGTTAATTTGGGTATGGGGGATGAGTCCGCCCATGTGTATACCAGTGATTTATCACACGACTACGTCACCATAAACGCTGAATATCGAACGTAGCGTGCGTGATGAATGATTGGCTCGGCGATCGAACCGCTCAACACGCTTCGTGCGAGCTATCCAAACTTAAGTGGTTTCTATGAGCAAGAGCAACCATTGGGTAGAAGTCGCTGCTGGCGCCATCCTGTCATCGGATAAAACACAAGTTCTACTCGCACTGCGCAGTGCGACGCAACACCAAGGTAATTTGTGGGAATTCCCGGGTGGGAAGCTGGAGCCTTTCGAGGCTGCTGATGCCGCCTTGGTGCGCGAGATATCTGAAGAAATTGGCATTCACGCCAGTGAATTAAGGGAACTCATGGTGGTTGAACATGAATACAGCGATAAGTCGGTGCGACTGCACGTGTATGTGGTGAATGCATTCACCGGAGAGCCGCAAGGGTTAGAAGGCCAAGCGCTGCGATGGGTGGCCTTGTCTGAACTGGACAGTGTGGCATTCCCAGAGGCGAATTTGCCCATCGTTGCCGCTCTTAAATCGCACACAACCGCTTAATTGATTGCCGTTGTGGTTAGCGTTGTTATTTGTGTTGCGACAGGTTCTTGTACTGCTCGTGAAGGGCGGTAACTTGGGCTTTTGTCGATTCTATTGAACCCGAATTGTCAATCACATCATCTGCCACGGCCAAGCGTTCATCGCGACTGGCTTGAGAGCCGATAATGCGCTGCGCGGATTCAGCTGTTGTGTTATCCCGTGACATCAAGCGCATCAGTTGCATGGATACGGGCACATCAACTACCGCGATTCGATTGAAGCGATCACTTTGCCCCGTTTCTACCAGCAAGGGAATTGCGTGAATGACATACGCAGGTTTTTGCATTCGGTGTTCTGCAATGCGTTGTTCTGACACAGTGCGAATCAGTGGGTGCAGTAACGCATCCACCTTTTTACGCGCACTGGTATCTTTGAAAATGATGTCTCTTAACACTGATCGGTTTAAGTCACCGGATTCATTGAGTATGTCGTTGCCGAATTGTTGCGTTAACCCTTGCAGCCCATCACTGCCAGGAGCCACCACTTCACGGGCAATCAGATCGGCATCAACAATCGGTGCACCGAGTTCGGCAAAGGAGTCAGACACCAAAGTTTTGCCACTGGCAATGCCGCCGGTTAAGCCAATAACAAGCACCGGTTTAGAGTTTGTCTGAAATGGAGATACCGGGGAACCAGTCGTACAGTAAACCGAATAGTACGAAGGCTAGAATTAAGCGGTACACCATAAACATAAGAAACCCAAAGCGCTTCACGACCGCCATGAGTAGGGCGATGGCAGCCAGCGCTGCAAAAAACGTAAGCCCGGCAGCCTTGATGGCATCCGCGGGAATACTGCCTCCCACTTCAATGAGTTCGAGGGCGGTGTAAGCACCGGCAGCAGCGATGGCCGGAATGCCAAGTAAGAAAGAAAATCGTGCCGCTTCAGCGCGCTCAAAGCCTAAAAATCGCGCAGCCGTCATGGTGATGCCCGATCGACTGGTGCCCGGGATGATGGCAATGGCTTGGGCCACACCGATGATCAGAGCCGGGGAGAGCGTCATGTTTTCCATGACCTTAGTGCGTTTACCGACCACGTCGGCAACATATAACAAGATGCCAAAGATGACCGCATTCCAAGCCACAATTTCTACACCGCGAATGGATTCTTGTATGCCGCTTAATTTCATGAAGGCACCGAAGGCCAATGCGGGGATAGTGGCTAGTGCGATGTAGCCTGCCATGCGCGCACCGGGTGTGCTTTTGAAACGCACCAACTCACCGGTGCCTTTTAACAACATCAGCACATCACGCCAGAAGTACACAATGACTGCGAACAAGCTACCTACATGCACCATAACGTCAGTCACGATGCCTTGATCGGGCCAATCGGTTAAGGCAGGAATTAATATCAGGTGCCCGGACGAGGAGACCGGTAAAAACTCAGTTAGGCCTTGAACCAGCGCCAACACAAAAATTTGTTCAAAGCTCATGACGAATCAATGTTCCTGATTTTAAGTCCGCAATGATAACGGGTTAACTGGTGGCTTTGCTTATCCACCCAGTAAATTGAAATAGGCTTTAGTGATGGGTTCACCCCAGACCATCGCAATCCAACCCGCCGCCGCTAGGTAGGGGCCAAAGGGGATAGGAATGTTCTTATCCCGACCTGCAATGGCAATCAGTGACAGCCCGACCACTGCACCCACTAGGGATGACAATAAAATGACCATCGGCAGTGCTTGCCAACCGAGTAAAGCACCGATAGCCGCTAGCAGTTTAAAGTCGCCATAGCCCATACCGTGCTTTCCGGTAATGATTCTGAACAGATGGTATATCACCCAAAGAATCAAATAACCAAGTGCCGCGCCTATAACCGCTGATTGAATGTCGGTAAAGACATTACCCAAATTGATGATTAGGCCAAACCACATTAATGGCAGCGTGATGCTATCGGGCAGCAGTTGATGATCAAAATCGATCATGGTGAGCGAGATTAACGCCCAAGTGAACAAGATGCCAACCACAGCCTGTGGGGAAGGGCCAAAGTGCCACGCAATGATGAGCGACAACAGCACAGTGACCACTTCAATGGCCGGATAGCGCATGGAAATGGGTGTTTTACAACCTCCACATCGCCCGAGCAAGAGTAGATAACTGATGACAGGGATGTTTTGCCACCAAGTAATCAAGTTGCCACAGTTTGGGCAGCGTGAACGAGGGACAGAGAGATTGAATTTTTCTTGTTGCGGCGCGGTTTCGTTTTCCATCGCCGCTTCAACCGCTTGCGCATCGTTTAAATCGACACCGCGAGCCTCTAAGCGTTGCTGCAATTCAAATTCAGCCAGGCTGTGTTGCCACGAGCGCTCCATCATGATGGGCAGTCGGTGGATAACCACATTCAAGAAACTGCCAACAACCAGTGCCAGAAACGCGACAACGCCGTAGAAGACTACAGCGTTGTCGTTAAATAGCTCAATTAGTGCGCTCATGGTTTCGAGCTTTTTCCGTAAAAGTTCGCGACTATATCAGAACGCATCACCCATCTTAAAGATTGGCAGATACATACCAACTACTAGGCCACCAATAACCACACCGAGAAAAGCCATGATCATCGGCTCCATCAAACTGGTCATCGCATCAACGGCGTTGTCCACTTCTTCTTCGTAGTAGTCCGCCACTTTGGCCAACATGTCATCGATAGAGCCCGATTCTTCACCGATGGCAACCATTTGAGTCACCATGTTGGAGAATAGGCCAGAGTTTTCGATAGATTGGGTAAGCCGTTGACCGGTCGATGCTTCTTCCTTCATCTTATGGATGGCTTTTTCGAATACCGAGTTACCCGCAGTCCCTGCTACTGAATCCATCGCTTCAACCAAAGGCACGCCAGCGCTAGACATCGTGGCGAGCGTTCTTGCGAAACGGGCGGTAGCTGACTTGTGGATAATGTCCCCGAATACGGGTGCTTTCAGCATGACTCGATCAAGAAATTGAGAGAATGCCACGCTGCGTTTTTTTACTTGCTTGAACGTTACAACAATGGCGATGATTCCACCCAGTGCAACCCACCACCAAGCTTGCATAAACTCAGACGCATTAACGATCATTCGTGTAAACGCGGGTAAATCACCGCCCATACCTTCGAACAAGGCCTCAAACTGGGGAACAACGAAGATAAGCAAGATCGCCGTTACGATAAAAGCGACGATTAAAACCGCCACAGGGTAGAACATGGCTTTCTTTATTTTCTTCTTTAATGATTCAGATTTCTCTTTATAATCTGCGATCTCTCCGAGCAGCGTTTCGAGCGTACCCGACTGTTCACCCGCTTCCACCAAACTGCAAAATAGATTGTCAAACTGGTCAGGGTATTTTCGAAGCGCACCGGTAAGATTACTACCCGACTCGACCTCGCTTTTTATGCCATTCACCATGTCGCGCATGGATTTATTTTCCATGCCGTTCGCCACGATTTCAAACGACTGAACCATGGGAACACCAGCACCCATCATCGTAGTGAGCTGTCGGGCGAAAATAGCGATATCGCCAGGCTCTATCTTTTTGCCTCTTCCACCACCGGCTTTCTTTTTCTTAACCTTACTGGGAATAATACCCTGTCGACGCAATTTAGCTTTTACTAAATCTGCGCTGGGGCTTGAAACCATACCCCTTTGCTTGTTGCCTTTAGAGTCTTTGCCTTCCCACTCATATAAAATGGTGCTGTTCTTTTTAGCAGCTGCGGTAGCCATGAGTTTATTATTCCTTGGTTACGCGATTGGCTTCTTCGAGACTCAGAATGCCTTGCTTGATTTTTATTAGGGCTGATTGGCGAAGATCGTTAATTTCTTCTTTTTGTGCTTGCTCAGCAACATCCAATGCATTGCCTCCTTCCATGATAATACGGCCCATGGCTTCACTGAGTTTTAATACTTGGTAGATACCAACTCGGCCTTTGTAGCCTTTATTGCATTTATTGCATCCTACCGGCTTGTATATTTCTAACCCGTCAAGGTCTTCTTCTTTGAATCCCTCATCTAGCAAGGTCTCTCTTGGAAGATCGTCGAGTTCTTTACAATTCTCACAAAGCCTTCGACCTAAGCGCTGCGCAATTATCAAACTAACTGCAGATGCAATATTAAACGCGGGTATCCCCATATTTATCAAACGAGAAATTGTTTGTGGTGCATCGTTCGTATGAAGTGTGGATAGAACTAAGTGACCTGTTTGTGCTGCTTTGATTGCAATGCTTGCAGTTTCTAGGTCTCGTATCTCACCCACCATGATAACGTCTGGATCTTGACGTAAAAATGATTTGAGCGCTTCAGCGAAGGTTAATCCCGCTTTCGGATTTACATTCACTTGATTGATACCTGCTAAGTTTATTTCGGCAGGGTCTTCGGCAGTTGAAATGTTGGTGCCAGGCTCGTTTAATATGTTCAACCCTGTGTAAAGAGATACGGTTTTACCTGATCCGGTAGGGCCTGTAACTAAGATCATGCCATATGGATTAGACAGTGCGTCCATATAAAGGTCTTTCTGATCTGGTTCATACCCCAGCATATCGATGCCTAATTGGGCACTACTTGGATCTAAAATACGCAGTACCGTTTTCTCGCCAAACAATGTTGGGCAAGTGTTAACTCGGAAATCAATGGCTTTTGTTTTTGATAGTTTTAGCTTAATTCGGCCATCTTGAGGTACACGCCTTTCGGAGATGTCCATTCGGGACATGACTTTCAAACGTGAAGTTAACCGACCCGCCATATTTAATGGAGGATTTGCAACTTCTTCAAGAACACCATCAACTCGATATCGGATTCGGAATATTTTTTCGTACGGTTCAACATGAATATCTGAAGCACCACGTTTAATGGCATCGAGAAGAACTTTATTGACGAACCGAACTACCGGTGTGTCTTCAACATCAGATCCATCGTCATCATCTTTAGAATCTTCTGGGTTGTCTATATCCAAGTCAAAGCTTTCATCGAGACCATCTGAGAGAGCAGTACTGCCATCCAGTGCTTTTGCCCTAAGCTCATTCAATTTGTGTTCTTCGACAACGATAGCCTCAACGCTCAAGCCTGACGTAAACTTATACTTATCCAAAGGCTCGTTATTCGTTGGATCTGATATTGCGATAAAGAGCTTTGATCCGCGTCGCATGATGGGAACTGCATTCAGAGTCTGCAGTAGCTCTTCAGAAATAAACTCAGTTGGAAGGCTCTCAGAGTCGATCCTGGATAAATCGAAAGTAGGGAGGCCGAAGTCTGCACCAATCGTTTGGGCAACGTTTAATGAGTTGACGTCCGAGTTTTCAGCCAGGACGGCAAGAAACGTCTTCTTAGCGGCCTCCGCATCAACAGTTGTTTGAGTCGCCGTCTCTTCAGTGATCACCCCATGGGCAATAAGCTGTCGAGCCAATCCGTTTAGGGATGTGTTTGTTGTGTTGGTTTCGCTCACTGACTTACCCTTACCAGTATATTCATACTATTGGGCATGTAATCGGCAGAAGTGAATATTGCTAAAGCGTTCGTGGGAAAAAAGCGCTAATAAGCACTAATCGAGCTGAGATGGGGAAATTGAAGAAATACCAGCAGATGCTATTAATTCAAGACATCGAGTTATCGAAATGGAACGATTGAGTGAAACCGGTTCTGTGCGCAGTTTCACATTGGTATGAAACGTTATTTCAAATTTGGTGTTGATTTATCTATAGCAGAAGTTGATCTGACTGGTTTTGGATTGATATGTGATGAAAGCACGATCAATTTAAAGCGACATTTATCGAACACAGACTGACTATTTGCTTGATTTTGGAATTACATTTAGCAATAACCTTTCGAACAACCGCCTCCGCCGTCAGTCCAGGTTGTTAAGTAAATACTTCCATTGGCTTGCGTTTCTACTTGTCCCGTTAGCTCATAAGTATCTGAGGCTTCAAATCCATTACCACTATTAGGAATCACGGTGATTCGTGGACTACCACTAACATTTGTTAAGGTAAGAGAATTAATTGAATTCGGGCCTGCAGCGCTCTCTAGTAAAGCTGTTGTGACTTGGCCTGGTATCGATGGTGAATCAGCAGAGCTGTTGCAAACCGAAGAGCCAGCGGATGCACCATAACATTCGATTACGGCGAGTTTTACAGGAAAAACAGATAGCTTTAATTCTGAGAATTTTGCGCGCTTTGTGTAAATAGAATACTGAGGTACTGCTACCGCGGCAAGAATTCCGATTATAGCAATGACGATCATCATTTCAATCAAAGTAAAACCTCTAGATGATTCGTCTATTCTAGTCATTAGATTTCTCTGATAATCAAATTGTTCATTGAAAAAAGGCGCTCTAGAACAGCAAGAGCGCCTTTTCTTTTTCTAGCTTAAAAACTATGACTTAGCAGTACTTTGTAGCAGCCGCTTTACATGTGCCAGTGATGGCCCAAACTAAAGTGTTTGCAGCATTGTCATAAGTTGGAGTTGCAATGTAAGTAGCATCGTTCAACGCTGCTACAGCAGTCATTGTAACTACAGCAGTACTGGCAGTTATTTCAGCTGTGTTAACGTTAGCACCGACTTCAACAGAAGCTTTAGTAACACCAATTTCGTCGAAAGTATCGCAAGAACCTAAGGCTTGGTTTTCTTGAACACAAACTTCGATACCAGTCTTAAGAGGAGCAGTTGCAGATACTACTTCAGCGAACTTAGCACGCTTAGTGTACTGACCGTACTGAGGAACAGCTACAGCTGCCAAAATACCGATGATAGCAATAACGATCATCAATTCGATTAATGTAAAACCTTTTTGAGTCTTAACCATTGTTGGTCTTCTCCAGAGATTAAATTTATGTAGAACGTTGTCAAGCGATCCACGTTGTAGTTATCGTCCGTGGTGACAAAGGGTTAAGTGCAGGGCGCGTGCCATTGGGCTGTTAGCGAAAAAAAAGTTAGTATTGTCTTAAAAAACAATAACTTAATAACGTTTCAGAAATGTGTCATTTGAAGCTCTTCACACTAGCCTCGTGTCACTTTGTCACTATGTGACAATGCATTTGTCACCGGGATGACAAAGTGTGTTTAATTCAACTTTCTCACGCCAGAATTATCAGCTGGCTTTGTCAATGCCCAATTGCTGTATGCGATAACGCAGTTGTCTATAGGTTAATCCTAAGTTTTCCGCTGCCGCTTTTCTGTTCCACCGAGTTTCATTCAGGGCATTAATAATGCGTTCGCGATCGTTTGCATCAGACTGCTCGATTTTGGTGTTGGACTTTGATCGGTTTGCTAACTTGCTTGTTGTGTTTGATGATGGGTGAGAGCAGTCTTGGTTTGGTAGGTGGATATCATCAAGCTGAATTAAATCGTGTTCCATCATCGTGGTTGCTCGCTCAAGAATATTCTCTAACTCTCGAACATTTCCAGGAAACGCATAATTACAAAGTTTATCCAGTGCCGCTTCATCTATTTGAATCTGCTGTTGACTCACATTCAAGCGCAGTTTGTTTAATAGGTAATTAACTAATAATGGTATGTCTCCTGGCCTATCGCGCAGGCTAGGTGAGCGAAGCGAGATAACGTTTAGTCTGTAATATAAGTCGTGCCTAAACCTTCCTGCATCAACTTCTTCGGCCAAGTCGATATGGCTGGCACTTAGGATGCGAACATCCACGGTGCTTTCTTGTTGTCCACCAACAGGCCGTATAGATCGTTCTTGAATAGCGCGAAGTAATTTCACCTGCATGTGCAAGGGTAGTTCTGCCACTTCATCCAAAAATAGGGTGCCACCATCGGCTTGCATAAATAAACCGTCGTGATCATTGGTCGCGCCTGTGAAGCTGCCTTTTTTATGACCGAAGAGTTCACTCTCCATCAGATTGGCTGGAATAGCACCACAGTTAACAGCTACAAACGGCTTGTCGTGTCTTGGGCCCCTCTCATGGATTAACCGAGCTATCAGTTCTTTACCGGTTCCAGATTCTCCAGTGATCCAGATCGGAGCATTAGTACGTGAGACTTTGTCAATTAGTCCGCGAAGTTCATGGACTGCCTCTGATTCACCAATCAATTGCGTGCCGGTGTGGTGATTGTCTAGTTTGCTACCGTCAATCGCTGCGTGTTTCGATAATGATTTCTGGTGAGACAGGCTTTCTAACGATGACATCAGATCAGACGGTACAGGGCTTAAATCAGCCAATTCAGAATTCGTAGCGCCATCAGTAGTATTTTCAATTCCGGTGTTCTGATTGTCATTGGCCGCTTTTGATTTAGAAGTCGATGCGACTGCATGAGTGACCAGCTTTCTTAATTGGTTAATGTCCACGGGTTTGGACACAAAGTCGTAAGCCCCGTTTTTCATGGCTTCCACGGCGGCTTCCATATTTCCGTGAGCTGTTATTACAGCTACTGGGGTATCCGGGTGTGTTGATTGTATGTATCGAACAAACTCAACACCGTTGCCATCGGGCAGTTTCATGTCGGTTAAGCACAGATCAAACTCGTAGGTATTGAGTAAGTTGCGAGCCTCGTCTAAGTTTGCTGCAGTATGAAATTCTAGGCCCATGCGAGACAACGTCATGGCGATCAATTCGCGAATGTCGGCTTCATCATCGATAATTAAGGCAGTCGCTGTCATGTTTACGCTGCCATCTGCTGGGCTTTGGCCAGCGTGATTCTAAAGTGTGCGCCTTCTTTAGAATCCACACAGTGGATTTCAGCTTTATTCAGTTCGCACAACTCCCGAATGATATAAAGCCCTAAGCCGCATCCTTCGTGATGCGTAGAATAAAAGGGCTCAAACAGTTTCTGTCGATCCAAATCGGCAATACCACGGCCGTTATCGGTGATATCGATGATGGTGTGGTTGGGGGATTCCTGAAATGCGTTTATTTGGATTGCAATGTCTATGGTCTTGTTGTGATGCAATGCGTTCGAACAAACATTCCAAAGGACTTGGTCCAAATGGTGAGGGTCGAACACGGCTACGAGGCCAGGGTCTACATTCATTTCAATCGAGGAGCCAGGGCGTAAACTTTCACCCTCAAAGCGATGACAGAAATCTTTCAGAGCGTGGGATATATCTAATGTATCGCGACGAATTTTTTGTCGATTCGATAATTGCAGGATATCTTCAATGATTCGGTTGATACGATCAGTGTTTTTATGAGCAATGGCCAGCAGCTGTTGATCTACGGTGTCTTTGGTTTCAGATTCCTGCAGCAACTGTGTGGCATGGGAGATGGCACTGAGTGGATTACGAATTTCGTGCGCGATGCTGGCGGATAGTCGCCCCAATGACGCCATCTTTAGTTGTTGAAACTGTTGGCGAATGGCCGAGTGATCATCAATGCGAATCAATGCACCACCGGTAGAGAGTGGGGTGAACTTCGGCAGTATGTCCTGATTAGTTGAGGCAACGTTGAATGCCTGCACACCAGAATTCGGTCTCATAATGCTGTGTTCCAAATTTTCCATCAACTCTGGGCATAGGCGGCCCAGATGAATCGGGAGCTCGGTAAATTCTGTGCCCAGAAGGGTTCTGGCCATGTCGTTAATCATCACGACTTGATTTTGTGCGTTCAGTACCAGTACGCCAGAATCCAACTCTCGAATGATCTCTTCATTTAGCGTGGCGATTTCTTGTGCGTCTAACGCGGCGCGATTCTTTGTGGGTTGTGTGACTTGCCGATCGAGTAATCGACGTAAAGGTACCGTGACCAACCAGGCAACCGAGAATAACAACATACCCAGTAGGGCTGTTTTCTCAAAGGCGGTTGCCCAGCGCCCGTACAGCAAACCGGCAAACATCTCGGCAGACAAGACGGTGGAGGTGGCGATGGCTGCAAACAGTAAAGCGTGGCGAGTGGTTGTTAGCTGGCTCAATAAGGCGATGTTGATGAGCAGCAGCGGCCCTAATCCACTCTGCACGCCCCCACTGGCGTACATCAAACTCACGATACACAAAATATCGAGATAGTTTTGTAAGTAGAACAGTGTGTTCACGCTGGGCCAACACCGCCTTTCTAAATAGATCGACACCAATACCAACGCGCAGTAAGCAAAGAGTGTGAATTCAAACAGCCCGGCGGACCTTTGGCCTAGCGATTGCTGACCCCAAACCAGGTAGTAAACCGCAGCCAATGCAAACACCACCACCAATCGGTAGCTGTTCATCAACCGCATGACTGGCCAATCGGGCGTGTACGGCGAACGCAGCTTAGTCTGAGTTTTGGGGTTGGATTCGTGCATATCACACGCGTCGGAGCAAGATTTGCTCCCCAACACCTTATATAGAGACGCTCAGTCTCTAGGTGGAGCGTAGTAGGCGCAGTTCTGGGAACTGATTCACATTAAGCATAAGCAAGAACGGGCATTGGCGTTAAATTCAGGGCCTAGGCTACGAGGCTCGATTCAATGAGGAAACCCCTACAAACGCGCTAGTGCCGGGTGTTCTGGGTCGGTTTCTGATAATACGCGCAGCGTATCTTCAAATAAGTCCAATTGCCCGAGGGACTTTTGAGCTGAAGCCATCAAGGCCAACGCGTTGGGCACATGCTTGGAATCTTTAAAGTGTTCTAGTAGATAGATCACCCGATTCACGCTGGCCACCATTGCGCCTCGGTTGTAGTAGTAGCGAGCTGTGATTAATTCATGTCGGGCCATTTCATCGCGTAAGTATGACATTCGTTCGATGGCATCTTCGGCGTATTGGCTGTCGGGGTATCGCCGTACTAATGAGTCGAATTCTACATAGGCTGAGCGCAACCAGTTTTGATCAACATAGGCTAATTTACGCGGGAAGAAGCGCTCCATGGGGGAGCCGCCTCGACTGAAATTTGATAAGCCTTTCATGTACATGGCGTAGTCGACGGTTTCGTCGCGCGGGTACAGTTTTATATATCGATCGGCGGCTGCGATGGCATTGTCGTATTCGTCTTGCTTGTAATAAGCGTAGGTGACCTCCAGCTGGGCTTTTTGCGTGTAAGTTCCAAATGGAAATTGCGCGCCCAAAGATTCAAATAAATCAATTGCTGTTAGGTAATCACCGCGGGTCAGCGCACGTTTGGCGGCGCCGTATAACCCTTCTGGCGTATCTCCGCTATTGGTTCCGCCGCCACCAGATGAGGCGCAAGCAGTGAGGATCAATGAGGACACGACGAAGAACGTTGTCAGCCATCGGCGATATCGGGTGGTGTTAAGACGTATCATAGGGATATGAGTATAGCGAATGATCCGGCTAAGCCAGATGACCTTTGTGCCACCATTCCGATTGATTGGGCCGGTGAGCGATTGGATGCCGCAATCGCGAAACTATTCCCGCAATATTCGCGCTCGCGGCTTTCCAGCTGGCTAAAAAAGGGCTTCATCGCGGTCAATGGAGAGCAAAAGCCCGGTAAATCCCGGGTGATGGGTGCAGAACGGGTGGTTTTGGAGCTGCCGGAGGATGTGCTTCGATCAACCTTTGAGGAGTCATTGGCGGAAGGCGAGCTGTCCATTGAAGCGGAAGATGTGCCTTTAGAATTGATACATCAAGATACATCAGTGCTGGTGCTGAATAAGCAAGCGGACTTGGTGATGCATCCTGCGCCGGGGAATCGTCATGGCACGGTGATGAACGGTTTGTTGCACCTAGACGCAGGTTTGGCGGGAGTGCCACGGGCGGGTGTGGTTCATCGACTGGACAAAGACACCACGGGACTTTGCGTGGTGGCAAGATCATTAGAAGCCCACACCCATTTAGTTCGGCAACTGCAGGCGCGCAGCGTATCCCGCATTTATTACGCCGTTGTGGCGGGGGAACCGCCGCAAGAGGACACGGTAGATGAGCCGATTGGGCGTCATCCAAAGAATCGGCAACGAATGGCTGTTGTGGGGAACGGGAAACGCGCGGTTACGCATTTCTCGGTGTTAGAACGCTACCCCGGCTGTGCCTTGGTGCGTGTTCAGCTTGAAACCGGTCGCACTCATCAAATTCGCGTGCATATGACGCACTTAGGTTTTCCGTTGATTGGTGATGGTGTATACCAACACGGCAGGGCATTACAAAGATTACCGGAGCCGGTGCGCGACATCACTGATCGCTTCAAACGGCAAGCGTTGCACGCAAAAGAGCTGGGGTTTAACCACCCAGAAACGGATGATCCGGTGCGATTTGAAGCCGCATTACCTCAGGACATGCATCAACTCGTGTCCCAGCTGCAGGCTTTGGTTGATGGCCCAGATGACAGTGATCGAGTCAGCTACGTTGGTTAGCTCAATAGAGACGCTTACCCCCGATTGGGCTGCGCCCAGCCATGTACGTGCGTTCAATACCACACGCTTAGGTGGGGTCAGTCTGCCGCCGTATGATTCTTTAAACTTGGGTTTGCATGTAAAGGATAACCCACAGGCCGTGCGTGAAAATCGGCAGTTGTTGATGGTTTCCGAATCCATTCCAGCCGAACCTCACTGGTTAAATCAGGTTCATGGGCGCCGCGTTCTGCATTTACCGGAAGAAGTAGCCCCTTCCAATGCCCAAGCCGATGCCCAGCCGGAAGAGGCAGATGCTGCGTTTACTGATCAACCGAACGAAGTGCTGTGTGTGGTAACCGCCGATTGTTTGCCAGTTGTGTTCACAAATGGCTCTGGCACAAAGCTCGCTGTGGCTCACGCGGGTTGGAAAGGGTTGGCGAATGGGGTGCTGGAGGCTTGCTTGGACAAGTTCTCAATTAATGAGCCGCTGCATGCCTGGTTAGGCCCTGCCATCGGTCCGGAAAAATTTGAAGTGGGACCTGAAGTCAGACAGGCGTTTGTGTCAGCTGATGATGCACAACACGCTTGTTTCAAACCACACCCTGTCAACTCGGATAAGCTGCTGGCGGATATTTATGGCTTGGCTCACCACATCATCCAGCGCTCTTGGGCAATGCGTCAAAAAAATTCTCAAGCACCGATGGCTGTTTCCATCGGTGGTGGGCATTGGTGCACGATGAGTGATGTGCAGCGCTTTCATTCATATAGACGTGATGGTGCACGAAGTGGTCGGATGGCCTTGATCGCATGGTTAGAAAGGTAGAACGACGCTCAATTACCGCTCTTGAATTGATGCAAGTCAGCATTACTTTTGATGCATTCAATTAGCTTTAGTCCGTAGACGGAGAACTTAATCATGCGGATGGATAAACTCACTAGTAAATTTCAACTGGCGTTGCAAGATGCGCAATCGATGGCCGTGGGCCGCGATCACCAGTTCATCGAGCCTGCACATTTAATGTTGGCGTTCCTTGATCAGGACGGCAGTGGTGTTCGCCCTTTGCTGGCTCAGTCTGGTGTGAATGTGAATGGCTTACGTTCTGCGCTCACGCAGCAACTCGATTCCATGGCATCCGTACAGGGCAGTGGCGGTCAGCTGCATGTATCGAATGCTTTAAATCGATTACTGAACTTAACCGATAAGCTGTCACAAATGCGTGGCGATCAATACATCTCTTCCGAGTTGTTCATATTGGCGTTGTTAGAAGAGGGTAAAGAGCCCGTTGCAAAAGCCCTCACTAAACATGGCGCTAATTTGGCGGCAGTGCAAAAAACCATAACCGATGTACACGGCAGTGACCCAATCAATGATCCAAACGCGGAAGATCAACGGCAAGCATTAGAAAAGTACACCATTGATTTAACCGAACGTGCAGAGCAAGGAAAAATTGATCCCGTCATTGGGCGTGATGATGAAATTCGTCGCGCCATTCAAGTGTTGCAACGGCGAACGAAAAACAATCCTGTGATCATTGGTGAGCCCGGGGTGGGTAAAACCGCCATTGTTGAAGGCTTGGCACAACGTATCGTTGATGGTGAAGTGCCGGAAGGCGTTCGCAATAAGCGTGTGTTGTCGCTGGATATGGGTGCGCTCATCGCGGGCGCCAAGTTTCGAGGTGAATTTGAAGAGCGCTTAAAAGCGGTGTTGAATGATTTAGCCAAACAGGAAGGGCAAATCATTTTGTTTATTGATGAAATTCACACCATGGTAGGCGCTGGAAAAGCGGACGGTGCAATGGACGCTGGCAACATGTTAAAGCCTGCATTAGCTCGTGGGGAACTGCATTGCATCGGTGCAACCACGTTAGATGAGTATCGGCAGTATGTTGAAAAAGATGCTGCACTCGAGCGCCGCTTCCAAAAAATCATTGTGGATGAACCAACGGTAGAGCACACCATAGCAATCCTTCGGGGCTTGAAGGAACGCTATGAAGTACACCATGGCGTGGAAATCACCGATCCTGCTATCGTCGCTGCAGCGACCTTATCAAATCGCTACATCAGCGATCGGCAGTTGCCTGATAAGGCAATTGACTTAATCGATGAAGCCGCTTCGCACATTCGCATGGAGATTGACTCCAAGCCCGAAGAATTGGATCGGCTGGAACGACGAGTGATTCAATTAAAAATTGAACGTGAGGCCTTGGCGAAAGAAACCGATGATGCGTCGATACGCCGCTTGCAAGACTTGGACGCCAGCATTGCGGAAGTTGAAAAAGACTACGCGGACTTGGAAGAGATCTGGCTGTCTGAAAAAGCTTCTGTTCAAGGGGCGACCTCGGTAAAAGAGGAACTGGAACGTGTGCGGTTGGATTTTGAGACGGCACGTCGTGGTGGGGATCTGGCCCGTATGTCAGAGCTGCAATACGGCAAAATTCCAGAGCTTGAAAAACAGTTGGAAGAAGCTTTGGAGCATGCTGACGAAGAAGATATGCAGTTACTGAGAAACAATGTAACCAGCGATGAAATTGCTGATGTTGTTTCGAAGTGGACGGGAATTCCGGTCAGTAAAATGATGGAAGGCGAGCGCGATAAGTTATTGCGTATGGAAGATGAACTGGGTAAACGAGTCATCGGCCAAGCTGAAGCGGTAGAAGCTGTGTCTGACGCTGTGCGTCGGTCCCGTGCGGGATTAAGTGACCCAAATCGCCCCATTGGTTCTTTCCTATTTTTGGGCCCAACCGGTGTGGGTAAAACAGAATTAACCAAAGCCTTAGCTCATTTTCTTTTCGATGATGACGATGCACTGGTGCGTGTAGATATGTCGGAGTTTATGGAAAAGCACTCGGTTGCGCGTTTAATTGGTGCACCGCCAGGTTATGTGGGTTACGAAGAGGGCGGGTATCTGACTGAAAGTATCCGTAGAAAACCCTATTCGGTGATTTTGTTGGATGAGGTGGAGAAAGCTCACCCTGATGTGTTTAACATCTTGTTGCAAGTATTGGATGATGGTCGTTTAACTGATGGGCAAGGGCGCACGGTGGATTTCCGAAACGCGGTCATTGTGATGACATCGAACTTAGGTAGCCACGTCATTCAAGAGAAGTCCGGTGTTGATCAATACGCTGAAATGAAGTCTGCGGTTATGGATATTGTGGGTACGCATTTTCGGCCAGAGTTTGTCAATCGAATCGATGAGACTGTGGTGTTCCGTCCATTAGCAGCTGAACACATCCGTTTAATTTGCGGAATTCAAATGAAACGTTTGGCTAAACGATTGGCGACGCGTGAACTGGATTTGGTGGTCAGCGATGCAGCGCTCGATCGAATTGGCAAAGCTGGGTTTGATCCGGTGTACGGGGCTCGGCCGTTAAAGCGTGAGATCCAGCAGCAAGTTGAAAACCCATTGGCACAGCGGTTACTGGCCGGGGATTTTCTGCCGGGTGACAAAGTGCATGTTTCGGTAAGCAGCGGTGGGTTAGCGTTTACTAAAACTGAAACGGCGGATGAGGTGACTGACGATGGAACGGATGCGGAATCAGTAGTGCATTAACCTTATTGGGGTGGCCAAGGACCGGCCGCCGCTACGGGTATTTGCACCACAATAGCGGTGATGTTGTCTGTGCCGCCTCGGCGTAAGGCCAGCGACATCATCGCATCCAACGCTTGATCCGGCCCAGATTGAATCATCCGTTCTTTGAGCTCGTCAGGGGCTACATCCTTAAACAAACCGTCGCTACATAATAGATAGCGGTCGCCGGGTTGCACTGATATTTTTCTCACCTGTGTTTCTAACGAGTCGTGCACACCAACCGCCCGGGTGATTACATTTGATGAGGGGTGGTTATCTAAATCATCATCTTCTAATTCACCCAAGCGATACAACTCTTGCACCAGCGAATGATCATCGGTGAGCTGCACAAAATCGGGTTCCCGATAGCGGTAGATTCGGCTATCGCCAGCCCAAATGACGTAAGCCTCGGTGCCAAAAATGTAGAGTGCCGCGACGGTGCTGCCCATGGTGCCTTGTCCGGCGGATTCTGATCGGCATTGCCGATTGGCGGCATCTAAGCGCTGAATGATTTCATCTAGATCTCGCTCGGCGTTTTTGCTGGCGGTGAAATCGTGCAGCGTTTCTATGATGGATTGGCTAGCCCAGTCGCCTCGGCTGTGACCTCCCATGCCATCGGCTACCACCCACAGGCCTTGCTCTCGAGCGTCCAGAAAGGCGTCTTCATTGGCTCGGCGCACGTGACCCACGTTGGTTCGCGCGCTGGAGAACCACCACGGGCGAGTGAGTTGTTGTGTGCCTGTTGAGGACATGGAGATGTTCAGGGTTTACCGGTGGCCACCAGTATAGCTTGAAGGTGTTGGGTGCTACACTTTGCTGCATGACTAAAGTGCGTACTCGTTTTCCTCCCAGCCCCACCGGATACCTGCACATTGGCAGTGCCCGAACGGCGTTGTTCAACTACCTTTTTGCCCGCCAAAATGGCGGTGAATTTGTCTTGCGGATTGAAGACACTGACCGTGAACGCTCCACCGAGGAAGCGGTGCAAGTCATCATGGATAGCATGGAGTGGATGGGCCTGGATTACGACGAAGGCCCGATTTTCCAAACCCAACGATTCGATCGTTATCGAGAAGTGGTCAATCAGTTGTTGGATGCTGGCCACGCCTATCGATGTTACTGCACGCCAGAAGAATTAACCGCCATGCGGGAGACGGCGATGGCTAAGAAAGAGAAGCCACGTTATAACGGCTATTGGCGTGATCGTTCCGATACGCCACCTGAAGGCATTGATCCCGTCATTCGTTTTAAAAACCCAACCTCGGGTGCTGTCGTCATCGAAGATGCAGTGAAAGGCCCCATCACGGTTGAGAACAGCGAGCTGGATGATTTGGTCATCTTGCGCTCTGACGGCACACCCACTTATAACTTGTGTGTCGTTGTTGATGATATGGACATGGAAATTACCCACGTCATTCGTGGTGATGATCATGTGAATAACACACCCCGGCAGATAAATATTTTTAATGCCCTAGGCGCTAAGTTGCCAGTTTTCGCGCATTTGCCCATGATTTTAGGAGAAGACGGCAAACGCATGTCTAAGCGCCATGGTGCTGTGAGCGTGATGCAGTACGCTGAAGATGGCTACCTTCGAGATGCTTTGTTAAATCACCTTGTACGGTTAGGTTGGTCACACGGTGACCAAGAAGTCTTCTCGCAAGATGAAATGATAAAGCTGTTCAGCCTCGATAACGTCAATAAGTCCGGCGCGGTTTTCGATGTGAAGAAGCTCGATTGGCTCAACCAGCAATATTTACAATCCGCCTCTGCGGAGACGCTAGCTGAGGGACTGAGTGAGCACTTAATCAAAGCGGGCGTCGATACAACCGGTGGGCCAGAGGTGGCTGTTGTTGCCGACCTACTTAGAGATCGTGCGAAAACCTTGGCAGAAATGGCAAAGGGCGCCATGCCGTTCTACCAAGCGCCGGCCGAATATGATGAGAAGGCGGTTAAGAAACAGTTTTCAGCCGACGCCGGCACACGGTTGCAAGCCGTGCACGATAACCTAGCGAAGTTGGATGAGTTCACACCTGAAGCCATTGATGCCTGCTTGCAATCAACAGTGACAGAACTGGATGTGGGATTTGGAAAAGTGGGTTTGCCGCTGCGTGTGGCTGTGACTGGCAATACGGCATCCCCTGCGTTAGACCAGACACTATCGATCATGGGCCGGGAAGCTGTGCTGCAGCGATTAGTGGCCGCTGTTCAATACTGCCAGTCTTTATGAGTTCTGGCTTGACAGGATGAGTGCACAGCCGTAATCTACGCGCTCGTGTGGGGCTATAGCTCAGCTGGGAGAGCGCTTGCGTGGCACGCAAGAGGTCGGCGGTTCGATCCCGCCTAGCTCCACCAAATATATCTAAATCCATTGGCGGTTTGGACTTACTCTCCCGAATTAAATCACACCGGATCGAACCGCCGACCTACGGTCGAGCGCAGGTGGCCTGCCCGTTCGATCCCGCCTAGCTCCACCAAATATATCTAAATCCATTGGCGGTTTGGACTTACTCTCCCGAATTAAATCACACCGGATCGAACCGCCGACC
>CALGLE010000004.1 GCA_937930305.1 uncultured Granulosicoccaceae bacterium | reverse complement strand
CCTTGTTGACCTTGTTGGTTCTCTAATAGTTGTCTGATGGATCGCAATTGCTGTAAAGCGTCGGCCAGCTGTTGACCTTCAGACGCTGTATTGATGGATTCATTGGCGGCGCTGTCTAAAGCTTCGCTTAAACGATCACGATAATTTCGCAACGAATTTGTAACTAGACTTTCCCCAGGGAGCACCGTGGCGAAAGCACTGTCTTGGATGCCATCGCCAGCAATACCCAACATCAGTTCAGCTTGGCTTTCCTCAAGGGCTTGATTCGCTTCATCCAATAGTTCTGCAGTTTCAGGGGCTGAATCGGCAAAACGCTCTTCTAACACTTCAACATCTTTTCGAACATCTTCCAACGCTCTCTGCAGATCGTGCTTCCTGCGCGATAATTCTGCGGCTTCATCACGGCTCATGCCTTGTGAAAAACGCCCAGCCGCACGCGCCTGGGCTGCCTTCTCAACCGCTTCACGCACCGCGTTCTCGGTTTCACGCTGCTCAGATAAAATGGAATCGGCAGCATTCACTGCCTCATTGATGCGCTCTTGTAAGTCTTTGGCGCGGTTTTCAGACAGTTCATTCAAGGCTTCTTGCAACGCCCGATTTGCCTCATCTGTTGCATTGCTGGCATCAGACTCACCAGAAGCATCCGCTTCTGCCAGCTCACCTTCGTTCGCCGAATCAGACTGCGAATTGCCAGACTCACCCGCAATGGATTCTGTATTTTCATCAGAAGGATTGTTTTCCGAATTTTCTCCGCCGGCTTGAGACGAATCCGATACAGAATCCTGATTTGCAGCATCGAGTGCTTCTTGCATCGACTGACGTGCTTGTTCGAGTTGTTCGCGCAGTTGCTGCGTTGCGTTGTCTTGCGAGGATTCGTTTCCTTGACTGTTTTGCTGCCCTTCTTGCGAATCACTTTGTGAACCACTATCGCTGGATGGATCGTTGTTTGACTCACCACTTTGTTGCTCGATGGTTTCCAATTCACGTTGCAGCTGCTCAATCTCTCGAGCAAGCTGCTCTTGACGCCACCGTTCTTCACGAGTTAACGAGCCATTCTTTTTAGCCTCTTCACTTAACTCTTGTTGCCGCCGTGCAAGTTCAGCCAGTTTTTCGAAAACATCATCCAAAGTCTCTGCTTGTGCTTCGCCTGGAGGACGGGGTTGAGATTGTTGCTCATATTGGTTTCGTTCAAGATCCATTTCCAACTCGAACATCTCGGTCATATCCTGACCGGGCTGTTGTCCGCCCTGGCCTTGGCCTGATTGTTCGCTAATGCGAATATCATTGAACAGCGCTTCCGCACGTTGCAACAATTGCAATGCACGCTGTTGCGGATTAATAGCTTCTTTGAATGTTAGGGCCTCCAGCGCTTCAGCAGACGGGCCCATGGATTCAACCGCTTCGCGCAAGTAATCAACGAATTCACGAATTAATTCACCTTGGTTTGTGAGCGAACGGGCCTCGGAACGCTCAGCGAGTGTGATGGCCTGTTCTGCTAAACGCGACTGCATTTCAGCCAATAGCAAAGCGTTGTCGCGCTGACCACGAGTATCACCTCCTGCTGCCTCTGAAGCACGAAGTAAATTCCAAGTGGCGAGTAAGATTTCTTTCTGCCGCTTTGAAATATCAGAACCTTCGTTGCCTGGCCCGCCACCACCGCCTCCACCGCCAGAACTTTCACGAGAGAATCGGCGTACGAATGGGCGAACATCAATCAACAACATGTCCGTTTCAACTACCTGGTCGTGATCTTTCACACGGGCGTAGTAGGTAATCAAATCACCCGGTTGCAAAGGGGATGCGTCTGGGCCCATTGATTCCAAATAGAACACATGTTCCGATAGTGCCTCGGTGCCCAGTGACAACGTCTGCCAATCACCGGCGTTAACTGAATACAGCAGTTCAATGGACTTAACACCAAAATCATCCCGAGCTTCAAGGCCAATAAGTACTTCCTCAATCGGTGAGGAGGATACGTCCCTGCCTGGAATAATAAATTTTACGTTGGGCGGATTATCACCACGCAAATTAATGGGGTGTTCTGGGCTGATCGGCACTTCGCGATTGAGCAAACGATCTTTTAATTGATAGCTGCTGTTGTCGTTTATGGTGAACGTAACCGTGGCGCTATTGCCTTCAACGGTGAGTGGTAATTCGGTCACTCCCATAACGAGAACAGGATCACTTAAAGGTGAGTCGGTTTCAAAGGTTAAGGTTACTTTTGTGTCTTTAACACCGGATACGCTGCGCGTGTTCGGGCGTTGTCGCGGCTCAAGCCCAGTCCATGCTGGGAATTCCAGTTCTGCGTTAATCCGTTCTAGACGAGCGGGTTCCACAACAGAGACGGTGAACGTTTCACTGTCTAAATACTTCGCCGACACTCGATATTGCATTGGTTGTGTGATACGAAACACGGTGAAGTCGAATTGATCGGGCGTTGTGGCGTTAATTTCTGTGCTTTGCCAATCGGCATCCGCATACTTAACTTCAAGAGACACACTTTCACGGGTGAAGCCGCTCAAACTGGCGGATATCGACAAATCATCACCGGACAAAATTTCTGTATTACCCGGTTCGACACGCAAATCGCGTTGTGCCACTAATCCAGATTTTGCCCAACCGAACAGAACATGGGATGCGCCATTCTTCCAAGCTAAGTCAGCGTACTGCACAAAACCAACACAAGCTAAACACGTCGCTAACACACCGGCCATCGGCCAAGCAATAGTTTCTGTTCTAACCACTTTGTGTTTTGGAACACGTTCAGCCACCCGCATGGCATCGTCAGCTAGTGGGTCCAGAAACGGATGCTCGGGCGTTTTATTAACCGTGTTCAACCAAGTTTCAGCACGACCATCAAACGCACTATCAGCCTCTTCAACCAAAGCGGTGCCTTGATTTCGTGACAACGAACGCCATGGCCGAATGACATAGGTGTAAAGCAAAACGGCTGACAAGATAACGACAAGCGCGCGTGCACCCCACACCAACTGATCGGTATAGCCGCGCTGAACCCCAATCAACGTAGTGACAGCCACAATGAGAACCACTACAGCTAAGATTGTGAGCACCGAGTTAACGAGTAGGCGTAATTGTTCTCTGTGCCTAATCGATGCTAAGTAACGCTCAAATGCATTCATGGATTTTGCGCCCATTACAGCCCGTCCCGGCGCACAGCCAATCGACGATTTGCTAATAACGATTCAGCTACTAGAGTGAGTGCTAACAGTGGCAATAGCCACGGCCACCAAGGCTGGCGTATCAACTGCTCAGATTTAGGTACTGATGCATCTAAAGCTGCATCTGAAGGGTTTGCAGATTCGGCAGAGTTCAGCTCGGCTTCACCGCCCTTATCACTGTCAGGGTAAGCGAGTTCTCCCAGAGTCCACGCCTGCTTGAAGTCATCATCAATGACGGTAAGGTTCGATTCCTCCCAAGGCAACGTTACCATGACTTGGTGTTCGGCAGAACCCGTCACTACGGTGTAGATGCCCGGTTCCGTAAAGGACAAACGACTGCTCGTACTGGATTCTGCCAGGGTTCTCAGCGGCTTTTGGCTCGGCGACATAACTTGCGCGTTCGCTGGCACAACCAAACTGTCACCAACATTTAATTGCTCTGGAAACGCGCTGCTGGCATCAAACCATTGTATTGCGTGTGCCACCCATTCAACAAAGGCAGACTGCAATGGAAGATCAGAAACCACACCGTTAAGCGGATCCGCGACGATAAGTAGTCGCCCGCTAATTGAATCGGCAGCGCTGACTCTTTCATTCACTGATCGTTCGATCATATAGGGCAAACCTTGCCCAGTACGCATTAGCACACGATCAAGTTCACTGAGTGCAAGGGTCATTGGAGAATAAATTCGCGCTTCTTGCCAATCCAATTCGCCCAATGCTAACGGATGCGCAACATCCACTGAACCAATGTAATCGGATTCTGTGGGCGTGCCAGCAGACTCTTCCATTCCAGGTTGCAACACCATCATGACGTTTCCACCGCTTTGCACAAATTGAGTCACTTCTTCGGGAAGGATTATTTGCTCATTGTCGGCATAAGGAACAAACACAATCCAATGGTTGGTTGCCGCACTCGCTTCATTTCCAGACAGCGACACCACACGCGCCAATGAATCTGTCGATAGCGCGGTGCGCAGAAACAATGACGCAGCTTCCGGGACTTTCATATTGAATGCCCTCATACCCACCACGATCGGTTGTGCATTTCGTAGCGGAACGTCAACAATACTGTCCACGGCTAAATCATCACCCTCTTCCGTAAAAGCACGCACAGTAAGATGCGTCGTTTCAGCACTGGGTAGGATAAGATCGTCTACCACCACTGTCACGGTCTGGTTTGACAGGGCGTCGATATCACGGGTTGATAAAATTTGTTCCCCTGCGCCGATCTGCAAGCTTATCCGCGCTGGATCGGAATCCTGTGTTGGCGAATCGGCCGCTTGGCTGAACAAAACTTGCGCGGAAACTTGCGCATTGACCCCATCGATTGAGCTAGCACTGCCCTTAACAGCCAAGTTTTTCTCCTGCGCACCCACCTGCTCTATAGAAAAATTACGAATGTGTTGTGTTCGTAGCAAACGACGCTGCAACGGCAAATTTGATTTTTGCGCATCAGTAATGAACACCACATCAACAGGCAGTGTCTCTTTTGAGGCTAGCGCATCTAACTGCTGCATCATTAAACCATACTGCGCTTTTTCATAAGACGGTTCTAAAGATAAAAGCGCTGCTTTGGCTTCTGTCAAATTCGATGACAAACTCGCGTGCGCGGTAAGCTGTGATGTTAGGTCAAACAGCTGCACAGGATTTTGTGAAGCATCTGCCAGTTGATTTGAACCACTAGCGTTCAACGCATCCGATGCTTTATCAACAGCGGCAGACCATCGCTCACCCGCAAGCATCGATGCAGAGCGATCTATGACTACAAACGTATTACTCTGTGCGCCAGCGCGATTTTTATCCGTTGAACAATAAGGTTGCGCAAACAACAAGCACGCCGCTAACAAAAATAAAGCCCGCAAACTTAATAAGCCTAAATGACGCAATCGTTTCTTCCGTGAGATAGGCACACGCGTCGCTTCTAAAAAACGAGTGGAGGGAAATGGGCTTTCTGGGGGTGTTTCGCGATTAAACCGATGCAAAACCCAAGGCAGCAGCAGCCCGAAAAGTCCAGCTAGAAAGACAGGGAATAAGAAATTCATGACGGCTGAGTCTCACGCCGACGCAAATAAGCGTGCAACACCCCGTCCAAAGGCTCATCGGTCATGACACGAACATAATCCGCACCCAATCTTTGGCAACTGGTTTCAATCGCTTCACAGTGAGCGTTGATTTTCTTACGGTACGCTTGGGCCAAAAATTCAGGTGCTACAACAATTTTTTCATCAGACTCCAGATCTTTCAGTGCGCTGATGCGAGTTTGGCTCGGTTCTAATTCTTCACGATCCAGGGTATGGAACACAATCAATTCCTGCCCCCTGTGGGCCAAGGGTTGAATGGCACGAATTATTTCATCAGAATCTGCGTACAAATCAGATACCAGTATGACCACCCCGCGCTGGCTGATGCGCTGCGACAAGGTGTGCAATGAACGCACGAGATCTGTACCGTCGCTGGGGGTAGCGGCGTGCAAGTGAGCGAGTACGCGTTGAAGAACATCCGGATTGGCGCTGGGTGGAAGCTCTGAGACCACGTCTGTGTTAAAGACCGTGAGCGCAAACGCATCGTGTTGTCGTTTAACTAAATAAGCCAGCGATGCACAAAGGTATTGAGCTAACTTCCATTTACTAACCGGTTCACCAAAATTCATAGAGGCGCTGGCATCTAGCAAGACGGTCACTCGGGTGTTGGTGTCACCTTGAAAACGTTTGATGTAAGCTCGGTCCGTTCGCGCATACACGTTCCAATCAACAAATCGTAAATCATCACCTTCGTTATACGCTCGATATTCAGCAAATTCCTGACTGAAGCCAAACTTCGGCGAGCGATGCATACCCACCAACGCACCCTCAACTACAGCGCGCGCCACCAGCTCCAGTGATCCCAAACGCGCTAGCACACTGGGTTGTAGAAACGATTCTGTCGCGACGCGTGCAGCCATATGTCTAGGCCGCGGCTCGGGCCGTGACTAGCTTACTTAACACATCATCGATGGTTAATCCATCGGCTTCAGCGAAGTAATTCACCATCACTCGGTGACGTAGGACTGGAGCCGCTAAGGCATCAATGTCATCATTGGTGACATGGTAACGACCTTCCATTAGCGCTCGGGCCTTCGCCGCCAGCGTTATGAACAAAGCCGCACGAACGGACGCACCAAACTTCACATAGCGCTTAACTTCCTCAGGCGCCGCCGGATCTTGGGGTCGGGTGCCACGAACCAACTGCACCGCATAGCGACCAACAGACTCTGAAACCGGAACTTGTCGCACTAATTGCTGAAACGCCAATATTTGTGCCGCGTTGGTGCAGGCTTGTACGTTGATTGGGGGGGTATCTGAGGTAAAACGTTCCACGACCTTGAGTTCATCCTCTAATGGCAAGTAATCGAGCAAGATGTTAAATAGGAATCGATCTAACTGGGCCTCAGGCAATGGGTAGGTGCCTTCAAGTTCGAGTGGGTTTTGGGTGGCCAACACGAAAAAAGGCTTGGCGATGGTGTGTCTTTGCCCGCGGACGGTGGCCGAGTACTCTTGCATGGCTTCAAGCAATGCCGCCTGGGTTTTCGGAGGGGTGCGGTTAATCTCATCTGCTAACAACACATTAGTGAAAATGGGCCCTGGAACAAAACGCCATTGGCGTTGCCCGTTTTCATCATCTTCAATAATGTCTGTGCCGGTGATATCAGTCGGCATTAAGTCGGGTGTGAATTGTATGCGATTAAATTGCAAACCCAAGGCATCGGCTAAGGTACGCACTAACAGCGTTTTAGCCGTGCCGGGCATGCCGGTAACCAAGCAGTGTCCACCAACAAACAAGGTGATGAGTAAGTGCTCAACCACATGATCTTGCCCAACAATGACTTGACCGATTTCAGTACGCAACTGCTGCGTAACTTCACGAAATTCAGCCACACGTGAAGCCGCTGCGTCGTTCATAGATGAATGCTCAGTCATTATTAATTCCGGTATGCAGGTCCAGCAACAAATTTTGTGCTGGACGATAAAACGGGGAGAACTCTAAAGCGTATAAAACTTCTTCACGCGCCATCACGGTGTTGTCAGTAATCATGGCAGCGCGCGCACGGCCCAAGTGCGCTTGTGCGGGGTTAGTATCAGAAATCGCTAACAAGGCGTTAAATTCACGAAAAGCGCCCTGCGCATCCGATTGTTCCAAGTAATGCTCGCCTAACCAAGCATGTTCTTGAGCGCCATAAGGCATAACCCAATTCAATGCCTTCATCACATCAATGGCATCGTCAGCTCGATCGTTCAATCGCAATACACGGATTAACTTTGCAAGTGCTTCAGGATTGTGGCCACCGTATTGAAACCATTGCCATCGGTTATCTAGTGCGGCTTGATTATCATTTAACGCAAGATAGGCAACGTCCAAAACATCATAACCACTCCCAGCGGCAACGTATTCCGGATAACGATCGATCAGATCCTCACCTAACCGGACCGCCGCATTCCAGTCTTTGTTGTCGACCGCACGTTGCGCCTCACGCATAATCAGTAAATAGTCATCGAGTGAACGTGCCAATTCCCCGTAGCGCACTTCCAAGTGCTCATTAAAGGCTCTATCTAAGCCTTCAGAATTCATACCAACAGCATCAAGCAATGCGTCTTCCAAGGGTTGATTTTTAGCGAACGATTTCACCAAGGACTGCAAGGCCTCATGCCCAAATCGTGCAGCAATAAAATCACACAGAAGCCCAGCCTGCGCATAAGACACTTGAACCTGACCTGAGTACGTGGGCCGCACAAAACCTAAATCCAAACTCTTAATCGGCAGCAGTGTGTTATCGCGAATGGCTTCGAGAACAGGAAAAGACACCATGCGTTCCTGCAAAGGGCCAGTGTTCCATTCTTCATAAACTGATAAACCTTCACTCATCCAACGCGGCAGTAAATGATTGGTGGCCTCTAAGGTGAAAACGTGAGCGATCTCATGCCACAAGGTGCTGCCCCAGTGAAACTCGCCAGGCGGCCTGGCCTTTGGGCTATCCATGGCGGTGAGATAACCAAAGGTCACACCCAGTAAACCAATGCCAGGTGTGCTCACCGTGCGAACCCCAAAGTCATCATGGTCGTGATAAAGCTCTACGACCATGGGTTTCTGCAAACGAAAGTCATATCGCTCAGTGAAGGTTCGCATAGCACGTTCGGCCAGCTCCAACACATAGGGTTCTAAGGCATCCGCATCCTCTTCATCCAACCGCAGTAATATTCTGCCCAGTGGCCTTCCATCGGCATCATTTACATCAGCAAAGGTAACCCGCATTTTGTCCAACCCATCCAACAAACGTAAAGCGTTAACGGATTGAATGTCATAGGGATCGAGCGTAAACGCCTTTCTCAGATGGTAACGTGCTCCAAACACGTCATTTACGCGAAGTAAATTAACGCCTAAGTCGCGATGCGCTATCGCTAAATTTGGATCAACTTCGACCGCGGATTGATACAAAGCCACCGCCTCTCGGTAGCGATAGGTAATGATGTAGTAGTGAGCCGGAATGGAATAAGCTTCGCCATAACTGGGGTTTAAGGCTAAGGCTTTGTTAACCCAAGGTTGTATGGGTTTGTCGTCCAGCAAGTTGGCAGCTGCTTGCAGCGCATACACCTCTAGAGCGGGCATCTGATATTCATCTAACTTCTGCTCGGCCGTTTCCAGTATTTGACGTGCGGCAAAGGTATTTTGCCGCTCTAACTCTAGCTTCGCCATTTGAATCAATGCCCCCGGATGATCTGGCTCAGCATTTAAAATTTCCGAAAGCGTCCGACGAGCCTCGCCTTCGTAGGTATCGGTCAATGCCCGAGCTAACCCTAACCGAGCAGGATGGTAGGCGGGGTCGTACAGCAGGGCCTCACGATAGAGTGCAATGGCATCAGGCACTTGATGGGTAGATAAGAACAGATTTCCCCAGCCAGTTTTAATCGCTGGGTCATCGCTAATTTCACTGGCCTCGCGAAACAATCGATTAGCGCTTCGTGTGTCCCCCAAGGCAGCAGCCGCCTCAGCACGAATTAATTTGTCGTCACTATCGGTTAGTGCTTGAAAACACGCGGTTGCTTCCGCCGATTCCCCGACGTAATGATGAACATCACAGGCGACTAGTGCCGCGTTGCGGTTTAAATCAAAATGAAATTGTAGCGCTGATGCAAATGGTGCTGACGCAACACTCAACAACAGAAAAGCTGTGGCTTGTAAGAGTCGGTGCATCATTGCGCCCACTCCCCGTTCGTTATGGTGGCATCGATGATTTTTTGCAGACGAGCGATCTTCAATAATACTGACTCTAGTTGTTGGTAATACACCTCATCGCTCAGTTCAGGCTTACTCACTTTCACTTCATAGAAGCTTTTTTCTAGAACTGAGCGTTCCTCCAATAACGCTGCCACTGCAGGGTTATCTTTTGCTTCTCGCAACGCGCCTAATGTCGCTAGTGTGTAATTAACACTATCCTCCCCTGCCAAACGAGCATGTTCAGAAGCCAATAGTTTTTGCTCTTCATAATATTTTTGTGTCGCGTCATTGGCAAATCGAAACGCTTCACTCACGGTGAGCAATTCATTTCTATCCACATCAGCGGCGGCTGAATTCATAGACTCTGCGAAGTACTCTGTAAAACGCACGGCATTTATTTCACCGCCACTTTTCGTTGCTGTTATCACCGTGCGTCCCGGCTGAGTCAGCGGTTTTAATAGACCTCCACTGGCTGACGTTGACGCAACAACAACTTGATTGGCAACCTCAATGGGCGCAAGAGCTGCGATTAAATCACCCACAGACACATCTGGGCCAGCCACATTAAACTGCCAACCATCACGATTCATATTGCCGTGACCAATCATCACCAATACAAAAGCATCAATTGCATCCGATCCATCAGATAAACTTTTAATTTCCTCACTCACAGAATCTAACGTATTCAAAAACTCACTTCGATTGGCGTCTGGACCCACGAGATAAGTGACATGCTCTGGTGCTGAGCTCACAGAACGTAAAGCCGTTGCGATGGATTCTGAATATTCATCAAAGGCCGAGTTATATTCGACGTTTCCACCCAAACCTGCAATGACCACGGCTCGCGTATTCGCAGCGACACTGTGTGGTAAGCACACAGGAATAATAAAGCCCAAGGCCAACAAAAAGATACGCAAAATGCGAATAGAAAACGTTGGTTTCATAGTCTTTTCCAACGCAGCCGGAGCAACCATTCAACCAATTTCCCCAGCAATAGCAGTAAGAATAACGCTGGCATATTCCAAAGTGGCCACTCGTTTTGCCGTGTTAACGCATTATTTTGATCCATTAAAGCCGCCGGTAGTGCACCGATCTCATTCAACAAGCGATAACTGCCACTCGTCTCATTGGCAATGCGCTGCAGCACAGTGGACTGTAATTCAGGTGAAAAGAATTCAGCAGTGTCACTTTCTACCATCCACCAAGATTCTGCGCTAGCTGCCCCCTGATGCACATTAACTTCTAAGGTATCGGTCGGGTCTTCGATCGATACACGCAGTGAGTGAGCTCCAACCGAATCGTACTCGAATGCCCCTTGAAACTCCCCGGGTCGGTTGATATTCGGCGTTAACGAAAGCGAAATTTCAGAACCATTAGGCCGGGTAACTGTGGCGGCAAGTGAATCAGCCGTGTGTGGGGAGAAGTCAGGCCCCAACGCCATCACGCTGAGCGTGGCGGATTGCTGGTCTCTTTGCACCACAGGACCTACATCTATGGAGATGCGAGAAGGGACCGCAAGCGCTAACTCAGCTAAGAAATTTTGCCAAAACACTTCGTGGCGCGTATCTTCAAACGGTAAAGACATTTGCCAACGCCAGGTGCCGCTGGTGGCCAGTACATAGCTTCTGCCTTTACCGTAGCGATGCCAAGTGAGTACCGGTTGCTCACCCACTTGAGTTTGCAGCAGCACTTGCGCTCCCGCACGAGGTTCACCTACCTGTTGGACATTATCCAATTCCGGCAAGCTCGCCCAAGCCGCATCCGATGAATTCAAGGCATCGGCGCTGCCTTCACCGTCGAAATTCGGACTATTGGCCGCTGCGGGCAAGGTTAACCAATCCGCTCGACGACCAAATTCGGTGAGCTGAACCGCACTGCGTTCGCGTTGAAACGTTTTCGAAACTTTCCCTTGTTCACCGGCTTCAAGGGCGACGGGCAAAGCCGCCTGCACTGCCGATCGCCCCCAACCTCCATCGGCCAAACCCCGCGAGCCACCGAGCATCAATAATGCCCCTGCCCGCTCGGCCACAAAGTCACGAACGTTCGCTTGTTGTTCAATCGACAATTCAGCCGCATCCAAGCTGCCAATAATGATGGCGTCGTATCCAAATAAGGCTTCACGAGTTAATGGAAACCCATTTTCCAACTCGCGTGAATTAAGCACACCCTGACGATAAAATTTATTTGGTGAAGTGCGTAGTAAACTCACCACCTCAAGCCCAGCATCTTCTGACACCGCCCGCCGTAGAAATTTATATTCCCATCGCGGCTCACCTTCCACGTATAGGATGCGCTTGGGTTTGTTTACGACCGGAAGAATTTGTTCTACCCGATTATTAACCACGTTCGCCTCGCCGTTCAGCGGTTGCAATTCAAACTCTAATGCTTGAATGCCTTCTGATCCGGCCGGGAATTTCAATTCATGCGAAGTTTCTTTGGCACCGGTATTTAAGGACAACGTTTGCGCATACTTCAGTTCATCACCCTGCTTTACTCTGAGTCTCACCGCGCTCGCCTCCTCAGGATGGCGAATACGCACTCGAGCTGTAACCGATACGTTCGCAGCAACTTGCTTAGGTAAGGCCACTTCAGCCAGCTCAAAATCACCCGCCACCGTTTCTGGTCCAACGCCCACGGTGTGAATTGGGATTTCCGCCTGGCGAATATGATTCCACCACGCCACATCCATTTTTGACGCGTTGTTGCCTCCGTCAGATACCAACACAACCGCTGCCAATTCTCCGGCAGCCGCTTGATCGAGCAATTCGGATAAGCCCCCGGCTAAATCCGTTCGTGCACTGTCGATTTCTAAAGCCGTCGGATCTGAAACCCTTCGAAGCTCTTCGCCTATTGAGAAATATCGAGTATCGAAAGAATCCGACAATTCGTTTCGAATTCCAGCAACGGCACTTTGCGCTGCGATCAGTCGAGTTTCAGAATCACCTTCACGATTAGCGGCAAAATTCATACTATTCGACGAATCTAAAATGACAGCAACCGCATTGTCATCACGGCGAACCTCTTCGGTGAGCAGCACAGGCTGCAATAACATGCCGATGACAAGCGTTAACAAAGCAGCCTGAATGGTGCCGATGGTGAAGCGCCGCCCTAACGACACTGGCAGGCGTATTAACGACACCGCAATGCTGAAAATGCCCAGCGCGAAGGCGAGCGCGATCAGCCACCATGGCCAGGCACGGGCGAATGCCAAACGAGCACCTTCCCAGGTGTCTAGCGAGTGGTTGAACAAAAACTCAAACATACCTTTGAGCGTTTCCGTGAATGGAGGCGAAAAGAACGGATTTATCTACACCTAGGATCGTAGAGCAATCAGAAGGTTTCAACAGCTTCAATGGCGCAATGCTTTCCTGCTTACCAAAGCTTGAGCGTTTAAAGGGCGCAGTGGAGCCTTTATTGGTGCCAAATGGTCTCAAACCGGCCTCTAATACGCTGTAAAAACACAATTCTCTACGCCCCCTATACTTACGGGTGTTACCCTGATGTAACCCAATATAAGGTGTGAAAGTCTCACACCATAACCCTTGGAGACAGGAGAAACTATGTACCTGCACTCGACCGCCCTAAAAGTGGCCAGCGTCGCTACGCTAACTGCCGTCACTGGGCTAGCCAATGCGGGCGGCTTCGCCCTAATCGAACACGGTGCCTCAGGACTTGGCAACGCCTATGCTGGATCGGCAGCTGTAGCCGCTGACACATCAACCCTTTGGTTTAACCCGGCAGGTATGCTGCAGTTAACTGATCGCGAATTCATGGTAGCCGCCCACGCGATTTCATCCAATGTTTCTATCGAAAATCAAGGCACAACCTTGAACACAGCCCTTGGTGGCACACCCGTTTCTGGTGGAGCTACGGCCGAGAATAACAGTGTCACACTAGTACCCAACCTTTACTACGTTGCACCCCTCAATGAAGATTTTGCCTACGGAATTGCACTCGACGTGCCGTTCGGTAGCGGCTCTGACTACGGCAACACGTGGTTTGGACGCTATGTGGCCACGGAATCGTCACTGCGCGTCATCGATATCAACCCCTCCATTGCCTACCGAGTATCTGACAAAGTGCACTTGGGTGCAGGCATCAGCTTGCAGCAAATGAACGCGGTTTTGGCTAATGCGGTCGATAGTGGAGCGGTTTGTTTTTCGGTTTCTCCTGATCCTGCCGGTTGCGTTAACGTAGGCTTGACCCCCGGCAACCAAGCCACGGATTCAGCCGCCGAGATCAATGGCGATTCCACCGCCTTTGGTTTTAACTTAGGCGCGATGTTTATTCCTGCTGAGCACACTCGCATCGGGGTCGCTTATCGCCATAGCGTGAAACACGAGTTGGAAGGCACCGGCACATTCGACAACAGCCCGCAGTTCCAAGGTCTACTTGATGCCAGTGGTTCACCCTTTTTCCAAACTGGACCAGGTTCCACCGAAGTCACCACGCCTGCGAATTTGTCGTTATCGGTTGCCCACACATTGCAACAAAACAATAAATTTCAATTGCTCGCTGACGTCACTTGGACGCAGTGGTCCGTATTTGAAGAATTACTCATTCAATTTGAAAGTGTTCAGCCGGACGTTTTACAGGTTCAAGACTGGAACGATGTGGTTCGAGTTTCAGCGGGTTTGAATTACCAGCATTCTTCAAAATTGACGCTTCGCGCCGGCTTAGCCATCGATCAGTCACCTATTCCAGGACCAACCCGACGAACGCCTAGAATTCCAGGTAATGATCGAACGTGGTTTTCAGTTGGCTTGGGATATAAGCAATCGGACACCTTGTCATTCGACTTTGGCTTTACCCATATCGCCATTGATGAAACGCCGATTGATAACAGCTTTCCAGAAGCCGGCCCGTCCGCAACTTTCGCTCGCGGGTTAATCGAATCCGACGCGAACATCATCAGCGCTCAATTGAACTGGAAAATTAAGTGAGGAGCCCCGTCATGACAATGAAAAAATTACTCCTAGCGTTGCCGGCGGTTTTTGCGCTGCACGCTTGCTCAAGCGACAGCGATCATAATTTCCAACCCGGCATTGATTCTCAAGCCGAAGCGGTTGTTGCCAACGCACCATCACAAGCGGTGTTTAACCCGGGCGCTGCAAGCCCCGTCATACCGTTTCCAAGCACGCTCATTTACTCGGGTTCGCAAGATGGAACCATTAACATCCCGGTCGCCGATCCAAACAACTTAGGTGACCCTCAAGTTGCGCTGAATCAAATGGATGGCTTTTCAACCATTAGTCCAATTGTTACGCCAATGAACCGTCAGCTAGATCCAGCTTCTGTTGGGGTGGGTACATCGGTAGTGGTTTTGGAAGTGGATGCCAGTATCACCATGGGTTTTGCAACTACCGGTGTGGTAGCGCCAGTGGGTGCGGATGCCATTGCCGCGATTCCCGCTCCTGGTAATTTGATTCTGCAGCCGCTTCGACCGCTGAACCCGAATTCTACCTATCTGGTATTGCTGACTAATGACTTAACGGATGCAGAGGGCACACCGCTGGTGCGTAGCCTGACGTACAGTTTGCTCGCCAGTGCGACAGACCTAACGGTGGCACCACTCGATGGCTTGCAACAAGTCACACGATCGCACTTAGCGGTCGCTAGCGGTGTCGGTATCGAACCTGAGAATGTGGTGCTGAGCTGGACGTTCAACACGCAATCGATTCGCGAAGTGTTGCAATCGGTTAAAGACAACACCACAGCACAACCCTTTGCGGCCATCAAGGTCGCCGGCGCAACAACAACGACGTTTGCAGAAGGTGCACAAGGCAAGGCCGATATTTGGATTGGTGCTCTGGATGTTCCCTACTACCAAACTGCTGTTGGCGATGGGGGTGCCCCGGACGCTCTGAATAGTTTTTGGACTGGGCCAGAAGGCAGTTTTCTCACCGTGAATAACACCACACCGGTTGTCACCGGTACGGAAAACATTCCGGTGCTCATTTCAGTACCCAACGCAGAATCAGTGGGTGGTGCGGATATGCCAGATGACGGATGGCCTGTCGCCATTTTCCAACACGGAATCACGCAAGATCGTACCAACCTCATTGCGATTGCTGATGCGATGGCGGACGCAGGCTTTGCGGTGGTAGCCATTGACATGCCGATGCATGGAATCACGAACACAGAAATTCCGATCAATGCAGACGCGTCTCCGTTTCCCAATGATCGAGAACGTCATTTCAAAATCGATGTGGTCAATAACGACGATGCGCTAGATGCTAACCCGGACGGCCTAGTCGACGCGTCAGGCGCGCACTTTTATCAGTTAACTAACTTGGCAAATTCACGTGACAACCTACGCCAAGCCGTTGCCGATTTACTGGTATTAAGCGCCAGTTTGGACGGTGTGCAAAAAGCCAACCCTGAAGATCCAGACATCAAGTTTGATGTTTCGCGTAAGGCCTTTATTGGTCATTCCTTAGGTGGAATTGCAGGGTCCGTTTTTCTGTCCTATGACGACAGCATTGTGTCTGCAACTCTAGCCATGCCCGGTAGTGGTATCGCTCGATTGCTAGCCGGCTCGGTTAACTTTGGCCCTGTTATTAACGCCGGTTTGGCGGCTAATGGTGCGCCCGAAGGTTCAGCGGCTTATGATCAGTTTTTACTGGCCACCCAAACGGTGATCGATTCAGCTGATCCTGCCAATCATATGGCGGCCCTTGCCGCGACCGGCACACCGATTCACTTCATCGAAGTAATCGGTGATGAAACGGTGCCCAATGCTGTTGCAAACGCGCCCTTCTCGGGTTCAGACCCTATGGCCGCTTTACTTGGTTTACAGCCTGTTACAGCGACCACAAACGGTGGTGGCTTGGTTCGTTTCACCGCCGGCGATCACGGCTCTATCTTGAGCCCCGCAGCCAGCTTGGAAGCCACCGTTGAAATGCAAACGCAAATGGCTACATTCGCAGCAAGCGGTGGCACCTTGTTGCTGGTTACTGATAACTCGGTGATTGAACAATGATGGCATCAACAACTTCGCTGGCGTCATTGCGCATTACGGTGCGTTCGGCGGTTATCGCCATAGCCACGCTGGTAACTTTAGCGGTTGCATCCCCGGCTTATGCGAAAAAAGTGGGCAACGCGACTGTGCCCGATAGCCTTAACATCAGTGGCGCAGAGCTGCCCTTGCGCGGTGCAGGTTTGCGTACCCGTGCGGTGTTTAAGTTGTACGCAGCAGCACTCTATACCGATGAATCTGGCGACGGCAATGCCGTGACTGCCGCGGATAAACCGATGGGTATTCACCTACACATATTGTCCAAATTGGTGACCAAAGACAAATTAGTTGAGGCACTAAATGACGGCTTTAAAGCATCGACCGGAGGCGACATGTCTTCGGTTCAAGGTGGCGTGGATGCCATGATTGCGGCCATGGACAAACCCGTGAAACGTGGTGTGACCTATACCTTGGCCTATGAGCCAGGCGTAGGAACAACCATGACACGCAACGGTGAAGATCCGGTGATAATTGAAGGCTTAGAATTTAAACAAGCTTTGTTTGGTATTTGGCTTGGTGATAAACCGGTTCAGGGCAAATTGAAAAATGGCATGTTAGGCAGTTAAACTTGCCCAAATGCCGGCACCCTGTGGACGTGCGGCACCTAGCGGAAAAGCGACTCACTCATGGGTCGCTTTTTTTTGCCTATGGCTTTTGTGTAAAGCTAACCCCAAGCGAGTAACCGGTGCGATTCCTGCCTGTATTTGACCGACAATACCAACTATACTCGCTGACAAGAAATTGGCTAATTACCCTATGATGACTGACCCAAAAATTGTGCGCCTTGACGACGACTCGGATGACGAAGATCAGAAGAGACCAGCTTCCTCTATCGCAGAGAAGTATTTCTTCCAATCAAGAATGGTGATGGTGACAGGACAAATCACCCACACCCTCGCTGAACGAGTTTGTTTAAGCCTGTTCGCGCTGTCTGAGGCCAGCGATGACCCGATCACGGTCATTATCTCCTCACCTGGTGGCCACGTTGAATCCGGTGACATGGTGCACGACACCATCAAGTTCATTAAGCCTCGCGTAAGAGTATTAGGTTCAGGTTGGGTTGCCAGTGCCGGTGCACTCATTTACATCGCAGCGGAAAAAGAAGATCGCTACGTGCTTGAGAACACACGATTCCTGCTGCACGCACCCAGCGGTGGTGTGGGCGGCAAAGCAACCGATATCGCCATCCAAGCGCGCGAAATTCAAATTATGCGTGATCGTTTGAACCTACTGTTCGCTAACGCGACGGGCCAGACGTTGGAAAAGGTTGCCAAAGACACCGACCGAGATTTCTGGTTGTCCGCCAATGAAGCGGTTGACTATGGTTTGGCAACCCACATCATTTCAAAGCAATCAGAGATTCGATAGCCCATTTTGGGCCACGACTTATCTTGGAATAATCGAGTCTCGATGGTTCAAGGCATCAATGGCGAACCCGGCTTTTGATTTATAGCTTGCCGCATGCGATGCCAGTTCTTCTTTAGAAATAACCGACTCCACACGGGCTGTGGGGTCGGTTAGTCGATCCTCCACCATTTGCAAGACTGCATCAGGCCCACCGCCATGCCGGTTTGCTAACACGACCTCGCTGGTTTGAGGCCTTACTTGCGCCTCATAGTGCTGTAACGCTTCAGAGTTCAGCCCATTAGAAACGATACTGGCACCCAGAATTCTTGCGTCCATAATTGCTTGGCTAGCACCGTTAGAGCCCACCGGGTAAGCCGGGTGCGCGGCATCGCCCATCAACGTCACACGCCCCTGTGTCCATTGCGGCAAAGGGTCGCGATCGATCATCGGATATTCGTGAGCGATGTGGGCTGCCTTAATTAATTCTGGAATGGGCAACCAATCAAAATTCCAATCTTCAAATAACGGCAAGAACCGCTGGATGTCGACACCACCATCCCAATCGACTCGCTGCCAACCCTCAGAATTGTCCACCGTAATTTCAGCAATCCAATTTATCTCTGCCAATCCGGAGCTTGAATTTGGGTGGGTGATGGGATAGGCCACAAAACGCTGTGTATCGTGCCCCGCTAAAATCATAGAAGCACCAGTACGAAACGGTTTGCCCGCACTGATGGCTCGAAACAGAATTCGGCCATCCCAAACAGGATCCCCCTCATTAGGATACATTTGTGCGCGCAAAGTCGAATGTATACCGTCAGCCGCAATCAACAATTCCCCCTTCACATTCAACCTATTCAAGGCAGTTTCTAAAGTAAGTTGAACATGCGGCTCACCAAGGATAAAACCCGTGGCTTTATGCCCTGAAACGATACACGCTTCACCGACGCGAGCCTTGAGTGTGTTAAGCAACAGCATCTGTAATTCACCACGATGCACCGAGAATTGTGGCCACCGATAACCGGCATCTACCCCGCGAGGCTCTGTCCAAATTTGCTGACCGGTTTTCGTAAACAAGCCATATTCTTGTGTCCTTATGCCGATGTTGTCTAGCGCGTTCTCTAAGCCCAATTCAAACAATTCGCGAACTGCATTGGGTTGTAAATTGATGCCAACCCCTCGCGGTGCGAACGTTTGAGTGGATTCATAGAGCTTAAATGGCACACCTATTTGCTCTAGGGTCAATCCCAGAGTCAATCCAGCAATGCCTCCACCAGCGATCAATACGGTCATATCGGTTGCGTCATGGCTACACACAAAAAAGCAAACGAGGTTAACTAATGAATGCCAAGCTTCTCTCTAGCTTCTAGACCAATTCCAGTTAAGTGGTGATGGATCAGACAATCCCATCACCACTGTACAGGACCTGTTTAAGCACTTTTGGCTTGGCGTTGCGCTGCAGCGGCTTCAGCCAACGGATTCTGAATGTAAGAGCCTAGATGATCGTCTAACGATCCCGCTTGAACTTGCTCATTCGGGAAGTCATCCACCATCACCACGGTGTGCGTTGCCTTTGCAGCAATCGCAACCAACTCTGCTTCATCCGAATCGATGATGCCCTCAGACACTAATTCTTGCAGCCAATCCTCATACGCAATACCGTAAGACGGTTTTTTACGAGAGTCTTTAATCTTACGTTCTGCAGAAGCTGCAGCCATGACGCAATCCAAGGCGTATTCAATGGCCCCAGTTGGATCAGCTGGGTCGCGGGTGATGTACAAACCATCGGTTAATCGATCTCGTGACTCAGACGGTGACATTAAAACTCTTGCACACGCTTGGGTGAGTTTATCGTTCGGCGTTCGGTACCGACGCCCCAATGGGAACACAATGCCACGCAAAATTAAACCAATGGGTTTGGACGGAAAATTACGCAAGATTTGATCAAGTGCAATTTGTGTTTGAAATAAGCAGTGTCGAACAGACCACTCCATTAGCGCCTGATCTTCTGCAGGAGCGCCTGTGTCTTCAAAGCGTTTCAGCACCGCTGAGGCCATGTACATATGAATTAAACCATCAGCAAATCGACCAGACAGCATTTCTTTACGTTTTAAACCACCACCTAAAAACAACATAGCGAAATCGGCTAAGAACGAATAAGCAGCACTCATTCGTGTCAATCGGCGATAGTACTTTGCGTTAGGACCGCTGATCGGCGCTGATACCAATCGCCCTTTTGTTAACCCGTGCAGTAAGGAACGCGCCCCATTTTGAATGGCGTATCCGATGTGCCCGCGCAGAGCTTCATCAAAATTCTCTAACGCCTCTTGTCGGTTTGGCAAAGAGGCTGATTGAATTTCTTTGATCAACCAAGGGTGACAGCGCATCGCACCTTGACCGAAAACAATCATGCTGCGAGTGAGGATGTTTGCACCTTCAACGGTAATACCAACCGGTATACCTTGGTAAGAGCGACCTAAAAAGTTACTGGGCCCTAAACAAATGCCCTTCCCGCCGATGATGTCCATGCCATCGTTCACCACGATGCGCATACCTTCGGTGTTGAAGTGTTTCAAAATAGCGGACACCACCGATGGCTTCTCGCCTTGATCTAGGGCTGCGCACGTTAGGCGACGACCTGCGTCCATGGTGTAGGTTAAGCCTGCAATGCGGCCTAAAACTTCTTCTACCCCTTCAAATTTGCCGATGGGTAGATTAAATTGGCGACGCACTCGAGCGTATCCGCCAACGAATCGAGAACAGGCTTTACCGGCAGCAACACCGGTCGAAGGCAAAGAAATTCCACGACCAACCGATAGCGATTCCATCAGCATTCGCCAGCCTTGGCCCACCATGTCTTGCCCACCAATAATCCATTCCATCGGAATGAATACATCTTTACCGCTGTTCGGCCCGTTCATGAACGCTTGATTCAATGGCATATGACGCCGACCAATATTCACGCCCGGGGTGTCTGTGGGAATTAGCGCGCAAGTGATGCCTAAGTCTTCTACATCACCTAGCAATCCATCGGGGTCGTAGGCTTTGAAAGCTAATCCCAATAGCGTGGCGATGGGGCCGAGTGTGATGTAACGTTTTTCCCAAGTGACTCGTAGGCCCAGCACCTCTTTACCGTCAAATTCGCCTTTACAAACGATGCCAAAGTCAGGCATGGCGCCGGCATCGGAACCGGCACTGGGGCCAGTTAACGCAAAGCAAGGAATCTCCTCACCTTTGGCAAGACGCGGCAAATAGTAATTTTTCTGCTCGTCTGTACCGTAGTGCAGTAATAACTCACCCGGGCCGAGTGAATTGGGCACCATGACGCACACACCACCCGAAACACTGCGAGCAGATAATTTGGTTACCACTTCCGAATGCGCCATGGCAGAAAAACCTAGGCCGCCATATTCCTTCGGAATGACCATGCCCAGAAATCGATGCTTCTTGATGTGGTCCCACGCATACTCTGGCAAGTTGTTCGCTTCGTAGGTGATTTCCCAATCATCCATCATGGCGCACAATTCTTGGGCAGGGCCATCGCAGAAGGCTTGCTCTTCATCGGTTAGCGCAGCTTCGGGATAATCCAACAACTGTTTCCAATTAGGCGCACCTTGAAACAACTCGGCATCCCACCAAACGGTACCTGCCTCAATGGCCTCACGTTCCGTGTTCGACATGGGCGGCAAAACTTTTCTGACGTAGTTCAGCATGGGAGAGGTCACCAGCTTCATACGGATGCTGCGAACGTTGAATACGACTGCCGCCGCGATGAACAGCAAGGCGACAATCAATCCGAAAAATCCCCCCAAAAATCCAAACATCGAAGCGATCAACAGAATCACACCACCACCGATGGTGGCGGCCATTAAACTCGGACCAAAAGTGGCCAGGGTGTATGTCACCCCAGCAATTACCAGTAACCAGAACAGAATGCCCATTTTGAGTTCCTATATTGTGGCGACGCCAACTGCGTTTGCGATCAGCGGCACACCAATAAATCAGGTGTAAAGAGCGGTATATAACGCAAGCACTGCACCACAAGGGCGAGCCGCGCGCCGTTAACCTCTAAATTTACGCACAGTTTATGACAGCAGAGCGCGTCGCAGGTTCTGAGTAGATAGCTGTACCCCATTGCGCCACAATGTTTGACGAGTCACCCAAAGTCGTGCCAAATGCGTGGCGCGCCCGAGAATTCGGCTATAGTTCGTTGATCTGTAAAGCAAACTCGACTAAATCGGAGTGCCCAATGACCGCAATGACTGATGCGTACGCAGCCATCCTAACAGGCGTTGGTGAAGACCTGCAGCGAGATGGGCTACTCGACACACCCAAACGGGCTGCAAAAGCCATGGAATATTTAACCCATGGCTACAACCAAACGTTGGAAGAAGTGGTCAACGGTGCTGTATTTGAAAGTGACAGTGAAGAAATGGTTATCGTTCGAGATATCGAGCTGTATTCCCTGTGTGAACACCACATGTTGCCGTTTATAGGCAAGGCACATGTGGCCTATTTGCCGGTCGAAAAAGTCATTGGACTATCGAAAATTGCGCGCATTGTGGATATGTACGCTCGTCGATTGCAGATCCAAGAGAACCTCACCCAACAAATCGCTCGCGCCATCAGTGAAGTGACTAATGGTATGGGGGTTGGGGTTGTTATTGAATGTCAGCACATGTGCATGATGATGCGTGGCGTACAAAAACAAAATTCCATGATGACCACCTCTTCCATGCTGGGCACCTTCCGATCCGACATCAATACTCGCAACGAATTTCTCCAGCTCATCCGCGGCTAGCGTTAAATTTTACGCTGAGTCGTTGTTGGTCTCTTGCTGCATAAACCAAAGCTTTGCGTACAAGCCCTGCTGATTGAGTAAGCTGTCGTGATCGCCACGCTCTACGATGACACCCTCGTCCAGCACCAAGATTTGATCCGCATCAACGATGGTGGACAATCGATGCGCTATCACCAAGGACGTGGCACGCTCGGCTGCAGCATTCAGCCCATCCAGTATCACTTTCTCGGTTTGTGTGTCCAAACTGGATGTGGCCTCATCAAACACAATAATGGGTGGCGCTTTCAACATGACACGAGCGATGGCCACGCGCTGTTTCTCTCCGCCCGACAATTTTAGGCCTCGCTCACCGACTATGGTGTCGTACCCGCCTGGTAGTTGTTCGATGAAGCGATCCAAATTAGCCGCTTTGGCGGCTGCTTTCACATCATCCAGCGACGCGTCCGTATTGGCGTACTGCAAGTTGTATTGCAACGACTCATTAAACATGACGGTATCTTGAGGCACCACACCCAACTGCGCCCGCAAGCTCGCTTGAGTGCATTCGCGTATGTCCACCCCATCCACTTGAATGCTGCCAGCATCCACATCGTAGAACCGAAAAAGTAATCGTGATAACGTGGATTTACCGGATCCTGATGGCCCTACAACCGCAACCTTTTGCCCTGGTTCAACCCGAAAACTGACCCCTTTTAAAATGGGGCGTTCAGGAAGATAGGCAAAATGCACATCATCAAACACTAAGCCCGCTTGTTGAATGCTTAAGGCTTTGGCATTGGGTTTATCCTGAATTTCAGGGGTTTTTTCTAACAGCTTGATAATGAGGTCCATATCAGCCAGGGCGTATTGTAAGCCGCGATAAACCACACCGAGTGCATTCAACGGTACAAACAGTTGCAGCATTAACGCGTTAATTAGCACGATGTCACCCAGCGTGATGGTATCGGTTGTCACCTCTTTCGCAGCGATCATCATGATCAGCGTTACGCCCACGGTCACGATAGCGGTTTGACCAAAGTTCAGGCTAGACATCGTAATCTGGCTTTTAACACCCGCATCCGACCAATCACTTAAATAACCGTCGTAGGCTTTTTGCTCTAAGGGTTCGTTATTAAAATATTTAACGGTTTCATAATTCAATAAGCTATCTACCGCACGTCCGTTCGCCTGGCTTTCCAATCGATTCATCTCATGACGAAATTGCATACGCCAGCCAGAAAACAGCAGGGTAAACACCACATAAACTGCGACTGTGATTGCCACAACAACACTGTAAGTCCAACCGTAACCACCAAATAAAATCACCGCAACCAACAAAAATTCAGCGATAGTCGGCACGATGTTAAACACCAATAGGTTCACTATGGAGCTTAAAGAATTGGTGCCTCGGTTTAGGTCACTGGAAATACTGCCGGTGCGTCGTTCCAGGTGATAAGCCAGAGATAAGCGATGCAGTTTCGTGAGCACACTAGTGGATAAACGGTGCATGGCCCGGTAACGCACACGGGCGAATAAAGAATCTCGCAGCTCTTTAAACGCTGCACTGGCAATTCGCAAAGCGCCATAAGCTGCCACAAACCCGATGGCCACGGTGAGTACTTTTTGCTCGGTGGTTTCCGCATCCAGCGTGTTAATAATTTCTTTCAAAACCAACGGCACCGCAACCGTTGCAAATTTCGCCAACAGTAAAAAACCCAGTGCGATAAGCACGCGGCCTCGGTATTCCCAAAGATAGGTGCTTAGCTTGGCTAAGTTTTGTAAATCCCGCCGATTGCTGTGCGGTGCTTCTAACCTACGGTGCATAGCGACGCTCAGTAACCGATTGATTGGCATCAAACACATAGCTTAATGCGGTATCCACTAACTCAATAGCGTCTTGAGCACCCGATGCGTGCTCGCTTAAGTGCCGGCGCCAAAGTCGTGCGCCAGGTATGGATTGATATAAGGCCACTAGGTGGCGACTCATGGCATTAATACGAACACCGGACTCATATTGGGATTGCATATATTGGGCAAAATCTCTGGCGACATCGGCTAGCATTGCCGTCTCTGATCGCTCATGGCCTTGATTGTGTGGACCAGTTTGGCCGTACACAAGCGAGTCAGCCTGCAACAGGCAGCTGGGGTTGTAGTAAGCCTCGCGGCCAATCATGACCCCATCGACGTGGCGCAAATGTTCAGTGGTTTCATCCAACGACACAATGCCGCCGTTGATGTCAATCTTCAGCGAGGGAAATTCTTCTTTTAGGCGGTAGACGTATTCGTAGCGTAACGGCGGGATGGTGCGATTTTCTTTCGGACTTAATCCATCCAACCACGCTTTGCGGGCGTGCACAATGAAATGCCGGCAGCCTTTCGATGCCACCGTATTGACAAACGAACTCAACGCCTCGTAGCTGTCCTCACGATCAATACCGAGACGGCATTTGACGGTAACCGGAATGTTCACAGCCGCTTGCATGGCTTGTACGCAGTTGCCCACCAATTCAGGTTCTGCCATTAGGCAAGCACCAAAGCGGCCCGATTTCACTCGGTCACTCGGGCAACCCACATTAAGATTGATGGCATCGTAGCGCCAGGCCTCGCCAATGCTGGCAGCTTCCGCGAGGGCGATGGGATCCGAACCACCCAGCTGCAAGACCACAGGGTTGTCGCCTGCATCTTTCCCGAGTAGATATTCTTTATCGCCATTGAGCACCGCAGCGGTAGTGAGCATTTCGGTGTACAAAACCGTGCAACGGGTTAGGCGTCGCATGAGATAGCGATAATGGCGATCGGTGAGCTCCATCATGGGGGCTACTGATAATCGATGAGTGGCGTCGTGCATCGACCCATTGTACGCGCGCGAATGCGGTAATATCTGCAGCTATGCGTTTAAGGTATTGGAACCATCTGACATGAAAACTCAAGCTGCTGTGGCGTTTGGCGCCGGAAAGCCTCTAGAAGTGGTCGAAGTCGACCTTGACGGGCCACAAGCCGGAGAAGTGCTGGTGGAATTAAAAGCCACCGGTATTTGTCATACCGATGAATTCACATTGTCCGGTGCTGACCCAGAAGGGGCATTTCCCACCATTTTAGGGCATGAAGGTGCTGGCGTTGTGTTGGAAGTGGGCGAAGGCGTAACCAGCGTTGAACCAGGTGACCACGTCATTCCCCTGTACACACCTGAATGCCGCGAATGCGACTTTTGCTTGCACCCTAAAACGAATCTTTGCCAAGCCATTCGAAGTACGCAAGGCCAAGGCTTGATGCCCGATGGCACCTCGCGCTTTTCGTACAAAGGCGAACGCTTACTGCACTACATGGGTTGCTCAACCTTCGCCAACCACACGGTGTTGCCAGAAATCGCGTTAGCCAAGGTACGCAAAGATGCACCGTTCGACAAAATTTGTTACATCGGCTGTGGCGTCACAACCGGTGTCGGCGCGGTCATGTTCACAGCCAAAGCTGAGCCTAATTGCGTGGGCGTTGTTTTCGGTTTAGGCGGCATTGGCTTAAACGTCATCCAAGGCTTAAAGCTGGTGGGCGCAAAACAAATTGTTGGCGTGGATTTAAACCCCAGCAAAGAAGCCATCGGTCGACAATTTGGCATGACAGATTTTGTTAACCCAAAAGACCATGGTGACCAACTGGTGGATCACTTGGTGGACATCACAGGCGGTGGCGCGGACTATTCATTTGAATGCATTGGCAACGTTGAAGTGATGCGTGCGGCTTTGGAGTGTTGCCACAAAGGCTGGGGTGAGAGCATCATCATCGGCGTGGCAGGGGCTGGGAAAGAAATCTCCACACGCCCTTTTCAGCTGGTTACCGGACGATCCTGGCGCGGCACCGCCTTTGGTGGGGCGCGTGGGCGAACTGATGTTCCAAAAATTGTTGATATGTACATGGAAGGCCGCTTAGATATCGATAGCTTGATCACGCACAAATTAAAACTGGAAGACATCAACGAAGGCTTTGATTTGATGCACGCGGGTGAAAGCATTCGCAGTGTGGTTGTGTATTAAAACATGAGCTTAACAACCGAACTAACCACCGAATCCAGTTGGGCTGTTGCTGGCGGCACACTGTCTGTTCACACCCACGCCAGTAAAACGGTCGGTGGCGAAATGCGCTTCGCCGTGTTTACTCCACCCCAAGCTGCCAAAGGGCCAGTGCCTGTGTTGTGGTACTTGTCTGGGCTGACCTGTTCGTGGGCGAATGTGATGGAGAAGTCTGGCATTCAACACGCCGCAGCCAAACACGGCATTCTGATCGTAGCTCCAGACACAAGCCCACGCGGGGATCAAGTCGCTGATGATGAAGCCTATGACTTGGGCCAAGGTGCTGGATTTTATTTAACCGCCACGGAATCACCGTGGGCGCCGCACTTTGCGATGGATCAATACATCCAGAATGAGTTGCCCCCGATCATTGGCGAACACTTTAAAGCCGATTTAAATCGACAAGGCATTACCGGGCATTCCATGGGTGGGCACGGTGCTCTAACCTTGCATTTAAAAAACCCAAAACACTATCAATCGGTATCAGCTTTTTCACCCATCGCTTGCCCATCACAGGTTCCTTGGGGGCAAAAAGCGTTCACGGCCTACTTAGGTGATGATAAAAGCACATGGGCCAACTACGATGCTGCGCAATTGGTCGCCGCTCGACCCAGCGCTGCAACCTTGCTCATTGATACCGGCGACGCCGATCAGTTTTTAGAAGAACAACTCACACCGGCAGCGTTTGTTGCCGCCTGTGAAAGCGCAGGCCAAGCCGTAAACTATCGTATGCAACCTGGGTACGATCATTCGTATTATTTCGTCTCCAGTTTCATCGAAGATCACCTGGCACATCACGCCGCTGTATTAAACGCACGCTAAGAGGTGCACTCTTGAGTTATGACGTGCTAACAGCAGAAAGCTTAAAGTCGCTGTATCCTGCGCCTTCTTCTAAAGCTGAGAAAAAACGCGTCACGACTTTGGATGATCGCTTACGCGATAAATTGAGCGCCTCATGTTTCTGTGTTATCGCCTCGATGGGTTCTGAGGGTGTGGATTGCTCACCCCGAGGGGACGCCGCTGGCAACTTGGTCCAGGTACTCGACGCCAACACCTTAGCTATTCCCGATCGCCCGGGCAGCCATCGTTTAGACACCGCCTTAAACGTGATCGAAAACGGCCACGTAGCTTTGTGGTTTCTATCTGAGCGGTGGCAAGAATCCGTTCGTGTGTTGGGTCGGGCCAGACTTTCAACCGACCCTGAACTACTGAAACGATTTGAATTTCAGAACACCTTACCCATCACCGTGATGGTGGTAACCATTGAGCAAGTGGCCATCCACAACGATCGCGCCATTCGTTGCAGTGGCCTCTTGAGTTAAATCGCTGTTACGCTTCGGTCGCACCACCGGCATCTTTCCAATCAGAAAAACCGCCGATATTTTTCACTGAGCTGTAACCCATGTCTTGCAGGGTTTTACCGGCCAATGCCGCCTGGCCACCGACGGCACACAGCACATAAATATCCGCGTCCTTTTTCATGGCTTCGTTGTGTAATGGGGACGCATCATCTGCCATGAATTCCAACATGCCGCGTGGAATGCGTTGCGCACCAGCCACTGTTCCAGAGCCTGCGATGGCAGACGAATCCCGCACATCCACAAACACCGCGTTGTCTTTGCCGTGCGCTTGCATGGCTTCTTCAGCAGATATGCGAGGAACTGACGCGTTCGCTTCGTCTAAGTAGTCTTTTGATGTTTTCATAGTCGTTTCAAAGGTTATAAGTTAAGCAACAGGGTAAAAGTAATTATGTACTGACGGTTTTTCATTGATTTAGTGTGGTTTCTGCCAGGTTGACCCAATAGCTGCAGCCAATCGGGATTATCTCATCATTGAAATCATATTCGGGGTGGTGCAACCCGGCCGAATCACCTTGCCCAATAAAGATAAAGGCACCAGGGCGTGATTCCAACATATAGGAAAAATCTTCAGCACCCATCATTGGCGTCGCGCTGCGATCACAGTGTTCTTCGCTAACAATGCCAGCGGCGACGTTCCCTGCCGTTTCGGTTTCAGCCACATGGTTGACCGTCACGGGGTAGCCTAATTCATAGGTCACTTCAATTGACGCATCGAAAGCTGCGCTAATGTGTGTGGCTAACTCCTTTATACGTTTTTCCGCCAGCACGCGCATCTCTGGGCTGAAGGTTCGCACGGTGCCCCCAAGCATCGCCGTTTGCGGGATGACATTATCGGTGTCGCCCAAATGAATTTGAGTGACTGAAATAACGAGGCTATCCAACGGTGCCGCATTTCTGGACACGATCGTTTGAATGGCCTGTACCAGCTGAACGGTAACCATGGCCGGATCAATACATCCGTGCGGCCTCGCCGCATGCCCACCTCGTCCGGTGATTTCAATGTGAAAGGTATCGGCCGCTGCCATCATCGGCCCTGGCGTGATAGCGAATTTTCCAACGTCCAACCCTGGCATGTTGTGCATACCAAACACTTGCTGGATGCCAAAACGCTCCATCATGCCATCGTCCACCATGGCTTTCCCCCCGCCACCGCCTTCTTCCGCAGGCTGAAATATCACTGCAACTGTGCCCTTGAACTGCCGCGTTTCTGCCAAGTATCGTGCAGCGCCTAACAACATCGCGGTATGCCCATCATGACCACAGGCGTGCATCTTACCTTCCACGGTGGATTTATAAGGTAATTCCCGCACCTCCTGAATGGGCAAAGCGTCCATGTCCGCGCGTAGGCCAACCACTTTGGTCGCCTCGTCACCGGCACTGTCTAGCTTTCCATGAATTAAACCGACAACGCCGGTTTGACCAATACCAGAGATCACCTCATCAACCCCAAATTCGTTCAATCGCTCGCACACAAAGGCCGCTGTTTTGTGCACATCGTATTGCAGTTCAGGCTGCGCATGAATCGTTTGACGCCACTGGGCAATATCGTCGTGCCAATCTGCAAATCGGTTAATGATGGGCATGGGGTATCCTCAATCAATTGATGCGTTCAGTTTACACAGCCGCACGGGGCTATACAGCCCTTGTGCAGCGGAGATTTGTCATGTCCTCCTTCCCAAGCCTGGCTTTTGATAACCGCTTTGCGCGCCTGCCTGAGCAGCTGTTCACGCGCCTTAGCCCAACGCCGGTGGCCGAACCATCACTGTTCGCCTTTAATGATGAGTTGGGCGCACAGCTTGGTATCGATAGACAACGCATCGGCGACGCCACCCTAGCTGAAATTTTTTCCGGTAACTCTGTGCCGGTTGGTTCAGAACCACTCGCCGCGGCCTACGCCGGCCACCAATTTGGCCATTGGTCAGGCATGTTGGGCGATGGGCGTGCGGTGCTACTGGGCGAAATAAGCTGCGCCTCGGGCGAACACGTGGATATTCAGCTTAAAGGCTCTGGCCCCACACCCTATTCCCGAGGTGGCGATGGTCGCGCCTGGTTAGGCCCAGTCATACGCGAATATCTCGTTAGCAACGCCATGCCGAAATACCAAGTGCCCTCGACCTTGGCACTTGCTGCCGTGAGTACAGGGGAATACGTTCTGCGCGAACAAGGCCCCTTACCCGGGGCCGTTCTCACCCGAGTGGCAAAGAGCCACATTCGGGTGGGTACGTTTGAATATCTGGCGGCTAAACAAGATGTGGAAGGCACACGAGCAGTTATCGATTTATTGATTGACACCCATTACCCAGAACTAAAAAATTCCGAAAACCCAGCCGTTGCCTTGTTGAATGCTGTGATAGAGAAACAGGCTAACTTAATTGCGCGATGGCAAGCGCTGGGATTTATTCATGGCGTGATGAACACCGATAACGCCTCGCTTACTGGTGAAACCATCGATTACGGCCCCTGTGCTTTTATGGATGAATTTAATCGAAGTAAAGTCTTCAGTTCCATTGATCAACAAGGTCGCTATGCGTATCAAAACCAACCTCGCATCGGGCACTGGAATATGGCCATGCTGGCGCAAGCTTTGTTGCCAGTTTTGGCCGGCGATGAACCAGTAGCCATTCAATTCGCACAAACTGCAGTAGATCATTTTCCGCAACTCTACGCTAACGCTTACACCGAGCGCATGCGTGAAAAATTTGGCTTATTCGACAGCCCCCAAACAGATGATATGGAATTAATGGATGCTTTTCTGGATTTAATGCAGGCCGACTCGGTTGACTTTACCCTATGTTTTCGGCATTTGTGTGATGAGGACAGCGATGAATTAGAAGCCTTATTCTCCGATAGAGAAAAGATCAGCGAGTGGATTCACCGTTGGCACCAACGCTTGAACGGGCCTCACAACACAACACGCATGCAACAAATCAATCCAGCGGTTATTCCCAGAAACCATTGGATTGAAGCCACAATAGAAGTAGCGGTGCAAGGCGATTGGACTTTGTTTCAGCGCTTTGAAACAGCGTTACGAAATCCGTTTGTTGAACATGCCGACTTCTCTCAAGCACCTGAACAGGCGCAGCGCGTGCAGGCCACATTCTGCGGAACCTAGGGCTTCGTTGTTAAGCTGCTCGCTGCTGTATCAATTGCGCCAATACGCCCGACAAGGTGTTTACATCAATCGGTTTCGTCACGTATTCGTTCATACCCGCCACCAAGCAACGCTCTCTATCGCCTTTAACCGCATTGGCGGTCAATGCAATAATGGGTAACTCGGGTTGGCTGTGGGAACGTTCGTGTTCCCGCCAACGACGGGTCGCTTCAAAACCATCCATTACTGGCATTTGACAATCCATCAGTACCGCATCAAATACCTGCTGCTGCAGCGCGTCCAACGCTTCTTGCCCGTTTGAAACAACGGTGACGGCGTATCCGATGTCCTGTAATATGCCTTCTGCCACCATTTGATTGACCAGGTTATCTTCGACCAACAACACACTGCCTATACTGTTTTTGGGCTCGTCTACCACAGCCGCATTGCCAGCAATTTTTGCTTTATCAGCAGCACGTTTCGGCGCCACCGAATTCGATAGCACAGCGTTAATAGCTTCGAAAAATCGTGACGCACGTAATGGCTTGGTAATACTGGTTTCAATACCTAATTCAGTACGCTCAACAGATGATATCGCTTGATCGACTGATGTCAGCATGATGATTTTCATCGAGTTGAAGTTAGGATTTCTTCGTACGGCTCGCGCTAAGTCACCCCCATCCATACCGGGCATATGGAAATCCAGTAACATCAAATCAAACGGCTGACGTATGTCATGCGCTTTCTCAATCACTTTAAGCGCGGAATACCCTTCTTCGGCAGTGGCTACATTCACACCGTAGGGCTTTAAAAGATCGCATACCAAAGTTAAATTGGCCGGATGATCATCAACAGCCAACACCCGTTTACCTGCATGAGAAGTATCTAGGTTGCCCGATGGAGCATCGGCGGCTAAATTTCCAACGGGCATCACCAAATCGATGATGAATTGAGTACCCACACCCATCTCACTTTCTACTCGAATGTGGCCACGCATCAATTCAATGAGTTGACGGCAAATGGTTAATCCAAGGCCAGTTCCACCGAATTCCCGAGTTGTGGAAATATCAGCTTGAGTAAATGCATCGAACAATGAAACCAACGCTTTATCGGGAATGCCACAGCCGGTATCTTTAACTGCAAATTGCAGATGCACAGCGCCTTCCAGCGATGCCTTTACCGATGTTTCCAGTGAAATGGTGCCCGATTCTGTAAATTTCACGGCATTGTTTAACAGATTTATAATGACCTGTCGAAGCCGTTCACCATCTCCAATGACACGTGCAGGAATATCAGGTGAAACGGCATTAATGATCTCTAGTTGCTTAGCAGCGGCTTGTGGTGCGAACATATCAGCAACATCTGCCAATATTTCGTATAAATCGAATTCGTCGTGTTCAAGTTCAAGCTTACCGGCTTCAATTTTAGACACATCAAGAATGTTATTGATAACGCTTAAAAGGGCTTGAGCAGAAGTTGCCGCAATATCGGTGTAGCGAGATTGCTGAGATGAAAGTTCCGTGCGACTTAATAACTCGATCATGCCAGTCACCCCATTTAAAGGGGTACGAATTTCATGGCTCATGTTCGCTAAAAATAGGCTTTTTGCATCGTTAGCAGCTTCAGCCGCATCTTTAGCCACTCGCAAGCGTTCATTATCACGACGATCACTGATATCGATCATGCTCAATAGATAACAAGCGCCTTCATCTTCATTGCCTTCAACTAATCGTAAACTGGCGCTGATGGAACCTGCTTTACCATCAACAAAACGTCGGAAGTCTATTTCTTTTTCCAGCACAACACCGGACGCATCCAACTCTTCAATGATTTGGTTTTTAAATTCCGAGTCAGCGAATATGGAATGGCAGAGCCAATCGCCCGCTTTTTCATCCAACTGGTCGCTATTGTTAAAACCCAACAATGACGCTGCCGCTGGATTAGATTCTAAAATTTCACCTTTTAACGACAACTGCACAATACCTTCGTGCGTATTTTCAAAAATAAACTGAAAATGTGATGCCTCTTTCAGTTGTCGCCAAGCTTCTTCACGGGTTTCGATTTCTCGTCGAACACGCTCGAGCACACGGTTGTATTCAAATGCAATTTGCCCCACTTCCGTATGCGGTTCAACTTCCACCGACCCAGAGAAGTCGCCATCATCTCCCTTTACGTGCATATCGCCCAGTAAATCAACTAATTCAGTTGAAGCACCGTGTTCCGATATGTTTAATCCCTGCACTTCATTTTCTGGGCTCACTCGCAAGGACATCACTTTGTTTAACAGCCCTAGCAGCAAGAAACCGACACCAAATGCCCAGCCTGAAATGGCGGCAGCACCTAATGCCTGCACACCAAATTGCTGAAGAACCGTGTGGCCTTGCGGAAACGCTGAAGCATCACCTAATAAGGCGACTAATAAGGTGCCAGCAACACCTGCAGCCCCATGCACCGGGAAGGCCCCGATGACATCATCAATTTCAAAATCTTCCAATTTAACCGTGACATAGGCACAAACGATGGAACAGATGATTCCCACTAAGATGGCATCAAAAGTGGAGAAAATATGACAACCCGCTGTTACACCCACCAATCCCGCCAACACACCATTCAATGAGGCAGCGATGTTTGGCCTGTGATCACGCAACCAAGCAATAACAACTAACGTCATGCCTCCACTGGCAGCCGCTAACGTGGTGTTAAGTAAAACAGCGCTTACCGAGCTATCAAAAATTAACCCACTGCCGCCATTAAATCCAAACCATCCAAACCACAGCACTAACACGCCAGCAGTTGACACCGGATAATTCCATCCACGAATCGGCGGCTTATTCGGATCAAAGCGACCGATGCGAGCACCGATAACAATGACGGCGGCTAACGCAAACCATCCGCCGACGCCATGGACAACCATCCCACCTGCGAAATCGATAAACCCCAGTTGACCCAACCAACCCGTGCTGTCCCCTGTGTCGGCTCCAGACCAAGCCCAGTGGCCTGCGACGGGATACACTAGCGAGGCCACAATGACACTGATAATGATGAATACGGAGAAGCGAGTGCGCTCAGCTAATGCACCACCGATAATGGTGGCGGCTGTGCCGCAAAACATAATTTGAAAGATGAGAAAAGCGCCGTTAACGCTTCCGTGTTGCACGAAGAATAATGAGGAGCCAAACAACCCGTACACCGAGGCGCCATACATGAGGCCAAAGCCCAAGGCCCAGAACATCAGGCACGCTGTGACGAAATCCATCATGTTTTTGAACGCCACATTGATGACGTTCTTGGCCCGCACAAAGCCAGATTCCAGCATGCAAAAACCCACCTGCATGATCATCACTAAGACGCTACAGATGAGTAGCCAAATATAATCTAATGAATTTACAGCGATCAAAGCAACAAATCCCAGGTTGGAATGCTGTCAATAGCAATCGCTGTACCGACTCAGTCACCTAGCCACATTGACGGGTCATTAGTCGATAAGAAATGTGGTTTGATTTGCATTTTCCACCATAAAACGCACAATAAATCCATTTTAAAGCTTGGCGATGGCTAACTCTAAGATATTTCTGGCGTTTTTCATGCCGCCCTCAACCGAGGCTGGCAAAGCGTTTGTGTCCACCGGGCCGTCTTTGCCTGCGGCTTTGGTCACAACGACAGCACAGCAGGCGTAGGCAATGCCCACCTCCCGCGCCAGCGCCGCTTCAGGCATGCCAGTCATTCCCACCACAGTGCAGCCATCGCGTTCCATGCGACGCACCTCTGCAGCCGTTTCTAAACGTGGGCCTGAACTCACACCGTAAGTGCCGCTGCTAACCACCGTTTCACCGCTGGCTTGCCCACCGTCGATAAGCGCTTGACGTAACGAGGCGTCGTAGGGTTCTGTGAAATCGATGGCGCGCACGGTCACACCCTCTAAGCCGTGGGTGCCGTCGTAGAACGAATTTTCTCGTCCGTGCGTGTAATCGATGATTTGATCGGGCACAACGACTGAGCCAGTGCTGCAATCATCAGCTATACCACCGACCGCTCCCACCGCAATGATCCGATTGATGCCAACCGAATTTAACGCCCACAAATTCGCACAGTAGTTGATCTGATGCGGAGGGATTTGGTGTTTGCTGCCATGACGTGCTAAAAATGCTACGGATACGCCACCGAATTCACCAAACAAAATGGGACAGGATGGTGCACCAAAAGGTGTCTTGATCATTTCGCGACGATCAATGCTCAGGCCTTCCATGCGGGATAAACCGGTGCCGCCGATAATTGCAAGTGTGGTCATGTAAGACTTATCCTATTGATCGATAAAAAGAGAATGCTAAGCAACAACCAACAACGTGGATGCCATGGACGCAATGCCTTCACCGCGTCCGCAAAAACCTAAGTGCTCTGTGGTGGTGGCTTTCACATTGACTGCATCAGCCGATAGCCCCACATCTTGAGCAATGTGCTGAATCATTGCAGGCAAATACGGTTGCATTTTTGGGGCCTGCGCGATAATGGTTGCATCGATATTGACGCACTGAAACCCTTTTTCACGAACCTTTTGCACCACCTGACGTAACAGGTCGCGGCTATCCATGCCCTTAAACGCTGCATCGGTATCAGGAAAATGTTGTCCGATGTCTCCCATAGCAGCGGCCCCCAGTAGGGCATCTGCTATTGCGTGCAGTAACACATCACCGTCCGAGTGCGCTTTAAATTGCTGACTAAACGGGACACGCACGCCACCTAACATCAAATGATCGCCGGGTTCAAACGCGTGCACATCGAAACCTGTTCCCACTCGCATGTTATTCACCTAGCGTTACGCCCTCGGCGCGTGATGTGACGAGAGCAAAGCATTGGCCAAGTCAAAGTCTGAATCACGGGTTATCTTAAAATTGGGATCTGTCGCTGGCACTAACAACGGTTGCTCACCCATCTGCTCCATCGCAGATGCCTCATCGGTAACGATAACACCCGATTGCTCCGCATACCTTAGCGCATGCAACAAAGCGCTGGCTCGGAACATTTGCGGAGTTTGCGCCTGCCATAGCGTGGTGCGATCTACCGTGGCATCGATACGTTGATCCGTTGTTGATCGCTTCAGTGTGTCCTGCACGGGTGTGGCCAATATTCCCCCTGGTGCGCTAGATTGAGTAACAGTTGAGATTAAATTACCCAGATCTCGCGCACTTAATAAGGGCCTGGCCGCGTCGTGCACCAGGGCCCAGGTTTGTTCATCCGCCCGGTCTATCACCTTTTTCACCCCTGAGGCAACCGACTCGGATCTTGAGGTTCCGCCAACGGCTGTGATCATGCGCGAAGTTAAATCGGTTGGCAGTGTCGCAAAGTTGGAATCGTCAGAGGCTAAAACAACGATCACACCATCCACATCAGGATGGTCAAGTAAGCTGCTGCAGGATCGTTGAAGAATGGTTTCCCCGTGCAGCGATAGGTATTGCTTAGGTTTTTCTGACGACATGCGCGTGCCATAACCTGCCGCGGGAATGACACCCCAAATGCCCATGCGCTTTTAATTACCGCTCGTTGATTCTTCTCCCGGCGGCGATAACTGCTCACCGTCGGGGCCTTCTGGGCGACCAGCCGCAGAACCATCCGCGTCAATCGGTTGCACCGGCACTGATTCATCATCTAAGCCAGCTGTTTGATCATCAGGGCTGCTCCCTTTTGCACCGCGCTTCTTAACAAATTGATAGAAAGTTTCATTTTCATCAATCATTCCCAATTCCGTTCGAGCACGCTCTTCAATGGCGTCTAAACCGCTTTTTAAATCCGCCACCTCGGCCTCCAATGCTTGGTTACGGCTGCGCAGTTTTAACAGTTCCGCGTGAGTTTCTCGCGATTCTTCACGAAGCGCAAAATACTGTTGCGTACTGCCGTCGCCAAACCATAAGCGGTATTGCAATATCAGCAGCAAAACCACCAATGCACCGATGAGCCATTTCACGAAATTAGCGTCTTAAGTTGCGTGAATCGTTATGCGAACGAATGCTTGAACGCTGAAGCGCCCGCATAGTTAGCACGCGAGCCCAATGCTTGTTCGATACGCAGCAATTGATTATATTTTGCCACGCGATCCGAACGTGATAAGGAGCCTGTTTTTATTTGCTTGGCATTACTGGAAACGGATAAATCAGCAATGGTGGTGTCTTCAGTTTCCCCAGAACGATGAGATGTGACGGAGGTGTAGCCTGAACTGTGTGCAAGCTCAATGGCATCCATGGTTTCGCTTAAAGTGCCAATTTGATTCACTTTAATCAAAATGGAATTGGCAATGCCTTTGTCGATACCCTCTTGCAATATTTTTGGGTTAGTAACAAACAAATCATCACCCACTAGCTGCACCCGCTCATTTAACCGATCAGACAATAGCTTCCAGCCATCCCAATCACCCTCATCCAAACCATCTTCAATCGAAATGATGGGGTACTTGTCCACCCAGTCAGCCAGAAAATCTACAAAGCCAGCGGAATCGTATTGTTTGCCTTCCGAAGCGAGGTCATAAACTCCATTTTTATAAAATTCAGAACTGGCAACGTCCAAGGCTAAGTAGACATCTTTGCCAGCGGAATATCCCGCCTTTTCGATCGCGACCAAAATGGTTTCTAACGCTTCTTCGTTGGAAGACAAATTGGGCGCAAAGCCGCCCTCATCCCCGACATTCGTGTTCATGCCTTTGTCGTGCAACACACCACGCAGCGTATGGAAGATCTCAGCCCCGCATCGTAGGGCTTCACGGAACGAAGAGGCACCCACGGGCATGACCATGAATTCTTGAAAGTCGACGCTGTTATCTGCGTGCGAGCCACCGTTGATGATGTTCATCATCGGTACAGGCAAGTTCACCGCTGCTTCACCGCCTAGATATTCAAACAACATTTGCCCAGATTCTGCAGCCGCTGCATGCGCACATCCCAATGACACACCCAATAATGCATTGGCCCCTAATTTGGCTTTGTTCTCTGTGCCGTCCAACTCCAACATGCGATTGTCGATGTCGCGTTGTGCACTGGCATCCATACCCAGCACAGCATCACGAATGGGCCCGTTAATGTTCGCAACCGCTTGGGTGACACCCTTGCCGTTGTAGCGCGATTTATCACCATCGCGTAATTCCAGCGCTTCGCGAGTGCCCGTGGATGCACCCGATGGCACCCCAGCTCGGCCGCGAACTCCAGAGGCGAGCACCACATCAGTTTCAACGGTTGGGTTGCCTCGAGAGTCCATGATTTCACGAGCGATGATGTCGACGATTTTCACGTTTGACTGAGTCCTGTGTTCGATGAGGGTTGTTGATGCATTTAGTTAACTGCGTTTGGTTTGTGAGCATTTAATCAAGCTAGGGCATATAAAAACTTAAGCCAACAACTGGCTAGGTCAAATATTCACTTTCTGCAAATGGTTGTGCTTTCACGGTGCTGTCGATGGTTTTAAGTAGAGACAACAGATTCTCTAGTTTAGGCAATGGCCAAGCGTTTGGCCCATCGCTTAACGCATTATCCGGATCCGGGTGGGTTTCCATAAAGACCCCCGCCACGCCAGCGGCAACGGCGGCGCGCGCTAACACCGGTACAAATTCACGCTGCCCGCCAGAAGTTTGGCCCAAACCTCCCGGTTGTTGCACAGAGTGTGTGGCGTCAAACACAATCGGGCAGGCATTACTGCGCATACTGGCTAAGCCACGCATGTCAGAAATTAGGGTGTTGTAGCCGAAAGAGACACCACGTTCGCAAATCATGACCTGATCATTGCCAAAGTCGCGCGCTTTCTCCACCACATTAGCCATATCACCTGGAGCTAAAAACTGACCTTTTTTTAGGTTCACAGGCTTTCCAGCTTTGGCCACACGCTCAATAAAATTCGTTTGCCGGCACAAAAATGCGGGGGTTTGTAGCACATCCACCACTGAGGCCACTTCATCCATGGGGGTGTCTTCATGCACATCAGTGATAACGGGCACACCCACCTCATCACGCACTTTCTGCAATATGCGTAAGCCCTCCTCCATACCCTTCCCCCGATAGCTGCTACCTGAAGATCGATTGGCCTTGTCAAAAGAGGATTTGTAAATAAAAGGAATTGCCAATCGCTCAGTCATGGCCTTTAGATCGGTTGCCGTGCTCATCGCTAGGCTTTCCGATTCAATGGCGCAAGGACCGGCAATTAGGAACAGCGGTTGATCGATGCCAACTTCAAAACCACACAATTGCATTATTGTTTTACACCGTGCCAGTCGTGGGGGAATTCTGAGTGGTTTGCTGCGTGGCGTGATGTGCCAAGGCCGCGTTAACAAAACTGGTAAACAAAGGGTGCCCATCACGAGGGTTAGACGTGTATTCCGGGTGAAACTGACAACCGACAAACCAAGGATGATCAGGCAGTTCAATCATTTCAACCAAGCCTTGTTCATCGTTAGAGCGAGCGGAAATGACTAAGCCCGCTGCAATTAGACGATTCGCGTAGTTGTCGTTAAATTCAAAACGATGCCGGTGCCGTTCAATGACTTCGGTGCTGCCGTACACGCGAGCCGCGAGTGAGTCTTCTTGCAACTTACACAATTGCCCACCTAAGCGCATCGTGCCGCCTAAGTCAGAATCACTGGAACGAATTTCCGTTTTACCCGATTCGGTTTGCCATTCGGTGATGAGAGCAATAACCGGATCAGATGATGAACGATCAAATTCAGAACTGTTAGCGCCTTCGATGTCAGCAACGCTTCGGGCGAATTCAATAACCGCTACCTGCATTCCTAAACAAATTCCCAAATACGGCACATTGTTTTCACGTGCGTACTTAGCCGCTAAAATTTTGCCTTCAACACCTCGATGTCCAAAGCCACCCGGAACCAAGATGGCATCAATTTCACTCAAAGCAGACGTATCGCCACGTTCGATTTTTTCAGAATCCAAATAACGAATTTGCACATGGCTGTCGGTTTTAATTCCCGCATGCGTTAAGGCTTCGTTTAACGACTTATAACTTTCCGTGAGTTCGGTGTATTTACCCACCATACCTATAGTGACTTTTTTAGTCGGATTTCTAATGCCGTCTACCACCGCTATCCACTCAGACAAATCCGCTTCCGGCAATTCCAGCTTAAATTGTTCCACCACTAAGGTATCGAGCTTTTGACTGTGCAACATACGCGGGATGTCGTAAATGCAATCGACGTCGTAGGCTGCAATGACCGCATCTTCACGGACGTTGGTGAACAAACCAATCTTTCGTCGTTCGGCGTCGGGTAACGGTCGATCACATCGACACAATAAGATGTCAGGCTGAATGCCAATCGAGCGCAGTTCTTTCACGGAGTGTTGCGTGGGCTTGGTTTTTATTTCGCCCGCGGTTCGGATGTAAGGCACCAAGGTGAGATGAATGAACATGGTGTTCTCTCGCCCAAGTTCCACGGCCATTTGCCGGATGGCTTCCAAAAATGGCAACGATTCAATATCGCCAACGGTGCCGCCGATTTCCACCATCGCCACATCAGCGTCTTTTGCGCCCGCCACCACACGTCGACGAATCTCATCGGTGATGTGCGGTATAACTTGAACGGTGGCGCCTAGGTAGTCGCCACGACGCTCATTGGCGATGACAGTTTCGTAAACGCGACCGGTAGTGAAATTGTTGTCTTGACTGGTTTTGATGCGCACAAATCGTTCGTAGTGGCCCAAATCCAAATCGGTTTCTGCTCCGTCTTCAGTGACAAATACTTCACCATGCTGATAGGGACTCATGGTGCCCGGATCGACATTGATATAAGGGTCGAGTTTGAGCATTGTCACGGTTAACCCGCGAGCCTCTAGCAAGGCAGCTAAGGAGGCAGCAGAGATGCCTTTCCCCAATGAGGAAACTACACCACCCGTTACGAAAATAAATCGCGTCATGTTCCGTTGTCAGCTAAATAAAGATGCGTGGGAGCGGTTCGCAAAAGGCGAGCGCCGACAAACGCAAAGTGAATGACGAAAGTTAGCGGGCAAGTCGCCCGCGATCGAGGCGGAGAATCACCTCAGAACGGACTCAAATCATACCAGATCTGACAGCTAATCAGAGGCGATTCAAACCACTTCGGTGGGGCTTATGGAACCTTGTCTAAAATCTACCGCTACGGCAATTTCCCACACCGCCGCCAATCGCCCTTCGATGTACACCAGCGGGGTGACATCGCGCAGCCACGGCGGCACGGAAGCCTCTTGCAGTAATTTTTTCACCGCCTTGTGAAACGCAGGCTCGCCGAGTTTGATCAATTCGCTGCCCACGCGGCTACGAACCGTCATGACACCCTGCTCGGGCAATCGAATACCCTGGCGCACACAGTCTTCGCGGGTCAAAGTTTGGTCAATTTCAGGAATGTGCAGCGGCAAGAAAGGAGCTGACCAATCGTAATGAAACGCCACCGGTTGTTTTTGTGGCGGCAGCAAATAGAGCCGATCTTTATGGCGTCGAAACTCATAGTCGCGCACATTCACAATGCCTTGTGAATCCGATCGTGAAGTCACCAGCTGGCGATACACTTCCGCTAAATCCTGCAGGCGCGGCATGCGAAGCCCCGACTGACGAACCCAGAGGCGCAACACGTTATAAGCCCTCTCCCGCGGCAGCGTTTTTATTTCTGACACCGACAATTGCGCTACCCCGCGCAGTCGAACCTGGCGCAAGTCTTCTTGAGCTAAACCCAGCAATGTTTGGCTGGCGGCAGAACAACGATTGGCTGAGCGTGTCAGGGTGCGATTCGCCGCCGGCCAACGAGCCTTTAACAACGGCATGATTTCATGCCGCAAGTAGTTTCGATCGAAACGCGTATCGTCGTTGCTGGGATCATGAATATACTCAAGCTCATGCGCTAGGGCATAGGCTTGCAGCTGCTCGCGGGTGCAAGACAACAGAGGACGGGACATATAACCCAATGCAAAGGTGCGCTTTTTAGGAATAGACGCGAGCCCATCCGGGCCACTGCCTCGCAACGCCTGCAACAGAAAGGTTTCCGCTTGATCATCTGCATGCTGGGCCAGCAACATGTGTTCGCCTGGTTGCAAATGATCGGAGAAAGCCGCATAGCGGGCCAATCGGGCAGCCGCTTCCGGCCCATCGGCATGCGAGGCATCCACCTCCACCGGCACCACGGTGAGGGGCACATTCAGCTGATTGGCTACCGCTTCTGCGTGCACAGCCCAATCATCGCTTTGGATTTGTAATCGATGATTGATGTGGAGTGCTCGAGTGGCAATATCCGGGTGCAATTCAGCAAGGCCCGCCACCAAATGCAGCAACACATGAGAATCTAAGCCACCGCTATAAGCAACGGTTAACTGAGTTAAATCGGGCTGTGTGTTAAGAAATTCGGCCAGTGCTTCAGCTGGCTGCAAAGGGTGACTCATAACCCTCTGGCTCGACTGCGAGTTACGTCCCTGCTTGGCACTTAGCTCTCCCGGAATTCACCATAAGCTCGCCACTTTGCATCTCGATCGCGCTGCAAAGTATCAATGGGCTTCTTTGTTAAGTTAGATAGCTCATCTTCCAGCGCTTTGCGCAAAGATTTTGCGGCTTCTTCCGGACTTCGGTGTGCACCACCCAAAGGTTCTTCCACAATTCGATCAATCAGGCCAAGTTCCAGCAAACGTTCTGAGGTGATTCCCATCGCATCTGCCGCATCCGCAGCACGGTCAGCGCTTTTGTACAAAATTGAAGCACAACCTTCTGGGCTGATGACGGAGTACACACTGTATTGCATCATCATGACTCGATCCCCCAAGCCAATGGCCAAGGCACCGCCCGAGCCACCCTCACCGATGACCGTGCAGATGGTCGGTACCTTGATGTCGGCCATGACAAATAAATTGCGGGCAATCGCTTCACTTTGACCACGCTCCTCAGCACCGATGCCAGGATAGGCTCCCGGGGTGTCGATGAAGGTCAGAATGGGCATATCAAAACGTTCCGCCATTTCCATCAGACGTTTCGCTTTGCGATAGCCTTCCGGGCGTGGCATACCGAAATTTCGCTTGATTTTCTCTTTGGTATCCCGCCCCTTCTCGTGCCCAATGACCATCACAGGTTTGTCGTTTAATCGAGCGATTCCGCCAATGATGGCTGAGTCGTCTGCGTACAAGCGATCACCGTGTAATTCATCAAAATCGGTAAAAATTTGATCAATATAAAATTGCGTGTAAGGTCGTTGCGGATGACGCGCCATTTGAGCGGTTTGCCACGGGGTGAGCGAGGAGAAAATGCTTTGCGTCATGGCCTCGCATTTTTTCTGCAAAGTGGCCACTTCTTCGGAAATGTTAATTTCCGCATCTTCGGTGGCGTACTGAAGCTCACGAATTTTAGCTTCCAGCTCAGCGATGGGTTGTTCAAAATCGAGAAAGTTCGGGTTCATGGGGCAAGTTTAACGCCGATAGCGTTCGTAGTCAGTAGACCAGCTCGACACTGGATTCATCAGTGAGTCGTTCTAAGGAACGAATCAGCTCGGGTTGTGGCTGCACACGCCAACTGTGTCCAGCCCGCACCTCGGCAGACGCTGCCTCATTTTGGTACTCAATGCACAGTGGGGTGGTACCGGAGTTATATTCGGCCAAGGTGGCCAGTAAGGCATCCAAGCCGTTGTCTTGAATATGCTCGTGCCGAAGCTTCAACACCAAACGCCTGGCAAAACGGGCCCTGGCGGAGGCCAAATCATGAATTTCCTTAGCGCGTATTTTGTAACCGCCATTAAATTCATCCGGGCTCATTTCCCCGTCCACTATCAGCACTTCGTCTTTCACCAATAAATGAGCGCTGGTGTCTAGAATGTCGCCACGCAGTACCACCTCCACGCGAGCGCTTCGATCATCCAAGGTCACAAACGCCATCTTGCCTGAGCTGGTGTCGCGAAAGCGGGTCCCAAAAATTAACCCAGCCGCCATAACCGGTGTTCCGCGTTGGCGATAGCTGGGCATATTGCCACCGCCGGCGCCGGTTTTATCGCACAGGGCTTGCAATCGACCGTGAGTAAAGTGTTCCAGTTCTTTTAAGTGTTCGTTGATGGGATGACCGCTTAAATACAGGCCTAAGGTTGCCTTCTCGTTTTGTAGGCGTTCACGATCAGTCCAATCGGGCAAGGCGATTACCGGTTTGGGTGCATTTCCACTTTGGGTGTCGGCGTTATCGGCCGGTGCGCCCAAACCAAACAGATCCACTTGACCCGCCTCTTGGTCTCGATGGTATTGCTGCGCGCCGTGAATCGCACCATCAAGCTGAGACATTAAGCTGGGTCGATTCGAGCCCAAGGAATCCGCAGCCCCCGAACGAATCAAGGCTTCCAACACCCGTTTATTTACACTACCAGGATCGGCCCGTCGGCACAGTTCATCCAAATCTATAAATGGCCCATGTTCATCGCGTTCTCTGAGCACGCTCGACAATGCCGATTCACCAACGCCTTTTATTGCACCTAAGCCATACAGAATGGTCTTATCATCCGGTACGCTGAATCGTACGGTTGATTGATTAATATCCGGTGGGATAACGGTTAACCCAATGGTGTTGCACTCTTCTATTAGCGTGACCACTTTTTCGGTGTTGTCCATATCCGCTGACAACACCGATGCCATAAACGCTGCCGGGTGATGAGTTTTCAACCAAGCCGTTTGATAAGACAACATCGCATAAGCGGCAGAGTGAGATTTGTTAAACCCGTAACCGGCAAACTTTTCGACCAGCGCAAAAATATTAGAAGCCAGTTCGCCATCAATACCGTTAGCAACGCAGCCTTCAACAAATCCATCCCGTTGCATCGCCATCACTTCCGGATTCTTTTTACCCATCGCTTTACGCAAAATATCGGCGCGACCCAGAGAGTATCCCGCCATCACCTGCGCAATCTGCATGACCTGCTCTTGATACAAAATAACCCCATACGTGGGTTCAAGAATCGGCTTGAGAATTTCCAGTTGATAATCTTCGTGTGGCCACGCCATTAATTTACGGCCGTGCTTACGATCAACAAAATCATCCACCATGCCCGATTGCAACGGACCAGGTCGATACAACGCCACCAAAGCGATGATGTCTTCAAAAGTATTGGGTAATAGGCGCTCAATCAAACGCTTCATGCCCGCAGATTCCAACTGGAATACCGCTGTGGTAGAGGCACGTTGCAATAAATCGTAAGTGGGTTGATCGGTTAATGGTAAGGCCATTAAATCAATGCGCTCACCGATTTGTTGTTCGATGTTGGCCAAGGCATTGTCAATAATGGTGAGCGTTCGAAGACCCAGAAAATCGAACTTTACCAAGCCCACGGCTTCGGCATCGTCTTTGTCGTACTGCGTCACCAAGCTGGAACCATCGGGCTCACAGTACAACGGGGCAAAGTCGGTTAACGCCGTTGGCGCGATAACCACACCACCGGCGTGCTTGCCGCAGTTTCTTGATAAACCTTCCAATGAGAAAGCCAAGTCAAGAATTTCACGTACCTCTTCCTCGGTGTCGTAGGCCTTTTGTAAGTCTTCCGATTCCTTCATCGCTTTTTCAAGCGTCATGCCCACTTCAAAAGGCACCATCTTGGCCAGGCGATCAACGAAACCGTAAGGCTGGCTCATCACACGCCCCACATCGCGCACCACCGCTTTTGCGGCCATGGTTCCGTAGGTGATGATTTGCGAGACTCGGTGCACACCGTATTTTTCGGCCACGTATTGGATGACGCGGTCGCGACCGTCCATGCAAAAGTCAATATCGAAATCTGGCATGGATACGCGTTCAGGATTCAAAAAACGTTCGAACAGTAAGTCATAGGCCAGGGGGTCAAGGTCTGTGATGGTGAGCGAATAAGCCACCAAAGAACCGGCACCCGAACCTCGACCGGGGCCCACCGGAATGTCGTTTTCTCTGGACCAACGAATAAAGTCAGCCACGATTAAAAAGTAGCCAGGAAAACCCATTTGAACGATAACGTCCAGTTCAAACTTTAAACGCTCGTCATAGGGTTTTCGAATGTCGGCAAAATTCTCAGCGTTGACGTCGTACAGCTGTGCTAAGCGGACATCCAAACCCTCTTCCGAAATCTTTACAAAGTATTCGCTTTCGGTCATGCCGTCGGGAATCGGAAAATCAGGTAAAACCGGCGTTCCTAAATCTAAGGTGACGTTACAACGCTTAGCAATTTCAACGCTGTTTTCAATCGCTGAAGGAATGTCATGAAATAACTCAGCCATGGCCTCTGGCGACTTGAAATATTGTTGATTGGTTACGGTTACCGGACGCTTAGGGTCAGCCAACACGTAACCGCCTTGCACACATAAACGCGCTTCATGCGCACTGAAGTCATCGGCTTCTAAAAAGCACACATCGTTCACCGCGACCACCGGGATACCGTGTGTTTGCGCCAAGGAACACGCGCATCGGATATACGCCTCTTCGCCGTTTTTATCGGTGCGAGTTAACGCGTGGTAGTAGCGGTCCCCAAACACCGATTGCCAACGTAAGGCTAATTTTTCCGCATCGCTTTCTCGGCCACGAGCAACCGCGTGGGCCACATCCCCGCTGATGCCTCCCGACAACATGATTAATCCATCCGCGCTGGCCTCGACCCAGCTGCGTTCCACTTGTGGATGACCACTCGATTGCCCTTCTTGATAACCCCGAGAAATAAGCTGCGTAAGATTTTTATAACCCACCGAATCGACAACCAAAAAGATTGCCCGAAACGCTTCTTCCTCACCTTCTCCGGCAATGATGAGCTCTGATCCGGCGATGGGTTTGATGCCGGCATCGTGTGCTGACTTATAAAACTTCACCAACGCAAATAAGTTGTGGCGATCGGTAACAGCAATCGCGGGCATGGTGTTCGTGCAGGCGCTCACCAAAGGCTTAACCCGCACCATGCTATCCACCAATGAAAATTCACTGTGAACGGACAGATGGACAAACGATGGCGTCATAAGTGAAAGAGGCTCATTGAGGTTGTGAGGAAATTACGCAAGATCAAACGTTTTAAAGGGCCCGGACGTTTCCAGCGCCACTTTCACCGGCCCGAAACTGCGCCGATGTTGTGGCAGCACCCCATGCTTCATTATTGCATCTCGGTGCACCGGTGTTGGGTAACCTTTATGACGATCAAAGCCAAACTGAGGAAATTCTTGATGCAAATCCAACATGGCCTTATCGCGCGAGACTTTCGCAATGATGGATGCCGCACTGATGCACTGCGCGTGCTGATCGCCTTTCACAATCGGTTGGCAGGGTAAGTCAATGGGGGGGGCTTTGTTGCCATCCACCAACACCAAGTCAATCGGAGTGTTCAATTTTTCAACAGCCCGTTTCATTGCCAATAGGCTGGCGTGCAAGATATTGATGTCATCAATTTCGGCCGGTGAACACTCTGCAATGGCCCAGGCCAACGCCTGCTCTCGAATCACAACATCCAGCGCTTCGCGCTTCGCCTCGGTGAGCTTTTTAGAATCCAGCAGCCCTGCAATTGGCCGCTGAGGGTCCAACACCACGGCTGCGGCCACCACAGAGCCTGCCAATGGCCCGCGACCGACTTCATCGACCCCAGCAATTACAAACGGACACTGAATCATTCTGCTCATGAGCGTCATGATACGCGCACTGAACCCTTCGGCAACCGTGAATTCCCAAGTACACTGCAATGCCAGCCATGACCAAAACGAAACTCTGACGTGTTAAGAACAGCCGTAGTCGGTACCGGTTATCTCGGGCGTTTTCACGCGCAAAAATATCGCGATCTGCCGGACAGTGAACTCATCGCTATTGTGGATGTTGACGTGGCCCGAGCCGAAGAGGTGGCTGCAGAAGTCGGTGCAAAAGCGGTGAATGATCACAACGAATTGATTGGCAAAGTCGATGCGGTTAGCGTGGCTTCCCCTACTCTCACACATTTTGCCGTGGCCAAAGATTTATTATCCGCTGGCATTCATGTGCTATTGGAGAAGCCGATGACGTCAACCGTGCAACAAGCGCAAACGCTTATTGACGTGGCAGCAGCAAACAACGCAGTCTTGCAGGTCGGGCATTTAGAAAGATTCAACCCCGCGCTGGTGGCCGTAGAAAAAGAAATCGTCGCACCTTTGTTTATTGAGTCACACCGCTTAGCGCCGTTTAATAAACGCGGCAGTGACGTCAACGTGGTTTTAGATTTGATGATTCATGACATCGACATCATTTCGCATTTAGTGAAGTCCCCAGTGGAGGACTTTCGAGCTAGTGCGATTAAAGTCGTATCAAATGACGGTGCCGACATAGCGAATGTGAGATTAGAATTTGCTAATGGCTGCGTGGCAAACGTGACCGCCAGCCGCGTGAGTGGTAAAACCGAGCGGCGCATGCGAATATTTCAAAACCAATCCTATGTAGCGATTGATTTTCAAGACAACACCGCACGAGTGTGTCATGTGGACGAAACAAAAAAATCGGAAGATGGCATGCCCGTTGTTCATTGCGATGACTTCAATCACGCTGGTGGTGATGCCATACGAGCAGAAATTGCGGCTTTTCTTCATGCTATTCAATCGGGCACACCACCATTAGTCACCGGCGACGATGGCCTTAACGCGATTCGAACCGCACTACAAATTGAAGCTAAGTGGAACTTAGCGACGGCGACCTCATGTTAAACCTACTCATAGAACAATCGGCTCTCACGCAGGCCTGGGCGCAAGCCGTTGAAGCCAGCGAATATCAATCGCTAACGAATCCACCACTCAGCCCCGAACTGATGCGCAAAGCGATCGATACGGTAACGGCCTGGCCTGGTTATCAACCCACACCCTTACACTCATTGGACCCTGTCGCAAATGCCTGCCAGGTACAGTCGGTAGTGTACAAAGATGAAAGTGGGCGCTTCGGTTTAGGCAGCTTTAAGGCCTTGGGAGGTGCGTTCGCCATTTTGGATTGGGCCGCAAAAACACTCACTGAACAACTGGGCCAGCCCGTTTCCATCGAAGCGGTACGTAACGGTGACTACCGAGAACACATGCAGTCATTAACCGTGGCAACAGCCACCGATGGTAATCATGGTCGATCCGTGGCATGGGGTGCCCAACTGGCAGGATGCGCGTGCCAAATTTATATCCATCGCGATGTCAGCGTGGGACGCGAGCAGGCCATGGCTGAATTTGGTGCAACGGTTACCCGAATCGATGGGGACTACGATGAATCGGTGCGTCAATGCGCAACCAATTCCAGCCAGCATCAATGGCAAATTATTTCCGACACCTCGTGGCCAGGTTATACCGATATCCCTCGTGCGGTGATGGCTGGCTATACCGTCATGGTCGATGAAATGTTGCAGCAACAAGACACCCCGCCCACGCATGTCATTGTTCAGGCTGGGGTTGGCGGTCTCGCCGCAGGGGTTATGTCCGCCTGGTGGAATGCCTTGGGTAAGAACGCACCAAAATTTATTATTGTGGAATCGGATCGAGCCGATTGCATTCACCAAAGTTTGTTAGCCGGTTCGGCCACCGCGGTTGAAATACAAGAAGAAACCTTAATGGCGGGTTTATCCTGTGGTGAAATTTCCCAATTGGCTTGGCCTATATTGGAACGGGCTGTAACCGCTGCGGTCACCATCTCGGATGACTTAGTTCCCTTGGCGATGCAGTGTTTCGCTAATTCGGAAGTCAGTGCACAAGCCATCGAAGCCGGGGAATGCGGCGTACCCGGTGTTATTGCCTTGGCCGGCATTATGAAAAATGACCAGTTAAGACTGCAATGCGGGCTGAACGCCAATTCACGTGTACAACTCTTTGGTTGCGAAGGGGCAACCGATCCCGCTATTTATAACGAACTGCTGAAACAAACAACCTAGCCGTCAACAAGCCGCTTTCAAGGTCCAGGGCAAAGAGGAAATATTGATGAAGTGGTTGCGTGTGATCTTACTGCTAAGCGCTTTGGTCGCGGCCTTAAGTTTTGCCGTGCTCGGTGTTGCGAACTCAAAAAATCCAGCACTCGCACCTTCTGAATTCCCAAAACCCAGCGAAGATTTTAACGAACACATCAACCAGGTCAGAAACTACCTATTGGCCACCCAAATGCCTCAGCGCGGCAGCAGCGCAGTGGATGTGAACTTACCGTTTGAAATTGCCGCCAACAACGATGCACTCTACCGTGGCAAATTTCTTTTAATTCATGGATTAAACGATTCACCTTACATATGGCGCGATATGGCACAACGGCTCGCCCTGCGCGGATTTGATGTGCGTGCGATTCTTCTGCCCGGACACGGCAACACACCCGAAGCTCAACTGAATATCTCTTATAAGGACTGGCTCAAAGCCGCTCGCCAACATAAAAACTTATATCAAGAATCGGATAAAGACTTCTTTATCGGCGGGTTTTCTATGGGTGGCGTGATTGCCACCTTGCTGGCCAGTGAGAATTCTGATGTTGATGGGCTGCTGCTTTTTTCACCCGCCTACAAAAGCCAGATGCATCATATGCTGCGCTGGGCCAAAGCGTATTCGGTGTTTAAACCTTGGGTGTTCGGTGGAATGATCATTGAAGACAACCCGGCCAAATACAACTCCATCCCAATCAACGGAGCCGCCCAGTATTACAAAACGACTCAAGCCTTAAGACGTCACTGGCCAAGAAAACCGTTAAATATCCCCGTGCTGATGGTGGCCTCAGAAAACGATTCCGTCGTGGACATCAGCGCTATGCAAAAACGATTTAACGCAGGGTTCACTGGAGACAAGCGACTAGTTTTGTATACCGAATCACCCTTGCTAAGTGAAGAGCAGACAGCGGCTGGCTCTGTGGAGTACCGATCCAGTTTCTATCCTGAACAACGACTGTTAAATCAATCGCATCAAAGTGTGCTGATTGCCGAAGACAACCCCTTGTACGGACAAGCCGGTGATGTGCTGGTATGTAACGGTAATGATTGGCCTGTGTTCAGTGCGTGTTTGTATTACCAAGGCGATCATTGGTATGGTGCACAACACACCCCATCGCCTGATGAGGTGCCGGTAGCGCGAACCACTTACAACCCCGACTTAGACTATGTCATGCAACGTTTTGATGAGCTGTTTCTAAAGTAGTCGGATTTTTTTAACTCTAAGAAACTAACCCCAATCATGTCGAATCTTTTTTCACGTATTGTTGCCGTCATTGGCGCATTTATGATTTTATTGCGACGATGGGGCAAAACCGATGAAATGCCTGCCGTTGGCGGAGCACCGCATATCCCAGAAGCGAACGCGCAATCCATCCCCACACTAAAAATGCCCACAGCCTACGGTTGGAAAAACGGGCACACGCCGACGGCTGCACCCGGTTTAGTGGTGAACGCCTACGCCACTGATCTCATTCACCCACGCTGGATTGAAGTCTTACCGAATCAAGATGTCTTGGTGGCGGAAGCCATCCCCACGCCTTGGGCGGTTAAATCAGCGTTTGAGTACGCACAGCTCTCCACCATGCGCCGCGCCGCAGCAGTGGGGAAGTCCGCTAACCGAATTACCCTATTTCGTGACCCAAACAATACAGGTATCGGTGAAGAACGGCATGTGTTTATTGATCGCCAAAACCAACCTTTCGGTATGGCGTTAGTGAATGATGTTTTCTATGTCGGCAACACCGATGGCATTGTTGCTTTCGAATACCAAACGGGGGCGAATCAGTTAAGCGGCGAAGGCCGCCGCATCTGCGACTTTAAACCCGGTGGGCATTGGACGCGTAGCCTGATACTCAACGCGGATAAAACCAAGTTGTATGCCGGTGTCGGCTCAGACACCAATATCGCCGATAACGGCATGGAAGCCGAACAAGGTCGCGCCGCCATTCACGAAATTGATTTAGCCACCGGTGAGCAGCGATTGTTTGCCACCGGATTACGAAACCCTGTCGGCACAGCGTTCGAACCCAACACACAAACGCTTTGGACTGTGGTTAACGAACGCGATGGATTAGGTGATGAAGTGCCACCGGACTACTTAACCTCTGTGGTTGATGGCGGTTTCTATGGCTGGCCCTTTTGTTATTGGGGGCAAACCGTTGATGATCGCGTACCGCAAGATCCCGAAATGGTCGCTAAAGCAATTAAGCCAGACTACGCCTTAGGTGGCCATACCGCGTCCTTGGGTTTGTGCTGGCTGCCTGCAGGAACATTAAAAGGCTTTGACACCGACGGCATGGTGATTGGCCAACACGGTTCTTGGAATCGCAGCCAATTAAGCGGTTATAAAGTCATTTTTGTACCGTTTGAAAATGGGCAACCCAGCGGGCCACACCGAGACATTTTGTGGGGTTTTCTATCCGATGATGAAAAGCGCTCCTATGGGCGACCCGTCGGTGTCGCCGTGGGCCCCGATTCCAGCTTGCTGGTTGCCGACGATGTGGGCAATGTGTTGTGGCGAGTTCGTTCAGAATAAATGTTCTTGTCGGCAGCGTTTCACGCAGATACACTGCCGCGCATGACGACTGAGCCAACACGCGGCTTTAAAGCCGCTGACATTCATGCCCGCTGGGCGGCACTGCAGCACGCCATGCAAACAGCTGGCATGGATGCCTTGATGCTCACAACCGAACCCGATGTGCGCTATGTCAGCGGTTACTTAACGCCGTTTTGGCAAAGCCCCACTCGCACCTGGACCGTGATCCTACCCGCGTCAGGTGAGCCAATTGCCGTGATTGCCACCATCGGGGAACCCTTGATGCGCACCACGCCCATCAAACACATCGTCACCTATTCCTCCCCTCACCCAGCTGACGATGCGCGCCGAACACTGCAGAGCGTGTTGCAACAATTGCGTTCTGAATCTGAACACAAAAAGCGCTTTCAAATCGGCGTTCCCATGGGTGCGGAAACAACCCTGCGCATGCCATTAGCCGATTGGCACGCATTGCAATCCACTGGCGACGAGATGGATTTCGTGGATGCCACACATGTTGTTCAAAGCGTGCAACAAATAAAATCAACTCAAGAAGTCGACATCATTCGCTTCGTGGCGCAGTGCGCATCTAACGTTTACGCACAGCTGCCCGACGCGCTATCACCGGGTATGAATGAAATACAGGTGTTTAAAACATTCAAGCAACTTGCTTTAATCGCTGGAGTGGATGATGTTGCGTTTTTAGTCGGTGGTGCCGATGCAGACGGGTATCGCGATATTATTGGCCCCCCTAGTACGCGCAAGTTAACCGCAGGAGACGTGCTCATACTCGACACCGGTTGCACACGCGATGGGTATTACTGTGACTTCGACCGAAACTACAGTGTGGGCAAAGCGTCGACGCGAGTGGCACAAGCTCACCACGTTACTTGGGATGCCACTGAAGCTGGGTTACAAACGGTGAAACCGGGGGTCACCTGTCAAGACGTGTTCCATGCCATGCAAGCGGTGATGCAACCCTATACGTCCGACTCTGCGTCTGGGGATGTGGGAAGACTGGGACATGGACTGGGCATGCAGCTGACCGAAACACCTTCGTTCACAGCTTACGACAACACTGTGTTAAAGCCTGGGATGGTACTCACTCTTGAACCTGGCTATTGCTATGGCGACGGACAAGTCATGGTGCACGAAGAAAATCTTGTGGTAACCGACACCGGTTACGAACTTCTTACGACACGCGCACCGCGCGACATCATGAGCATTCCCGCATGAGCACAACCACCTGCACCACGCTGGACTATTCGTTGAACTTACCTGCAGCGCCCACCGTGGGTGTTGTGGTGCTACAAACCGATGAAGTATTAGAAGACGAATTGCGGTATTGGCTTCATCCCAATACACGCGTATTGCACACCCGAATTCCTAACGACACCACAGTCAATGCCGACACCTTAGGCGCTATGGAGAACGCACTACCAGCCTCATTGCAACTGCTGCCTCGCAAAGCCCCCTTAGCCGCTGTGGCCTATGGCTGTACATCGGGAACAACGGTTATCGGAGAAGCGCGGGTGGAAAGCTTGGTGCATGAGTGTTTTCCAGGGGTTGCGGTCACCAACCCATTGACGGCGTTGAAAGCGAATTTAAAACACTTAAATGTTAAAAAGCTTGCCCTCCTCACCCCCTATGAGCCGCACGTATCGCAAGCGATATACAATCATTTAAGTGAACAAGGGTATGAGATCGTGTCGTTCGGGTCGTTCAATGAACCGCTAGATACGAACGTGTGCAGAATTGATGAAGCCTCGTTAAAGCAAGCCATTCAAACACTGCACCAACAAGCGCCCTGTGACGCCGTATTTGCATCCTGCACCAACCTACGCACCATGAGTTGGCTGGACGATTTCACCACCGATCTTGGAACCCCCGTTTTATCGAGCAACTCTGCCATGAGTTGGCACATCAATCAGCTGGTTTCTAATTAACAAATGGCGATTGAACAAATTGCGATCAAACGCTTAAAGACCGACCGTTGTCACGTTGCGATAAGCCTAAGAAAAACGGCACCGCCTGCACAGCCCATTGATCGGGCGTGGGTGCGTTTTTCGCTCCCTCACCAAAACAAGATTGCAACATCTCTGTGTTAATCACCCCAGGATTAACCGGCACCGCTGCCATACTCGATGGAAAGTCTTCAGCTAAGGCTAGGGTTAATCCTTCAATGCCCCACTTGCTGCAACAATAGGGCGCAACATCAGCCGACACAGAACGCCCCCACCCGCTGCTTAAGTTTGCAATCACGCCACCGTTGCCTTGAATCATGTGCGGCACCACATGGCGTATAACGGAAAACACCCCTTGAATATTCACCCGCATAATTTGCTGAAAATCAGCATAGGGCACTTCCCACAAGGGTTGATTGGCGTTAATGATGCCCGCGTTGTTTATCACTAAATCGGGTACTCCCCAGTTAGCGACCACGTCTGCAATCCACAAACCCACCGCCTGATCATCGCTTAAATCAACCGAGTCAACACGATAATCACTTGAAGCCGTTGATACCCCTGCCTGCAGCTGCTCAACTTGACGAGCACAGCCTGCCACTCGGTGGCCGGTGCTGTTAATCCCTGCAGCCAATGCCCTGCCTAAGCCGCGGCTTACGCCAGTAATCAAAACGTTTTTAGTCATCGGGGCAGTTCATCTCGTTGCACATCAAACACCACCTTGTCCAAGTCATAGCCATTGGCTGCGGCCTGTTCTTTAAATTGAGTCATGACCTCATCCGATACCTTGGGCTCTCTGGCAAGTAACCACAAAAAATCTTTATCCTGACCAGTAACAAACGCGTGCCCGTAGTCTTCGTCCAATTCGTACACCACATAAGAGGCGTAAAAGGGTCCGAAAAACGAGACCTTCAAGTGACCTACATCGCTATCACCAACAAACTTCGCTTTACCCGCAGCAACTTTCCATTTCTCATCACTGATTTTGTAACCTCGGTTCTCGACTTTGATGCTGCCGTCTGAATTTTCTGTGTAAGTTGCAGTGACGTTATACAGCCCACGCTCAAAGCGGCTATCGATTCGAGCGATCTCATACCACGTACCCAGATAGCGCTCAGCGTCAAAGCCAGACACCGGCGTGATGCCAGCGGGCACCGTCACCGTGGCACATCCAACCAGCCCTATTAGGCAACTGAGCAGGAAGAATTTGAGAAAGCGCAATTTATGTTTAATTTTCATGCCGCTACCATAGCGAATTTACTGAGAGCCAATATTGAACCAATAAAACACTTGTACTCACGAAATTAAATGGTTTAATATCCACCCATCCGAAACGTTTTGGATAGGTAAATTAAGCTGTTTTTCAACGCAGCTGACCGTGAATTTCCGAGTGAATGCCAACGCATGATTCCCAATAAGCACAGAAAAGGATCCTTGAAAGCTCTGGCCCAAGAGCTCGATTTATCCATCACGACAGTGTCTCGTGCGCTGGCGGGGTACTCAGATGTTGCTGCAGCCACGCAAAAGCGTGTGATTGAGGCGGCCGCCCGCATAAACTACGTGCCCAATTCCGCCGGCAAAATGCTGGTAACCGGTCGCAGCGGGTTTATTGGCCTAACCCTACCCCTCATGGATGAGCCATTCCGAGACCCGTTTTTGGGTGACTTTATTGCTGGATTAAGTGAGTCGCTGGCAGAGCGCGGCTATGATTTGCTGATCAATACCGTTGCGCCCTCTCAAACCGAGATGCAAGTGCTGCAACGCACCGTTGAATCTGGCCGTGTGGATGGTATTGTCTTAACGCGCATCACCGAAACTGACGAACGCGTTGATTTCCTTCGTGCCAGACAAATACCGTTCATCACTCACGGCCGCACTTTAGAAGATCAATCCCAATACAGCTGGATCGACACCGATGGCGAACATGCTTTTTCACATGCCACGCAGTTGTTGCTGGCACTGGGTCATCGCCGCTTGGCACTTCTTTCTATCAACGAGCACATGATGTTTCGACAAGTGCGAGAACAAGGCGTGGCCACGGCAATCGCCAATGCGAACGTCGCCGATGTTTCGCTAACCACCAAACACTGCAATCGATTCGATAGCGAAGGTTATTTATCGGTTATACGAAAACTATTAACAAGTAAGAAACGCCCAACTGCGTGTCTTGCGCTGACGGACGAAATCGCGCTGCACGTGTTGCAGGTGGCGTCCGAACTCAATTTGTCCATTCCCGAAGATCTATCGGTTATCGGATTTGGCAACATCCCACAAGCTGCGGTGGTGCCCCCTGGGCTCACCACATTTGATCAAAGCACTCGCGATACGGCAAGCCAAATCGGCGAAGTGCTACTGAATTCTATTGGCGGCAAAACAGTGTCACAACAACAGCTGATTAGGCCGTTCTTAGTATCACGTGGTTCTCACGCCGAAGTACCTAGCCACATCACTTCGGCATGAATCGCATGCAAGCAAACGCTGCGCAAGCAGCCCTTATGTTCCCATTGGAGAGAGTTACAATGATGAAGAAAACCGCTCTGGCCGCAGCCCTGACTTTGGGCACTGCTGTCACTGGCATTCAAACCGCGAACGCTGAAGTCCTGTTCTGGTCCACTCAGGCGGCCCCGATTGAAGAAGCGCAGGCGATGCGCGAAAAAGTTCTTTCTGGGTTCGAAGGCGAGGTTGACTTTCAACCGAGTGAAACCGGTCCTTGGATAACCCGTATTCAAGCAGAAGCCACCGCAGGCAGTGGCAAAATCGGATTGATTGGTAGTTTGCACGGCAACATGATTGATCTTTCAGACAACTTGGCTGATCTTTCAGACATCGATACCACTGGTGTTAACGGCACATTTTTAGAGCTCGGCAAGCTGGGCACGGATCAGCAGAAATACATCCCTTGGATGCAAGCCACTTACATTATGGCAGCAAACAAAAAAGCGCTGGAGCACTTACCCGAAGGCGCTGACGTGATGTCATTGTCTTATGATGAACTCATTGCTTGGGCCAAAAACATGGCCGATGCTACTGGTTCACCTAAGTTCGGTTTTCCAGCTGGACCCAAAGGGCTAAAGCACCGTTTCTTCCAAGGCTATCTCTACCCGTCCTACACCAATTCCATGGTAACGAAGTTCCGTTCAGCGGAAGCTGAAGGCGCTTGGAATGCTTTTAAAGATTTGTGGCAATACACCAACCCAGGTTCAACCGGGTTCTCATTCATGCAAGAGCAACTGCTGACTGAAGAAGTTTGGGTGGCGTTTGATCACACAGCTCGTTTAGCAGACGCTTTTAACCAGCGCCCGGATGACTTCATTGGTTTCCCAGCGCCTGCTGGCCCAACGGGACGAGGCTTCATGCCCGTGGTTGTCGGTGTTGCCATACCTAACACCGCTCCAGATATGGATGAAGCGAAGGCGTTGTTGGCTTACATGACTAAACCAGAAACGCAAATTGAAACCTTGCGCGCAACCAGCTTCTTCCCTGTGGTTGATGTTGAACTGCCAGATGACATGCCAGCATCGGTTCAACTGTCAGGTGCTGCTATCGCTGCCATGTCAGGATCCGATGATGCGAACCCCGGTCTTTTACCCGTCGGTTTGGGTGACTTAGGCGGGAAATTCAACGCTGTCTACGTGGATGCGTTTGAGCGCATCGTACTGGGTGGCCAAGATGTTCGTGAAGTACTGGATGACCAAGCCGATTCGCTTCGAAAGATTATGGAAGAAGCCAACGCACCTTGCTGGGCACCAGACGCAGCATCCGACGGTGCTTGCCCAGTTGATTAAGTTCTGCATTTGAAGGAAGTATCTTCGACAATCTAATTTGATTGCTTAGATCGTTAGAAACTGTTCGGGCGCAGATGGTGTGCGCCCGAACTTTAAAAAATAAAAACGCATGCTGTAATTTCCTCGCGGCCAACCTGTTGCAACACACCTAACATGCAAACTCGTGCCTTACCTTATCTATTGCTACTGCCTTCGGTGATTTTACTCGGGGTGTTGTTTCTTTACCCCTTTGTCTTAGTGGCATGGCAAGCCATTTCCGATGATGCAGGCCAACTCACATCGGCCCATTTTTCTGAAATGTTGGGGCATTGGAAATTCAACACCGCGTTTAAAAATACTCTGTACTTAACGTTGGCCGTTGTACCGATTCAAATGGTCCTAGCGCTATACATGGCCTCGTTGGTGACCGGTATGAAACGCGGGCGTGATGCGTTTCTGTATATATGGACAATTCCTCTAGGTATATCGGACTTAGCCGCGGGAATCATTTGGTTATCTATTTTTGAACAGTCCGGTTTTTTAAACAGTTTTCTGGTGACCTTCGGGATAAACGAGCAACCCGAAACGTTTCTCGGGTATCAGAACAAAGGCACCATTTTTCTCGCAATCGCCTTGGCCGAAATTTGGCGAGCAACCGCAATAGTATTGGTTATTCTAGTTGCGGGTATGGGGTTAATTCCAAAAGAATATCAAGAGGCAGCCGAGGTGTTTGGCGCATCACGCTGGCAGCGCTTCACCAAAGTCACCCTACCGTTACTCAAACCCAGTTTGCAGACCGCGCTTATATTGCGAGTCATCTTAGCGTTTGAAGTATTTGCTGTTGTAGCAGCCTTAGGTGGTACCAATCTACCCATATTAATGGGTGAAGTTTATCAATGGCAATTTGTATTAAGAGACCCGAATGTGGCAGCCGCGTTTGCTCTCGTGATACTCGGTATTTCCATTCTTTGCACACTAGTCATTATGTGGTTTTTAAGAACTCCTAAAGGCGCAACCATATGAACGTAGACGGTACCAGTTCAGCCATGCGGTGGACGTTCCGAGTGTCCATCTTGGTGCTTTGCGCTTGGGTGTTAGTGCCCATCTATTTATTAATTACCAATACCCTTTCTTCGCCGGAAGAAGTGGTGAGCTTCCCTAAAAAAGTATGGCCTTCGTTTAATTTGGAGAGTATTTCATTCTTCATCAATTTTGCGGGTGTGGGGCAAGCGCTGTGGAATTCGGTTTTGGTCGCCTGCGTCACCATGGTGTTTTCTATCAGTGCAGGCGCGCCTGCAGGCTATGCGTTGTCTCGCTTTGATTTTCGCGGCAAGTCGTTCTATCGAGTCTTGATTCTCATGACACGCGCCTTTCCATTGCCACTGCTCGCTCTACCTCTGGCGGTGCTTTACATTCGTATTGGCTTAGACGACACCATATTAGGCTTAGCGTTGTTGCACACCATGCTGGCTTTGCCATTTGCTGTGCTCATCACTTATTCGCTTTTCTCTGGCATTCCAGTGGAATTAGAGGAAGCGGCATGGACACTGGGTTGTAACCGCTTTCAAGCGTTTTACAAAGTCATTTTTCCCTTAGTGCTGCCAGGGCTTACCGCGTCTGCAATTTTTGCATTTGTCATATCTTGGAATGAAGTATTTGGGGCCGCGGTTCTCACCATTGAGCATCGCACCTTGCCCGCTTTTTTACTGCAAGGGCTTGATCAAGCACCGCTGCACTTAAAGTTTGCTGGCGGCGCGGTGTTGGTCGCACCGGCACTGCTGTTCATCTTTTTAGTTAGAAAGTACTTATTCTCTATGTGGGGCATTGCTAATCGATGAAAATTCAAATTCGCCTATTGAACACTGGAGCACCGCATGGCTGAAATAAAAATAAAATCGGTTGCCCGACGCTTCGGCAAAGTTGAAGCCTTAAAGTCCATTGACCTAACCGTCGCAGATCAAGAGTTCTTAGTGTTACTTGGTGCGTCGGGTTGCGGAAAAACAACCCTACTTCGAATTGTTGCGGGTTTAGAAACCGCCAGTGAGGGTGAAGTTTGGATTGGCGATGAACGCGTTGACAGGCTGCCACCCCGCGATCGGAAAATTGCGATGGTGTTTCAAAACTACGCCGTGTTCCCGCATTTAACCGTATTCGAAAATATCGCCTTCGGATTGCGCATGGCGAAGCTAGATCAAAACACGGTGGATAAACGCGTCAAGCGAACTGCAGAATTGATGCACATTGATCCCTTACTGGAACGCTACTCAGGCCAGCTTAGTGGTGGGCAGCGCCAGCGTGTGGCTGTGGCCAGAGCTTTAGCCATGGAACCTGAAGTGCTGTTAATGGACGAGCCATTATCCAATTTAGATGCGCTTTTGAGAATGGAGATGCGTGCGGAATTAAAATCGGTGTTGGCGGAAAGCAAAACAACAACGATTTACGTTACCCACGATCAAGTGGAAGCCATGAGTATGGCGGATCGCATTGCCATCATGAATAAAGGCGAGATTGTTCAAGCCTCAGATGCGGTAGACATTTACCGTAACCCAAGCCATCGGTTTGTTGGGTCCTTCATTGGCAACCCACCTATGAATTTCTTACCTGCAAAACCGCTTGAAGGTTCTATGTGGTCCGTGGCTAATCTGCAACTACCCGGCCCTGCGCACCCGAGCAACGCCACGGATAGCCAAATTGAATTTGCCATTCGCCCAGAAGACTTAACCGTGGGAGATGCCACGACTGAAGGCGCAATGCACGTAAAAGTTCGGGTCGTGGAACCCTTGGGTTCACATTTACTTGCCAGTTGTTTAGTTGATGAACAACTGTTTCGAGTCGTGCTAGATAGCGATCATCCGATCACCTCTGGCGATTCTCTGTATATCAAACCGATGATGGATCGCATCCGTTGGTTTGATGCTAAATCGGAACACGTACTATGAGTCAATCATCAGGTCCAGCCGCGTTGATGCAACAAGCTGAAGATATTATGGCCTTGAATGATCGGGGCGCTTACACGGTGCCCACGCACGGTCTTTATCCGTTTCAGTGGAATTGGGACTCGTGTTTAGTCGCTTTAGGACAACGCCATTCTAACGAGCCACGGGCTTGGTTAGAATTGCAAACCCTATTCGAACATCAGTGGGATGATGGCATGGTGCCTCACATCGTGTTTCATGAACCCGATGATGGGTATTTTCCTGGCCCCGATGTTTGGGCAACCGGTCGGGCTATTCCAACCACGGGCATTACTCAACCGCCCGTGGCAGGCTTTGCCATTCGCCGTTTATTTGATGACGCCATTGATAAAACGCTAGCGAAAGAATGTGCCGCACAACTACTCCCCATGGTTGATCGTTGGCATCAATGGTTCTTTAACCACCGAGACCCAGAGAGCACAGGCTTAGTTGCGTTAATTCATCCGTGGGAATCGGGTCGTGACAACTCCGTGGATTGGGACACCCCGTTCGAGCGCGTACCCGTAGAAGGCATAACCCCTTATGTGCGCCGCGACCTGCAACACGCCGATGCGGATCACCGACCCACTAAAGCGCAATACGACCGCTATTTATGGCTGGTGGAGCATTTTCGCTCATTAAATTGGGACAACACCAAATTACACAATGCATCGCCCTTTCAAATTGTTGACCCAGGCTTTAATGCAATTTTAATTCGATCCTGCGACGACATCGCTCACGTGGCTGACGCTTTAGGTCATGCTGACATTGCCGAACGTAATCGTGCCATGGCCAGCAAAGGCCGCGAAGCATTAGAATTGTTGTGGCATGAAGGCAACGGACAGTATGCTTGTTACGACCGCGTGGAAAAAACGTTGTCAGACAGCCCATCCATCGGTGGCATTTTGCCCATATTAGCCGAGCTGCCCGTGCATCGTGCGAAAGCGATCGTGGCGCGCATTCAAAAACTGAACGCCTCGGTGAACTACTTGGTCCCCAGCCATGACCCCGAAGATTCAGAATTTGATGGCAAACGCTACTGGCGTGGCCCAAGTTGGCTCATCGTTAATTATTTAATTACTTCCGGTTTAAGAACATCGAACGAGCATGCCTTAGCCGATGAAATTGAAGCCCAAAGCCTTAGCTTAATTGAGACATCTGGATTCGCTGAATACTATGATCCGATAACGGGCGAACCGTGTGGGGGTGCCAGCTTTACTTGGACGGCTGCGATGGTCATGGAATTTTGTCAGCTGCCACGCACGGCTTAAAATCGTTTGACGTTTTAACCGCCTTGGTGCAACAGGATTTGTTTCCAAACGGCGGTTTCATCGAACAATACGTATTCTCTGCGCAGGCCCCAAGGACCAAACTCGGCGTGTGAGATACCCAACACATACACCTCAGCTTGGGTGGGCCGACCAAACGCACCCCACCCTTCGTGCTTGCCGTGCAGCGACCAACGCAACGCGGCTCTGTCTGCCATGCCCGAATCATCCCGACCAATGGTGTGGTGAATCTTAAAGGTGGCCGTTGGAAACGAGGCTCGAAGCCCCATCCAAAATTGATCGGCGTCACCGTGACTGTGCCCGGTTACACCACCAGGCAATTCCAATTGGCACCCGCGATCGTATTCGGTGGATACGGCCGATACTTCAGCATTCATGATGCGCGTGAGTATGTCGGCATAGCGTTCACCCACAGGGTGATCATTACCGCTGGATACGTAGGGGCCTTGAATGTCATTGTGCGGTGTTAAAGGTTTTACGCACGACTCGGGGCCGCCTTCTGCTTCAATGGCATCTCGCGCATAGTCAATGGGGTCTATGCCGAGCTGACGAACAATAGCGCCTTGATCTCTGATTAACCATTCATCAAATATTTGGTTATCGCGAGCTGCACAATCGGCAATGATGCGATAGCCTAATTTCTTGCCTGTGGGCGCACCATAAACACCCACATTGGAATGCGTGGCCGTGGAGTAGATCCGGTGGGAAGACAACCACGCATCGTCTGGGTTACCACACCAGATGACGTCCTCGCCCAATAAGGTTCTATCAGGAAATTCAGACAGTGTCGACATCGTTGCCCCAATGACCCCTTGATTACCGGTTACCACAGAGGCAGGCGAACGAACAATGATGTCGTCACTGTAGTAGTGGTGCAAAGTATGAATTTGTCGCTGTTCCCAAATTTCATGGGTGATGCCAATGATGTAGTCGGGAAAATCCTTCCAACGCGAATCGAATCCAGGTAGATCAGTCATGGGGTTAACGCCAGGTAAGGCCTCACTTGGGCCAATGAAAATTTATTAAGAAATCAGTTTGCCATGGCTTGAGCGCACCGGGTTATTTTTCATGATCCACATCCGGCGGCGTGGCACGACCGGTATCGTATTTTTCCCAGCCTTCACCGTCAAATACATCCTTTCCTAACTGCGCCAGAACGTGCGGAAAATCGACCATGACGTAGTTATCAACAATTTTCCCATCCTTCACCTGCCAAAAATCCATATAGCGGATTTCTACCCGTTTTCCAGTGGGAGCGATGCCCATGAACTCCCCCGAGTGAACCGCCTCTTGGCGCCCAAATGCCGCCCCCCACTCACCTTGAAACATGCGCGCCTCATCCACACACACCTTGTCACTGAACGCCGCTTGAAAGGGTTTTTGCCAATTGCGCTGGAATTCGCTTAATCCGGTCTTTGTGCCACAGCCGGTATTGCCCATCCAGCGAAAGGTTTCTGCAAAAAATTTACTCATGCCATTAATTTGGTGATCATTCAAGCCATCCACCATGGACTCAATGACTTGCTGAGTTTCAGCGGTTTTACTTAAATCGTTGTCTTTTGTCAGAGCGCCCTGTTCTGGGGAATTGGCGTTTGTCATGAATCCATTTATCCGTGGTTAAGTGAACCGAAAGGTTAGAACAACATAATCGGGTTTATTCCAGCATATGTCTAATAGACTATGTCTAAATAACAGTCACTAGCCCGATGAAATAATGGCTAGCGTCTCTGTTAAGCCATATAACCGGATGGAGTTTCATGCGACACACAATTTTCGATGGTCACAATGACCTGCCACTGCGTCTAATGCAGCGCTGCACGAATGCCGATCAAAACTCCAGCGCCGATGCGATTACTCGCCAATGCATTGTAGGGTCAAAGCAGGGTCATATCGACTTACCGCGTATGCAAGCGGGTGGATTCGCAGGTGGGCTGTTCGCGATTTTTATACCGCCACAAGACGGCTCATTGAACTTCGAGGCAATGGATGGCGGTGGCTATCGCATTCCCATGCCTCCCCCGATTGAGTTCCAAGATGCAATACCGGTTGCTTTGCAGCAAATATCTCTGCTCCTCAAACTCATCGCAAACAGTGACGGGGCTATACGTTTATGTATCTCTCGGCGTGAAATTGATGCCTGTATACAAGATAAAGTTATCTCAGTTGTTTTGCATATGGAGGGCGCTGAAGCGATTGACAAGAATCTTGACGCCTTAGATGTTTTTGCGGCAGTTGGCTTAAAATCACTCGGGCCGGTGTGGAGTCGGAATACCCTGTTTGGCGAGGGAGTCCCGCTCGCCTTCCCAGCGTCCCCTGACATCGGTGGCGGGCTTACCGCCGCTGGAAAAAATCTGGTGGCCGCTTGCAACGAAAAACGCATACTTATCGATTTATCACACCTGAATGAAGCCGGCTTTTGGGATGTGGCTAAGCTCAGCAAAGCGCCATTGGTTGCGACCCATTCCAATGCTTGGAGTATCAGTAACAGCGCACGAAACTTAACCGACCAGCAGCTGGACGCCATTCGAGACAGTGACGGCATGGTAGGCATGAACCTCGCCACTTGCTTTATACGCAGCGATGGAAAAATGACCGCCGATACGGACCTTAAGCAATTCATTCAACACATTGAATACACTATGGAGCGAGTGGGCGAAAATCGTGTTGGGTTGGGATCTGATTTCGATGGGGCCGTTGTGCCCAGAGCCATTGGCGATGTTGCCGGCCTAGATGCTTTACGTGACGCATTTACAGAACACGGCTACAGCGATGAACTGCAGCGAAAACTCTGCCACAACAATTGGCTAGATGCCTTGGAGAGAACTTGGGGTGAGTGAACACCAGCGTAAGCTTAGTTTTTGATGTCGCTGGCTTCAGGCTTCATGGTTTTTGCGGTCGTGGTTTTACTCACCAACCAAACACCGAATATAGCCACCACCATCCCTACCCAGGCTAAAGGTGCCATCGGTTCTTTCAACACCCACAATGCAATAATGGCAGAGCCTGGTGGGACTAAGAAAAACAACGATGTCACCCGAGTGACTTCACCTTGGCGAATCATCATCAACAACAAGCTAATGGCCAGGATGGAATTCCCCACCACCAAGTAGGTTAAAGAAAACACAAACGCTGGGGTGAAGTTAACCTGCATCGATTCTGTAAGAAACGCAATGGGCAAGGTGCACAGAAAACCTACGGTGTATTGAATCAGGCTACTCACGATCACATGATGGGATAAGCCAAAGCGTTTTTCCCACACCGTGGCTGTGGTCATTCCGATTAAAGCCAGGAAAGCAAAACCAAAGACGGTTGCGCTAACTAACTTAATTTCATTGTTCGCCACGATGACCCAAACACAACCAAATAGGCCCAGGCCAAGCCCCAACCAACGCACGACGGAAACCCGTTCACCGGCTAGGTACGGAACACTCAGTGCCACTAAAATCGGTTGTAAGCTGGTGATCAGTGCAACACTGGCTGCCGATCCGCCATTATTCATCGCCACCCAGGCGGCCCCAAAATACACCACTTGAATTAAGAAACCCACCCAAGCGACATGCAACCAATCCATCGGTTTGGCAGGTAACGCCGGGCGAATGAAAAAGTAAAACGGCAACAACAACAGCACCACCGCGCCATAGCGAATCGTGAGCAAGGTAAACGGATCAGCCCCGGTGAAGCCAATTTTCGCAACCGTAAAGCCGCCACACCAAAGCACCAAGAACAACCAAGGTGCAATGCGAGTCAAATTGGCTGCAGAGATAAACCCATTCATGACTGCACTGTACACAGCCAAACCAAGTTCTATTGGGCTAGGTGTTGAAACGTTTTGGCACCAGTGCCGGCACGGCTTGTTTGGCCGGCAGTAGCATAGCCGAGCTGGTTCTATAAGCGCGATTAACTGTGAAAGGAGTTTGGCACGACTTTGCCATCGTCCCATGCAGCGTTGTGTTACCGCCCGGATTCACATCATCACGAATTAATTGACGTTCTGCCCACGTTCGTCGTAACGTTTGCAAGTGCTTAAAGTCCAGTGGATGAAGTAGCCGCTGCATCGCATTGAAATCGATTCGCCGAGCCCTAGCTGGAGGGTTCTGAACTTCAAAATAACCTGAGTGACGCCAGTGAATGGGATGATTGACATAGCCTGCGTTAACCGTACTTAAATCCATTCGGGCTAACGCTTGGGGTATTTCGTGAGTGGATGTGATAACCGCCGCTTGGTAATGATTCTCCCAAACCTGACCCGTGGTTTGTTTACGCGTATTCAGGTCATCGGCCATCGCTTCTGCCAGCATGTGCATACTGCAAGGAATTTCACCACGGCCTTTGTCCATGCACATCAAATGCACTTCATTAATGTGCACGCTGTAGTTAAGAATGGACAAACCGAAACGTCGGCGCGCTTGAAACAACCAATATAAATAGCGGCGACGTTCCACCCGATTATAAAAAAACGCTTGGTTGTTAAAACAACAGTGCCGAAGCAACCAAATATTTCCCGGCACAAAGGGGTGTACCAATTGCGTCATTGTCCTCTCCTTGGACTGTTATCGCGAACTGGAAATTACCACACCCCATAAAGTAACTTCTGCTAATCAACACCGCCAAACACACAAAAAACCTAAGAATCAGAAAACTCTGACACCCAAAGACCTTCCGCTAAGGATTTTTCTCGCATTTGGTACCGACGTTCTGACGGCAAACGGGTGCCCTCTTGTTCCAGTATTTTCCCGAATAGTTGTTCCGCTCTCGCTTGATGATTGGCTTGTGCACCGGGCAAAGCGCCATGCGAAGGATCGATGACCATTAAAAATTCACCACCAAAAGGCGCACCGATCTTGTTCACATCCATTTCGGTGGATTCGAAACTGAATGCATCCCCGATTAAGGCACCGGCTAATAATTCAATCATCAGCGCAATGGAAGACCCTTTATGACCACCAAAAGGTAACTGCGCACCCGCCAAAGCTGCATCAGGATCATTCGTAGGTTGCCCATCGGCGTCAATCGCTAATCCATCCGGTAAACGCTTACCTTCCTGTTTCATCAACTGAATTTCGCCACGCGCGCACACACTGGAGGCTTGATCAAACACCAAGGGTGGTTTGTCCCCGCGCGGCCAACCAAAGGCCATGGGGTTGGTGCCAAACAACGGTTGCGTGCCACCTGCAGGTGCCACAAAGGCATTAGCCCCAGTAAACGCAAAAGCCACAAACCCTTGCTGCGCTAAAAATTCTACTTCTGGCCATAAAGCGGCAATGTTGTACACATTATGTATGGCTAATGCGGCGATGCCTCGCTCCTTGGCTTTCGCCATAACCGGCTCGTAGCCCACACGTAAGGCGGCTGGGCAAAAACCGTCGTGCCCATTCACATGCACCACTGACGAGGCGGCTTTTTCTATGACCTCAGGGTTTGCCTTAGGGTTGACTCGTTCGTTGCGTAAAGCCCCAATATAAAACGGTATGCGAAAAAGCCCGTGAGACAAACACCCATCGCGTTCTCCTGCCGTCACAGTGGCAGCTATCGCATCCGCCTGAACGTGAGAAAACCCTTTTGACACCAGTTGCGACAAAGCCCGTTCATGTACCTCAGCAACGCTTAAATTTTGCTTATCCGACATCACACCCTCACATTTTCGTCTGCAACAGATTAGTCAGTGTAAGCGTTTTCTAGCCGAGTACAATCGGCAACACGTATACTCAGGCGACTAAGAAACGCCGGAGCGCTACTGAACCATGAGTGAGCAAACATCACACACCGGGCATTTAAAAAAAATGGGCACCACCTTGGAAACACCGGTGCGCTACGAACTGGTGTTTGATTCTGGCACCTTAGCGATCGACCCCGCCACACAACCCACGGTGAGCCTGGAATACAGTGGAAAAATCAGCTGTATTCATTGTGGGCGCATAACCAATAAAAGTTTTAGCCAAGGCTATTGCTACCCGTGTTTTCGCGCCTTGCCCGAATGCGATACCTGCATCATGAGCCCTGAGAAATGCCACTTTCATCAAGGCACCTGTCGAGACCCTGAATGGGGTGAACAATGGTGTATGCAAACTCACTATGTGTACCTGGCTAATTCCAGTGGGGTGAAAGTAGGCATCACGCGACAAAATCAAATCCCCACGCGCTGGATGGACCAAGGTGCGATACAAGCCATGGCCATTTGTAAAGTCAGCACCCGTCAGTTAGCCGGTTTTGTTGAAGCCATCATTCGCCAACACGTAACGGACAGAACCCGTTGGCAAGCGATGTTAAAAGGGGATGTGGAGGTGCTGGATTTAATCGCCGAATGGGAAACCTTGTACGACAAAGTGTGCGATGAAATCAATGCATTGGCTGCAGAACATGACGCGGACGCGATAGAAATCATTGCTTCCCCTGAAGTCGTCGACATCACCTTTCCCGTCATTGAGCACCCGACCAAAGTAAAGTCACATAATTTAGATAAAACCCCCACCGTGAGCGGGAAATTGCGAGGCATAAAGGGTCAATATCTGATACTCGATACCGGTGTTATCAACCTACGCAAGTACACCGGGTATGAGGTCACTGCCACACTCGGGCATTGAGCCAAAAGCTGATACGATTCAGATCAACCCCATCATTTTCAACATTTTATAAAGAGCCACATTTATGAAGCTGCTGCGTTATGGGCCCATCGGTCAAGAAAAACCTGGACTATTGGATGCGGACGGGGTCATCAGGGACCTCTCAGGCACTGTGGACGATATCGCTGGCGGCACGCTCATGCCGGCTGAAATAGACCGCTTAAAGGGCTTAGATACCGCCTCCCTACCCGCTGTATCGGGAAACCCGAGATTAGGTGCTTGTGTAGGCAGCATTGGCAAATTTCTGTGTATCGGCTTGAATTATTCCGATCATGCAGCGGAAACCGGTGCCAAGGTGCCAAATGAACCGATTTTGTTTGCCAAAGCCACAAGTGCTGTGGTGGGCCCAAACGATGACGTGGTAATTCCTCGCGGGTCAGTTAAAACGGATTGGGAAGTGGAATTGGGTGTGGTGATTGGCAAGCCAGCCAAGTACGTATCTGAAGCGAACGCGTTAGAACACGTGGCAGGTTATTGTTTAATGAATGATGTCTCTGAACGCGAATTTCAAACCGAACGTTCTGGCCAATGGACAAAAGGCAAAAGCTGCGACACCTTCGGCCCAACCGGTCCGTGGTTAGTCACCCCCGATGAAGTGGGCGACCCGCAAAATTTAGACATGTGGTTAGACGTTGACGGCCAGCGCATGCAAACGGGCAATACCAAAACCATGGTGTTCGGTGTAGCCCATCTGGTGTCTTATTTAAGCCAGTTCTTCACACTGCATCCAGGTGACTGCATTTCCACCGGCACCCCACCTGGCGTTGGCATGGGTATAAAACCTGAGCCGGTGTTTTTGAAAGCGGGGCAATCCATGTCCTTAGGTATACAAAACTTAGGCACCCAAACTCAGCAAGTCGTTGCGGATAGTTAAACTGCTATGAGCCAAGATAAAGATGACAAGCCACTGACTTTCCGTTCGCAAGAATGGTTTGATAATCCAAACAACCCAGGCATGACATCGTTGTATCTTGAACGCTATTTAAATCAAGAGTACACACGTGGTGAATTGCAAGGTGGACGACCGGTTATCGGACTTGCGCAAACCGGTTCCGACTTAGCGCCTTGCAACAAGATTCATGTGTTTCTAGCCGACCGCGTTAAGGCTGGCATTCGCGACGCGGGTGGTGTGCCCATGGAGTTTCCGGTGCACCCGATTCAAGAGACCGGTAAACGCCCAACCGCCGCTTTAGACAGAAACTTAGCTTATCTGTCTCTGGTAGAAGTGCTGCATGGCTACCCGATAGACGGCGTCGTGCTCACCACGGGTTGCGATAAAACTACGCCTGCGATGCTTATGGGAGCGGCCACCGTAGACTTACCCGCCATCGTATTGTCCGGCGGGCCAATGTTAGACGGTTGGTGGAACGGCAAACTGGCAGGTTCGGGCACTGTGATGTGGGAGAGTCGTCGTTTGTTAGCAGAAGGCACAATTGATGAAGAAGAATTTATGCATCGAGTGTGTTCTTCGGCACCGTCGTTAGGGCACTGCAATACCATGGGCACTGCCAGCACCATGAACGCCATGGCAGAATCCTTAGGCATGAGCCTACCGGGTTGTTCGGCTATACCCGCACCCTATCGTGAACGCATGGCCATGGCCTATGAAACTGGCAAACGGATTGTTGAAATGGTGCATGAAGATCTAAAGCCGTCCGACATCATGACACGTGACTCGTTTGAAAACGCCATCGTTGTGAATACGGCCATTGGTGGTTCCACCAACGCACCGCCCCACTTGCAAGCGGTTGCCCGTCACGCTGGCGTCGAACTTAACGTGAAAGACTGGGAGACCATCGGGTTTGATGTGCCACTTTTATTAAACATGCAACCTGCCGGTCACTTTTTAGGGGAAGCGTTTTACCGTGCCGGTGGTGTACCCGGCATCATGGGCGAACTCATCGCTGCAAACCTATTAAAAACGTCGGCAAAAACGGTGTCTGGAAAAACACTGGGTGACGATATCGGCGCGGCTAAAAGCTGTAATCACGACGTGATCAGCACGGTCGCGTCACCCTTGCGAAAAAACGCCGGTTTTTTGGTTCTGTCCGGCAACTTGTTCGACTCAGCACTGATGAAAACTAGCGTCATATCCGATGACTTTCGCGCCCGTTTTTTAAGTGAACCTGGCAACGAAGGCGTGTTTAACGCACGTGCCATTGTGTTTGAAGGGCCTGAGGATTATCACGCCAGAATTAACGATGCGAGTTTAAACATCGACGAAACGTGCATGTTGTTCATTCGTGGTGTGGGTTGTGTGGGATACCCCGGCTCAGCAGAGGTGGTTAACATGCAGCCGCCCGATGCCTTAATAAAAGCAGGCATCAATCACCTACCAACAGTCGGTGATGGTCGCCAGTCAGGTACCTCTGAAAGCCCCTCCATATTAAACGCCTCCCCAGAGTCCGTCATCGGTGGTGGCTTAGCGTTACTGCAAACTGGTGACTCGGTGCGTTTGGATTTAAACGCGTCCACCTTAAACGCAACTGTTGATGAATCGACTTGGGCACAACGAAAAGCCGACTGGGTTGCACCGAATTTAGAACACCAAACACCCTGGCAAGAAATGTATCGAATGCACGTTGGGCAATTGGCTGAAGGAGGATGTTTGGAATTGGCCACCGCGTATCAAAAAGTTGGGCAAAACCTGCCTCGCGATAACCACTAATCGGCAACAGAGCATTCACGTGACATGAGTTGGCCATTAGACACGGTTGAAGAATGGGTTAAAACCGCCTTGTTGCGGTTGGGTTATTCAGAGAACCAGGCGAACATTGGGTCCCAATCAGTGACCACGCTGCAACAACGTAACGCACCCGGGGTGGCTGCCATTGCGCAGCATATGGATTTTTTATCCGCTTACAAGCTCACCCCGAATGACGATGAACAAGATGACGCAAGCTGCCCTATTTTGGTAGCTGAATCAATTAAGGGCATGGCAAAGGAAAACATTCCTCACACATTCGCTGCCGTAAGGCAACCGTTACTCCTCGTTCCGGCGCTGGTGGATGCAGGCGGCAGTGGCCATGTGAATTGGAACGACACCCAACTGCCCATTCATCGTGGCCTGATGGACATCGACCCGGATCGAAAAACACTGCGCACCCTCTTGGTAGAAAAAGCCGATGTGAGATGGAGCCCATTGGCGAATTCTCAAACTTATGACGAATCTCGGTATTTGACCGAAATCCCCTCACGAGAGCTGGTATACGTCAAAACCGTGCAGCATTACGCGGGGACATTACCGCCCAGAGAACCGCTAGACGGGGCTGATACCAGCGATAACAGTTCTTCCAGCCCTTAGGCCAGTTTTCAGGCCAAAGTCGGTGCACTGATTGCTAGACTTAAGACATACCGCGGCAAAGCAGGTCTTTGAAAGACCCTAACTGGCCGCTAAGCTTTGAGAACGCCTATGTCCCACCAACACGGCTTTGTCCGCGTCACGGCTGCTTCACCTGAAGTGAGCGTGGCCGACCCCATGGAAAACGTTAACACGGCATTGACCATGTTACGGGGCTTGCCAGAATCCGATGTGGTTCTGTTCCCTGAGCTCTCTGTCAGTGCTTACAGCTGCGCACGCTTGTTCCACCAACGAGCTTTGTTGGATGAGTGCGAACAACAAATTCAACGGCTGTGCGAACAAGCACCTAACAAAAAACAATTGGTCATCGTGGGTGTGCCTGTCAAAGTCGGCAGCGCTTTATACAATTGTGCAGCGCTCATTCATGGTGAGAAAGTCATCGGTATAGTGCCGAAGCAGTTTCTACCCAACTACAACGAATTCTATGAAGCTCGCTGGTTTGCATCTGCCAACAACGACTTACCCGCCACCATAGAATACGCAGGACACACCGTGCCCTTCGGCACTCAACTGCTGTTTACATCGATGATTGGCAAAGATGAACTTGTTCTGTCAGTAGAAATTTGTGAAGCCATCTGGATGCCTATCCCCCCATCCAGTTTAGCGGCCGTGGCAGGCGCGAATCTCATCTGTAACTTATCCGCCTCTCCAGAAACCGTGGGCAAGGCCGGATATCGACGCGACTTAGTCACCAGCCAAAGTGGGCGCTGCATTGCAGGCTATGCCTACGCCGGTTGTGGTCCGACCGAGAGTACGGCCGATCTAGTGTTTGGAGGCCACTCGCTAATTGCCGAAGGTGGGCACCTGTTAGTTGAAAGCAATCGTGTCGGCGATACCGCGCCTACAATTAGAAGTTCGCACTCTATCACCAGCGATATCGATATTGAACGCTTACAAACCGAACGTAGAAACACCACCACCTTTCCAGACAATGATCGGTTTCTAGATAACCGAACCTATCAACGCATCGCATTTGAAGTAAAAGATCACAACAGCGAACATTTATTGTTTCCCGTACCCGCTACACCCTTTGTTCCAAAAGCAAGCCACGCCTTAGCCGAACGTTGTGCCGATGTTTTCGGCATACAAACGTGCGCTTTAGCGAAACGATTGGAACTGCTTGGCAGCGAACCGAAATCGGTGATTGGCATTTCCGGTGGTTTGGATTCCACCTTGGCGTTACTGGTCGCTGTAAAGACATACGATTTACTCGGCTTACCCCGCACGCTGATACGTGGCGTAACCATGCCCGGGTTTGGTACCACCGATCACACCTTAACCAATGCTCGAACTCTGATGACAGAGCTGGGTATTACACAAACAGAAATTGATATTCGTCAAGCCTGTTTAGATGAGTTCCAAGATTTAGCCATAGCCACCGGTTACCAACCGTTCGATAGCATTGATTTAATTAACGACGAATCGTTGAAAAAGAAAAGTTCCAACCAGCTTTCATTAAAAGCCTTCAACAAAGCAATCAATGCCGTGCCGGCTGAACAACAAAAGGATTTAACTTTTGAAAATGTTCAGGCGCGTCGCCGTACAGAGCTACTGATGAACATGGGGTTTGTGCTTGGAACCGGTGATATGTCTGAAATTTGGTTGGGTTGGTGCACCTACAATGCAGATCATCAAAGCATGTATAACGTAAATTGCTCAGTGCCCAAAACCTTAGTGAAGTTCCTGGTTCGCTATGTGGCCGAACACCAGTTCGAAGGTGCCGCAAAAGACACCCTATTTTCAGTAGCCGACACCGAAATCTCTCCTGAACTGCTCCCCCCGGATGAGAATGGTGACATTCGCCAAAGCACCGAAGAAACCGTGGGCCCTTACGAGCTGCACGATTTTTTCATGTTCAACTTAGTACGTTACGGCTTCTCACCCGCGAAAGTTCTATACCTAGCTCAGCACGCATCTGAATGGTCGAAAGACTACAGCGCCGATGAAATTAAGCACTGGCTAACCGTGAACTTAAAACGTGCGTTTAGCCAACAATACAAACGTGAAAACGTGCCGAATGGGCCAAAAGTGGGTTCAATCAGTTTATCCCCGCGAGGGGATTGGCGCATGCCGTCGGATGCTTCAGTGGCGGCTTGGATTCGGACGTTGCAGTGATTGTTGATGGTGGCTAGCAGCTAGCCTAGCGACCAACAAACCGTTCCAAAAATTCATCCACCAAAGCCACCAAGGCCTCCCGATGCACCAGCTGTTCAAACAGCGCATCAGCGACTTCCGAACTGGCCGCCCCCACAACGGTACCTAATACGGCCCCTCGATGCGCGTTCTCGCCACCCAAGTTCGTGTTTACGATTAACGCTTTAGCCGGCGTTGCATAATATTTTGCGGCTAAGTAACACACGCTTGGCCAGGAGTCGTCGATGTAACAAGCCAATGAATATCGGCCACCCACCACAGCGGCATCTCCGCGTTTTTGATGAACCAATTGTGAGAGATCCATTTTTCCCGTCACGTTGGCTGAGCGATCGATTAATGACACGACATCACCTTCTGAATTTTCCTGCGTCGATGTAGTCATTAGGTTAATTAGTAAACTCACATACGCATCCACAACCTGCATCAACTGATCATCAGGGTGCGTTAAATGAATATACGCTCGAGTGATGCGTTTGATTTCACTGAGCTCATGATCACGATGCAAAGCAATCACCAGAGGCGCAATCGTTACCAATGCCCCCATTGACGGCGTATCGTGCGTTACGGCACCACACTTCATCGGGTCCATGCCAGCTGACCAGTTTGCAAAGAAACCGCGATGGCAACTCTCTGCATAGGTGTCTGGATGCCTAGCGGGGTCTGCTGTCATAAATTCAATGTAGCGCTGTACCCAATGATCAATTTGGTATCCGTCTTCATCTAGTAAGTACTGCATCAGTTCACGCGCCCACCAAGCATTCAAGGTGTTTTCACCGGCCGGCATGCCATGGTGGTAATGCGTACCCTGCTTTCCCCAAAGTGCACGTTTGCCTTTTAGGATAACGTCGCCGATGATTTCCTTTTGTGCACCGCGCCCCTCAACCGCTTGGCGTCCACCGGCTTTGGTGGAATGTAACGACATAATAGAACTGGGGTGTACCTCGGGTGCTGCATGCATCGCTTGCACGCCATGGTTGCCATATTGACGCACGATGTCATCGGGGTTGTAGTACCAATGCACCGGCATGGACAAGGCATCGCCTACAAACAAATTACACAACGAGGCTTTAGCCGATTCTGTATCTAACGTCATAAGTTGTGCTTTATGTAATCAATCATCAAAGGACAAAATCGTTGGCGGATGGTCCCAAGCTTCTAACACTTTAAGTAAATCTTGTGTGGCCAAACGTGTGCTGTGAGTATTACGGCAGGGATGCAAATAAATGGCCTCATGCTCCAACAGTGATTGTTCTATATAAACACTCACCTTGCCGGATGTATCATTGATCACAGCCAAGGGTGAAACAGAACCTGGCACCACGCCCAAGAACTTACCCAATCGCTCCGTGCTGGCAAACGCCAATTGCCCGCCAGGCACATTAATCTGGGTGCGCAGCGCTTTTAAATCCACTCGGCGGTTTTGTTCTACCACCAGTAAAAACATACGGCCCTTCTTGTTTCTTAAAAACAAGTTTTTAGTATGAGCACCGTCGAGATTATATTTAACCGTTTTGGCCTCTTCCACCGTGTACAACGGCACGTGCTCAATGGTTTCATGAACAATGTTCAAGCGATCAAATTCTTGAAATACCAACTCCGGTGTAGCGGACAATCTTCCATTGTCTAACACCACCGACTCAGGGTCAGGCCGATCGCTGTGACTCATGACTTAGCGTGTCCTATTCTTAGGCGTTTATATATCGTGCTTTCAGATGAGCCAGCAAGCTGGCGGCATTCGTGCCCTCACCCGTGGCCTGCTGCATCAACTCTTGAGACGATAGATGCGACCCATGCTGCCAGATATTTTCGGACAACCAGTTCCGCACAAACGTGATGTCGCCCGTTTCGAATCGTGACGCCCAATCGGGATGGGCCTTTGTGAGCGACTGAAATAGCTGCGCGCTGTTCACAGCCCCCATCGTGTAAGACGGGAAATACCCGAAAGTACCATCAGTCCAATGAATGTCTTGCAAACAACCGTGTCGATAATTGTCTTTGGTCGATAAACCCAGGCCGACTTGCATCGCCGCATCCCAAGCTTCGGGTATGTGTTCTGCTTCCATCTGGTTGTTGATTAAATCTCGTTCAATGTCATAACGTAAGGCCACATGAATGGGGTACGTGAGTTCATCAGCTTCCACCCGAATGTAGCTTTTCACCACTCGCCGAGCGTTCTGTTCTAACGCTTGGTAACTGACCGCTTTACCCGCACTTAAATGTTGTTGAATCAGACGATGTAAATGCTTCAAAAACGCTGGCGATAAGGTCACCATTTTTTCAAACAGCAAACTTTGACTCTCGTGAATGCACATATTACGAGAATCCCCCACCGGCAAACCCAACCAATCTTCAGGAAGCCCAGCTTCATAGCTGGCATGGCCTGTTTCATGAGCGGTGGCTAGCAAGGCATCCAAAAACGTAGATTCATCATATCGTGTGGTAATGCGCTGGTCTCCTGCAACACCGGTGCTAAACGGGTGTGCACTCACGTCCAATCGACCGGCATTAAAATCAAAACCCAATGACGCCATTAACGCCTTACTCAGTTGGGTTTGCTCACTGACAGGATACTTAGCGTCGTTTGAGTTTTCGGCCAGCATGCTATCAAATGATTTCCCCTGCTGCTCAATGACCGCATCAATCAGTGACGGTAGCGCCGCTTTTAACTCACCAAAAACTTGGTCGATAAGCTCGCTGGAATCCCCTCGGCAATGAAGATCGAGTAACGCATCGTAGGGTGTGGGCGTTTGCGATGCCGACTGCCTGACTTGCGCCTCTTCTCGAGCTAATTCCACAACAGGCTTAAAGTTAACTAGAAATCCAGGCCAATCGTTAGCTTCGCGCTGGGTACGCCAACTGTGTTCACATTGAGAACCTGCCATCACTTGTGCTTTAACCAAATCCGACGGCACACAATTAACGTCTTGATAGGCGTTTCTCATCTCTTGAACACTTCGGCGTTCACCCGCGGGAAAACCCTCCAAGCCATCTTCACAAACTGCAATAGCATCACCCACCGAATCCGCACTCAGTAGCTCATGACGCATGACCGTCAGTTCAGCTAGGGTTTCAGATCGTGAGGTAACGCCGCCGCTGGGCATCATGACCATTTGATCCCAGCTCAGCATGGTGATGGCGTGATCAATGCGGTTCAAGCGTTTGAAGGTGTCTAACAGGAATTGATACCGGTCTTGTGCAGTCATGAAAGTCTATTCTCAAATTTTGCGTGCAGTTGGTTTCTTAATCGCCAAGCCAATAACAGCGACGCCAGAGTCAGCCCGATGATAAGGCCCATCCACAAACCCGGCGCACCCATCGTCGTATGATGCGCCAAATAGTAGCCCACCGGGGCTGCCACGACCCAGTAAGAAAACGCGTTAATAAGCATCGGCATGCGCGTGTCTTGCAAGCCTCGCAACAGCCCAATTAATACCACTTGAAAGCTATCCGATAATTGGAAAAAAGCGGCAAAGATTAGCAACGTGGAAGTAAGCGCCAATACTTCCACATCATCCGTGTAAAGCGTACCCACCCAATTGCGAAGTAGCACCAGCCCAGTAATAGTTGCAGCAATCAATAAGAAGGTCACCAAAATACCACTGACAATGCGACGTTGGGTAAGCCCTTTGCTGCCCCGCCCATACGCTTTGCCAATACGAGCTGTTAAGGCCAATGACAAACCCAACGGCAACATGTAACACAGTGCGGCCACACTGATGGCGATGTTGTGCGAAGCCGATTCGATGGTGCCGATGGTTGCCATCTGCACGTTCGTATAAAAAAAGATCCCGCCTTCGAACACCATTCCAATGTAGATAGGTAATGCCAGACTCAGCATGGCGCCTATGCAAACCAGATCCGGCCGATCGAAGCTTTCAAACAATTTATAACGTTGGAACTTACGTCCGCGCAACCAATAAAACAACAAGCACGCCATGACAATAGCCACCAAGGAGGTGGATAAGCCGACACCAAAGAGCCCTAGCTTGGGTAAACCCCACAAGCCTAAGCCCAGCCCAAAACTGAAAATGATGTTGACCACAAGACCAACCAATTGCATAACCAAAATCGGTGTGGAAATACCGGTGGCTTCGTACAAATTGCGACAAGCCATCAATAAGGCAAACGCGGGTAAGCTCCAACCCGCTGAGGATAAATATTCCAACATCAACGGCGGGATTTCTGGGTGAAACCCCCATGAAGACAATGTGGCCATACACACACGTATGGCAATCAAGGCGAGTATGCCGACAAAAACAGCGAACCATAAGCCTTGACGAAACTGCGCACCCACCGCGGCCCGTCGAGAGGCGCCAATCATATTCGCTAAGGTGGGAGACAGTCCGGCCATCAGACCAATGCACGACATGGACACAAAAAACCACAGCCCAGCCCCCATCCCACCAGCAGCCAGTTCTGCGCGCCCTAAGCGTCCAGCGACCAAGGCGTCGACTAATCCATTGGACACCTGTAACACCTGCGCACCCATCAAGGGTAGCGCAACGTGCAGCGTACGCTGGGCGTCACGAAGGATAGCTTTGTTTATGTTCAAGGGAAAAGTGCTTTTAAGGTTAAACCATCAACGACTGCATAAAGAATCAAACATCCGGCTGGTGGTCAAGCGTTTAAAAATGCCTGCCAAGTAGGTTGGCACAGTAACAAAATAACGCGGCTTCGGCCGAGGATGTTCCAGCGCATGAATCAATTTTTTAGTTACAGCTGATGGCGGTAGTTCAAAGCGATCTTTCTTTTCTGACGGGGTGTATAAGCGAGGTTTTAACACCGACTCATACCGCTGCGTTTGTGCCGATGCTTGCACATCAATCCAACGCTCAAAGTGAGGAATCGAATTTTCCCGAATCTTTGTTTTTATCGGGCCTGGTTCAATAAGCACAACGTCAATGTTTTCATGCCGTAATTCTAGCCGCAAGGTATCGCTTATACCCTCTAAGGCAAACTTAGAGGAAATATAAGCCCCGCGAAAGGGCGCTGCGGCAAACCCCAAAACGGATGAACACATCACGATGCGCCCATGGCCTTGGGCTCGCATGGCGGGCAGTAATTTATTGGTTAATTCAACCTGACCAAACACGTTCGTATTGAAAATATCTTGCAGTGCAGCACGGCTTAAATCCTCCACCAGTCCGGGTGTGCCAAACGCCCCATTGTTAAACACAGCGTCCAAGGTACCGCCAGTGGCTTCCAAAACCTCTCCCACAGCGCTATCGATAGAGTCAGATGAGGCCAAATCCAATACTAAGCTTTGCAAGCCTTCCGCCTGCAGGCTTTTCACGTCATCAGACGATCGGCAACTGGCAAACACCTGCCAGCCGCGCCTTTTCAGAGTATGAGCCGCATCGTACCCGATGCCTGATGAGCATCCGGTGATCAATATACTGTTCGATTTCATGACGACCTTCATAGGATGCGGCGCGCTTTTGGACCTATCCCTAACCGCTGTGAGTTAAAATAACCCCTTCTAACCCGCGACACTAAAAGACCTGTAAGCCGTGAGCCCTTATCGTCAATTCAGCATCGAAGAGTGGGCCGAACTTGGGCTCTCAACACCTCAGCCGCTTAATGAACAAGAACTGGCCGAGTTGCGTGGTATCAATGAGCGCGTCTCGTTGGAAGAAGTTGCCCAAGTCTACCTGCCCATCTCACGTTTGTTGAGTTTTCATGTGGCCTCGTTGCAACAACTTTGGCTGGGCACCCGACAGTATCTAGGCACCGGCGCTGACAAGGTGCCCTTCATTATTGGCGTGGCAGGTTCGGTCGCCGTTGGCAAGAGCACCGTATCGCGCGTGCTGCAATCGCTGCTGAAACGTTGGCCCGAAGTTCACCCCAAGGTGGAGGTCATCTCCACCGACGGTTTCCTGCACCCTACCGCCGTACTTGAAGAGCGAGAATTAATGCATCGTAAAGGCTTTCCGGAAAGCTTTGATCGAGGTGCGCTGCTGACCTTTTTAGAAGCGGTAAAAAGTGGCGCAACCGATTTAAAAGCACCGGTGTATTCGCATTTACATTACGACATTGTGCCCAATGAATTTATCACCGTTAACCAGCCCGATATATTGATTGTGGAAGGCTTAAACGTTTTACAAACTGGGCGCCCTAAATTGGGTGAAGATCAAGTGTTCGTCTCGGACTATTTCGATTTCTCTATTTACATCGACGCCGATGAAGGGCACTTAGAAAAATGGTATGTGGATCGATTTCTCACGCTTCGCCACACCGTGTTTAAACAACCCGATGCCTACTTTAAACACTACGCAGAACTCAATGAGCAAGAAGCCACAGAAACGGCGAAGCGTATTTGGCGAACCATCAACCTGGTGAACTTAACCGAAAATATTCAGCCCAGCCGAAATCGTGCAAAGTTGATACTGCGAAAAAGCGAAAATCACATGATCGACTGTGTGCAGCTAAGAAAGCTATAACCAACCCATCCGAAGGGAAAATTACTTAGCCGCTTTTACCTCGGCAGTCACACTTCGAGCCGTTTGCAACATAAACCCATGCTCGGACGCGATACAAAACATGTTCACGCCCAAGGCCGCCAACTCCTGGGTTGGACCGGCATTAGCTGCAAAGGTCATGTAGGATTTGCCATGCGTTTTACACGCCTCGCCCACCACGCCAATCGCTTTTCTAACCACGTCAGAATTCGGGTCGGTGGTGCCATAACAAATACCTAGGTCGGCAGGACCTGCAAACAGCGCATCGACGCCATCAATGCCGGCAATTGCCTCCGATGCGTCAACCCCTTCTGGCTCCTCTATTTGCACCACCACCACGGTTTCTGCCGCACTTTGCGCAAAAACTTCATCGGCAGATCGCGTGGCAAAGCCTGCCCAGCGTGTTGAGCCTGCAAAGCCTCGTCCACCGTGACCAAATCGGGCACTTTTAGCGATGTGCGCGGCTTTCGCCACAGTGTCTACATGCGGCACCACGATGCCCACCGCGCCAGAGTCTAGAGCTTGTAGAATGGATGATGGTTCCGAATTTGGGATTCTAACCAAAAGCGGAAAATTCAGCGCACGCCCCATGGCCAAACACTGATCGAGCCGGGCGCGATCAAACGGCGCATGTTCGGCGTCTAGAATCATGAAATCCAGCCCGGATTTGGCCAGCACTTCAATCACCTCATAAGCCGGCGTTTTGATAAACGTGCCGACTAATCGCTCGCCGTCCGCCATTCTCTGCTTCAATGACATACTGATAACACCCTAGTAATTCGTGCGTAGGTAACAGAAACTGATGATACACCCCAATGGCGCTTAACGTACCCCACTGGACCAATCCATCATGGGCAAGGTGGCTGCTGCCGCTGGGCTTGATCGGCGGTGTTCTGTTGCCACAGGTGGGGCACTTCGTTAGCCAATGGATCCCGTGGTTAATTGGGTTGTTGTTATTTGTTGCGTGTTTATCCATTGATTGGCAAACCACCCAAGTAAAACAGGCAATAAGCCCTGCACTGTTTTGGGTGCTGATGCTGCAATTTTTATTACCCACGATTGCAGCGATTGCACTGGCCTATCTGAACCTAGCCATGCATTGGCGCATCCCGATCTTATTTGTGCTGGCCGCAGCCCCCGTGACGGGTAGCCCTAACATGGTGGCCATGTTGAATGGCTCACCGCAACACGCTTTGGCCACCTTGCTCATCGGCACAGCCGCTCTGCCACTGACCGCACTGCCTATGCTGTGGTCGTTGCAATCTGTCGCCTCTGACTTATCGGTGCTGCCCATCGTGGGCCGTTTGATCCTAACCATTGCGCTGGCAGTTGCTGCAGCGCTTGTCATTCAGCGAATGGCGTTTCGGCGAACCGTGACCGTGCAGCGCAAGGCGTCGTTAAATTTAATCGCAGCCTGCTTATTGGCCGTTATAGTTTTGGGTTTAATGAGCGGGTTTCATGCACCGAATGTCACCGCAAAAACCCTCATTAGTATGCTGGTGTTTGTGTGTCTACTCAACGCCGGCCTGCATTGGTTGGGGTTACGCTTTGCCAAACTTACCCAGCGCTATGCAAATTCGTTGGCCTTAACGCCTGTAACCGCAGGCATTATGACGGGTAATCGGAACGTGGCGTTACTCCTCACAGCACTTCCGCTGGCAGCCATTGAACCGCATTTGTTGTTTCTTGCCTGCTATCAAATACCGATGTATCTAACACCACTAATCGCTGCAAAGTTATATAGACGCTGACGAATCTTCCAACCAAGGTGGTGTCCAGACAGCCGCTTCGCCTAAATACTCAGCCAATTCTTTTTCACTGGGCTCCCGTACGTCCACAACGGCGATTCGAAAGTGCAACACTTGCCCGGCTAAAGGATGATTGGCATCCACTGTCACTTCCTCGTCCTCAATGACGATGACCGTGAATAAGCTGTCTTCATTGTCCGAACGTTTATCCTTAACTCGCATGCCCACATGCAATTCGCCCAATTCGGCAAAGGCTGTGCGCGGTATTTTGGTAATCAGCTCATCGTCCCGGTATCCATAGCCATCTTCTGGGTAGATCGCGATTTCAAATTCATCGCCTTTTTGGCGACCGGTTAACTCACGTTCAAGGCTGGGCAGCAAAGCGCCGGTATTGTGCATATAGGTCATAGGCAGGCCACCGAGAGAGCTGTCCACCATTTCCCCGAAGCCATTGTCGAGTTGGTAGTGCATTAAGACGATGCGGTGTTCGTCTATGATGAGATTTTCCGCCTGTGAATCGTTATTCGTGCTCATACGCGCAGAATAACATCCACAGCGCCACCTGCGGCAGTGCTTTGCTACACTGCTTAACCATGAATTCAGCCAAACATCCCAGCTTAGATCTCGCAGGATCCATTCGACCCGGTCTGGATATCTTGGCCAACGAAATCGTTATCTCGCTAAAAAAACGCAGTCGATTTCCGGTGAATTCGGAAGTCTACCAACCAGGCCTACTGCCATCACATCCGGACTTGTCGTTGCTGGATTACGAATTGGGTTTGGTCGAACGCCAGCACGCAGAACTGGGGCGCTTTGCGTTTGCAGAACAAGATGCGTTCACCGATGTATCCGATGTCTCCCTCATCATGCAACGCGAACCGCCAGACAACCCCGTTGAAATCATGCCCAGCCGCGCAGGGGATCGAATCAAGGCGTTCTATGCAGACTGGGTGAATCAAGTGTGCGAGGCACACACCGATGAGAAATCTTTTGGTGAAACGGTAACCAGCGATGTGGTGTGCTTACTCGCCATTATGGAGCGAGTGAATTTAGGGAAACTTGTGGCTGAATCAAAGTTTCAAAGTCAACCCGATGCGTTTAGAGCCACAGGTGGTGAACGCAGCGCCATGTTGGAATTTATTGTGCGTAAAGATCGCGAACAGGCTGTTAGAGATATGGCCACTCAACTCGCCAATACCTACAACCTCCCTGCTGAATCCGTGGTATCGGTATTTGACTTCATGATCGCGGTTACGGTCGATATTGAAGTCGATTACCTACAAATGCGGCTGACAAAAGAACGAACCGAGTAATCACACGAAAGCTAATTCACCCTCGACAATAATTCAAATGCCGGCCATTGTTCAGAAACCGATGCGCTCTCTTCACTGAGCACTTTCAAACATAAGGCTTGCATCATGTTGTCTGTTAGCCCACCTGGGCCTGCAATGTTTCTCGCTTCATCCACCAGGTTATCCGGTAAACGCACGGCCGATCGATCGTAACCGTACAACGCACCAAAGCCACCGATGATGGCTAATATCACCCAGAACACCAGCTTCATGCTGCTTTTTAGAATCTGCAACATCGCGATGACCACTAGCAAGCCACCGATGACCATCAGGGTTTCATTCGAAAATTCGAACTGCTGAAACGCTTCCCAGTACTCCATACTCTGCACCGCCACTCGTGTTTAGGGAGGTGCATTTAACCGCGTTTTGCAGGTGATTGTCATGCAGAAGTAGGCGAGCCATGCGAAATAACTATCGCCAAAGGGCTAGAATCGCTATTCTGTCAAACCAATGACGACTGCAGAGCTCTTTTCTATGTCGAATATATTGCCGTTTAAACCGCGAGCCAAAAAGCCTCGTAAACGCAACACCCTGTGTGAGAACAACCACCATAAATGGGTGGTGGAGAAGCAGTCGCAATTCGATGTGAAGGCAGGGAAATTAGTGACCGTGGAACGCTGTGCTCATTGCGATAAACGCCGGGTGCGCGCAACCTAACAGGATTCGTAAGCATCCCGCAGCGTATTGCGCTCGGCATTGAGTTGATTGTGCGCCTCAACGTCCAGCCGCCCACGCATTTGCGTTTGGATATCACGAATTTTTTGATTCAAACTCTCGCGACAGGCTGTTTGACGATCAGCCGCAGATTCTTCCAATACGTTGTAGTTTTGATTTCTGGCAGCAGCCGATGCGCCTTGATATTCTTCTCTATCTTCATCAGAGGTAGGTCGCGCATACTGAGCATTAGGCTCTTGCTGCCTTGAGCTCTCACCTTTCACTACACTACAGCCACCCATGTCAGTAATAAATGAGGGTGGAAAATCTTGGCATTCAATGTTCCGCGAATAAGAACCTGACTCACAGCGCGCGCCCGATAGCGCAGAAATGCGATTTACGCTGGTATCTGTATTGGTTTTATGGCTGAACACATAGTTGATGACGGAGACACTGGTTGGGGAAATAGCGTTTAAGCCACCATATTCTGAAAACATATCATCAGCGGTTCGACCTGATTTCATTTGAACCGCAACATGCGTTGAGAACGAGCGGGCTACGCGACAATCAAATTTTTCACGAGTCGAACGACCTTCTAGCACTTTGCTGGTCTTCTCACTCGTCGCGCAAGGACGCTGTGTATAAGACGTACTACCGTCAGCGGCAACGCATTTGTATATCTTCGCTTCAACCGGTGTGGGCGTCGATAAGATCGCCGCAGCGGTTAGCGCAAGCATGATCCCAGTGAAAGACTTCATCGTAATTCCCGCCACAGCACAATTTTCTTAATATCGGCGGATAGATTTAAACGTTAATAACTCACCTAGGTTCCAAGCTTCAGGCTGTGATCTGGTACAAAACCGTCTATCAAGAACGTGCGCGAGTTAACCAAACGGAACGGGTTGCCCGCCAAATTCGAGTCAACAGAGCTTCAGAGGGGTGTTCAAGACGCACCAGCGCCCGTTGGCCCAGGCCAGCCACTTTGACATCGCCAGGCAGCGCCAACTCTAATTCAAATAAATTCTTAATCGACGTTTTGTTTGACTCATCAAATGGATCCGTGACGATGGCACCTCCTCCAAACCGGGATAAGGCGGCGCTGGGTAATTCTCGCGTCATCGCGGGGGTTTCACGCAAGAGTTCGGCTGGTATTTCCGCTCCTAAGGATTCGGCTAAACGCACCGATGCGGAACGAACTCCAGCATTTAATTGCGCAGCTCGGTTTTCAGGGACTACCGTACGAATGGTCCAGGCCTCACCGCTCACCACATAGCCGATACGTTCACCTTGTTTAACGTGTCGCCCTGGTAATAGGTCTTCCAAAGGTGCAAACACACCATCTTGCTTCGCGGTTATCACTAAGGCATCGAAGCGCTTAAGCAATTCATCTCGATTGGTTTTTAAGCGGATTCGCTCAGCTTTAGCTGTGGCATGATCCATCGACTGCAAATTAGATGCACGCTTTATATTCGCAACCTGATCAGTTTTTAAGGCGTCAATTTCCGCGTTGATAATTTGCAGATCTCGGTTAATACTGGGGTTGATTAGCGTTACTAGCTTATCCCCTTGTTTCACTTCGGCCCCCGGTGGAATATGAACGGCACGAATTAACCCACTAGATTTTGAAAACACCTCACCCTGTTCAGACGCAGACACAATCCCTTGAGCTTTCGTTGATGAAGGCAAAGGAATGAGCAGTAACGTTGCAAGCACACAAACAGAACAAAACACTAAGGCTATTGCCCGTGGACGTTGACCATGAAGCTGTTCCGATTGCACTAACCATTGAACCCCCTTCACTGATGGCCATAGCCATTGATGAAACAATGCAAAACCCGCGAGCACGATGCCTAACAACGGATGCTCACGCCAGAGAAAAATAATAATGGTGAGAGTCAGTATTGGCTTATATAAGATAACGGCTACTCCATACAGCGTTAACCACACCGACTCTCGCTTTGATAAGTAAGGCTTGGAGAGCTGCTGCACGCCAAACACCCGACTTTTTACAATATAACGCAACCAAACGGTTGCTCTAGCGGCTAAATTAGGAATATCCAGCGCGTCCTGCAATAGGTAATAGCCATCAAATTTCAACAAAGGATTGGCGTTAAACAACAGCGTGGTTAATCCGCCGATGATAAACATAGAAAACAGCGCATCCCGGGTATAACCGGGCTCAACCCAAAACCAAAACACCAAGGCAATAGCTGCGATAAATAGTTCAGTGCACATGCCAGCGGCAGTTAGTATCATACGTTGCCGACGCGTGTGGGAGCTATATACATCCGTTGCATCCACGTACGGCACGGGTACTAACAATAAAAATGAAATGCCTACATCACGCACTTGCCCGCCCCAGTGCTTGATACACAGCGCGTGAGCAAATTCGTGCAACACTTTCATACCCGGATATAACAGGGCAAACCACCATAGCGTTTGTACACGCAAGGTGCGGGTTAAAAACTCCTGCTTAACTTCCGACCACCCGCTCACCAATAAAACCAAAGCAAGGGCCGTAACTAAGCACCAAACCCAAGCTGTCGCCCGATGAAACAGTGGCTTAAATTTAGGGGCGACTCGTGTCAGTATGTGGTCGGGGTCAAATAAATTAATGCGCACAGCCAACGGATTTAGCCAACGTTTCATTTGCCCGCGTTTTCCCAAGGCTTCATGCTCATCACGCATCGTACTAGAATCTATAAATTCCGCACCTTTTAATGCCCCCATGCGCTGAAGCTTTTTCATGAGCTCCACTAACATTGTCTGATCGCATTGAGTAAACGGTAAGGCATCCACCGCTTTAAATATCTGGCTTAAGTTGTGACGCCCATCTAGCCGAGAAATGATCGCATGCGCCGTCGCGTTGAAGCGGGCGTGTTCACCGGTAGCTTCATTTTGCAGCACAAACCAAGTGGTACCACCTTGCGTTTGCTCGTGCCAAAAAACATGTGCGGCCATCGACGGGCGAAGCTGGGAGAGATGCTCCCAAGTTGTTTGAGGTTCTGTATTAAGCACCGAACGACCACCACCAATATCGCAAACGATGGCGCAACAGATCTAAGCTGCGAGAAATTAACGAGCGCTGGCCAATGGAAATTTTCGCCACCCCCGTCATGCCGGGACGAATCTGCGAGGTATCCCCGTTTAATGCAGCCCGCATTCGAAATACGTTTGCACCCTCTTGTGGAATGGCCACCGGTACTAAGGTATCGACTGAGAAATCATAAGCCTTTGAAGGAAAGGCAGCAAAACGCATCTTACCTTCCGAGCCCTGTGATACATCCGCAGCTAATTGTTCTGGCACATCCAATTGCAACGTGTAATCGTTCAAGGAAGCAATTTGAAATAAGGCTTCACCCGCTGAAACGGAACTGCCCAGTCGATCATCCAAGTCCCCACTGACTAAAATGCCATCAAAGGGCGCGATAATGTCTGATTCGTTAATATGATGATCCATTAATTCCAATTCTGCCGATGCGGCGGCTTGCTCTGCCCTCAACCGGCCTATGGCTGAACGATCTCGTGCTGACATCGCTTGCACTAACGCAGCATCAAGCCGTGTCAATTCACTCACCCAAGTATCGCGTTCGAGATTCATGCGCGTGTGATCAAACTGCGCCAACACTTGCCCAGCACGGACTGGGTCTCCAGCCCGAGCGGATGCGGACAGCAAATACCCTGCGTGTGTGGCTGCTAATACTTGACGATCAGCCCCTTGAATTTTGCCCTGCACACTGGCGTGCTGTGGGAATGGAAACAACAACGCCAACAACAGAAAACCAAATGTGGCCAGCGCCGCTATTTTTTGACGTTGTGTGTCGGGCTTAAATAAGCGCTGATGGCATCGGTTCAAAATTCGCCTAAAAGACGACAGAATTCCTGGCTTAGTATCGCTGAGCGTGACCAACACCGGAACGGCCATCGTAACTTCTTGTTGTAGGCTCTCTACATCAAACAGCTCTTCATTGTCCGAATCAAATTCAAGCAGCAACGACCCAACACACACACTGTTGTGCTCCAAGGGCAGCGAGAGTATGTGGTGCTCGCCATGACACTCGTGCAGTTGTTGATGTTTGATTAAATCAATAGCCGAAGGCACTTTGTTAGGATAACGGATGATTTTTTCCGCCTGCATACTTTCAACCAAGGCCCCGGTTAACGCACGCGGTAAAGCGCGACGAATATCCAACGCAGGAACACCCGATATCGCCAGTAATCGTGTTCTTCCACCCTCATCCCAAGCGACACTAATGCGGGAGGCTTGTGTGCGAAATTGCAAGTCATCAACCCAGCGCGCAGCCGATTGTTCTAAATTCTTATGCGATAGCATCAGCCGAAGCGGCGGTAATGATTGAGCGGCAACCACTTGCGCATCCGCAAGCCAGTCAGTGAAATTCAACACACCCCAACGCAGCAATCGATCAGCAGCCAGTCGTTCTTGTTCATTCAATTCGGACACGTGCAATAGAACACACAAGGATTTACCTGGAATCTTAACTGGCACTTGCCAATAGGTGACGCCCATAGCGGAATTTTGATGGTAACTATTGGGATCACCCACCACGATTAAGGGTACGGCCGCCGTGCCAATCGATGTAATCAGCATCTGTGAGCGAATTCCCGCACCGGTGCCAAGACCCGTTAAATCAACGACAGCACCGAAGCGCACGCTGCTCAGCAACTGACATTGCCAACGCAACCATCGACCAGAGACCCGAGTTAAAGATTGTTGGTTGGCAGATACTGCAGCTGGAATTTGGGAGCGTGATGCTCCTTGCACATCGCCCATAGATAAACCGCTCGATTGGCACGTTGAAACTTAAGTCTCAAAGAATGCAACAAGCGATCCACCGCCCTCACTCCCGCACAGCGCTCCGGCTAGGCATAGCAACAGACTCCAGCTCACCCCATTTCGGACTGGCCCATAGAGAAAATTGAGGGGGTTTTTCAACACCCTCCTTAGGTTCTTCTAGCAGCGTCAGCTGCACCGCCAAGGCATGCTCAATGGCATACGCTTTGGCATCTTTTACGCCCAGTACCATAAAAGCGGTGGCCCAAGCATCAGCCAACTGAGTGGACTCGTGTAGCAGCGTGACAGCCACCAAATTGTGGTCTGTGGGTTGTCCGGAACGGCCATCGATCAAATGCGATACCCGGCGGCCATCGATAATGCGCACATTGCGATAACTGCCGGATGTGGCCACATGTGCATCCGTTAATTCCAGTCCAGTAGGTGAACTGGCGTTCGGCTGCTCTACCCCTATTCGCCACGGCCTGTTCTCAGATTGTTCTCCGCGTGTTCGTATTTCACCACCTATGTTCACCACATAGTGACTGATACCCTTCTGCTCGAGTAATTCTCCAATGCGATCAACCGCAAAGCCCTTGGCTATTGATGAGAGATCGATGGTGGTTGCTGGAAAACGTTTTGACACCGCGTTGGCAGAAATGTCGATGCTCTGCCAACCCGATTGCGCTAAGGCCTGGGCCAAGTCGGACAGCGACGGCGGGGTGGGTTGCGGCGTATCACGACTAAAGCCCCACAGTTTGAAAACATTCCCACGGGTAACATCATAGGCCCCATCGGTGGCCTCAGAAACGGTGAGTGCCTGTTGAAGAACCGCTAGGGTATCAGGGTGCAAGGTTACGGGCTTTAGCGAGCGATTAGCGTTAAACAAAGACAATTCAGACGTTGGATCCCAGGTAGACATCAATGCATTGATGCGTTCGAGCTCTTGCACCACGGCAAGCTGTACAGCAACCGAGAGCGTTGATTCAGGTTTTCGCAGCGTCTCAAAAGCCTCGTTCTGAGTACCTAAACTTATTTGCCACTGCGTGCCCATTGTGGGCCCCTGCCATTCAACCACTTTCGTTGCCGTGTCCGGATGGCACGCGATCAACATCGCAGCAGCAATCAATGAACACGCTAGCCGATAACCAAGGCCAAGGCCAAGGCCATGCCGCAATGACTCAATGGCGCTCACGCTCTTTGGTTACCAACCGTAGTCGTGTAACAATTCTTCGTCTTTTTTTATGGAGCGAACCGTAACGACATCAATATCGGAGAGTTCGCAATTGGGTTTTTTCCCGTGGTTTATAAAACGTAAATCATTTTTTAACCGCAGCCCTAACTTCTTTGTTAGCCACAACACATAGGTGCCGTCTTTGCGGGTCGGTGTTCCGAGCAGCTCGCCAATTAAGGTATTTTTCTTTATATCAACGGCGGCAAACAGGCCTTTGCCATGGATTTCGCTGTCAGCAACGTACACTAAATCCGATACATCACTGGGGCGCCGGTTCGGGCGCTCAACCACGTTGGTCTTACTCATACTTTTTGGGGCTCGCTAAAGGGCTTACGACAAAACGAATGCCATAGTAGCAGACCCCAATAGCGAACTTCAGTGACGCCAACGTCACTGAATTACATAGTTTGAGTCGGTCGTTCCGATTGCAGCGTGCCGCCCAAGTGCTGTTCAATCGCGTTCTTCGCAGCGCCTTTGTCAGCTTCGTCAAATTGCACACCAATACCATTGAGCTTGTTGCCCTGTGCACCCGGTGGAGTAATCCAAACCACTTCAGCTTCTAGAGCAAAAGGCGTGGTTTCATCCATAATTTTCAGCAACACGAAGACGCAGTCGCCGATATCATAGGAACGAGAGGTGGGAACAAATACACCGCCATTAGTCACGTATTGCATATACGAAGAATACAAAGCACCGCGGTCGGTGATGGAGAAAGCGATAATACCTTTACGCGTCTCGGTGGTCATGGGCCAATCTCAACCGTTAATCTTAATTCTCGTATCGGCAAGAAATCCCTCAAGCACAGTCTGAGTCTTAAAGCTGGCGCTGTCGATTCGGTACAAACGCAGAAGATCATCGCGAATTGTGAACCACTGCACACTATTGAGCCGGTGGACAGCCGCCAATTGCTCCTCAGACAGATCATTTGCGGTTGAATACGCGCCTGCGCCCTGCCGATGAGCGATGGCTGATGCACTTAAGGCCATGAATCTTGCCAAGCACAACGATAGCGGCACATCTTTCAACGACTCAACAATCGCCCCAACACTGCGCTTGTGCATCAATAGATTCCACCAAGCCGCGTCGATTACGCTTTGTTGGTTTCTCCAATCCGGATTTGCTTCTCTAACAGCACGTAGTGGTGCACCGCGTGCCGTATCCAAAGCCGCCGCCGCATCATCACCTTCGGGCAACTGCTGGCTTAACCAACCCAGGGCATCTTCCCGGCTCTCCACACTCAACGGAATTTGCTGGCAGCGGCTAATCACCGTGGGTGGCAGCTGCGCCGGGTTATCCGCTACTAAAACACACACACTTCGAGCCGCGGGCTCTTCCAAGGTTTTCAACAAGGCATTTGCAGCCGCTCGATTCATTGTGTCAGCGCCAGTAATGAGCGCGATGCGATAACGTCCCGCACTGGCCGCTAACTGCAACCATTCAACTAATTCTCTGACTGGGTCAATTCGAATGGTGTGGCTTTTACCGGCAGGCTGTAAATAACGAAACTCTGTTGAAGAACCCACGCTCAATTGCGCACAGGATTCACACGTCCCACAAGCTGCCAACGCATTATCTGCCAAGACAGTTCGACAAGCCAAAGTTCGAACTAGGCTCTGTGCAAACCAGCGTTTACCCAGTTCTGCCTGACCACTGAATAGCAAGGCATGCGGTAAGGTGCCTGCGCGATGACGATTCACGACATGGATATAACTGTGCGTTAACCACGGCGGGCATGTTTGAACCTCATTGAGGCTCTGCGGTTGCTCTTCGTCAACTTTCGCCATGCGGCACCGACGCATTCAGTAAAGGTTCCAAACACGCGTGAATCGCTCGCTGAACATCGACCAAAGGTGCACTGGCGTCAATGATCTTGACCCGATCCGGTTCAGCACCTGCGACTGCTAAGTAGCCCGCGCGACAACGTTCAAAAAATTCATTGGCTTCTGACTCAATTCGATCTGCTGCTCCGCGACCGGCTATCCGCTCTCTTCCCAGCTCAATTGGCATATCCAATAATAGAGTTAAATCCGGCATGCGTGTCACCCCCGCTAAGGTATGAATCTCTCTAACGCGTTCAATTCCAATGGCTCGACCACCGCCTTGATACGCCAAGCTGGCATCCAAGTAACGATCACTCAGCACCCATTTGCCAGAAGCTAACGCTGGCAGTATGACTTGCGCGACATGTTCAACACGCGAAGCTGCCATCATCAACATCTCGGTTTCCGCTTGCATTTGATGTTGGCTATGCAACAGCACATCCCGCAAAGCTTCACCTAATTCGGTGCCACCTGGCTCGCGAGTAACGACCAATTGGTGCCCAGCGTTTTCAATCAGCGATTGAAGGTAAGTTAAATTCGTGGTCTTACCAACACCTTCCAATCCTTCTACCGAAATGAATTTGCCAGCGGACGCCACTAGCGTTTCAACTGATATTTACGAACCGCCGCATTGTGCTGTTCGATGGTTTCAGAAAATTGGTGTGTGCCGTCACCTCGTGCCACAAAATACAAAGCGGTGGTGTTTTCAGGGTGCATGACGGCTTGAATGGCATCTCGTCCCACCATCGAAATGGGTGTGGGTGGCAGCCCGCCCCGCGTGTAGGTGTTGTAAGGGGTATCGGTTCTAAGATCTTTACGGCGAATATTGCCATCGTACGCCTCACCCATGCCATAAATAACCGTGGGGTCGGTTTGCAAACGCATGCGCTTACGCAATCGTGAAACAAACACGCCCGCAATCTCAGGGCGTTCAGCGGGCACAGCCGTTTCCTTTTCAACAATCGATGCCAGTATTAAGGCTTCATAAGGCGACTCAAACGGCAAACCTTCATCACGTTTATCCCACTCTTCTTGCAACACACGCTGCAACATATCGTTCGCGCGTTGCAAAAATTCCACATCGCTTGTGTTACGAGGAAAGGCGTAAGTGTCAGCAAAGAAAACCCCTTCTGGGTGCTGCCCATCCAAGCCGAGCTTTGCCATCAATTCTTCGTCACTGATCTCGCCAATCGTTTGAACAAGATCGTCTGCCTTGGCCAGCTGAGATCTCACTTGGCGCCAATTATGCCCTTCGATAACGGTGTGGGAATACTGTACGGTTTTACCCGCAACCAACACATCTAAAATTTCTGGCACCGTAGCGGCGGCTGGTAACTTAAATTCACCCGACTTAATCGAAGGCGCTAACTGGCTTTGCCTGGCATACAATTCAAACCAATGCGCCTTGTTGATGATGCCGGTGCTAACCAGTTCGTTAGCAACACGCTTTGCAGACCAACCACTTTTCACGGTAAACGATTGAGCGGTCGGCGAGATTTCACGCTTTTGTTTGAGAAACGTTTGGTAATCGTTCCAACCCCAGAACGCAGCGCCTGCTACAGCGATCAGGGCCAACAGAAACATCCATCCTAGAAAACGCAGCATGAGTGATTAATCAGTCGTTTTAAAAACTAAGGTTCCGTTGGTGCCACCGAAACCAAAGGAATTGGATAAGGCGGCTTTGAGTGGTGCGGGTCGCGCCTTACCCGGAACAAAGTCTAAATCGCAACCATCACTCGGGTTTTCAAGATTAATGGTGGGAGGTGCCACTTGATCACGCAGCGCTAACACACTGAACACCGCCTCAATACCACCGGCAGCCCCCAGCAGATGCCCCGTCATACTTTTGGTTGATGACACCAACACATCATTGGCGTGTGATGCAAACACACTTTTAACCGCTTCGGTTTCGGCCAAGTCACCCGCCGGAGTGGATGTGCCGTGGGCGTTGATGTAACTGATGTCTGATGGATCTAGGTTGGCATTTCTTAACGCCGCCTTCATGCAACGCGCTGCCCCTTCGCCCCCTTCCGCCGGTAGTGTCATGTGGTATGCATCCCCTGACATGCCATAGCCGGCTAATTCGCAATAGATTTTTGCTCCTCGAGCTTTGGCGTGTTCGTACTCTTCTAGTACCATAACGCCAGCGCCGTCACCGAGCACAAAGCCATCGCGATCTTTATCCCATGGGCGAGACGCTGCAGCGGGATCGTCATTGCGAGTCGATAAAGCACGAGCAGCTCCAAACCCGGATAAGCCCAATGGGCAAGTCGCCATCTCAGCACCACCAGCGATCATGATGTCAGCATCGCCGTATTCAATGAAGCGAGCTGCGTCCCCAATGTTATGGGTGCCAGTCGTACAGGCGGTGGTGATACAGATGTTGGGCCCTTTAAAACCACGGCGTATTGAGATGTTGCCGCTGATCATATTTATAATGGTTGAAGGTACAAAGAACGGCGACACTTTACGTGGGCCACCTTTCAACATGGCGGCATGCTGCACCTCGATGTTGGGTAAACCGCCGATGCCGGACCCGACCGCCACGCCCACCCTTTCCATATCCAAGCCGTCAGCGTCATCCAGGCCTGCGTCTTTAATGGCTTGCTCGCCAGCGACCACACCAAAATGCACAAAGGTGTCCATTTTGCGAATGTCTTTTTTAGCAAAGTGCTCCAACGGATCGAAACCCTTAACGGATGCACTGAATTTTGTGGCATAGGGTTCGACATCAAAAAAGTCGATGGTTTGTACACCCGATTGGCCGGCCAAGATGGCTTGCCAGGAACTGTCTACATCGTTACCGACTGGCGTGATAAGCCCTAAGCCGGTCACTACCACACGTCTCTTTGAAGACATTTCTACCCCGTACCAGCGATGAAGATCGCATTAAATTTAATACAGCCAAACGACAAACCGGCGCAATTGCGCCGGCTTGCTTCATCAATTTACGTCAGAGGTTTATGCCTCTAGGTGCGCATTCACATAATCGACTGCTTGCTGCACCGTAGTAATTTTCTCCGCCTCTTCATCAGGAATTTCACATTCGAATTCCTCTTCTAAAGCCATGACCAGCTCGACCGTATCGAGTGAGTCTGCGCCTAAATCTTCCACAAAGGAAGCCGCATTGGTCACTTCGTCTTCTTTAACACCTAATTGCTCGACAACAATCTTTTTGACGCGTTCGTCGATACTGCTCATCGTAGATAAACTCCGAAAATTTAGCGGACAGACTTTCCGCGCCGCTATTGTAGTGAAACCACCGTCGACGCGCTACGACTTATTCGATAGCTTGCCGCTCGTTTTGCCCTGTAGTGGGGTTACCCCCAATCAACTGGCCAATATTTGTACATAATATAGGGGCTCATGGCACCGATTCAAGACCGAAATCGTTCGCCGGTTACCCCATATACATGCCTCCATTTACATGCAGTGTTTGACCGGTGATGTAAGAAGCCCCATCAGAGGCCAAAAACCGGGCCGCAGCGGCCACATCTTCGGGAGCACCAAAGCGCCCCAAAGCGATAGCCCCCATCAGCCCACTTTTCTGCTCATCACTTAATTCATCAGTCATGTCTGATTGAATAAAACCCGGCGCTATGGAATTGACGGTAATACCGCGAGATCCCAATTCAGAGGCCATCGATTTTGTTATACCCGACAGCCCCGCCTTTGCAGCAGCGTAATTCACTTGACCGGCATTTCCGGTATGCCCAACCACCGATGAAATGTTAATGATACGTCCACTGCGAGCTTTCATCATGGGCTTTATCGCCAATTTGGATAAGCGCCACACACTGGTCAGGTTCGTTGCAATCACCGCATCCCAATCCTCTTCTTTCATGCGCATCATCAGGGTGTCACGCGTGATACCTGCGTTGTTCACCAAAACATTGACTGCCCCAAACTGTTCCGTGATCGCTGCCAGCGTGGCTTCACAGCCAGCCGCGTCTGTGACGTTTAGTACCATACCCGTGCCTTTACCACCGGCGGCCGCAAATCGTTCAGTAATTTTGTCTGCACCGGCTTGACTGGTTGCTGTGCCAACGACGCATGCACCCTCGGTAATGAAGCCATCGGCGATGGCAGAACCAATTCCACGACTTGCGCCTGTGACCAACACAACCGATTGGTTGACTTCACTCATGCTTCTATTCCTGCGGTGTTTACCGATTCTATTGCTGCCGCCAAAGTGTCCGCACTGTCCACCGACAAACACGGTAAACCACGATCAATTCGTTTTGACAAACCGGTCAATACTTTCCCCGGGCCTGCCTCTATCAAGGTAGTAACGTTGAATTGATCTCTTAATGTTTCCACGGTACGTGTCCACTGCACCGGGTTGTAAACGTGTTCTTTCAAGCTTGCCATCAAAGCGTTCACATCTTGTGGCGCGGACGCACTGGCGTTCTGAACAATCGGCACGCTGGGTTCGTTGAAAGTGATCGAAGCCATTAACTCAGCCAATTGCTTACCTGCGTCTTGCATCAGCGAACTGTGATTAGGCACACTCACTGGCAACATGATGGCTTTTCTTGCGCCGCGAGTTTTCGCTTCAACCACGGTAAGTTCCAAGGCATCCACATGCCCAGAAATTGCGACTTGCCCAGGCGCATTAAAGTTAACCGCTTCCACCACACGCTCACCCGTCATGTCTGCACACAAGCTAAGCACATCTGCATCGTCCATACCCAACAGAGCAGCCATGCCCCCTTCCCCATCAGGCACCGCCTGCGCCATGAGTTCCGCCCGCCGCTTAACGATTTGACAACCGTCTGCAAACGACAGAACTTCGGCTGCGACCAAGGCAGCAAATTCGCCCAAGCTATGACCAGCCACGGCAACCGGTGCCGGCACACCGACCAATTGCAAGGTACGCCAAACGGCCACGCCACTGGTGAACATTAACGGCTGAGTGACGCGTGTATCCGCTAAGGCTTCGTCTGGGCCGTTTTGCGATAACGCCCATAACTCTTGACCGAACGCATCACTGGCTTCGGCAAAGACCTCTTTAACCACGGCGTGTTCGTCGGCTAACTCTTTTAGCATGCCGGTCTTTTGTGACCCCTGGCCAGGAAAAACCACTGCAATTGTCATGTTGTTCTCGTTTCGCAACAGCGTTTAAAAATAGTGTCTCGATGGCAAGGAAAAATCAAACAAGACCTAATACATGTCTCATGTCATACAAGCCGGGGGCTTGACCTTTTAACCAACACGCAGCTCGTATCGCGCCACGTGCGAATGTCATTCTATCCACTGCCCGGTGGGTAATTTCCAGTCGTTCCCCGTTACCGGCAAACAACACGGTGTGATCGCCAATGATGTCACCGGCTCGTACGGTGGTAAAACCGATGGTTTTAGAATCTCGCGCACCGGTAATGCCTTCTCGCCCGTAGAGCGCATCGGTTTTTAAGTTTCGTCCCAGTGCATCCGCGACTGCCTGACCCATGCTTAACGCCGTGCCAGAAGGCGCATCCACTTTGTGCCGATGGTGCGCTTCGGTTATCTCAACATCGTAGTCGTCCCCCAACGCTTTAGCTGCATCAGCCAGCAGCTGCAGGGACAAAGTGACACCGACGCTGTAGTTGGAGGCAAACACAATCGGACGTTTTATGGCGTGACTTTTTAGCGCCGCCAGCCCCGCGTCATCAAAACCGGTGGTACCGATAACGATGGCTTTACTTGAATCTTGCAAAGCATCTAACAACGCCAACGTGGCCACAGGCGCGGTGAAATCCACCACCACATCAAATTGGCTTTCCTTGGTCGTCACCTGATCTACCACGGGCACGCCCACGGTGTCGCCACCAAACAACAGGCTGGCATCTTGCCCCACACACGGATTACCTGAGGATTCAAACGCCTCAGTGAGCTTGGCTGATGCGTTTTCAGCCACAGCGACCAAGAGTTGCCGGCCCATTCGGCCAGCCGCGCCGTGAACGGCAATGGCAGTGCTCATGAATCGATTTTCGCGCTGAGGGCTGATAATAGGATGAACAGAATACCACGGCCAATTAGGCTGTGATGACGGGCTATGGGCTTAACGGACGGAGAAGTTCTTTCAACCCAGCATCATCAAGCACGGGCACGCCCAAGCTTTCCGCCTTGGTTAATTTCGACCCGGCTTTTTCTCCCGCGATTAACGCAGTGGTTTTCTTAGAAACCGAGCCACTGACTTTGGCCCCCAGTTGCTGCAGTAATGCTTTTGCCTCATCCCGCGTCATCTCAGCTAAAGTGCCGGTCAACACATAGGTGTGGCCATCTAATGTTTGCTCAACATCGGTGCTAGCCTGCTCGGCAGGAGGAGGAAATGCCACACCAGCGGCGATCATGGAATTAACGATTTCGAGATTATTCCCGTGTGAGAAAAATTCAGCCACACTGGCAGCGGCCACAGGGCCGACATCCTTTAAGCCTTGCAACGACACTTCATCCGCCTGTATCAAAGCATCCAGCGTTTTAAATTTATCCGCCAATAAGCCTGCCGTTGTCTCACCCACTTCACGTATGCCCAGCGCGAAAATAAATCGCGCTAGCGTCGTTTGCTTTGACGCATTGATCGAATTAATAAGATTCTGCGCGGACTTTTTTGCCAGCCGTGGCAGTTCCGCAACCGCATCCACTTCCAAAGTAAACACATCGGCATAGGTGGTGACTAAACCCGCATCAGTGAGTTGATCGACCAGCTTATCGCCCAAACCATCGATGTCCATAGCCCGCCGAGAGGCAAAATGTTTGATACCTTCTCGCTGCTGTGCACCACATCGCCCCAAGCCACCCGTGCAACGCGCAACCACATCACCATCCGCACGAGCCACCGCAGATTCGCACACCGGGCATTTTGCAGGTAAAGCGACTTTACGTGCGCCTTTCTTACGTTCATCCAACACCACACGGGCAACTTCAGGAATCACGTCCCCTGCCCGTCGCACCACGACGGTATCCCCCACACGTACATCTTTTCGTTCTATCTCATCGATGTTGTGCAAGGTGGCATTGGTCACAGTAACCCCACCCACGAATACCGGCTCTAACCGGGCCACCGGCGTGAGCGCACCGGTGCGCCCCACTTGCCAATCAATGCTGTCTAGTTTGGTTGTCACTTCTTCTGCGGGAAATTTTTGCGCGATCGCCCACCGCGGAGCTCGTGAGCGTTGGCCAAGTTCGCGTTGCAAACGCAGTTCATCCACTTTGAACACCACACCATCAATGTCATAGGGCAACGTTGAACGCTTTTTTCCTAAGGCTTCATAGTACCGATAGCACGCGTCATGCCCTTGGCAACGCGCTACTTCACCGTTGGTGGGCAAGCCCAAACTTTTCAGCCAAGCGAACATATCAAACTGCGTAGCGGGTTCTGACGCACCGCGAAGTTCACCCAATCCGTAACAATAAATCGACAACTGTCGTTCCGCCGTTTTTTTGGAATCCAATTGCCGCAAACCTCCAGCGGCTGCATTTCTAGGATTGACAAACAGCTTTTGGCCGTTGGCTTCTAAGCGCTCATTGTTCGCCTTGAAAGCGGCATGACTCATAAACACTTCGCCCCGCACCTCTAGTACCTCGGGCAAATTTTTACCGCGTAAATTTAACGGAATGGATGGTATGGTCTTTAAGTTTGCCGTAACGTTCTCACCGGTGGCACCGTCCCCGCGAGTTGCACCTTGAATAAATTTACCGTTTTCATAACGCAGGCTGACCGCCAGTCCATCCAACTTTGGTTCAGCCACATAGGTGATTTGTTCAGGGGAATCTAAGCGCTCTATGACTTGTCGGTCAAAGTCAGCTAAATCCTCTGGCGAAAATGCATTACCCAGCGACAACATCGGCACCGCATGCACAACCGAGTCAAAGCTCTCCAGCGGTGCACTGCCTACTCGTTGAGTGGGAGAATCTTCAGTGAGTAATTCCGGATATTCTTCTTCAATGTTGCGCAGTTCATGAAACAGTTCATCGTACTGCGCATCGCTAACACTGGGGTCGTCCAGCACATAGTACCGATGATTATGTTCATTCAGCGCTTTATGCAGTGCCTTAACGCGTGCTTTCGTTTTGGCGAAACTCACTACGGGTTTTCTCAGGTTGTGGCGTTAGCGAAATACCGTTGGCGATGCATGTAATCCACAATATCATCACGCATGTGGGACACCGCTTGGTTACTTAGCGTGCTGCGATCACTACCCAGTACGACACCGCCCAAATGCTGAGCAAGCCCACGAGCTTCACTAATCAGTACTTCGAATGCGACATCAGCGGCTACCGGCCCAGGCAGTTGCAATATGAGTGTGATACCAGGCGTGTAAAACGTATTGATGTCATCAATGTCGAAATACCCTGGCTCAACCATCTTGGCAATCGAGAACATTTTTTTCTGTTGGTGCATGGAATGAAAAATATTCATTTCGCCATAGTGAAACCCACGTTGTTCAAACAACTCATACAAGGTGGCGCCGTTAAACACTTGCTCTTGCGGGGCCACCACATGGACCGTCACAATTTTACTTTGACCCGCAGCATTTGAGCTGTCGGCATTAACCCGATCATTTTGGCTGCCAGCATCCGCCACCCGCTGATTTCTTTTGGGTGATAAGCGGCTGCTGAAATTCTCAATTTTCTGGGCGATGGAAGATCGGGTGGTTTGTGTTTCCAAGCCACTGGGCTCTTGCCGCAGTTCCCCGGTACCCGGGCGAACGAAATCATCAGGATCAAGTTCGGCTAAATCATCGAATTGAGTATGGGCGTTGTTCGGATCAGCCAACAGTGGGTCAGCTTGGTTCACCTGCGGATAGCCTGTTTGTGGATCAGTGTATACATCGCCGCCACCGGCTAAGTCGTCGAAGTTCTCCGCTTGAGGATAGCTGTCCGGTGCGGACGCCAAACCACGTTTTCTAGAACCTCGAGTGGCATCCAAAGCATCACGTTGATCGTGCCCGCGTTTTGGCCGACCCGATAAATAAAGCAGTACCAGTATGGAAACACCGGTAATGACCAAAATTATACGGAACATATCCATGCAAAAGACCCCAATGGTCGGTGTGAGGTTAAGACTATACGCCTGCCAATTCGACGGCTTCTTCTACATCCACGGCAACAAGACGGGAAACACCTGGCTCATTCATGGTGACACCCATCAACTGATCTGACAATTCCATTGTCACCTTGTTGTGCGTGATGATAATGAATTGTACACGCTCAGACATTTCTCGCACCAGCTCGCAGAAGCGCCCAACGTTCGCATCATCCAGTGGTGCATCTACTTCGTCCAACATACAGAACGGCGAAGGGTTCAATTCAAAGAAGGCGAACACTAATGATACGGCGGTTAGTGCTTTTTCACCACCTGACAACAGCTGCAAATTATTGATTCGCTTACCCGGAGGCTGCGCAAAAACAGTCACACCCGTGTTTAATAAATCATCACCTGTGAGCTGCAACGACGCCTTACCTCCGCCGAATAAGCGAGGAAAGAACTTTTCAAATTTCGCGTTAACCGCTTCGTAAGTTTCTTTAAAGCGGGCTCGAGTTTCCCGATCAATCTTGGCAATCGCACGCTCTAAGGTTTCTAAGGCTTCGGTAACGTCGGCGTATTGTTGATCCAAGTAATTCTTACGCTCAGATTGTTCAGCATGTTCATCAATCGCCGCCAAATTGATCGGGCCTAAACGGTTAATTTTTTGCTCAAGTTGAACAACGGCCTGCTCCCAATCCGATACTGTCGCTTCCGCCGGCATATTCTCACTTAGCTCGTCGACATTGTAGTCGTGCTCAGCCAGCTGCTCATCTAAGGTTTTTAATCGCACCACCGACTCTTGAGTGGCCATACGCTCATTTTGCAAGGCCTCTCGCGCCAATTGAGATTGTTGGTCATGGCGCACCCGAGCTTGCTCATGTTGACGCAAACGTTCCTCAACCTCTTGCAGCGATTGGCGCGCCACATTCAGTGATTCTTCACTGCTGCCTCGGGCGCTTAACATATCGTTCAACGAGGCTTCTAGCGCAATGAGTGGATCCACCGCATCTTCCACCAGGACGCTGTTCAACGCCTCACGTCGATCTGTCAGCTCCTGAATGCGTTTTTGCATGCGCTGCAAGTTCTGCTCAGTCGCGACGCGCGCACTTTTCATCGATTCCACTCGAATGGCAATTTCTTGGCCGGCGTCGCGTTCTTGCTCCACGCGCGCTTTCGCCTCCTTAAGCGCGGTATCCAGTTCACTTTGTTCGAGCAGCAAACGTTCATCGTCGTCGGCCATAGCGTCCAGCGATTCAGCTGCACTGGCATGAGCACGAGTGGCCTCTTCTAATGACTGACGATCATCCGCCAACTGAGAACGCAACTCATCCGCTTCGCCATCGATTTGCTGTTGACGCGCTGTAATTTGAGTGAGTTCTTGTCGCTGCGCATGCAAATTAGATTTCACATCGGCCAGAGCACGTACAGCATCATTGAATGTGTGTTGCAAGGTATCGCGACGGGCTTCATGGCCAGACAGCTTTTCTTCTAAATTCTGTAAATCCGACTGTTGACTCTCAATGCTTTTTTCAACATCGGTAATGGTGTTGCGAAGCTCCGCTATTTCATTCTCACGCACCAATACGCTGTCTTCCGCATCGGCTCGCGCAATGCGCAGCCACTGACGCCCCAGCCACACGCCATCACGCGTAATAACGGACTCATCATCATCTAAACTTGGCCGAACACTTTGCGCCTCATTGAGATCGTTAGCTACTCGTACTCTGCCCAATAAGTGAGCTACAGCCCCAGCATGCTCAACCTTGGTTAGCAGGGAATGCGCATCGGGTGAAGGCGCTTTACTCGGGGCCAATAAGGTGAGCTGGGCGGCGGGCAAATCATTCAAGCAGCGCTGCAGAATGTCTTCGTCGTCAACGCACACCGCCTCTAGGCTAGGACCTAACACCAGCTCAACCGCTTTCTCCCAACCCGACTCAATGGTGAGCTGCTGAGCTAAGCGCGGTGCCGCATCCAGTTCATGCATCACCAACCAAGCATCGCCAGCGCTAGTGTCGTTGTTGAGGGCAGCTTGCTGCAGCGCTTCTAGGGACGCCAATCGACCTAAGTGAGACTGCAACTTCATATTTGATTCATTCACCTCAACTTGCTTGCGGCGAACTTCTTCTCGCAGCACTTGTTGAGATTCAACGCTTTGCTCGACTTGCAGCTTGAGTTTACTTTCCGTGTCAGCGGCAACGACTTCATCGGAAATAAATGTGGCAATCGCCGATTCCAATGACGCGGTGTTGGCTGAATGCTTCTCTTCATCCAAGCGCATCAAACGAGCCGCGTTTTGCTCGATGCCGCGTGCCAGTTGGTCTTTCCGAGAGCGCTCAACTTGGGCCGTTTGTGCCAGTTCAGCACGGCGTGCGCTGTGCACGTTGCTGCGTTCTTGCCACTGTGCACGCTGAGTTTCCGCTTGGGTTAACACTTCGGCCTGAACTTTTTGGCTGTCCTTTAATTGATCAAACTGAGGCTGGTCCACGGCCATGGTTTCATCAATTTCACCGATGCGCTTTTCATCCTCTGCCACATGCTGTTCGGCTTCCAAAAGCGACTTTTCGACATCCGCCAAATCTTGATTTTGTTGTCGCCGAGTGGCTTTGGTGTGTTCAATGCGCTGTTCGATGTTCGACACATCCGCGCCGATGCGATAAAAATCGGCCTGCACCCGGCTGAATTCCTCATTGGCCGATTCTCGCAATTCGCGTGACCGCTCAATGGCCGTTTCTTCCGCGCGCAGCTCGGCAATGACCGATTCCAGCTCTTTTTCTTTTTCGGCAATTGCGACACCTTGCTTCTCGCGGGCCGCTTCAAATTCTCGACGCCGTAGCAACAGCAGTTCGCCTTTTTTCGTGCGCTCTTCGCTCTTCAATACCTGAAACCGTTCCGCCGTACTCGCTTGACGCTTCAGCTTATCCAGCTGCTTGTCTATCTCTTCCACTAAATCGTTCAACCGATCCAGATTGTCTCGGGTGTGACGAATGCGGTTTTCGGTTTCACGACGGCGTTCTTTGTACTTCGAAATTCCTGCTGCCTCTTCTAAGTAGACACGCAGGTCTTCAGGCTTCGCTTCGATTAAGCGCGACACCATGCCTTGCTCGATAATGGCGTAACTGCGCGGGCCCAAGCCCGTGCCCAAAAATATGTCACGAATGTCGCGGCGGCGGCAGCGAGTGTTGTTCAAAAAATACTTAGAGTTTCCATCGCGCGTCGCTTCGCGGCGAATGGAGATTTCCGCGTATTGGGCGTACTCACCCCCTAGGCGGCCTTCGTTATTGTCGAAGATGAGTTCAACAGAGGCTTTCCCTACGGGCTTACGTTGCGACGAGCCATTGAATATGACGTCGTCCATGGATTCGCCGCGAAGATGTTTCGCAGAGGATTCGCCCATGACCCATCGAACCGCGTCGATGGTGTTTGACTTGCCGCAGCCATTGGGGCCGACAATGCCGACCAATGAACTTGGCATCCTGAGATCTGTGGGGTCGACAAACGACTTAAACCCAGCGATCTTGATTCGTGTCAACCGCATTAAATGGTGTCTTCGCTATCACAGCGTTAGGCTATTCGAAGAGTCACATTGTACTGGCTTTTCGTTTCGGCGAAACCCTTCTATGGCGGCTATTCTTCAGTTATGAGTAACCCAAATTTCGCAACCTCAGCACGCTACCTGCTCAAAGGTGTTCAATTGGTGAACACTTCGGGCATTCGACGTTTTGTGATCGTGCCACTATTGATCAATATCGCAGTTTTCGGTGTATTCGGCTGGGCGGCCTACAGTTGGTTTGTAGGATGGCTAGAGGGGTTTGCTGTGCTGCGTTGGGCATCGGACGTGCCGGTGTTAGGAGCTGTGGTGGGGTTTTTCCGCGCTCTGATCGTAGTGGCGGTGTTCGCCATCGTATTGTTTCTCATCGCGTTATTTTCAAATTTAGTGGCCGCGCCATTTAATGGGCTTTTGGCGGAACGGGTGGAGGCGCATCTCACTGGCACCCCAGCGCCCGATACCCCATTTCGAGCGCTACTAAAGGCATTACCTCGCACGATAGGTTCCGAACTTAGAAAACTGCTTTATCTTGCGTTGATGCTACTGGGTATCGGCATCTTGCATTGGATCCCGATTATCAATTTAGTTGCACCGTTTTTACTTATCTTGTTTGGGGCCTGGATGTTCGCTATCGAATACTGGGACTATCCCATGGGCAATCACGGTGCGGTGTTCGCCGACGTTCGCCAATTTGCCAGAAAACAAAAACCCGCAGCCTTTGGGTTTGGTTGCGTGGTGGCTCTGATGAGCAGCATTCCGATTATCAATTTTATCGTCATGCCAGCTGCGGTTGCTGGCGCGACTGCACTTTGGGTGGAGCGTTTAAAGCATGCGTACTAAGGCAATTGCCAGTTGTTTACTGATCTGTTTCACCATTACGTTCAACGGCAAAGCCGCTGCAGAAACTGACCAGGTGCAAGTGGGCCCATTCGAACACCACAATGTACCAGGCGGCATCGCCATCGTACCCACTGGGGTAACACGCTCAGAACCACGCCCCACAGCACAGTGGAATCAACGCGCGGTTGCAGTACTGCCAGACAAAAAAGAATGGTTTGCGATTGTGGGTATACCGCTTAGCGCGAATGCTGATTCCGATTTTATTACAGTCACAGCCGATGAGCGGCAATATCGCATTGCCTTTAACATCATTCCTGTTCGCTACGATGAGCAGCGACTTACCATAAAAAACAAACGCAAAGTAAACCCCGCACCGCTTGATATGAAACGTATCAAGAGTGAAACTGCCCGGTTAAAAAAAGTGAAAAGCATGCGCCGGGACGCCCCGATTGCCAGCCACTTTATATGGCCTGTTGAAGGTCCAATAAGCAGCACGTTTGGACTGAAAAGGTTTTATAACGGTGAACCAAGAAAACCCCACGGCGGCATCGACATCGCCATGCCAACCGGCACCCCCATATTTGCCCCGGCTGATGGCAAAGTTATTGACACGGGGGATTACTTTTTTAACGGTAACTCAGTTTTTATTGAGCACGGACAGGGTGTACAAACCTTCTATGCCCACATGGACTCGATAGCCGTTGATATTGGGACGACAGTGCAGCAAGGCGATATGATTGGCACCGTAGGCGCAACGGGCCGAGTCACCGGCGCCCATTTACATTGGTCGCTGGGTTTAAACGGTACCTGGGTTGACCCAACACTGGCCTTGGCCCACGATTAAGCGTTGGACAACGACCGTTATAGTGAGTCTCTATAACGTCGGAACACCCGCGCAAAGTTGTTGGTGTTAGTTTTTAAATGATGTTTGGTATCAAACTTACCCATGAGTTCAGCGGATTCCAATGCACCCCGATCAAGCATGGCGCGAAGCACGACTTCATTGGCCTCATTCGCCAACGCATGCTCCAGCAACCCACCCTGCTTCACCCGCACATCCGCGCCTAATTCAATGAGCTTTAGCGAGACGGGATGAGCCTGGTTTTTTATTGACCACCACAGCGCGGATGTATTGTCAGTGTGAAGGTAGTTAACGGAAGAACCGCGATCTAAAAAGCCAGCAATGTCAGCCACCTGCAATGCGTTGCCTTGGGCTGCCGAGTAAAGCGCTTTGTGACCATAGCGATCTGCAAAAAACGGCGACACACATAGGGACAGCGTGCTGAATATCAAACAGGCCCCCATGGCTCTCAGGGCAGGAATTTTCAAACTTTGCCGATCGGGTTCGCTGGTCCAACGCGTTATTCGCCGCTGTATATTTTCCATTCGAATGACGTACGCCAAGACACCTAGCACACAAAACAAGGGCAACAGATAGGCGAGCAGGCGAAATTTATTAAAATACGCGTACAAAAAAACCGCGCTAAAAAACACACTGCAAATCACCAGCATGAGTCCATAATTTCGAGAGTGATCCCCCGAACACTTGTCCATGCTTGAAGATAGGTATTGACTTAAGTGATCAAACAGCTCTTCAGCTTTCTCTGGGCTACCGAGTTCAATTTCTCGGGTCTTCGTATTATTTTGAGTGCGATATTTTATGAGTACAGCCGTTGCTTTACGAACGTAGCGAATACTAATAAACGAACTAAATTTTATTAGTGTTAAACGCGAACCGTCCAACACGTTTGCCGCCGGCTCCCCTGCGCTAAGTTTTTGATCTACCGAAAAGCATTGATCACTAGTACACGAACCAATACACAAGCTGAAATGATTAGAGATGATGACATTGTCAGTTTCTGCGTTCCAATTCAGCCAATGATGTACCACGTCTCACCCAGTAAATAATTTACACTTAAGTACAACTAACGGGTCAGACACAAAAAACTGAAGCACTTTATTTAAGCGAAAATCACAGCAGCGAAAGCGCCTGTTGAAGCTCATCCACACCCACAACTCTCAGCGCTTGCCACCCGGCAGCTTGGGCCGCATCGACGTTCAATTGGTTGTCGTCCAGAAACAAGATATTCGATGCATCCACATTAAGCGCATCAGCGATGAAATGAAACCCTTCCACATCCGGCTTCACTATGCCCATGAGATGAGACGCAAAGTGATGATCAAAATACGGAGCAAGCCCCATTTCAATCATTTTCCCATGCCAATGCAATTCGTTGGAATTGGAATAACACGCAGTTGTGTAGCGCTGCTTGACCTCTACCAGTAACGGTAAAGCCCCATCAAACACGCATTCGGGTAAATCCCGAAAGTATTCCAAAAACTGTTCAGCAGTAACCGATAAGCTGAGCTCTTGCACCAGCTGTTCAGAAAATTCCTTAGGCGCAATTTTCCCTGCTTCAAACAACCTCGGTGCATCACTGGTCAACCATCGCTGCCAAACATCATCCGGTTTGTCGCTAACCGGGAACCACTTCAACGGAACCGGAGTTCCTCGTAATTTGACAATTACCCCACCCAGATCAAAAACTAGGTGTGTTACCGCGTTCGTCATGCAGGCTCTGCAAGTAATGCATCACCGTAGGTTTCGCGTAACCGATTTTTCAAAATTTTTCCGGTACCACCCAACGGCAGGGCATCAACCACAATGACACGATCCGGAATCTGCCATTTAGCCACTTTATCCACATAAAAACTCAACAACTCGGCCTCATCGATATCAGCGCCTTCTTTCTCTACAACGATTAACAATGGACGCTCATCCCATTTTTCATGTCGCGCGGCAATCACCGCTGCCGATTGCACATTCGGATGCGCCACAGCAATATTTTCCAGTTCAACAGTAGAGATCCATTCACCACCCGATTTTATGATGTCTTTAGCGCGATCCCGAATCACGAGGTACCCATCAGAATCCAGTGTGGCAATATCACCCGTATCGAACCAGCCGTCAGTTGTTAAGGCTGATTGCTCAGCATTAAAGTACGTGTCGACTATCCAATGTCCGCGTATTTGCAGCTGCCCTTGAGTTTTACCGTCGTTGGGAAGAACAAACGCTTTATCATCAACTAATCGCAATTCAACACCATAAGGTGGACGCCCCTGCCCTAACCGAAGCAAGGCTTGTGTATCTTCATCTAATTCACCGTGTTTCGCCAACAAGTTGTTTATCGAACCCAAAGGGCTCGTTTCCGTCATACCCCAGGCGTGCACCAATTCCACATCGTACTGGTCGCGAAAAATCTGAATCATGCTGGGTGGTAAGGCCGAGCCACCCACAATCGTGCGCTTTAAACTGGATGCTTTACTGCCTGAACTGCCCAGTGCAGCCAATAGCCCCTGCCAGATCGTTGGAACGCCTAGCGCTAAGGTGACTTTTTCTGAATCAATGAGTTCAACCAAACTTGCGCCATCTAACCCAGGCCCTGGCAAAATCAACTTACACCCGGTAGCGGCCGCAACATAAGGTACGCCCCAGGCGTTCACATGAAACATGGGTACCACGGGCAGCACGCAATCACGCGCAGATATCGCCAAACCATCCGGTTGATTCCCACCCAAGGAATGCAACACCGTTGAGCGATGTGTATACAAAACCCCTTTAGGATTTCCAGTGGTACCCGAGGTGTAACAAAGACTGGAAGGTTGATTTTCATCAATGTCTGCCCAACCGTCAAATTCAGACTCGTGATGCAGCAGTTCATCGAACAACAACACGTTTAAGCCATAGGTTTCTTTTGGCTTTGTGTTCCCCATTAAGACAATGTGTTTAACCGTGCTAAGTGAACGATAAATTTTCCCAACCAGCGGTAAAAACGTTTCATCAACAAACAACACCGCATCCTCAGCGTGATTGATGATGTAGATCAATTGTTCAGGAAACAAACGAGGATTTATGGTGTGGCAAACCATGCCTGCGCCGGATACGCCAAAGTAAATTTCAAGATGACGATGGTTGTTCCACGCTATCGTGCTAACACGGGAACCAGCAGGTAAGCCTAATTTAGTTAATGCCGAAGCCAGTTTTCTAGCGTTTACCCAGATATCGTGCCAGGTATGGCGTTCGACCCCGCCACCGGTTGCCACTGACACCACTTCTGTACTGGCATGATAGCGATTGGCATGGTCCAACAACGAAGGAACTGTGAGCGATGTAGACATCATCGATCCGATCATTGCAACCTCCTGACGTTTTACAAAATGTACAGGCAATACGCCAGATTCGCAAATTTAAAAGGCGTTGTTGGTCAAGTTTCAACGATCGGTATTACGTTTTCGCTCTTTGAAAGCCTCTTTTTTCGGAGGTTTGACGCGTTTGGGCTTTTTCGCGAACGGATTCTCACCGTCCCTCAATTCAAGCCGCAACGGGGTACCAAATAAATGCAGTGACTTCATGAATTGATTGACAAGATAACGTTGGTACGCTACTGGCGTTTTCGATGCTTGATTGCCATGCACAACGATAACCGGTGGATTCATTCCGCCTTGGTGCGCGTACCGCAGCTTTATTCTGCGTCCTGATTTCAGCGGCGGTTGATGCTGCTGCACGGCCACTTCCAGCAAACGAGTTAAGCGCGGCGTTTGAAATTTTGCAAACGCTGAGGCGTAGGCTCGGTTAACGGACTTAAATAAATCATTAACACCAGACCCTTTCAAGGCACTGATGAAATGTATACGCGTAAATTTTAGGAACTCAACACGGCGTTCTAAAACCGTCTTAACGTTCTCACGCTCTTCAGTGGTTAAGGTATCCCATTTGTTAACGGCCACAACCAGGGCTCTGCCTTTTTCAATAATGTGTCCCAGCAAATGCATGTCTTGTTCAGTGACCCCATCGGCCGCATCCAACAACATCACACACACGTTACTGTCGTCGATGGCTTGTAAGGTTTTTATAATACTGAACTTCTCTACCGTTTCACTCACCTTGCCGCGTCGACGCACACCCGCGGTATCCACTAAAGTGTATTCCTTTCCGCCACGAGAAAACGGCACGTGCACAGAATCACGTGTGGTACCCGGTTGATCATAGGCGATAACCCGCTCATCGCCCACCAATCGATTAATTAACGTGGATTTACCAACGTTGGGCCGCCCAACAAAAGCGATCCGTAAGTCGCCTGAAGCGATGTCCCTTTCAACAAACGCATCCGCATTAGAATCGGTGTCGTCTGTTTCTTCCAACGCTTTCAAAGCTTCGGCTTCTTCCGCTAACTTGCGACGCTCTTTACGGGACTTACGTTTTGCCTCATCGGCCACTTCAACACCGAGTATGGCTGCAGCCTCACTCATCAAGCTGCCTAAGCCTCGGTTATGGGCAGCAGCAACACTCACCATGTGCTCAAAACCTAAGGCGTAAAAATCTAACTGAGCTTGCTCATCACCAATGCCATCGGTTTTATTTACGCACAGAACAATCGGTTTGGCCATGCGCCGCAAAACATCGGCAATGTCTTCATCAATGGATGTGGAGCCATCGCGTCCATCCACTAAGAACACGACTAAATCAGCCTCAACAACCGCTTGCAACGTTTGATCTGCCATGGCGGCATCTAGGGTTTCAGGCTCACCCGATAAACCACCCGTATCAATAATCAGATAGTCAAAACCACCCACTCGACCATCGCCATATTGACGATCGCGTGTTAGCCCTGGAAAATCGGCCACTAACGCATCACGCGTTTTAGTTAGCTTGTTAAAAAGCGTGGATTTTCCAACGTTGGGTCGGCCCACTAGGGCGATTACCGGTTTCATATAGGGTTGTTGACGGGTGCTTACCGCTGCCGCAGAGCGGCTAATGCACCGTCCGATGACTGAATATAAATGATGTCACCCACTTGCGTCGGCGTTGTTCGAATCGCTTTTTTGCCGACCCGCGTTCGGCCCACCAGCTCGCCAGTTCTCGCGCTAATCAAATGCGCGTAACCTTCAAAATCTGCAACGAGTAAGGTGTCATCGCTTACCGCTACAGGACGGGTAAGTCGTCGACCGCGTAGCGCTTTCTGTTCCCAGCCAATTACACCGGTAACTTTGTCTACTTCTAGAACCGAGTCTTCCTCGTTCACCACATAAATCTTGTCACTGCCTAACAACACACCCGCAGTAGACGACATCGGCGTTGACCAAACAATGTTGCCTTGGGCAGGTTCGATGCGAACGATACGACCTCGGTAAGAAGCTAAATAAATCGCCTCATCGTCAATTTGAATATCACCATCAATATCCACTAAACGTTCGACTTCTGAACGACCGCTGGGAACACTGACTATCGATTCCCAAATGACTCGACCCGAATCTAACGCCAAAGCAATCACGCGCCCATCATCCAAGCCAACCAATACACCACCGTCTACAACAACGGGTGTGCTGTATCCGTTTAGCGTTAAAGCCGGTGGCGTAAACGATGCCGACCAACGCTCGGCACCGGTTTCAGGTTCCAGTACGACGATTCGGCCATCGGCGCTGCGCACCACTACGGCACCAAATCGAGCCACGGCTGGCACCAGTACTTCCGAAGACGCGGCTTGCGTCCAAAGCGTCTCGCCTGTTTCCGAATCCAACGCAAACACGGTACCGTCTTCGGTACTAACAAAGACTCTGTCTCCATCTCCACCCACACCAGCACCCAGCGTCTGGTTAAGGTCTCGCTTCCAGTCTGATTTGCCTGTGATTCGGTCTAAACGCTGCACCACCCCTTCACGGGACGCTACATAAAGACCTTCGGCCAAGGGTAAGGGTTGCAGTTGGCTTCGGCCCGCATAGAAACCGGATTTACGCCACTCCGATTTCATTTCCGCTTTGGCATTGAGCAACAGCAGTTCCGCCGGTGGTACAGGCGGGGGTTCAGTAGCGCAGCCACTGACCAGCACTGCCAAAAAAACGGCCTTACAGGCGAGACTGAGTCGGTTTTCCGACCTAGCTGGCATCAGCAGGCTCAGCAAGATCATTCAATTTAATTTCCAAGGTTTGCGGGTTTGCCACACCACCGGCTTCCTGCGCTGCTTGATACGCCGATCGGGCCGCAGCCAAATCACCGGCTAAGGCATGTAAATCCCCGCGCACTTCTTCGACCATGCCAGTGAAAGCTTCGTGCGCACCCTTTGGTAAGGCCTTCAAACCTGCATCGGTGTCGCCTAATTCCGCGTGCACACGGGCCAACCGAATTTGTGCGATCACCTTCACATCGGGGTGATCGGTGTTTTTCACCGTCCACGACAAGTGATCTGCAGCCGCTTGAATATCACCGGCTTCAATAGCGGCACGAGCGGCAGCCATTCTAGCGTAACTGGCATACAGCGCCCCACCGTGCTCATCACTAAGCTCTTTCGCGAGCGCTTGAGCTTTATCCGTATCACCGGCACGCAGTGCATCCATGGATTGACTGTACAAATCCGATGCCTCAACCGCGGCTTGTTCTTTTCGATGCTGCCAAAAATTGTAAGCGGCAATGATCAGGATACCGAGACCAACACCTAGCAGTACCGCACGACCGTTCTCATCCCACCAGGCTTTTAGGGCTTCAACCTGCTGTTCTTCTGTTTCGTAACTCAATCTTGTCTCTCCAGCTCGTGCTGAGCGTTCAACTGCCTAGTATAGATGACAGCACCGCTGCAGCTTCGTTTTGCGGCAGGGTTCGGGTCTCGTTTTTTCCATCCAGCAATTTCAAACTAACTGTTTGATTTGCTTTCTCTTCTTCACCAATTAACACCACACAGCGAGCATTGAGCTTGTCAGCGCGTTTCAATTGGTTACTTAAATTCGCAGCCCCGGTATTTTGTACAATTTTAAGTGCCGGGCACTTTCGTCGCAGCTGCTCCGTCACAATCAGCGGGTACGCAGCCTCATCCTTAACCGTGCAGATAACAAACGCATCGGGTCCGTCCACGATTGCTTGTTCTGGTTGATCTTTGGATAGCGCCTCAGCCAGTGCCACAATTCTTTCCATCCCCATGGCCCAGCCAACACCGGGGGTATTTTTTGCCCCAAAATCTTCCAACATGGCGTCATATCGGCCACCACCGCAAATAGCGCTTTGCGATCCCAGTCGATCAGTCGTCCACTCAAATACGGTGTGACTGTAATAGTCTAAACCGCGCACCAATCGGTTATTGACGGTGGCATCTATCCCATTCGCTACCAACAAGGCTTGCACCTCATAAAAATGGGCTTTCGATTCGGCCGACAAGTTATCCGCCAACTTAGGCGCATCTTCAATTAACTTGGCCATATCCGGATTTTTCGAATCCAAAATTCGCAACGGGTTTTTGGTTAAGCGACGAACACTGTCCTCATCTAGCTGATCGGTATGTGATTCGAAATACGCTATAAGCTTTTCGCGATACGCGGCTCGATCCTCTGCAGTGCCCAGCGTATTGATCTCTAATTGAGCGGCATCAAAAACGCCAATGCGACGCCAAAGCTCAGCCGTCATTAAAATAAGCTCCACTTCAATGGAGGCCCCAGCCACGCCATAGACTTCCGCACCGGTTTGATAAAACTGACGTTGTCGCCCCAATTGTGGGCGCTCATAACGAAACATCGGCCCTTGGTACCAAACGCGATGCACACTGCCAGGTTGCAACAAGCCCCCTTCCACTGCCGCCCGAACACAACTGGCGGTGTTTTCGGGTCGTAGCGTTAAGCTTTCACCTTTCCGATCAGGAAACGTATACATCTCTTTTTCAACAATATCGGTGGCTTCACCAATACCGCGTTCGAACAGTGCCGTTTTTTCCACCAAAGGGGTACGAATTTCTTCATACCCGTAAGAATGCATGGTGGAACGAACCGCTTTTTCGATACGATGCCACGAGCCGATGTCTCCGGGCAGGATATCAGGCATTCCGCGCGGGTGCTTATAAACGGCTTTCATGAACAGGCCTGTCGGCGAGGTTAAGGTTAATTGGGTTGGGCGAGGTAGGCCCCAGCCTCAAGTGAATTCGGGAATTCATTCAGCAAGCGCTTTGCGTAACTATCCGCAGCACTGACGTTACCGCGATCACGCTGAATTTGCAGCCCAAGCCATAGGCTGGCAGATGAAATCGGGCTGGTGTCGTGATGACGGGCTAAATAGGATTCCGCAATGGTTAGCCTGCGTTCTTTAAAACGCAGTTCAGCGATATGCAAATAGGCATTGCCAAACTTCGGGTTTCTTTGCAGCGCTTTGAGTAAGTAACCTTCAGCATCTTTTAAACGCCCCGCTTCCAACATGCAAACACCTGCGTTGTCCAAAGCGTATTCTGGTGTGTCATAGAATGGATTGCTGGCCGCTTTATCAAATTCACGTTCAGCGCCCTCTACGTCCCCGGTGCTGCAAAGAAAAATGCCGTAGGCGTTTCTGTTATCCGCATTGTCAGGGTCTAAGGCCACGGCACGCTTGTAGTGCTTTCGCGCCACCTCAGGTTTATCAATAGCGAACTGCAGTTGCGCCATACTGATGTGAGCTAGAGAATTTTTGCTATCTTGTTCTAAGGCTTTAGTTAACTTCTCGTTAGCTAGCTCCAAGTCCCCACGTTGCAAATACTGCAAGCCCAACTTAGCGTTGAAGCTGGCAGCATCCTCATCGTCGGTGGTGCGCTTTGGTGACGTGGTTACAATAGTGCACGCCATCAAGGTCATTGCCATCGCAATCACCACTAAAGAACGAACTGCAAGGGCCCAATCGGTCTTCATCTGAATTGTTCTCCGAAACGCGGCTCGGCAAATTTAACGTAACGTCGGCTTCGATCATCCACTTGACCAGCCAATTGACCGCAAGCTGCGTCGATGTCATCGCCCCGAGTTGTACGAGTAAGCGTTAAAACGCCTTGATCACTCAAGATAGACTGAAATTGTTCAATACGCGTCCGGCTGGATCGCTCGTAACCGGAAGTTGGAAACGGATTAAACGGAATCAGGTTCACTTTTCCAGGAAAGTTGCGCAATAACTTTGCCAGCGCACGAGCTTCTGCCGGGTTGTCATTCACGCCATCGAGCATGACGTATTCAAACAACACGCTTTTCTTCCGAGAGCCTGATTTGACGTAGCGCCAACAGGCATCCATCAGTTCTTTTATAGGGTACTTTCGGTTAATTGGCACCAAATCATCGCGTAAATCATTGGTTGGGGCGTGCAAAGACACCGCCAAGGAAACATCAATGGCATCGGTTAGCCGATCCATAGCCGGTACCACACCCGAGGTACTCACTGTGGTTCGCCGTTTTGACAATCCATAACCTAAGTCGTCCATCATCAAGGACAACGATGGAATTAGCGCTGACATGTTCAGCAAGGGCTCGCCCATGCCCATCATCACCACGTTGGTAACTCGTTGGCCTTGAGTTTCGGGCCGAGCCGCCAACAAATGGTTTGCTAACCAAACTTGCCCGATGATTTCATCAACCGATAAGTTGCGAGCGAAACCTTGCCGCGCGGTAGCGCAGAACGAGCAGTCAAGGGCACATCCTATTTGCGAAGATACGCATAAGGTTCCCCGATCTTTCTCTGGGATATAAACCGTTTCAATACGGTTGCCGTCGTGCAATTCAAACAACCACTTACACGTGCCGTCCTTCGACAAATGCTCTTCAGACACTTGCGGCAAAGCCGTTGTGCAGTGCTCATGGAATTGGGCCCGCAAAGATTTTGAGATGTCCGACATCTCATCAAAATCTCTCACCCCGCGCGCATACAACCACTGCATAACTTGCTTGGCCCGGTAGGGTTTTTCGCCCAAGCTGGCCAAGTATTCGCCCAACCCATCGCGGTCGAACGAAAACAAATTAACCGGGGTGTTAGCGGATGCGCTCACGGGGTGAGAAAGTTCGCTTTAGCGAGTGCGCGGGCAAAGACCGCCATCACCGAAGAAGAATTTAATCTCTTCAGCGGCAGTTTCTGGCGCATCAGAACCGTGGCAAGCGTTCTCATCGATAGAGCTGGCAAAGCGCTTACGAACCGTACCTTCGGCCGCTTCTGCCGGGTTGGTGGCTCCCATCACGTCACGATGAGCAGCAATCGCGTTTTCGCCTTCCAAGGCCTGAACCATGACCGGGCCGGACGTCATGAAGCCCACCAAATCTTTGTAGAAAGGACGCTCTTTGTGAACCGCGTAAAAAGCGCCTGCCTGCTCTTCAGACAGATGGATCATCTTGGCCGCAACGATTTTTAAGCCGGCTTTTTCAAACATGGCGTAAATTTCGCCAATGTGATTGTTGCCCACAGCGTCTGGTTTGATGATCGAAAGAGTTTGTTCAACAGCCATTTTGGGGATTTTCCGTGGAATTTATCAAGTTAACTCCCCATTCTAGCGCGTTTAGCCGCCATTCGCCCCCGCCTACTTCAGACGAACAGTCTTGATGTTTAAGGGCAAATGCGAAGAGGTGTCGAATTCTGCCCCCGCTTCCGCACCAGCCTTGGCAATGTCCTTGGCGCTTTTGTACTTGTCATAGACTGCGTGCATCGCTCCCAGCGCAAAACAAGCCCCAGAGCCCACCGCCCAAAATCGGGTGTACTCATACACTTCACGCAGCGAATACAACGCGAAAATGCCGTTAGGGTTAACGAAAACGGCATCTATTTGGGTGGTTTCGTAAGGATCGTCGTCCTGATCTTTGGAATTCAGGTAGTACTTTTCTTTCAAGATGGGGTGCAAGCGCACCAGAGAATCGAAGGCGTCGTCACGGGTTGAGAAATCCGCTTTAGCGTCTTTATCCCGAAACGCGCGCTCCGCGACCAAGGTGTGGGCCGCGCTGCCCACGATGCCCATATGGGTTTTTCCAAATGTCTGGATTTTCGAATGATGGCAGTCCAGCTCGGAGCTGAGCCGAATATCGCCAAAGGTCGTTAGAGTATCGGCCGCAATGCATGCGCTTTTGCCCTTTCGGGCCACAACAATCGTGGACAAGGTGTTCGCTCACTGTTAAGAATTTCTAGGTTTTCGACCCCAAGTTTGGCACGGACATCCTGCTGTTGTGGAGAACCAATGATGAAAGCGCCATGCGGGTCCGGCAAGAGTGCGCGCAGCGTCAGGGTTCTGCGCTGTCGTCTTTCAAGAGTGAGAGCTGATTGGCGCTCGCACTGGCATCTGGGGCCTTTTCTAATATCTCGATGGCTTCTCGAAATTCGGCCACATCGTCGAACCGGCGGTACACCGAGGCGAAGCGGATATACGCCACTTGATCCAGTTTTCGTAGCTCATCCATCACCCATTCACCCAATTGGCGGGATGGCACTTCGCGCTCCCCAGCCACCAAGAGCCGGTGCTTGACTCTGGCCACCGCCTCATCAATCGCCTCTACGCTCACCGGGCGCTTCTCCAAGGCTTTTTGAAAGCCACTGGAGAGTTTACCGGCCGAAAAGGGTTCTCGGCTCGCATCCGATTTCACGATTCGAGGTAAATTGAGCTCAGCGGTTTCGTAGGTTGTGAAGCGCTCTTCGCATTCCGTGCACTCACGACGGCGCCGAACTTGGTCGTTATCACCTACCAAGCGAGAATCAACAACTCGTGTATCAATGGCACCACAGAAGGGACAGCGCACGTAGACGACCTTAATTACAATTGCGTGGCGGAGGGTAGCATATGGGCTTGTGCTACTATTTTCCGGCTTTGTTGCTGGCACGTCTTAAGCTAGTAGTCAGCCAACCTAATAGATTCATTACGAGAGAACACACCCTACATGAGCGAACCCAAACGCATTGCGGTGACCGGGGCTGCCGGTCAAATCTGCTACTCCATGTTATTTCGTATCGCCAATGGCGATATTTACGGCCCCAACCAGCCCGTCAGCCTGCAGCTGTTAGAAATTACTCCAGCCTTAGGCTTGCTTGAAGCGGTCAAAATGGAATTGGACGATTGTGCATTCCCATTGCTGCACGAAGTCATTTGCACTGACGACCCAAAAGTGGCGCTTAAAGATGTGGATGCCGCCCTTTTTGTTGGTGCAAAGCCTCGTGGGCCCGGTATGGAACGAAAAGACCTGATCAGCGACAACGGCAAAATTTTTAGCGCCTTGGGTCAGACCTTGAATGAAGTGGGTAACCCCGATTGCAAAGTTGTGGTGGTTGGCAATCCTGCGAACACGAACGCTTACATTCTGAAAGCTAATGCTCCAAAAATGAATCCTCGCAACATCACCGCGTTAACTCGCTTGGATCACAACCGCGCCATTTCGCAACTAGCCGAGAAAACCGATTCACGCATCGGTGACATCAAAAAGATGGTGATTTGGGGCAACCACTCCACTACTCAAGTACCCGATATCACTTGGGCATCGGTTGCTGGGAAAAGCGCACCCGATTTGGTAGACACAGCCTGGGCACACGATACGTTCATCCCAACTGTCGCTAAGCGCGGTGCAGCCGTCATCGATGCACGCGGCAGCTCCAGCGCAGCATCAGCTGCCAATGGCGTGGTTGATCACATGGCCAGCTGGGTGCAAGGCACACCGGATGGTGACTGGGTCAGCATGGCTGTGCCCAGCGATGGCAGTTACGGCATTGAAGAGGGTTTAATTTACTCATTCCCTGTAACGTGTAAAAACGGCGACTACACCATCATCAGCGATTTAGAAGTCAGTGATGCGATCCGCGAGAAGATGTTAGCCAGTCAAACAGAATTAAACGAAGAACGCGAAACCGTAAAAGATCTGTTGTCTTAACCTAGACATTAATCAGGCGTGGATGACCACAATCATCCGCGCCTAAATTTTCGCCATAAACGCATACCCAGCAAAACTGCCAAAATTGCCGCGTAAACCAGCGGCTCAATTTGATCGCCTTTGGCTAACCATATGTAGTGCAGCACCGCAGCAATGCTTGCGACGTACACTAATTTGTGTAACGACAGCCAACGCTTACCCAGTCGACGCATCATCGCTTTAGTGGATGTGATGGCGAGTGGCACTAATAAAACCAAACTGACAAAACCTGCAATGATGTAAGTGCGCTTGAACAAGTCTTCGGTAATGGACGCGATGTCCAGCTGCTGATCCAGTACCGTATAAATGGCAAAGTGCATGATGACGTAGAAGAAGGCGAACAAGCCGATCATCCGACGAAATCGAATGGGCACGGTGGATTTAAACCACCAACGCATCGGTGTCAGCATTAATCCCAGCATCAGCATGCGTAAACCCATTTCGCCAGTTTCGTGGGTGAGAAATTCTATGGGGTTTGGCCCTGCACGACCACTCACCACCGCCACAACCATTGCCACGGCGGGGGCACACAACAATAAAAATACGACGATCTTTAACCAAGACACCCAAGTCCATCGAGCGGATGAACCCATTAGAAAAATTTCTTCAAATCCATATCGGCGTATAAGCTTCCAACTTCATCGGCGTAACCGTTGAGATAAAAGGTTTCTGTTTTTGAAGCAAACAGCGCCGATAAGCCACCGGCGGAACCGGTGAGTTTGCGTTCTTTCGCCTGGCTCCAACGCGGGTGAGACACTTCGGGATTCACGTTACTGAAAAAGCCGTATTCATGGGGCGCGGACATATTCCAACTGGTTGCTGGCAATTCATCAGTGAAACTAATTCGCACGATGGATTTAATGCTCTTAAAACCGTACTTCCAAGGAACCACCAAACGCATGGGTGCACCGTTTTGATTTGGAATCACGTTGCCATACATTCCAATGGCCATGAACGCTAGTGGGTGCATGGCTTCATCAATACGTAAACCTTCACGGTACGGCCAATCTAGAACTCGACTGCGCATGCCAGGAAGCTTTTGATCGCTGACTGTTTCAAACGCTACATACTTTGCGTTGCTGTTCGGCTTAAACCGTTTTAATAAGTCCCCCAACGCAAAACCATTCCATGGAATGACCATGGACCAAGCTTCAACACAACGTAGCCGATAAACGCGCTCTTCGATATCGTGGGGTTTTAAAATGTCTTCCAAGGTGTAAGTACCCGGTGCATCGCACTCGCCATCAATCGTTACACTCCAAGGTTCAGTTTTCAAAAACTTCGCGTTCTTAACCGGGTCGCCCTTGTCGGTGCCAAGCTCATAAAAATTGTTGTAGGTCGTAGCCGTCTCTTCCGAGGTAAGTTCACCATCAACGGTGTAGTCGGATTTTTTAACCGGCATGCCCAGCGGGTTAGATTTAGCATGCGCCTCACTGGCAATGGCACCTGTTATTCCAGCAGCTGCAGCGGCTTGAATTAGATGACGACGCTGACGAAACACGGTTTCATCGGTAATCTCACTGGAGCGGATTCCCGCCATTTTCATCCAATCGCGCATAAGAGTTCCTGGTATCGATTTCACTGGAGTTACTCAAGTGTAGACACTTTAGCGGCCAGATAATTCCGTGATCTAAAGCCAAAAACGCGCCATCCGGCGTGATCGAGCGTCTGATCAAGGGCTCGGCAAACAGCTTGGCTCGATTCCTGAATTGCTCCTAGACATTGCTGTTCAGCGTCTTTATCTAGGGCTTATTTCAAACGTGGATGTTGTAACCCCCCCTCCAAACGAAAATACCGCCTCGCGTCGCCGTGCAGATCAGCACGAAAACTGGCATCGCTCATTAGACTGGGCATCCCGGCGAGGCGATATTCACGTCCACCCTCACTCGCCACTGGCGCTGGCGGACATTCTCACCCAACCGGGCGGACGACTCGATTTGGTGCCTGATGCAATTGGACTATCGGATATACAAGAAACTGACACAGTCGCAACCCTTCGGCGGACCAAACCGCCTAAAAAACGGCGTGAGAAAGCCAATTTACTGACCCGGCATCCCTTGGAAGAGCTGTACGAGCGTTGTAAGCAAATTCAAGTGATGAACGCCTTGGTGAAGCAGCCAGGGATTCAACGCTTGTATTTAGCGGCGGGCTTTCTGCAATGGAAGAAGGCTGATCAAGGCACGTTAATTCGCGCACCTTTACTGTTATTTCCTGCCATATTGACCCGCAAAACCAGCGAGCACGCGACCGCCGAGCGACGCTACGAATTGCGCATGGACAGCAGCACACCGGATGTAAATTTAGAATTAATTGATGTGGCATTGGATCGTTGGGGTATTCGACTGCCCGAGTATAAAACCGGTGATTCACTCACAGACTGGTACGCCAACGTGGCGGAAGTGATTCAGGGACTCACCGAAGTGTCACTTGAATTTGATATTGCCGTGGGCACCGCCTGTCCGCCGCAACACATTACAGAACACGAAGATGGATCCCCTTGGTTTCCCGAATTGCCCGATCATTTTGACGCGCCACTGGCGATGGCTATAGCCGAAAGTATGAGCCTGCCGCAATTGAACGCCGTTATGCAATTGATTGGTCAATCCGATAATGAAAAAGAGGATTGGGTTGCCACCGATGCCGCCAATGACACCGCCGCGTCCATCGTGGAGATTCACCAGCTAGCCAGACACTTGGCCGATGTCGGATTAGAGCGAGTTGAGTTTCGTCACTTAGATGACCTTCCCACGCGCTTGCATGAGTGGGCGGATTGTGTTCGCGCGGTTATGAAAACGTCTACGCTGGAAAAATTTGGTGATTCCGAATCAATAACCGCACTGCAATTGGTTCGCTTCTCATCCATGGTCGAATTGATCGATCGAGAACCCAAGGAATTCAAACAGTACATTCACCCACATTTAGCTTACCAATCGACCCGCGCCCTGCTTCGTCGTGCAAATCACCAAGCAAAACTGATTGAACAAGAACTGCAAGACTTGCAAAATTATTTTCATCTCGAACGTATTCCTTCAAAAAAACAACTGCTGAATTTGATTGAAGAATTAGGCGGTAACAATTTAAGTGAACCTGACGTCGTCGATGCAGACTATTTCAATGCTCGGCGTCAATTCATGGAATTCAGCGTAGACAAGCCTGCCAATTTAACAATTGAACACAGACGTTTGTTAAGCCAGCTAGCTAAAGTGCTGCGGTTTCGAGAATTGTTTGTCACCAACTCTGAATACCGTCAAGCACTGGGCCCGGGTTACCGGGGGTTGCAAACTGCGTGGGCAGAGCTGGAATCGATGGTTAACTACGCCATTGAAATATCAGAACACTTAGAGTCTGAATCTGTCGCTGCTAAACTTTTGACACATTGGCAAAGTGGGCGAAAGCTGTACGTAGACGATTTCGAACAACTACAACAAGCGGCTGACTCGCTGCGCAAATTACTGCGAGTGGTAGGCACCTCTCATCGCCATACGGCCGTAAATAAGCTGGTGACCAACGCCACAGTATTAGCCGACAATCTACAAACCTGGCGCGCCCCAGAATTGGACTTAAGTGCCTACAGTACGAGATCTGCTGCCGACGTATTGGGTTGTTTTTCCGGGGTTGCTCGCACCGATCATCACACCGAAGCTGCTGTCGCAGAAACTGAGATGCGAATTCGGCAACACTTATCCACTCGCAAAACCGATCCAAAAGCCATTACAGATACCCTAAACTGGTTACTCCAAGCGAGTGAAACCGCCACCCGTCAACTGCTGAATATCGATGCGATTGTTGAGCGCTTGAACATTGCTTAGGCCGGGCAAAAGCGCGATTGATAGGTGTATAAAACATGACTATAAGGTATTGTAGCCTTAAGTATCATTGTACCTAGACTTTAAGGTCACGAGAGTTTGTGCTGAATCTTACAAAAAGCTTGCTCCAACCAGTAATTTCGCGACTTATGTGCGGGGTATTTGCTGTCGGGCTCATGCTAAATGTCGCGTGGGCTCTTGACCCTGCCCAAGGTGAAGTGTTGCTTGTCATTGACGGTAACATTTCTGCATCTAATGCCATGCGTGACGGCCAGCCTGTGGCCGAATTTGACTTAGACATGCTCAAGGCGTTTGGTAGTACCAGTTACACCACCAGCACCCCATGGACTGTCACCAGCACCTTTGCAGGGGTTCGCTTAAACGAACTGCTGGCTGTCGTCGGCGCTGATGTGGAGAAGAATAAGGTCAAAGCCTTCGGACTGGACGATTATTGGTATTATCTAGACAGCGTTGAAGCCACAAAGTATCCTGTTATCGTCGCCTACGAAAAAAACGGCAAACCTCTCAGCTTGAGAGAATTGGGCCCATTGTGGATCACTTTTCCGTGGGATGAATACCCTGAGTTGTTGACGGCAAAAAACAAAGCCGCCAGCGTTTGGCAGCTTGTTCGTCTTAACGTGCAATAAACTAATCCAATACCGTGGCCGAACGCATACTTACCTTTGTACTTCTCATATGCGCCTCTTTAAGCGTGTTGGTGATGTGGGTTGTACAAAGCAACATTTCAACCGCCCGCGAGACCATCACCGCCGACGCCCCTGCCGCACTGAATTATTTGCTGCAATCAGATCACAACGTGGATCAATTCATTGACTCAATTCGCGAACTGCAGCTAGCTGGTACGGACGATGTTTCCCGCGCTTCCATGGAGCTAGATGTTAGGAACCGGTTTGACGTCATGTGGAGTTCGTTTTACATCTTTCGTATGCAGTTTCCAATGTCGACCGCATCCGATGTGCTGACTGATGACTTCATCAACAATGCAGAACAATTTTTAAAAGATGCTGAACCGAAAATGCATCCCGACCATGAATATACCAGTGAGGACCTCAGCGAACTGGTTAAGCGCTCTCGCAGCGTGTCCAACGCGCTCAAGCGATTAGGGCACGGTTATTTTATAAACGCCGCAGAGCAAACGGACGCTGTTGAAGAACAAATATCTGAACTCTCTGGCTACATGCGCATTTTTATCGCGCTGCTCATGCTCACCGGCGGGCTGGGCATCGGATTGCTAATTCGTTCCAACATTCGCACTAACGCCTTGTTTCATGAAGCGCAAAGTGCCAGGAGTGAATTGGCTTACACCGTAGACGAATTGCGCAGCGGTCGACGAGAACAAAAAGCAAAAGATAGCTTCATCGCATCCGCCAGCCACGACTTACGTCAGCCCTTACACGCCTTGGGCTTGTTCTTAAATTCTTTAAAGAATGAAGTCAAACCCTCCGGGCGACGTGCACTCAGTGAAGCCATGGAATGTGCTGATGCGCTCAATCGATTGTTCAATAGCATGCTCGACTTATCAAGATTAGATGCCGGCGTCGTCGCGATTGAGGAAGAGAATTTTGATTTAGGCGAGTTATTAAAAAACCTTCACAACCAATTAAAGCCATCTGCCAGTGGCCACGGGATATTTTTACGACTTGAAGGTCGCGAGGAAGCATTCGCAAAAACAGACCCTATTTTGCTAAGCCGCATCATTCGTAACTTGGTAGAAAATGCCATCGCACACAGTGGCGCAACTAATGTCACGATCGAGTTTCGACGAGTTCGAGATCAATTTGAAATATCAGTACAGGACAACGGCAAGGGCATTGATAAAAAAGAACACAAAGCCGTATTTTCAGAATACTACCAAATAGGCAATCCAGAACGAGATCGATCCAAGGGGCTCGGATTAGGCTTATCCATTGTAAAACGTTTAAGTCAGCTGCTCGATATCGACTTAAAGCTTCGTTCATCCCCGGGCACGGGCACCCGCTTCTCTATGACGGTGCCCATTGGCGAGGCAGAAGCAGTTCAATCAATCATTATTCCTAGCCAACCCATGAAAGCTGAAAATAGAAATTATGGCGCGGTCATTGTCGTGGTAGACGACGACAGAAGCATTCGTAAAGCAATGGGAATGACGCTGGATTATTTAAATTATCAATCGGTGTGTGCTGAATGTACCGACGAGGCACTTGAACTGCTGGCTGAGAGGCAACTAGAACCTGATTTAATTATTGCTGACTACCGCTTGCGCGATCACTTGACCGGCGACAAAGTCATTCAGGAATTACGCGCTGCCATCGATCGAGATATTCCAGGGCTTATAGTCACCGGTGATACCTCCCCCCAACGTGTTGCCGAACTGGCATCCACTGGCATAGAAATACTGCACAAGCCAGTTGAATCGGACATGCTAAACGCGCAAATAAAGGAAATGTTGGCAGCTAACGAAGCGGCTTAAGTCGTTTTCTTAAGTCGTTCTAGCAACAAAGTCCGGGCAAATTCCAGTTTGCTGAAACACCTCATTCAATTCGTGCATTTTGCATAAGCCATGTTCTTGAATCAGTACCGTGCGCCAACCTGCCGCAGCGCCTCCCAGAATATCTGTATGCGGTGAATCACCCACCATTGCGATGCGTTGAGGATCAAAGCCTGGAAAACGCCGAATGACGGCATCAAAGGCGTTGCCGAACGGTTTGCCAAAAAATTCTGGAGACACAGCTAATTCATCAGCCAGTTGATGCGCAAACCAACCCGGCTCCAAAGATAGCCTTTCTGGGTGCGGTGCCACTAAATCGGGATTTCCAACTAAGACCGGACGCGGGTTTTCCTGCATTGCGTTCGTTATTCGATGCTGCCTGGCATCTGTCCAATCCAAAGCACTCAATAGGACAAAGCCATCGCAGGTTCGATACGCATCGTCATCGTCTTCCAACAAATGACAATGACCGGGCAACAGATCAATCTGTGCAAAGTCCGTCGCCGCCACGCCCCAAACTAAGTTGTCACGCCCGTCTCGTTGCATGCCGTACACCAACGCATCACGACTGGATACGACATCTTGCTCTTTAAACGCCATACCCCAGCCCGCATACTTTTCCAGGGTTTTGTAAGCGGGCAATGTAGCGCCATTCGTCAGCACCACAACCGATTTACCCACCGCTCGCAATGAATTCACTCGGTCGGCCGCACCCGGCACTGGCGTGGCCCCGACGTTCAATACACCAAACCCATCCAATACAAACAAATCAAATTCATCAACGAGATCATCCAACGTCTCCACACTAACCCAATCACTGGGGTGCGTTGCTTTGGGTAACCGGTGGCGGATATCGCAATAGCGTTGGATGGCCTGCGTCGTGTTTACGGAATGGCTCATCCAACAAACACCCGGGCATTGTCAAACATTCGAGACCACGGCCCTCGTTCTCCCCAAGTGGGCGGATGCCAAGAGTTGGTCAGTGTGCGAGCCACTCGTTCAGGATGTGGCATTAAGATGGTGACGCGACCATCATCTGAACACAACCCAGTTATGCCGTGAGGTGAACCATTAGGATTCAAGGGGTAGCTCTCGGTCATCGCACCATGATTATCAACAAAGCCCACCGCCACGTTTGTTTCTAAAATATCTTCATCACGGTTAAATTGTGCTCGCCCTTCCCCATGCGCCACCGCGACCGGAATACGAGAACCTTCCATGTCGGTTAGCAACACCGAGGGGGACTCATAAATTTCTACCGTACTTAATCGCGCCTCATATTGTTCGGATGCGTTACGTTCAAAGCTTGGCCAATAGCGCGCACCCGGAATTAACGTTTTCAGTCGAGACATCATTTGACAACCATTACACACACCTAAACTAAAGGTGTCATCACGATGGAAAAAGGCTTCAAATGCGTCGGATAGCTGCGGTGTATATAAAATTCGTTTTGCCCAGCCACCGCCTGCACCCAGTACATCCCCATAAGAGAAACCGCCGCAAGCCACCAACCCTTTCATAGCTTGCAAATCCGTTGAACCGGCGAATAAATCATTCATGTGAACATCAATCGGTTCAAAGCCAGCTGCTGCAAAGCAGGCCGCCATTTCAACATGACTGTTAACGCCCTGTTCTCGTAATATGGCCACTTTCGGTTTCGTGTTTATTACACCGGGTGCATCCAATACAGAATGTTGTGGGTCAAAATTTAATAACGGTGACAAGCCTGGATCGTCAGCTTTGGAAATGTGGGCCAGTTCTTGGTCAGCACAGGCTGGGTTATCGCGAAGTCGTTGCATGTGATAACTGGTTTGCCACCAAGCGCGCCGAATCTCAGCCACAGGTTCTGCATACACCCATTCTGCACCGTGTTGAATGTAAAGTTCTTGCTGTTCATTCAATGTGCCAATGGTATGCACAGCGTCTCCCACACCTGCCAACTCAAGCACGGCCATCACAGCCGCATATTGAGACTCACGAACTTGTATCACCGCCCCCAGCTCTTCATTAAACAAAGCGGCAATGACATCGTTGGATAGCGATTGCAATTGCGCACTTATACCCACGCTGCCAGCAAACGCCATTTCCGCCAAGGTAACGAACAACCCGCCATCGGATCGATCGTGATAAGCCAACAAGAGTTCCTGTTCATGCAGCTGTTGTAGCGCAGCATGGAACCCTTTCAACAACGCCGCATCATCCACATCCGGTGCCGATGTTCCGGTTGCATTAAATACTTGCGCCAGCGCAGAACCACCCAAACGATTTTTACCCATCCCCAAATCGATGAGTAAAAGTTCCGTCTCCCCACAATCGGTACGTAACTGGGGCGTGACAACACGTCGCACATCTTCAACGGGAGCAAACGCTGTAATCACGACCGTCACCGGTGCCGTCACGCTCAATGGATGATCTTTGTCATTCCATTGCGTGCGCATAGACAGCGAATCTTTTCCTACTGGAATGGCAATGCCCAGTTCAGGTGCTAACTCCATCCCCACAGCTTTCACAGCATCAAATAAATCCGCATCATCAGGTTGATTGCCCGCCGATGCCATCCAATTCGCCGATAACTTAACATTCGACAATTCGCCAACATGCACACACCCTAAATTGGTTATCGCCTCCCCAATTGATAAACGCGCAGATGCTGCCGCATTGATGACCGCAACCGGAGAACGCTCACCCATCGACATGGCTTCCCCGGTAAAACCCACATAGTCAGCAGCCGTCACCGCAGCATCAGCCACTGGCATTTGCCAAGGGCCCACCAACTGATCCCTTACCACTTGACCTGTCACACTGCGGTCCCCAATCGTAATCAAGAAGTTTTTCGCAGCCACCGACGGCAATTGCAATACACGATTAACGCATTCATTCACTTCCAACGTTTGCGTGTTAAGTGGCTTAACCGTTGGCTCATAGTGTTTGGCATCAATAGCGAGCTTAGGCGGTTTACCCAACAGCACGGACAAGGGCAAATCAACCGGTTTATTATTGAATAAGGCATCGTTTACCACCAAGTCTTGTTGCTTAGTCGCATGCCCAACGACGGCGTACAAACAATTTTCTCGTTCGCATAACGCTTTAAATTGATCGAGCTTGTTTGCACTGATGGCAAGCACATAACGCTCTTGCGATTCGTTACACCACAACGCCAGTGGTGTCATTGCAGGTTCATCGTTTAACACATCACGTAATTCAATGATGCCGCCCATGCCTGCATCATTAATCAGCTCAGGCAGTGCATTCGAAATACCCCCAGCCCCCACATCGTGCATCGACAAAACCGGTGAGTCTTTACCTAATGCAATGCATCGATCAATCACTTCCTGGCAACGCCGCTGCATCTCAGGATTACCTCGTTGAACCGATGCAAAGTCTAATTCCGCATCACTGCTGCCACTGGTCATTGAAGACGCGGCCCCTCCACCTAATCCGATTTGCATCGAAGGCCCACCCAAAACCACTAACGCAGCCCCGTCAACAATCGGTTGCTTATCCACATTGCCCGGACGAATATTCCCCAAGCCGCCAGCGATCATGACCGGCTTGTGATATCCACGTGTGTCTGCACCAATTGACTCGCAATAGGTTCGAAAGTAGCCCGTTAAATTCGGTCGACCAAATTCGTTGTTAAAGGCTGCCGCCCCAATAGGTCCATCCATCATGATGTCAAACGCACTGGCAATGCGATCCGGTTTCCCCAACGCTATAGAATCTTCCTCCCAAGGTTGCTCCCACCCAGGTATCTGTAAGTTCGACACAGTAAACCCACACAAACCAGCTTTTGGTTTTGAGCCATTCCCCGTCGCACCCTCATCGCGAATTTCCCCACCGGCACCCGTTGCCGCACCTGGAAATGGAGAAATAGCCGTTGGGTGATTATGCGTTTCAACTTTGATTTGAATGTGCGTAGGTTCAGGCAACGTAACATAGCCACCACTCGCATCAGGCAACCAACGATTCGCGTTGTACCCTTCAATAACCGCCGCATTATCATGATAAGCCGACAGCAACCCCGCGCTGGTCACATCGGCTGTGTTTCGAATCATGCCGAACAAAGAATGTTCAGCCGCATGCCCATCCAGCGTCCAACTGGCATTAAAAATTTTGTGACGACAATGTTCTGAATTCGCTTGCGCAAACATCATCAGTTCCGCATCCGTCGGGTCTCGCTGAAGCGTTTGAAAACTTAGCACCAAGTAGTCCACCTCGTCTTCTGACAAGGCAAGCCCTAACAGTTCATCCGCTTTTCGTAAAGCAGCAGCACCCTCAGCCAACACCGGAATGGTCGTTAATGGCTGCGGCTTTCCGCTGAGGAAATAATCGGTAATCGCTTCGAAATCAGAAAATGGGGATTCCACCATGCGATCGTGCAGAATTTGCATAGCCTCATCGGACAGGTCTTCCGACGACAATGAGTTTTCGTTAGCCCACACGCTCACCAATCGGCCTTGCTCGACCCGCTTCAACCCGTCAAGGCCTGTTGCGTGACAAATGTCCGTGGCTTTCGAGGACCAGGGAGAGACCGTACCCACACGTGGCAGCACCAATAAAGTGGCGGATAAATCGTCAGCCGCCGCTGCCGTTGCGCCCAATAGATCATTCAAGGTGCGCTGATTTGACTCCCCCCAATCGTCACTTTCGTGCAGATCAGCGATGTACAACTGTTCAACCGTCACCTCTGTGATGTCCGGTTGCACCACGCGCAAGCGCTCTAGCAAGTTGTCAGTTCGGAAACTCGATAAGGCAGAAGGCCCGAGTAAGCAGAGCATCGACGGTTCCACTTCCATCTAAAACGATAGAGTACCGGGCCAAGCAGCCGCTTCCAAGGGCATGCTGGGAAATTCAGTCTGTCTGGTTCGATTGGTTAAATATCGATCACTAAATTCATGGTAGTGACGCTGTCGCGGCGACCACTGAGTGGGTTGGCTTCATTCGTGACATCGCTATTCGAACGAACAAAATGTGAGATGCCAAAAGCCAGCGTATTCGTCAGCTTAAAATTGATGCCAACGGCTGCATCAAAGGTGCGATTGTCACTGCCAAAATCGCCAAGTAAATTCGCATTAAACGTCACGTTGTTGCTCACCCGATAAAGATAGTTAGCTGCCGCGTATCCAATAGCGCCATTGATGTCCTCGCCCGCCACCGTTTCTAGGTTTTTGTTACCCGCTCCCAACTCCACCGACAGATAGCCCGAGTTGTCTTGATAGAACGTATGCCCCACCCCGATCAATTGGCGCGTCGCATTAGAAACACCCGCCGGCTCATCTTGTTCCCAGTCAAAGGTCAAAAAGCCATAAGTTTTCGTACTGAAAAAATACCGGGGTTGATAGGAGGCTGAAATCCGATCTGACGTATCACCACGAACAATGTCAAGAATTTGTTCGTTGTTATCATCAAGTATGGGCTCACCATCCGCACCCCGACGCGGAGCCACCACCGCCGACTCACCTTTAAATGCGGCGGCCGAAAACCAATGCTCCCATTTACCAGAGCGCTTACCCACTCGAACCGAACCGTTCACACTGCTCGTTTCAGCACTACCGGTTGACGTGCTAGCACCCAAAGTTGCCGACCCCGACCAACCTTCAAACACAGCGACACGGCCCGATTCGGCTTTGGATTCAGTTTCCTGTGATAAAGACACCTGTGAAAAGGCAATCGCAGATGTGACAATAAACAGGCGAAGGGCTGATACAAGGCGATTGTGAAGATTTGTCATGGCTGAGAGCAGTGGCCGAAACGAAGTGAGCTTTCAGCATTTTATACCGAGCTTTGCGTGAACTGAGTGTGATTGCTGCGTAACAATGCGTACAACCTAGCCAATCGACTTGAATTTCACCCCCACCGGCCGCATACTGTATTCAAGGTTACGACCTTCCCTGGGGCAGACATGGTCTCGACGGGAGTGACAAACCCTGAGGTGCATGCCGAGGATCAGATCCCCTCGTTAAAATCAGCTGATAACTTTATAGTTGCCAACGACGACAACTACGCAATGGCTGCATAATTAGACCTTAACGTCTAGTTGTTCAGTTCTACCCTTGGTCCGTTTTGCCTGTGACTCGGACCTTGGGGCAATAGCCACAGGATCGCGTGAAGGGTCGCTCTTACACTGGATCGCTAAACAAATAATGAGCTCGTCTTTTTTCAGGGTGCTAGTCCTCGGTTAAAAGATTAAAGCCAATGACTAAACTAAGCATGTAGTACCAAAGGCAGAGTGCTTTCGGACGGGGGTTCGACTCCCCCCTGCTCCACCAAAAGCAAAAGCCCGCTAATCGTTAAAGATTGGCGGGCTTTTTTTCTGAGTCCGATAATGAATCGCATCCACCGCAATCCCATAATCCATAACATCCCCATTCCACTGCCAGCCCATTCCCACACTTTGTGGCAACGCACCGTCCGACTCACGCCAGTCCGTATTAGGATCAATCCAAGATCCATCCGTTTGATAAAACGATAACTGACCCGTTTCGGCGTGACGTTCCATTCGATAACCCCCTTCATGTAAGCAGGTGTGATGGTGATGACATAGCAGCACCAAGTTATCTAGCGCCGTATCACCACCGTTTGACCAATGAACAATGTGATGCGCATCCAAATGCTTATCGCAACCACAGCCTGGGAATTGGCAATGCCCATCTCGTATGGCCAATGCACGTTGAATAGCAGTGGGAATCGCGCGAGAGCTGCGACTAATACTCAACGGTTCTGAGCCTTTGGTGACAGCCGTGACGAGTTTGCTGCAACAACTGATTCGTCGCGCTGTTTCAACCGGTAAACCCACTTGATTTTCAATATAACAATCGGGTTTTCCTGTGGGTTGGGATGGAGAGGTTTCAGCCAAAACATCATGGTCAACATGAACCACCACTTGATAACGATCGCCCGTATTCGCTGAAGTTTTACTGTTTTGCAGTGAACTTTCCGCGATACGTTCCAATGCATCGGCGCGACGATGGGTTGCTGACACCCCCGCGGGGGTGTTTTCAGTTTCTTCGCCGCGCATGTCGTCGACAGCGCACTCTAATGCTTTTAATACCACTGCTCCTTGCTCTGCCGGTAACCGAGCTCGGATAACCAAGCAGCCTTGTTCGTCCCAATAAGTACTGAGTTCGCGACTGTCTAGATGGTGCTGAACAGCGGGTGTATTGGGGTCTATCGGATCTGGGGAGTAAATCGGATCGGGGTTTACAAATTGCCGGCGATACAGCCGTACGGTTCGATCTAAATGTTGGGCGCTGCCGTAGCGAGCATAAGATAAAAGGCAGGATTCATTGTCGGTGTTGGCAACACGGGTAATGGCGCGAGCTTTTGAATAGCTGAGTTGACCGGTTGCAAAAGCCTTTCGTGTTTTGGGCAGTTCTTGCAGCGCGTGAGCCACTCGCAGTTTTTCACGGGCGGCATTTAACGACAAACCGCAACGCCAATTCAACCAATGGGCGCAACTGCGACTGCCTTCGATGCCCCACACCCGGCGCTTATCAAATTCAGCAATGAGCATTAATTGCTCGAAGGTGGCGGCGTTGATTCTGGCGCTTAGGCTGGTGAGTGAGTCAACGAGTTCATCGTTGGAGATGGTATCAAAATCAGGGGTGGCGTCCATGCGGTTTCCTTATTGATTTCAGTGGTTTATGTTAACTTTTCCCGCTTTGAAAGTCAATAAAATGTCGCCTAATAAACACCCCCGCGGGGGTGTTTTTTTTAACATCTCGTCACGTAACCAACACTTCCTCACACACCCTCATCCCTTCCGGATAACACATGTCGGATCGGGCGGATCGGGCCCAGATGTGCGCTTCCAGTTTGTACCAGTCTGGGTCGTCGAAGGAGCCGCCGGCTATCGCGCGTAAACCGGGGCGCATCTCTAGTGTCCACGTGACGGCTGAGCCGCACGCAACGCAGAATTCGTTGCGTATCCAACGGCCGCTTTCATCGGACTTATATTCATATACGCCTAGCTCACCAGACAGAAATTCTACCGCCGCATCGTTGTAGTACACACCAATTCCATAGGGCGCGCCGGTTCTTAACTTACAAGTGGTGCAGTGACAGGCCATGGCCCGAACGGGCTCACCGGTTGCCACATACCTGACTGCGCCACATTGACATCCACCGGTGTGTTTCATAGGTTTGGTCCTTTAAATTTTTTGCATCTGTTGCAAGGTATGTTATCAACATCGATGCACTGCACAGGCGTAACAACCAGGAATTGCGTAATGTAAGTGGATGATCGAAACGGACTGGTTTTCAAACGCTGTAAGGATGTGATCGTGTAGTTTTATACCGGGTGTTATTAAAGCGTGAATCATCATGCCGTCTACATCGTAACCGCGTAACGCGATTTGGCGGTGCAAAAATAAGGTGGGAATTGTGTTTTTTTCTATTATCGCTGGCTCTGCTAGTTCACGTATAAAAACGGGGCCTGAACCTCTATAAGGTGATTTTGCATTGTGATGTTCAAAGTTGATGGCCAGTACGCGTTCATCGACACGAGCATCCTCTAACGACACTCGGCACGGGAAGCCCGGGGATTCATCGGCAACTAACCAGCATGCGCCTATTTCTTTTAACTCGGCGTCTGAGGCGTTCAGTGCGTGATCGAATTGTTCTATGGGTAAAGCGGTGCATTTATAGTTCATGGGAACATTTTATCTGGCAGTGTTCTTTTCGATCTCGCCGAAATCGGACATGGATATCGGCACTTGTCAATAGTTGGCTATCGTGGATAATACAACTTCACCATCACAAACCCTATCGAGACTTCAATGCACTGCGTTTTCGTACAAATCCGCTGCAAACCTGGCACAACCTACTCGGCTGCCGATGAAATCGCGAAGCTTGAGATTCACTCTGAACTGTATTCCACCAGTGGTGATTATGATTTGTTGATGAAGATGTACATCGATGAGAAGGAAGACATTGGGCGATACATCAATGAGCATTTGTTGAATATTGAAGGCATTGATCGAAGCTTGACGACTTTGACGTTTAGCGCGTTTTAATCAATATGGGCGGTTGCTTCAATTTCTATCATCGCATCGTCTTCCACTAAACCGGCAACAATGATCAACGACATGGCTGGAAAGTGTTTTCCAAACACTTCTCGATAGGCCACTCCAACCTCAGCCTGATGGGTTAAGTATTCAGACTTATCAGTAACGAACCACGTTAAGCGCGTTACATCGCTGGTTTTCCCACCCGCTTCCTCGACGATTGCAGCAATATTGCGAAGCGCCTGTTTCATCTGCTCAATGAAGCCCCCAGCAACAAATTTCTTGTTGCCATCCCAACCGATCTGACCACCAATGTGCAAGGTGCCGTTTTTTGTCAAGATCCCATTCGCGTACCCTTTTGCAGGTAACCAACCGCTTGGATGAATGGTTTGATGTGTCATGGGGTGCCACCTTTAAATTCTGAAAGTTTTGCTCGAACATTGTCTGGCCAAGGTGTTGGCCGGCCGTTGGTGTTCACATTGACGAGTGTGGCAATGGTTTCGAAGCGTGGATCTTCATCACAAGAGGCGCTCAAGCGGTATTCGGCAGAACTATTACCAACGTTCGGCACTTGAAGTTTAAATAGGAGTTGATCGCCGTGGCGAGATGGCGACAGGAAACGAGTTTGAATTTGCGCGGTTGGAACGCCGCCGAATTTGTGTAACTGTTCGAAAGGATTGGCTAGCACCACATCAAAAAACGATTCTATGCAATCGTTGATCATTTCAAAATACCGCGGATAAAAAACGATTCCCGCTGGATCGCAGTGTTTAAACAACACTTTTTGTTTAAATTCGTAAGTCATCACACACCAAGATATTTTTCGGAAATTTCTGGCGTTAACGCCGGCATCGCACCCGACCAAACTGTCGCGCCACGTTCCAAAATCACGGCTTTGTCGGATACGGCCGACAACTCACTGAGCGACTTATCGATGAGTAAGATCGTCATGCCCGTTTCTTTTTTCAAGCGCTGAATCGCCGACCAGATTTCTTGGCGAATAATAGGCGCAAGCCCTTCTGTTGCCTCATCAAGAATCAACAAACGTGGGTTCGTCATAAGCGCACGCCCGATCGCCAGCATCTGTTGCTCTCCACCCGACAGGGATGTGGCTCGCTGACGATTACGTTCCTCAAGTCGCGGGAACAGTGTGGAAACAGTGTCCAAAGTCCATTCCCCTGATCTCGCGGCGGCAATGAGATTTTCGCGTACGGTCAAATCTGCAAAACATCGCCGCCCTTCTGGGACAAGACCCACCCCTAACCGCGCGACTTTATAGCTGGGTAATTTATGTAGATCTTTTCCATCTAAGTTCAACCGACCACTTGAACGAATAAGCCTGCATATGGCTTTAACGGTTGTCGATTTACCCATACCATTGCGCCCCATCAGCGCGGTGACCTCACCTTCAGCCATCGATAGGTCTACTCCGAACAACGCTTGGCTGCTGCCGTAGCTGGCCGTTAAGTTTTCAACAGACAGCAAGCTCACTTTGCGTCTCCTAAATAGGCTTCGCGTACCGCTTTGCTCGACCGAATGTCATCGGCGTTACCACTGGCGATGATTTTTCCGTAAACCAATACGCTAATTCTGTCTGCTAGAGCGAACACCGCGTCCATGTCGTGCTCAACCAACAGTATCGGTGCTTCGTCCCTTAAACCATCGAGAAAACCGGTCATAATTTTTGAACCTTCAACCCCTAGGCCCGCCATAGGTTCATCCATGAGAAAAACTTTGGGTGACAGCGTGAGTGACACAGCCACTTCCAATTGTCGGCGTTGTCCATGACTGAGGTTGGCAACTCGCGAATCGCGTTCCTGCAATAAACCAACACGGGCCAACGCCTGATCGGCCCGATCAGTTAGCTCTTTCGTTTTTAATGCACTTTTCCAAAACTTCCAAGGCCCGGATACCGCACCAATGGCACCAAGCACCGCATTTTCCAAAACGCTGTCTTCCATGGCTAATTCAGAAATTTGGAAAGTGCGACCTAAACCTGCCTGAGCTCGCGCTGCAGTGCTGTGATCGGACAAGTTACGACCCATCAACTCAACATGGCCTGCGTCCGGGCGAAGTGCACCGCAAATCTGTTTGATCAGGGTCGATTTTCCAGCTCCGTTTGGGCCGATCACGGCATGAATTTCACCAGATCTCACGTCGATTGAAACATCATCAGTGGCGGTCACAGCACCGAACTTTTTCATTAGGTTATGCGTGGCAAGAATGGATTCAGACATGAGCACCTTCCTTTCCAGTCAACACACCAACGACACCACCACGAGCGAACAAAACAATGCAAAGCAAAATTAACCCAAGAAAGATATGCCAAAAGTCAGTTAAGCCGCCCAAGAAATGCTCAAGTGTTATGAAAACGCAAGCGCCTATCACCGGCCCCATCAAGCGCCCCACACCACCAATAATGATAAGCACGATCAATTCGCCAGAGAGTTGCCAACTGAACATAGTGGGCGATACAAAACGATTAAGGTCGGCAAAAAGTGCACCTGCCAGCCCAGTGATTGCACCGGAGATAACAAACGCCACGAGCTTCAATTTCATGGAATTCAATCCCACCGTTTCCACGCGCGTTTCCGTTTGGCGGTTTGCGTTCAACGCTAAGCCATAGGGCGAGGCTTGCAGTCGTGCATAAAGGAACAAAACTATGCAAAGAATGATGAAGCAAATGGCATAGAACTGAATGGGGATGAGTGTGTTTAATCCTGGGAAATCATTACGCACATAAATCGATAGCCCATCCTCGCCGCCATACTTCGCCCAAGAAATTGAAAAGTAATAAAACATCTGCGCAAAGGCGAGTGTGATCATAATGAAGTACACGCCAGATGTTCTCAGTATCAGCAGGCCTATAACGTAGGCGACGATGGCTGAAACCGCCATAGCCACAAGCCATATAACTGGCATGAGTTTAGTGCCGTCTGTCGTAAGAAACCCAAGATCCAGTGCGGTATAGGTTTGCGCGTGATGAGCGAGAATACCCATCGAGTATCCACCTATCCCAAAAAATAGCGCGTGACCAAAACTAACCAGCCCACCTATCCCCAATATGACGTTAAGTCCTACTGCCGCTATGGCCAAGATAACAGCGCGGGTTGCCAGTGTGATCGTGAAGGGTTCATCGTTTACAAAGGCAATCAACGGCAACGCCATAAGCCCAACAACCACAAGGGCATTGATGGTTTTCTCTTGAACTCTCACGCACGGGCTCCAAATAACCCAGTGGGTCGCCATATTAAAACCACCCCCATTAGGACATAGATTCCCATAGACGCTAGCGCTGAACCACTTTTCTGCGCAGCACCGTTGTCCATAAACAGTTTGAACAATTCCGGCAGAAACACGCCACCGAGAGTGTCAGTCAAACCTACCAAAAGCGCACCGACAAAAGCGCCTCGAATGGAGCCTATGCCGCCGATTACGATGACAACGAAGGCGAGAATTAAAACAGGTTCACCCATACCCACCTGCACGGACTGTATGGCACCGACAAGCGCACCCGCAAGTCCAGCCAGGGCGGCGCCTAATGCAAAAATCAGGGTATAGAGCTTGCCAATGTCAACGCCTAAGGCGCTGATCATTTCGCGATCATTTTTACCGGCGCGTATTTGCACGCCGATTCGAGTGCGCTCGATCAATACCCACAGTCCAAGACCGACCGCCAACCCGATGGCGATTAATGTCAGCCGATACAGTGAGTACTGTATGCCTCCCGGAAGCGTAACCGGCCCTGATAACGCCGATGGAATATTTAAAAAAAGTGGAAATGAACCAAACAACCAGCGGGTGCCTTCTGAGAATATTAGGATCAAGGCAAAGGTGGCCAACACTTGATCCAAATGCGCCGCTTTGTACAAACGTCGGATTATCACCATTTCAACAATGGCACCGGCAAGTGCTGCGGCTACAAATGCAGCGATTAGACCCAACAAGAAAGATCCTGTAGCACCCGCTACGGCCGCAGCTGCAAAAGCACCCACCATGTATAGCGAACCATGTGCCAGGTTGATAAGCCCCATTACGCCAAAGATCAAGGTGAGTCCAGCTGCCATTAAAAAGAGCATGACGCCAAACTGCAATCCATTTAGGATTTGCTCGATAATGAGTATTGTGGACATGAAAACTCCGAAGATCTGCATGCCCCAACACTGGGGCATGCAAGTGCAGTACAGGCGATCATTTACATTTTGCAATCAGCAGCGTATGCGTCAGAGTGGTTTTCTAACGCGGTACCAATGATCTTGTTGGTGAATACATCACCTTCTTTGATCACTTCACGCGCATAAATCGTCTGCACAGGATGGTGGTTAGGACCAAAGGAAAAATCACCTCGGGTACTATCAAAATTTGCGGCACGTAGCGCGTCGCGGAATGCGTCAGCATCCGAAGGTTCTGCTACGTTTAGCGCGGACAATAGCAGATTCGCGGTATCGAAACCCTGACTGGCGTAGAGCGAAGGTAGTCGGCCATACTCAGCTTGAAATGTATCGACAAAGCCCGAATTGGTCGGATTATCAATGTCTTTATTCCATTGCGAGGTATTTACAACACCTAAGGCCGCTTCACCTACCGCCTGTAAAATGCCTTGATCGAAACTGAACGCAGGTCCGATGACGGGTGTATCCACACCGCTGTCCGCGTATTGTTTAAGGAACGAGATACCCATACCACCGGGTAAAAAGAAGTACACGCTATCCGCTCCACTGGCGCGGATCTGAGCAATTTCTGCAGCGTAGTCGGTCTGTCCAAGCTGGGTGAAAATCTCGCCAGATAACTTGCCTTCATAAAAACGTTTATAGCCTGTCAACGCGTCCTGACCCGCAGGATAATTGGGTGCCATGATGAAGCTGTTTTTGTAGTTAACTCCATTCGCATAGGCACCGGCCGCTTCATGAAGATTGTCATTTTGCCACGCTACATTGAAGTAATTTTTGTGACAGCCCGGCCCGGCTAAAGGCGACGGCCCCGCATTGGGAGAGAGGTAAAAAACATCTTGGTTAACTGCGGAAGGCACAACGGCCATGGCCAGATTCGACCAAATTATCCCAGTCATTATATCCACTCGTTCAGACTGAATCATTTTGTCTGAAAGCTGCACTGCGATTTCAGGTTTGCGCTGATCATCTTCAATCACCACGTTAATGTCATCGCGACCGGATTGCTTAATCGCCAACATGAAACCATCGCGTACGTCGATGCCCAAACCCGCGCCTCCACCCGACAATGTTGTGATCATTCCGACCTTGACTTCTGCGATAGCGGCGGTTGCGTATAACAACGTGGCCGCTGTCGCTAATAGTAATTTTTTCATAGTTTCTGTGTAATCCTCTGTTGGTAGTTTAGAACGCTTTGAAATTGAGTGTCAGCGTTCGTTTGATGCCCTCTTCGGGGTTTAAGGTGATTTTTTCAACATAAAACGCTGAATTTTTCCGGTGGCGGTTTTTGGACATAGTATCACCGGGTTACAGGCCTTCGGCTGACAGGAGAGATTGAGAAATTAGCCATAGTTTGGACAATCTGTTAACATCTCGCGCATGAATACGATACTCAACAATTTACACGGCAATCGCTGCCTCCCAGAGATGGGAGATGCGCTTTTGCGTGTGCGGGTTTAACAGTAAAACTTAAGTATCGAGTTCTTGCCTGAAAACCCGCTAATTTAGCGGGTTTTTTCGTTTCTTCGACATACATTATGAACACTCAAATATTAAAACTGAACAAAGCTGGGCTTCCCACCGACTGGATTAATTTTGAATCCGCAGCCTCACTGTTGGCAAAAGATCTGGTGTCTTGGTCGATGAATGAAATTGCCAGCACACTGCATGGGGGTTACCAACGCGACGGAACTCGCTCAGTCATTGCCGTGCCCACTATTATTGCCGTGAAAGGGAAAGTTAGCGAGCAAAGTGTGCCTCGTATTAACAACGCGGCACTGTTTGCACGTGAATGAATGGTTTGCGTTGTCGAATCGGTCCGTATTAGCGGATCAAATGCAGTACTTACGCGCTGGGTTTAAACACCTGAACGCGTAAGAGGATTAACTAAGAAGAGCAAGAAGCTATGAAAACCTGGACTGGAAAAGAGCTATTAAAACTGGGCTGCCCGCAAGGTCGTATCGTGGGTGAACTGTTGCGCACCATCAACGCCGCACCTCACACAAAAGATGAGGAAGTCGTGTACGCACAAGAGACCGAAGGGCTGGATGCGCGGTTTTATTGTGGCAAGCCTGATATATCAGAACTGCCGTCGGCGTATAAAAACGCTGCCGCTGTTCAAGAGGATATGCACCGGTTCGCCCTGTGTGATGTGGTCGATCGCGTGCAGCCTTATGGATGCATCATGGCAGGTGACTGGCAAAACGACGCCCCATGGCGCAAGAGGCGCCGTTGAAAAACGAGAACATCACACGCACGGCAGCTTTTTCTCGATGCAAACGCTACCGATACAAGTTAGAGCGTTATTGGGCTAATGACGAGGCGGCCAGGCGTGTGGTGTTTATCGGACTCAATCCTTCCACGGCGGATCACCGCGTGGATGATCCCACCATTCGTCGCTGTATGGATTTCACTCGACGCTGGGGCTTCAACGCACTCACGGTCATCAATCTATTTGCTTATCGAACGCCCTACCCCAATGAGCTAAAAAATGCGATTGATCCTGTGGGGCCTTATAACTCGAAACACTTACATCAAGCCATAGATAACGCTGATCTGGTTATTGCTTGCTGGGGGCGACATGGAGGTTGGAAAGAGCAAGATAAACGTTTGGCGAAACGCTATGTAGGCCAACTGTTCTGTTTAGCTATTAATACCGATGGAAGTCCTGCCCATCCATTGTACCAACGGGCTGACACTCAGCCTATGGTTTGGAAGGGTTAAGCGGACTTTCTCATATCAGCCTGTTCTAGCAACAACCGAATGAAGCTGGTACTTGCCACCGGTTTACTGCACAGATATCCCTGATATTCATCGCAGGATAGATTCGCTAGTAGCGCGAGTTGATTGCGTGTTTCAACCCCTTCAGCCACAACATGCATACCTAAATCGTGCGCCAGCGTTATAAGCGCACGAACGATCGGTTGCGCTTCATCTGGAGAATTGATCGGTCGAATGAAAGATTGATCAATTTTCAATTGATCCATTGAGAAACGCTGCAAATAATTTAATGCCGAGTAACCTGTTCCAAAATCATCTATGGACAAACGAATGCCTAATTCTTTCAATTGCCGCATTTTGATGATATTGCTATCGGCGTCTTCCATGATCATATTTTCAGTCAGTTCGATGACTAAACACCGTGGATCCAGACCGGTTTCCTTAAGCACTTGCTCAACTAAGCTGGTGAAATCAGGTTCGTACAGCTGCCGAATGGAGACGTTTACCGCTATGTGAAAATTTTCGCAAGTGATTTTTTGCCACTCTACAGCTCGCGTACAGGCCTCTCGTAACACCCATTCACCGATGGACACAATCATGCCTGAGTCCTCGGCCAGCGGAATGAAATCAACCGGGGATATTAGCCCGAATTCTGGATGCATCCAGCGCACTAATGCCTCAGCGCCAGTGATTTGCCCAGTGGCTATCTTCACTTTCGGTTGATAAACAACAAAAATTTCTTTGTTTTCTACCGCAGTGCGTAATCCGTTTTCAATGCTCAGCAGCTCATGTGCTTTTGAATCCATCTGCTCAGAGTAGTAAGCCACTTTAGTGTTCAAGCGACGACGCGCATGCATCATTGCGGTTTCAGCATCGTTGATCAGATGCTCTACTGATCGTGTGGCAGAAGATAAGCTGGACACACCCAGATACACGTTCAAATAGATGTCTTGGCCGCCGATGCTTAATGGCTTCTCCATTACCTCGAGAAATCGGTCAATGGCCTGTCTCATCTCTTCTGCAGGTCCGGTGGTGCGATCTGCCTTAACTCCCTCATGGGAATACTCAACCCCTGGCACCAAAACCACAAATCGATCACCACCGATTCTAGCGATAAAGTGATTCAGCTCAGAATCATCGGCGAATCCATCTTCAGGTGATAAATCAAACGCTTGGCATAAGCGTTGACTGAATGCCCATAAAACATCGTCACCACGTGAGGGGCCTAATGAATCGTTTATCAATTTAAAGCGATTGATGTTGACCAGTATTGCCGCCGCTTTGTGATTAATTTCTCGTGCTTTCTTTAGTGCGCTGGTGGCCCTTTGAGTAAACAACAACCGATTCGGTAATTGCGTCAGCGGGTCTTGATATTTCATTCGCTGTTCATACGCACGAGCCGCTAGGGTGTTACGCATTCGCAGTGCAAGTTCACTGGCGTCTACCGGCTTCGCTAGAAAGTCGCTCGCGCCCAGTTGCAGAGCTTGTAGTTTTGTTTCAGCATCGTCTGATGAAGTCAAAACGACAATAGGAATATGTTTTAAAGTTTCATGTTCACGCAATTTTCCAAGAATGTCGAAACCCGTCATTCCGGGCATGACCAGATCCAGCAACACAACATCAGGTTGCTCCACTTCCATAGTGGAAATGGCCTTATTAGAATCACTGACGCATACGAAATTTGCGTAGCCTTCGATTTCTAAATGGATGCGAAGAACATCCATATTCAGTGGCTCATCGTCCACCATCATTATTTTCACATGCCCAAGCAGGCGCGAAGTATCTAAACCTGATTCTTGCCTACCTGGTGCTTCAGTGAACGTCACTTTAGTTACTAATCCTCGGGTGAAATCGGTTAAGCAGAACGTTTTAAAAAGCTTGGATCACGACCGAGTTTAATGCGAACAGCATAGTTTTCGATCGATTTCATTAAATTGGCTATACCTTGTTCATTGGTATCCTTCGCATGTTGCTCAAGCTCTGATGCCAACGAACTTAAACCAAGAAAACCAACGTTTCCACCAGATCCCTTCAGCCAATGTGCGTAGTTGGCTACCTCCGCAAAATCATTTGTCTGTGCCGCGGCATTCATCGCTTCAATCTGAGAATCTAATCGTGGAATGAATTGATCCACAATATCCGCCATGGCAGGACTGCGGTTAAGTAGCTCGCTGACTATTGGCGTATCGGCCTCCAGCCCTTCATCTCTAGCGATCACAGGGCTTTTCGTGACTACGTCCGCAACGCCAGAGCTGTTATCAGGAGAATTGCCAGGTTCCGGTAGGCGACTCCACAATGATTTAAGCTCCTCCAGGCAAGATCGACATCGGTCAGCATCTTGCGCTTTAGCAGCAATTTCCAATTCTGCCGCTGGTTCAACAAATTCAGCGAATCCCACGGTTCCGCCACTGCCTTTCAACCAATGTGCAATGGCGGCAAGTTCGTTGAAATCGCCATTGTCCAGAGCGAGCGAAAATTCAGTAGAACGCTCTTTGAGACGGATCACAAAATCATCCACTGTTGGCTGAAATCTTGGATCCCGAAGCGCCAGGGTGCTGATTAATGTGGCCCCTGATGACACTGCCGCTACCGGGCTAGGTTCAGCAGAATTCGATGCAGATTCTTCCACTGACCGGCCATCCATGAGTTCTGCAAGCAGACGCCCCAGTTTGTCTAAGTCAATCGGTTTGGTTTGGTAGTGCGAAAAACCTGCCGCTAGAATTTGTTCCTCAACCCCTTTCATCGCGTTTGCCGTTAGTGCCACGACCGGACGTGTGCGGCCATTCTCACGCATTTTAGCCACCGCTTGGTAACCGTCCATAACGGGCATATTGATGTCCATCAGCACCACATCATAGTTACCTACGTTTTCGGCGTTAACGCCTTCCAAACCGTTTTCACAAACATCAACCTTCAAGCCATACTCACTCAGTACCAACTTGAGCAGCTCGCGATTTTCCGGCCCATCATCAACCACCAAGATTTGCTGGTGTTCAAAATCCCAAGTTTGATTGCTCTGTAATGCAACAGTTTCTAATCTGGATTCAACTTCAGTTGGGGTTAACCACCTCACCTGTGAAATATCACCCACAGGCAACGTGACTAAAAAGGTGCTGCCTTCACCCGCGGTACTACTGACAGTAACCTCTCCGCCCATGGCTTCAGCAAGTTTTCGGCTGATGGATAATCCTAAGCCGGTGCCCCCAAAACGTCGTGTAATTGAGGCATCTGCTTGTGTGAAGGCGGTGAAAATTGTGGCTTGTTGTTCGGGTGTCATGCCAATACCGGTATCACTCACCGCAATTGAAAACGGGTCTGTTGGCACAGATTTCGACACGTCCGAGTCGCAGGACAAGCGGATCGTTACCGCACCCTCCGTGGTAAATTTTATAGCGTTACCCACCAAGTTTGTAACGATCTGTCGAAGGCGTGACGGGTCACATTGAATCGTTTCTGGTAGGTTCCCATCAATTTCAATGTTAAGACCAATATTTTTTTCTTCTGCTTTGACGTTCAGCACTTGCTTCACATCAGAGACAATCTCAGCCACATCGGTTGGCAGAACTTCCAAATCCATAACACCCGATTCAACTTTGGATAAATCGAGTACATCATTAATCAGTTCAAGTAAATGATTGCCACTGCGTGAAATGGTATTTAAGTGTTTCAGGCGTTCCTCACCCGAGGTTTCATAGCCGCGCTTAAGCACTTCGGTAAACCCTAGAATGGATGTCATCGGGGTTCGAATTTCATGACTCATGTTTGATAGAAACGAAGATTTAGCTAAGTTAGCCGCTTCCGCTGCTTGCATGGATTCACGCAGCTGAATTTCTTTCTCTTCAAGTAACGTCACATCGTCCATACTCACCAGAACACCGCCTGGGACACCTTTCGGCCCCATGACCGGTGAGCAGTTAACCATGAAGGTTCGGCTCAACCCGGCTCCATCCTCCAAGGAAATCATTTCACCGCGGGTGGTATTTGCAGTACGAAAAGCTTTCGCCCAAGGCATCTCCTGCAAACTTTCATGACCATCCGATGAGGAGGATTTCCAATCAAATTGATCAGCGTTGCGTCCCATCAATTGCTCAACAGGCTCGCCAACAAGATCGGTAAAAGCTGCATTCGCTAGAACAATATTGCCGCGCTTATCCAGAACCAATAAACTTTCGGCGATCGTATCCAGAGCTGATCGCACCCTGCCCGGAACCGCTTGTGAGGGATTGAGTTCTTTAAGCATTTTGCCTAAAAAGAAGTAAAAACTAGGAAAGCAAAGTAGTGGAATAAACCCCAGCATGACCAAAGGATTGGACAGCCATTGTTTCCACAGAGGCAGATTCGCATTTTCATTAAATTCAAATAACAATGTGCCCCAAAGTTTCTCATTTTGATACAACGGCACACTGATTACACCGACCTTCTCTTCCGAATCTAAAGAGCCCTGGCTTACACCAAAGCGTCTGACATCTTGCTTACCTGGAAACTCAACATCGATGGCAAGTAGCGCTGGATTACGTTCGATCACAAAACGCAATAGGTTGCCGATACCACTGTTTTCATTATTTCGCTGCAATAAGATCGATACTGAAGACGACATGGTTTCTGCTTGTTTTACATGTGACTCAGAAAGCGTGGCTTCGCGGTTTGGAAACACCCCGAGCATATAGGCAAGCAGCACGACACTAGTAAGCAGCGAGCACAATCCAAACGTAATATGAAAACGCGGCGAAACTGTTGGCAACCAACGAAACGCCTTGCGTATAGAAGCAAACATCGTGTTTAGCTGAGGAAGTCGGCTTGACAGCGCACACCGCTGGGAATGGTTAGCTCAGGATTCTCAAGCTCCACTCTGATCCCATAAGTGCCGCTGGCTGCATCGGCGACTGAATCTATCCGGCGCACTTTTCCTCTAAAACTATTGTCGGTAAAACCGGGCACATCAAGCTTTATATCAACTCGCGACCCAACGCTTACCGTTCCAAGCTCGCTTATGGGGAGTAACACTTCAATATGCAAAGGGTTCAGTTGAGCGATTTGATACACCGGATCACTGTCTACAAATTCTCCAGGGTTCCTGTAACGCTGCATGATCGTACCGCTGATGGGAGCTACGATATATCGACGGTTCAAGTTAGCCTTAGCTCGTTCCAATTCCAGTTTGGCCAAAGCTTTCGCTTCTTTTTCTTGTTTTACCTGTAGTTCGGCAATTTTGGTTTCTGTGGTTACTTGATCCATGCTTTGTTTCGAAATGGACTTCGACGCCAACAGTTCTTGATTGCGTTGTTGGGTGCGATAGCCAAATGACGCACTTAACTGGCGCAGCTGCACGCCGGTATCCGCCACAGCAACTTGTTCGGCAATTTGGACGACGGTGGTTTCTACAGAAGATTCCAGTTGGCCCATGATGGTTCCAACGCTGACATAATCACTGCGATCGAATGTAACTTCCGCTAACTGACCGGGAACCGCAGCACCCAGTTCAACCACCATGCTGGGTTCTACTAAACAATCTACATCGCTCAATGCCACGCGATTAGCATGACCGATTTGCCCGAAGCCTAGGCCAGTCAGGCCAACAATTATTGCGGCTGTGCCCGCCGATGCACCCAGTGGTCGAGGCTTTAGGAAACGAGAAACATCACGAAGCAATTGGCGGTTCATGAAACACCGGGCAGGAAGTTAGATACGATGACTCGGTGCAACGCATGTGCCGCGAGCACTTGTCTATTGAACTGAATTTGTGAACACAAGCACGGAAATCCAAATCGACAAGATCGCGATACACTGCCAAGCCATGGCGATAGAGAAAAATCTAATTGATGAGTTGGTTCGGTGTGTGGGCCGCTCTCATGTATTGCAGAACGAGCAGGTAGCTGCGCGTGCTAAGCACTTTTGGAACGCAGAACCCCGTCAAGCGGCGGCCATTGTTCGTCCGGCCACCACAAATGAAGTCTCAGAGGTATTGGCGCTGTGCAATGCAGCGCGTCAAACTGTTGTCACACACGGCGGCTTGACCGGCCTAGTTGATGGCGATCACACCACCGAGGACGATGTGGTGCTGTCATTGGAGCGTATGCGCGCAATTGAATCCATTGACCCTATCGGTAAAACCATGACAGTCCAAGCCGGATGTGTTTTGGAAACGGTGCAAAACCAATCCGCAGAGCACGGACTGAGTTTCGGTTTGGATTTAGGTGCTCGGGGCAGTTGCACCATTGGCGGCAACATTTCCACGAACGCGGGTGGGCTTTCGGTGCTTCGGTACGGGATGACTCGCGAACAAGTGCTAGGACTTGAAGTGGTGTTGATGGACGGCACCGTGTTGTCATCAATGAATACACTGTTAAAAAATAATGCAGGCCATGATTTAAAACATTTGTTTATCGGCACTGAAGGCACTTTGGGCGTGATTACCCGCGCCGTACTGCGCCTGCGAACCGCAACCACCACCTCCAACACGGCATTTTTGGCATGCCCTACTTTTAATGATGTCACTGAAACGTTACGCCATCTTGATCACCAATTGAATGGCCAATTAAATGCGTTTGAAGTGTTGTGGAAACCGGTGGTGAAGCTCAATACCAACCCCGAATTACCAGGTACCGTTGCCGCACCTATTGCTTTAGACGAAAACTATTACGTTATAGCTGAAGCCAAAGGCAGCAATGCAAGCATGGATGCCACCACCTTTGAAACGGCAATGCAACGCTGTTTTGAAAGTGGGTGGGCCAGTGATGGCGTCATTGCTCAGTCTACTCAGGAACAAAAAGCACTGTGGGCGATAAGGGAGAATATCGAACTCATGCTGGCATTTGATCCTCACTACGTGTTCGACATTAGCTTACCCATCAACGCGATGGATGACTACGTGCAACAGTTGGATACTCAACTTCAACGAGCATGGCCTAACACGCAACTCTTTAGCTACGGTCATGTGGCGGATGGCAATTTGCATTTAATCATCGCACCTCCGAATGCTCTTTCAGAAAAACGTGATTCGCAGCATGAGCAAGTGAGCCGAATGGTTTACGAGCCGCTGAGTCAAATTGGCGGATCGATTTCCGCAGAACATGGCATTGGCTTGACCAAGAAGCCGTGGCTTTCTTTTTCACGAAGTGAATCGGAAATAAAAGTAATGCAGTCTTTAAAGCAGACTTTTGACAAGCACCACTTGTTAAACAGCGGCCGAATTGTTGATCCATGCTAGCGGTAATAGCGCTGGTACTGCCACTTTTTGGCGTCATATTACTCGGTTACATCAGCGGCCGAATTTCATCGTTAGGCAAAGACGCTTTAGCGTGGCTGAATTTCTTCATTGTGTATATTGCATTGCCACCTCTGTTCTACAAATTACTCTCAGCCACTCCAGTAGAAGAATTTAAAAACTTTCGTTTTTTCTTTTCAGCGGTTGGCGTTACTTTCGGTATGTTTGTCCTTTGTTTTCTAATCGCTTTATTTTTGCGTCGCACAGGCACCGCTGTTGCCACTATCCAAGGACTTAGCGGAGCTTACGGCAATATCGGCTACCTGGGCCCACCGTTGGCCATTGCAGCCTTTGGCCCAGAAGCCGGAGTACCGGTGGCGCTTATTTTTTGCCTTGAAAACACCATGCATTTTATTCTCGCGCCCTTGCTTATGGCGTTTTCAGGTGACGGTGAGAAAAGTACTGTGTTGCAAGTCACGGGTGGCATCTTAAAGCGGATATTGACGCACCCGTTTATCATCGCCACTGCCGTTGGTATCACAGCAGCGGTATACGAGGTGACACTACCGGCCGCTGCCAATCAGTTAATTAACAGCTTGGCTAATGCCGCAGCCCCTTGCGCCCTATTCGCTATGGGTGTCACGGCCGCACTACGCCCTTTGAAACGCGTACCTGTAGCCGTCAGTTACGTGGTGCCAGTTAAGCTATTCATCCACCCTTTAGTGATGTTTCTGGTGCTAAGCGCCATTCCCGACATTGACCCCACTTGGGTACTAACCGCTGTGCTGTTGGCATCACTGCCCACCGCCACCAACGTATTTGTTCTGGCTCAGCAGTACCGTACCTGGGAGGAACAAGCCTCTAGCTTAGTGGTCATCACCACCGCGATGTCGATGCTTACCGTGACGGGATTTCTGTACCTTGCGGGCGCTGGCTAGGTTACGCGATAGAAAACGGTTAATTTTTTATCAGAAAATCGATGTAAATTGACGACTTGGCTGCAAATCATCGCGATTTCGGCTCGAACTGACTAACAAGTGCCCATTTACTGCTTGAAAGTGTTTATAATTTGGGTGTTAACGCGGACTGGATTGGGACGATTCAGGTCAGCTGTGTCAAACAGCTTATTTACCGCGAATCAAACGTAAAGCTACTGATCCGAATAGCCAGTCAGGCCGCCTGACCAGACGCTAATTTTACAAATCCTACCGAGAATCCCCAGAGACATTAATTCGTGAGTTCAACCGACACCGAACAACAACTACGTATTTGGAAAGACCTAGCTATCAGCAAACAAATGTTGATGAATGAAGCAGCAGCAGCGCTAAAACTGCGTGAAGACTGCTCTGCAGATGAACTAAGATCAGCCCTCGAAGCAGCTGTGAAACGCTCTCGAGAAGCTGATGAGAATATGGAAGCCACCCGCACCAAAGCGGAAGAAGACCTCCAAGAGATGCATCGCAGCGTTCGTAATGTTGAGAAAGCACGCAACGAAGCGCTGGCTGAACGCGACAAAGCCTTAGAAGAGAAGCAAGGCGCTGAACAACAGCTAATTAATGGCCGAAAAGACAACGCCGAAGCTTTGAAAAAAGCCAAACGGCAGGTTGACGATAAGCAACGTGAATTGAAAGCCATCAACACCGCGTTGGCAGACACCCCAGACAACATCTTGAAAAAGCTTAAGACTTTAAAAAAGCAAAAACTGGATGAGTCAAACGCTAAAAAATTGGCCGAAGACGCTAATCGAAAGTTAAAAAAAGAAAATAAAGAAAAAACGGAAGAGCTTGATTCTTTGAAAGGCTTATCCGAGAACAGCGCTAAGTTGGTTGAAGCCTATCGTGAATTACAGCGCTGGGCGAAAGACAATGCCGGTGACGCGGACGGCATGCCTGAAATCGATGAGTCGGTGTTAAGTGAAATTGACACCATCACAGTCACAGATGCCGAAGTTGAAGAAACTCGCGAAGCCGCAACGGCCTAAGCGATTTTTGAATAGTGTGCTGCAAGTGAATTACCCACGGATGGGTAAAGCTTGCCTAATCGCCTGGCCAGGCGTTTAATGCAATCGCCAGTACGGTATCTAAATGCTGGCGACACGGCGCTCATTGTCGAATTTGGCAATGACATTGACAAAGCTTTGGTTGACGCTGTTAATGCATTACGTGAACACGTAAAACAACTTCACAAGCAAGGCCATTTACCTGGCTTACAAGAAACCATTCCCACTTTCAGATCCTTGGCTATCGTCATCGATCCATTGGTGATATCAGTGGATGAAGTGAAGGCAACACTTCAGAACCATCCAGTATCTGCGCAGCAAAACACCAGCACGTCATCTAACGCTTGGCGATTACCGGTGTGTTACGGCTCTGATTTTGGTCCTGATGTCGAGTCGGTTGCCAAAGCCACCCACTTAAGCACCGATGAAGTCATTGCCTCACACCTTAGACAGACGTATCAAGTGTATTTACTCGGGTTTCAGCCCGGCTACGGCTTCTTAGGCGATACCGATCCTCGACTGCATCTGCCACGCCGTACAGAACCTAGAATTCGGGTACCTGCTGGCAGCGTTGCTATTGCCATGAAACTCACCTGTGTTTACCCTTGGGATTGTCCTGGCGGCTGGCACTTGTTGGGCCGCTGCCCGCTCCCCATGTTTAATGCCCAGGCAGATAGGCCAACCATGTTGTCGCCCAATGATACGGTTACGTTCGAATCCATCGACGCGAACGCATTCAACGCGTTAGAAAAAGACCGGATAAACGGGGTGATTCAATGGTCCTCTTGGCTTAACCATTCCTCGCCATGAGCTTGGTAGTCGAACAGACTGGGATGTTTAGCACCCTTCAAGATCGCGGTCGTCGGGGTTTGCGAGATTTAGGCATTCCCTGGGCCGGGGTAGGTTGTGAGCCTTGGATGAGGTTCGCCAACCGCTTACTTGATCAGGTTGAGGATACCCCAGTCATTGAAACGTTCGAGGGAGGTTTAACGTTACGGGTGAAAACCGAGCCGGTGAAGATATCCCTCATTGGCGATGTGCTAGCCACCATTACACACTCAGATTCGTCAGTCACCCAAGCGAATGCTTGGCGCACGCATACGCTTGTTGACGGAGACAAACTCACCATAAAACGCACCGGAATCTATCGGTGTGCCGTACTTGGCGTACAGCATTTAGACGTCACACCCCACTATGGCAGCGCATCGACTTACTTGAATGCCTCATTGGGTGGCTTGAATGGAGGCACGCTGCAAATCGGGGATGATTTGCCCTATGCCGAACAAAACGCAGCCACGCTTGGCGAACACAAAAGTTTGCAGCCGTTCCAGTTTCCTGGGGAGAAAAACGAAGCAGCTGATGGCAATCTCACCTGGACGGTGCAGGCGGTGCCCGGCCCACAGGATGATGCGTTTACGGACACCGCTTTAGAGACGTTCTTCACTCACACGTTTACGGTCACAGCCGACATCGATCGCATGGGTGCGCGGTTGGATGGCCCTGAAATAAAACACCGTAGCGCAAAGCACAAAGACATCGTGTCAGACGCCATTCTCCCAGGCTCTGTTCAAGTTCCTGGCATCGGGAAACCGATCGTGATGCTAGCGGATGCACACACCGTTGGCGGCTATCCGAAAATCGCTACAGTGACCAGTGCCGATAGAGCTTTGTTTGCCCTCTGCCGTCCGGGCACGAAAATTCAGTTTGATCGGGTGAACACAATAGCGGCAAGAGAGCACACCCTGCAGTTGGAAGAATCGGTTCAACAACACCTGGCTAGTGTTAGCCCAGTGGTTGACACGCACTTGAACACTTCCCGGCTGCTCGGTTTAAATTTAATCGGTGGCGTCACCGACGCACTGGATTTTGACTCATAAGCGAGCGTTGATATGCAATTAAACTTAAACGCAGATTTAGGCGAATCTTATGGCCCCTGGCCCATGGGAGAAGATGAGCGTTTGTTAGCGTCGGTGAATTCTGCCAACGTGGCCTGCGGATTCCATGCAGGTGATCCGTTGGTGATGCGAAATACCATTCGAATCGCTTACAAACAGAACACCAGCTTGGGTGCACACCCTGGTTTCCCAGATTTACAAGGCTTTGGTCGGCGCGTGATGCATATGCCCAAACAGGAATTAAAAGCCTGCGTGCAATATCAGTTGGCAGCGATGGAGGGCATGTGCCGCGCACAGGGAGCGACTATGACGCATGTGAAACCGCACGGTGCGATGAACAACATGGCCTGTGACGATGCCGACATGGCAACCAGTATCGCCGAAGCGATTGCAGAATTTGATACCAGCACCCTCTTACTCGCACCTGCATTGTCTGAACTGGCCAAAGCTGGCCAAGCCGCTGGTCTCACCGTCGCCATAGAAATTTTTGCTGATCGTGCTTACTTGCCAAATGGCAGTTTGGTGCCTCGTAGCGAGGCCGGTGCCGTCATGCACACAGCCGAAGAGTGCATCCAACACGTACGCCGGATGATTGAGCAACAAGGCCTAGTCACACGCGACAATCAAACCCTGCCAACGCCCTTTCATAGTATTTGCGTGCATGGCGACAACGCACATGCGGTTGATACTGCGCGTGACCTTGCGGCCGCATTGCGAGCAGACGGGCATCAACTATTGCCGCTACCGGAACTGTTCGAGCGCTGAATGAGTTAGCAAGATTTTTTTCCTGGACTATGCTCAATAAATAACCAGTTTGCACGACCAGGACCCCCGATGCTTAAGTTCCGAAAAGCTGCGCTTGCCGCGGCGCTGCCCTGCCTAGCCCTTGGCAGCTGCGATAATTATTTCTCCAACGATACCGTTGAGCATTCACAGGTAACGGTTAGGCCGGCAACAACAGCACCGGTCGGTGGCGATTCAACCGAATCCAATCGAATTGATTTGAACGGGCCCGATTCGGCATTAGCGGCCGTTTTCGGCGCAAGCGAAATACCCTACCCGGTATACCCTAACGGGCAGAAGTATCGGGTGGGCGGCGAGAATGGTTTAAAGATTGTGGTTTTTCAAACTGACGATGCGTTTGATGAGGTTGATAAGTACTACAGCGAAATTAAAGAAAATGGTGGCATGGCCCGGTTGATGGCTATGCAGGACTACGTTCGCTATTCCAGCATCACATCAGATTCTGATCCTTGGGCAACGCATAAGCCGGGAATCGTCATCCACCAGTTCAACGACGAAGTGGAAAGAAAAGCTGTTGGTGCAAGCCCCACGGCTCGCACCAACATCATAATGAGCTTCTAGACTAGAAGCTCTTTATGGCTTTTCGGTTATTCCGAAAGCGCTTCCATCAGTGGTTGATCATGTTCACTGTCCATCAGTGAACCCAGCGACATGCCTAAGGCTGATGTTACTTTGCGTAGCAGAGCAATCGACATATTACCCTGCCCTGATTCCAATTGAGCAAGGTAGCGTTCCGACACACTAGACACTTCCGCTAGGCGACGTCGAGACATGCCTAAGGAATTTCTGCGGCGACGGACTCGCAAACCGACAACCTTTAAAAAGGCTTCCGTCGGCAATGAATCCAGCGTTCCGGTAGTTGTAGTGTGTGCTATATGATTTTGGGCTAACACGTCATATCGTCCATTCAATTCCAACATGAGCAGGCAAAATAACATCAAAAACGTAGGGGTTAACCTACTTCGAGTTCAATGTCACTATGTATGACAATTGATGCATGTTTTATGCACGATAAATTAGTGAAAATTGCCCTGATAGCTTGATTTAACGGCGTTCTAGAAGTAAAAGATGATCTCGATGGATGACCCAATGTTTAACAATTTGAGCTGAAAAACATCGGCCAGTTCAATCATCTAACAACGAACGCACCTCATCTGCTTTACTGGAATCCATCGCTGAGTTTGTTGAACTATTGATGGTGCGGTGGCGTCGCGCAACGCCCACGGCATACCAACCAGCGGCGATCAATAATAGAAAAGGCCCAAACCACAATATGTATGTCGATGGTTTTAGTTGTGGCTTGTACAAAACAAAATCGCCGTAACGAGCCACTAAGTATTCATTAATTTCCGAACGATTTCGGCCGGCCACCACTTGGTCACGAATCTCATTGCGTAAATCGCCAGCCAAGGCGGCGTTGGAATCAGCCAGGTTTTGGTTTTGACATTTTAAACACCGATATTCTTCCAGCAATAGTTTGTACAACTGTTCTTGCTCTGGCGTATCGAAGCTGACAAGTTTGGACGCCGCGAGCCCTGAATTGCCCCCCAGAAACGCAAGACTTAAGCACAACAGTAAGCCGCCAACAGTGATTTTTTTGCGCATTATTGAAGCGATACCGATTCCTTGTTCTGCAGGGACTTTAACAATGGCAGCACCGTGCTGGCAATCGACTCTTCAGTTAAGGGGCCAATGTGTTTGTATTTAACCTGACCGGCGGCATCGATTACAAAGGTTTCCGGCACACCGTACACACCCCAATCTATGCCCACTCCCCCTGCTGCGTCTTCCGCCACCGTTTCAAACGGATCACCGAATCGATCAAGCCAGGCCACAGCGTCATCGGTTTTATCGCGGTAATTCAATCCAACCAACGGCACATCACTGTCTTTAGCCAGCTGGACCAATAAGGGATGCTCTGCGACACAGGCCACACACCAACTTGCGAAGACGTTCAAAACCCAAACTTGGCCAAGCATGGACGTGCTGTCGAACGTGTCACTACGGGCTAACACCGGCAGAGAAAATTCTGGCGCAGCTTGGTTAATCAGCGGAGATTCAATGCGTGAGGGGTCACGTTGCAACCCCCACGCTAAAAAACTGGCTAGTACAACAAATAGGATGAGTGGTAAAAAACGCATCATGGCGTTATAGGCGCACCGTCTGGCACAGCGGCATCCTCAGGCGCTGATTGGGTGTTCTTCGCAGCCACTTTACTGGTGCGATAGCGTCGATCACAAGCCGCAAGTAACCCTCCCATACCCATCATCAAACAACCAAACCATATCCAGCGAATGAACGGTTTAACCTGTAATCGAACACTCCAGGCGCCTTGTTCAAGCGGCTCACCCATAGCCACAAACAAATCTCGCGTCACCGATGCATCGATACCCGCTTCCGTCATCACATCGCTACGCACGTTATAAATGCGTTTCTCAGCTGTGAGTTCTCCCACTGGCTTACCGTCACGTTCGATGGAAAATTCGCCAGCCGCAGCGCGATAGTTTGGGCCTTCCAATTCTTTCACCCCATTGAAAGTGAAGTCATAGGTAGCCACGGTGTAGGTGTCGCCAGGTTCCATTCGGACCGCTTCTTCCTCGGTGTAAATGCTCGTCATGGCCACCCCTAAAGCGAAAACACCTAAGCCCAAATGCGCGGTTAACATGCCCCAAAAACTGGCTGGCGTGTGCAGCATGGACGCGAGCTTGGTGCGTTTATTTCGAACCCGATGGTAAACACCGTGCACAGACGTGCCGATGATCCAGAAGGCGATCGCAAGCGATACAACCGCGCTGATTTTAAACGGGGTAAGTTGCAGTGCAGCGACCAGGCCCAGTACCATGCTGAGCGCCATAAGCAACACATACCATAACTTCTTATCGCGTAAGTTATCGCGCTTCCAATTCAACATAGCGCCGATGCCAGCGCACAACATAACAGGCACCATTAACGGAACAAACACCAAGTTAAAGTAAGGTGTACCCGCTGACATGGTGCCAAACCCCATCGCATCGTAGAACAACGGGAACAAGGTTCCGCCCAGTACCGTGGCACAGGCCACGACCATCATAACGTTGTTCAGCAAAATTCCCGATTCACGAGACAAGAGTTCGAATCCAGCGGTGCTCTTCAATCGATGCGCACGCAGTGCGTACAGCGCCAGCGAGCCGCCAACGACAATAAACAGAAACAACAAAATGAACATCCCACGCGCCGGATCATTCGAAAACGAATGCACCGAGGTTAAGACCCCAGACCGTACTAAGAAAGTGCCCAACAAACTTAATGAGAAGGCGAGCACAGCCAATAAAACCGTCCAGGCTTTGAATACGCCGCGTTTTTCAGACGCTGCCAAAGAATGTATTAACGCGGTGCCAACTAACCACGGCATAAACGACGCGTTTTCAACAGGGTCCCAGAACCACCAGCCACCCCAGCCGAGCTCGTAGTAGGCCCAATAGCTGCCCAGTGCAATGCCCAAGGTCAGAAACATCCACGCTAGATTCGTCCAGGGCCGCATCCATCGCAAGGTGGCAGAATCGAGTTGGCCACCGAGTAAAGCGGCGACGGCGAAGGCAAACGCGACTGCAAATCCGACGTACCCCATGTACAACATAGGCGGGTGAAACGCCATGCCAGGATCTTGTAACAACGGGTTAAGCGATGCGCCATCGAGCGGCACGGGAAACTGCCGTAAGAACGGGTTAGACGTTAACAAGGTAAATAGTAAGAAACCGACGCTCACCATACCCAGCACAGACAGAACACGCGACACCAACAACAACGGCATATGTCGACTGAACTGCGCGACAGCACCAGTCCAAACCGCCAGTATGAACGCCCAAAACAGTATCGAGCCTTCATGGCCACCCCAAACGCCAGAGATTCGATACATCAATGGCAGTTGCCGATTAGAGGTCTCGGCAACGTAGCTGACACTGAAGTCGTTATTCACAAAGCTCATGGTAAGAGCCAAGTAAGCAATAGTCAGAAACAAAAAATGCAGCAATGCCGCAGGGCGCGCCACCGACATCCAACTGACATCACGAGTGTAGGAACCCACCATGGGCATGATGGATAACGCGAGTGCTGCCACTAACGATAAGATCAACGCGAATAAGCCCAGCTCTGGAATCATGGATCTACCAAGGTTTTGCTACCAAATGTAGCGGCGGTGGAAGGCATTTGACCCGCTTTTTCAAGCGCAGCCGCCACTTCCGGAGGCATGTAATTTTCATCGTGCTTCGCCAACACTTCACTGGCAACAAAATCACCGTCGTTGTTTAGCTGGCCTTTGGCAACAATGCCCTGCCCCTCACGAAATAGATCGGGCAGGATGTCATCGAACTGCACGGTAACCACGTCTCGATTGTCCGTTAAATCAAATTGCACATTCACGCTATCTGTGGCGCGAACCACTGAGCCATCCACGACCATACCACCGAGTCGGAATCGAGTACCCGGCGATACCGCTCCTGCCACCACATCAGCGGGTGAGTGGAAGTGTTCTAAGTTTTGTTTAAAGGCGGTAATAATTAGGCCTACGGCCGCTGCACAGCCAAACAACATGAGGCTCACAAGAATAAGTCGTTGTTTACGTTTCGGTGTCATGATGGTTTATTAGATTTTGCGAGCCGTTTGGATTGCAGCTTTGCTTGATTGATTTGGTATCGTAACCATAACCAATTCACGATTAGTACCATCGCAGTAATAAAATAGGCGGACCAAACATAGGCCCCTCGCCCACCCATTGAGAACCATTCGGCCACGCTCACAATCTCCCACCCTCAACTCGCTCAGACACCCAGCGGGCACGACGATCCCTCATCAACATGCCAGCACGCATTTTTACCAACAAATGGTGGAAGTAGTACAGCTGAAAGGCCCCCAGCATAATGAATAGGGGAATCAGCATACTGATATGCATTTTAGGGCCATCGGCTCGGGTAATGGTGGCGGGTTGATGTAACGAATTCCACCATTCCACAGAGAAATGGATGATGGGAATGTTGATGACGCCCACAATGGCCAAGATGGCCGCAGCCCGAGCTGCGCTTTGCGGGTGCTCAATGGCCGCTCTTAAAGCCATATACCCCAAGTAAAGGAATAACAGCACCAATTCAGACGTTAGGCGGGCATCCCACTCCCACCAGGTACCCCACGTTGGACGCCCCCAAATGGAACCTGTGACCAGGGCCAAGAAGGTGAAAGAGGCGCCAATGAGCGCAGAGGACTCGGCCACAACATCGGCCAGCTTTAGCCGCCAAATAATGAATATCGCGCTCGATATGGCCATAACCACATAAACGAACATCGACATCCAGGCCGCGGGCACATGCACATAGATGATGCGATACACCTCGCCCTGCTCGTAATCGGGTGGGGCTTTTACCAGGCCCATGTAAAGACCCCAGGCGAACAGAATCAAGCTAGCCACGCCGATCCAAGGGCTAATGGCTTTGGACACACCGTATACAAACGGTGGTGAACCAAATTTGTGAATCCATTTGAACATGCGCAGGTGGGTAATCGCTGAGTTTTATCTACTGACAGTTTAGCAGCCAGAACGGTTCAATCGCCTGAAGCCACGCCAACTCGTAAGGCCGCCGCAATCCCGATAGGGGCAAGAGCCAAGGCGGCCATGACACCGGCGGCCAGCAAAGAAAGCTGCCCTAGGGCACTGCGTTGTTCCGCCACCGCTTGCACAGCGCCTGCGCCAAAAATGAGCACCGGAACGGATAGCGGCAAAACCAACAAAGCCAGCAAGACACCGCCCTGCTTAACAGTTAGTGTGAGCGCAGCGCCGATCGCGCCGACCAAGCTTAATATGAACGTTCCCAGCAACAAACTGATTGCAAGGGTTGACAAGGTAGCGGCCGGCAAATTCATCAGCACCCCAAGCAATGGCGACATCAAAACCAATGGCAAGCCGGTGCGCAGCCAATGTGAGCACACTTTTGCTAAAGCGATGAGCGATAAGGGTTGCCCAGATAACACCCATTGTTCCAAGGTGCCGTCTCGATGATCGGAGGCAAATAAGCCATCCAACGACATCAACATAGCCAGTAGTGCGCACACCCAAATCACCCCAGGGGCGATGGCGGCAAGTTGCTTCGCTTCCGGGCCCACACCCAGTGGAAAAAGCGTGACTACCATGACAAAAAACAATAAGGGGTTTAAGCCTTCGCCCCAAGAGGCAAACGACACGCGCATTTCGCGACGCAGCACCGTGCTGAACACACGAAACAATTCCGTATTCGCTTTCACGAGCCTAGAACCGCATCACTTAACTTAAAGCGGATCGGTTGCACAGTATTGAACGGCATAGTTTGGTGCGTTGTGAAAACCACCGCACCCCCGTTAGCCGCATGAGTTTCGATTTGACTCACCACCCATTCCACACCATTCACATCCAAAGCGTTAAGTGGTTCATCCAAAATCCATAGCGTGACAGGTTCCAATGCAAGCCGAGCTAAAGCGACTCGTCTTTGTTGACCGGCCGATAGCCAACGGCAGGGCAATGCTAAACGCTCACCCAAACCTAAGGCGTGTAACGCTTCAAGCAAGGCGTTTTGATCGGGCACCGCGTGTCGCAGTTGTAGAAAGGCGGCTAAATTTTGCTCCGGTGTGAGCACACCGGAAATGCCTGGCTTATGACCCAAGTAGAGCAATTCATTTTGAAATTCGGCTCGTAAGGTGTGCAAGGCGGCACCTTGCCAGTAAACCTCGCCCTCATCCGCTAATGCTAAACCCGCCAGAGTTCGAAGTAACGTGGTTTTACCGCTGCCATTAGGGCCGACAATTTGAACCACATCACCATGGCTTACGTTAAGGGACACGCCATCAAGTACGCAGGTTTCACCACGCCAAGTGATGATGTCGTTCGCTTGAAGCAGTGCGCCTTCAGTCATTCAGCTGGACCGAGCGGCATAAAAATACCGCAGCTAAGCACACCGGCCACAGCATCACGAATTTCAGCCCGTTCGGCCAAATCGATAAACACCGAGCGCGTTATTCTTGCAACAAGCCCACGGCCCACATGCAAATAAGGTTCGGGGGATCCATCCTCGTGTGGGTATTGCACGTCGATACGGTGTTGCGAATCGGCAGTTACCCGTTCACCGATGTTCGTGGTAAATACCAGCGCGGGTTGTTGATGCATTTGTTCAACATTCATCAGCACCGCTTGAAAGTGCGCATCTTCCACCTCAATGCACAGTTTTTCAACGGGTGTGACTAGCCACGTGGTGCCATCTTCTTCAACGCGCAATACACTGGCAAACAGTTGCACCAAGCGTGGTCTCAAAATGGGCGTACCCTGATACAACCAGTCACCGTTTTTTAGGATGCGCATGTCAATGCTGCGCGACTGCGTGGGATGCCACTGATCCACCGGCGGCAACGTCAGACTACCCCAATGCTCAATCAAATCATCAATGGACGATGGCAGACCGTTTGGGTTTCGCGCACTCATACAAGCACTAGCTCTGCAACTCGGGCAGCTGCTTGAACAGTTCAAGCGCATCCGGGTTCATCAATGCTTCGACATTGTCCACAGCCTCTCCATGCACCACTTTTCTCACCGCTAACTCCACGATTTTTCCACTTCGAGTTCTTGGGATGTCTTTCACAGCAATAACTTTAGACGGCACATGCCGCGGCGTACACTCTTTTCTGATGTGCTGACAAATTGACTGAATCAAAGCCTCATCTAATTCGTGACCAGGTTGCATACGAGCAAATAGCACCACGCGCACATCATCATTCCACTGTTGACCAATAACGAGCGCTTCAGCCACTTCCTCAAATTGTTCCACTTGGCGATATATTTCAGCCGTACCGATTCTGACACCGCCCGGATTTAATACCGCATCCGATCGGCCGTATATCACGAGTCCACCTGAATCGGTTACCGCAACATAATCTCCATGGCACCACACGTTGTCGAACCGATCAAAGTAAGCACTGTGATAGCGTGACCCGTCATCGTCCCCCCAAAAGCCCAATGGCATGCAGGGAAAGGGTGCAACACAGACTAACTCACCTTTATTCATGGTGGGGCTGCGTTCTCCGTTGTCATCAAACACTTGTACGTCCATGCCCAAGCCCAAACATTGCAGTTCACCTTTCACCACAGGTAAGGCAGGACACCCCAAGGCAAAGCACGACAGTATGTCGGTGCCACCAGACATCGACGACAAACACACAGAAGCACTGATGTGCTCGTATACATAGTCAAAACTTTCAGGAACCAGTGGGGAACCTGTGGACAACACACTGCGAAGCGCCGGCAGCTTGTGTGTATGCTTGGGCGAGATATTCGCTTTTTTACAGGCGTCAATAAACTTTGCGGATGTGCCAAAGTGATTAAATTGTTCGTCTTGCGCGAAGTTAAATAAGGTATTTCCATCTGGGTAGAACGGTGAGCCGTCGTACAACATCAGGGTGACCCCAGAGGCTAAGGCCGTCACCAACCAATTCCACATCATCCAACCGCAAGTGGTGAAGAAGAACAACTTTTCGCCCGCTTGCGCATCCACATGCAAACGATGCTCTTTGACATGTTGCAATAAGCTCCCGCCCACCCCGTGCACAATGCACTTGGGTTTGCCAGTTGTGCCTGAACTGAACATGATGAACAAGGGGTGATCAAACGGTGTTGGCACACATAGGGATTTAAGCTCTGCGAGTTGATCGGCATCACTTAAGGTTTCTTGGCCAGTTAAAATTCCGGTTAAAGCCACCACGGGACGACCGCTTGGTAAGGTACTGGCTCGATCTTCAGCAGGTTGCAAATAATCCATCACGATGACTTGTTCAACATCGGGCATCGCGGACGCCAGTTGATCAACCACGGATAAGGAATCGTGCGCTTTGCCGTTGTAGAAATAGCCATCGGCTGTGAACAGCATCTTGGGCTTAATTTGTCCGAAACGATCGAGAACACCGTTAAAACCAAAATCGGGTGAACAAGATGACCAAACCGCCCCGACTGCCGCCGTAGCCAACATGGCGATGATCGCTTCTGGCGTATTGGGAACAAAGCCGGCGACTCGATCGCCACGTTCAATACCCTGTTGCTGCATCCAACGAGCCAATTGCAGAACCTGGGCTCGAAGCTGTTGCCAGCTAATTCGCCGCGTACCTGTCGCCCCACTCTCACCACGAAATACCAAGGCATCGGCCTCGGGCGCTGCGTCATACTTTAATAGGTTCCAAGTAAAGTTTAGAGTGGAATTTGGAAACCATTGGGCACCGGGCATGGCGTCCGGATTGTTTAAATAAGGCGCGCTCGGTGCTTGTCCGAACTCAATATCACCAAACTCGATGAGTTGCAGCCAAAAATCAACGGGTTCCGCTACTGACCAAGCATGCAAATCCGACACACAGCTTATGTTCTTTTGATGACGTTGGTTTACCCGTTCACCAAACTGTGTCACAGCACTGGCTGCGATTTGCGTGTGACTGGGGCTCCATAACACCTCACTCATGTTGCTTTACCACTCTCGTCTTCTTTAACTGTTCGGGGGTCACCTGCATCATCCAAAGCCACAAAGGTGAACAAACCTTCGGTCACCATTTCATCGGAGACGTTACGACGGCCTCGCCGCACCCAAGCTTCAACGTGCACCGCAACGGAGGTGTTACCGATGCGTTCGGTAACGCAATAGCAGCTCACTTCATCACCCACATTGACAGGCTTATGAAATTGCATGCCGGTGATAGCCACCGTGGCCACTCGACCTTGGGCTTCACGAAACGCATGCGAGCCACCGGCTAAATCCATTTGCGCCAGTATCCAGCCACCAAAGATATCGCCATTGGGGTTGGTGTCTGACGGCATGGCGATGGTACGCATCGCTGGCTGCGTGGTTTTAATATCGATGTGCGGCGGCAAAGCCGCGTCTGCAGGATTGATGGTGGGTCTCCAATGGGCGGGCCAGACGAGCCTGCCATGTTACCGTTGTCCGTTCAATCCGTCAGTGATCGGCCGATCAAGCCTCGTAGTCGCGGGCATCGTGAATGAGCACACCATCATTCGGCAACGCCTCAGGGGCGATGAGCACATCGGCGCTTAATCCGGTGCTGGCGCGAAATGCGTTTGAAACCTGCTCAATGAGACCCTCATCCGAACGCGTGCTTACTGCATCGTCGTCGCCAATCTGCAGCGCCAGTTGAGCATGATCTGTCTCGTCGCTTTGCCGGCTAATAGTCAATCGTACTCGGCGAATATCCGCACTTACCGCATAGATCGCATCCAGCTGACCAGGATCAACGAACATCCCTTTCACCTTGGTGCGTTGACCGGCTCGGCCCAACCAACCTGCGATTCTTGCCCCAGTTCGGCCACAGGGGCTCGGTTCATCAATAAATCGGCTCATGTCACCCGTGGCAAATCGAATCAATGGGTAATCGGCGTGCAGTCGGCTTATCACCAATTCACCCACATCGCCCTTAGCGACAGGCTCCCCAGTACCGGGGCGCACAATTTCAACGATCAAACCTTGGTTGATAATCATGCCGGGTAAACATGCGCCATTGTGATCGGTTTCATAGGCCACCACGCCGAGGTCAGCTGTGGCGTAACACTGCCGAGTCACAATGCCTAAATTTTCATAATATTCACGCAGCGACGGAAACAAAGCCCCACCAGACACCATGGCGCGTTTGATACACGTAATGGGGGCACCCGACTCGCTGGCCGATTCCAATAGAATTTTCAAATAATCCGGGGTGCCGATAAAAGCGGTGGGAGAAAAGTGCCTCATGGCAACCACTTGCGCCTCAGTGTTGCCCACACCCGCTGGAAATACCGTACAGCCCAAAGCGGTTGCGCCTTCATCAAGAATGAAGCCGCCTGGCGTGAGGTGATAGGAGAAGGCGTTGTGCACCCGTTCTCCTGCGCGCAAACCAGCGGCGTGTAATGCGCGGGCTGATTGCCAAGGATCGATGCCACTGACTTGTGGTTCCCACACCGGCCCTGGTGACATAAATACACGGGCGCCGTTAAGCGCATCTGGGCGAACAAAGCCACCGAATGGCGGATGCGCCGATTGTGCTTCCATCAATGCGGTTTTGCGCAATACGGGTAATTTGCTGAGCGCTTCACGATTGGTTATAGCCGATAGATTCACGCCATTGAGGTGCTGTGCTAAACCAGAACAATCTGCAACCGCTTGCTGCAAAAAGCTGGGGAGTTCATCGAACAAACGACGCTCGCGAGTGTTTGCACTCTCGGTGTCGTGCTCATCAAAGTATTGCGACATAGAAGTTAAGCCAACCAACGTTTACGACGTTTGTAGTGTTTTACGTCCCGAAAACTCTTGCGCCCTTCCCCACCGACACCCAAATAAAATTCGCGCACGTCAGCGTTGTCTCGCAGCTCATCCCCACTACCATCAAGCACCACACGACCCGATTCTAAGATGTAGCCATAAGTGGCATAACGTAAGGCAATATTGGTGTTTTGCTCAGCCAATAAAAACGATACACCGGTGTCTTCATTTAACTGTCGAACAATTTGAAAAATTTCCTCCACCAATTGCGGTGCTAACCCCATTGATGGCTCGTCCAATAAAATCATGGAAGGTTTGGACATCAATGCACGTCCGATGGCGCACATCTGCTGTTCACCACCCGAGGTGTAGCCCGCTTGTGAGGTGCGTCGTTCACGAAGACGCGGAAAATAGTTGTACACCATTTCAAGGTCTTGTTTCACCGCAGCGGCACCATCTTTACGCGTAAAGGCACCGGTGAGTAAATTCTCTTCCACCGACAAGTGCTCGAAACAGTGCCGGCCTTCCATCACTTGGATGCAACCACGCCGAACCAGTTCGTTGGGGGATAAGTTGTGCACCTCTTTATCGTTAAACGATATAGAGCCTTTGGTCACTTCCCCACGTTCGGCTTGCAATAAATTGGATATCGCCTTTAGCGTGGTGGTTTTACCCGCCCCGTTAGCGCCCAACAGCGCTACGATGCCACCCCTGGGCACTTGCAAGGACACGCCTTTTAAAACCAGGATGACGTGGTCGTAAATCACTTCGATGTTGTTCACATCGAGAACGATATCAGTGGCCACCGACGGATCGGATCCATCGGTGGCCACGGGCTTCTCACTCGTTGAGTGCGTCATTTATTTCTCTAGCTGCAAGCTTGCGTCTGCCAATCTGGCTTATCAGACACATACTTGTCAGCGGCCTCTTCTAGCATCGGTCGAACGACGTCATTCATGGGAGCGATCAAATCGGTGATGCGTTCCCAATCACTGCCATTCCATTGCTGGATAAAGATCGAACCGGCGCCTTCATGATCTGAACAACTGCCCTTGATGGGGCCGGTAAAGTCAGCTAAGCCCAGCTCACTTAGACGTTGATCGGTCAAATTAATGTTCTCTAAACCCAATCGCATGTCTTCGCCATTGATGACTTTTTTACCGGTCATTTCCTGCGCTACCGAAATGGCTTCAGCCAAGATGACGGCATTGAATAAACCGCGGTTGTACAGCACGTTTCCAACCGTGTCTTTAGAGGCCACTTTACTTTCGCCCTTATCCACCACGTGTTTGATCACATCTTCCAAAGCACCAAACTGAGTTCCGATACCTGAAAAGTTAGCAGCTAAGTAACCGGTGCCTGCTTCCCCTACGGGATTCAAATCGGAATGCGAACCTGCCCACCAATTGCCGATGAAGCGATCCATTGGAAAGCGAATTTTCGCCGCTTCTTTAACCGCTGTTGGGTTCATCGCTCCCCAACCCCACATGATCATCCAATCCGGACGTTCTTTACGAACGTTCAGCCATTGTGAGGATTGGTTTTGCATCTCCTTAACACCGACGGGGAACTTCGCCACTTCAAAACCCATTTGTTCAGCAAGCTGATCTAAAACTGGAATGGGCTCGTTGCCGTAGCCAACGTCCAAGTAGATGTAACCAATTTTCTTACCTTCAATGCCACCGTTGGAATCGATGTATTTCAGGATAGAGGACAGCTGATTCCAATAACTAGTTGGGTAGGTGAAGGTCCATGGGAACTTCTCACCGATAGCCGCAGCAGATAATCCATAGCCCATGGAGAACACGGGAATTTTATCGACCGGTGCTTTTGGAATGAGCGCCATAGTAATACCCGTTGACAACGGACTATAGGCTAACGCGCCGTTGCCTTTGGTGGCTTCGTAACACTCCACACCTTTCTGTGCGTTGTAGGCGGTTTCGCATTCTTCTACAACAATTTTTACCCCATTGATACCACCGTCACGCTCATTGATCATGGCGAAATAATCCGCATAACCATCAGCGAACGGTGTACCGCCACCCGCGAATGGGCCAGTACGGTACGTTAAAGAAGGCATGTATAGGGTGTCTTGTGCCTGAACGATTGGCGCCGCTAAGCTACCTATAAAAGCGACTGAGGCTAACAGTGCCCCGCGTTTCACTAATTGCATTAATTTTCACTCCTTCCAGTATTGTTGTACATCAAACGTCGCACATTTGCGTTGTGCTGACAATAGAAACTCTACGTGGCGTAAGGAAATGGCCAGGTGCGAAGCTTTTCTTTAGCCACTTGCCACAACCTTGCGAATCCATGCGGTTCCACAATTAAAAAGAAAATGATCAGCAAACCGATTACGATTTGTGTGATGTGCTCCACCGTCGACGCTAATATATCCCAACCCAGCATGGACGGAACGGCACGCATAACCACCGGTAATACGTGAATAAAAGCCGCTCCTAAAAAGCAACCGGTTAACGAGCCCATGCCACCAATGATGACCATGAACAAGATTAAAAATGAATGGTTAATGTCAAACGATTCAACTTCAGCAGAACCGAGCCAACAAAAAACCATCAGAGCACCCGCCACACCGCAGTAATAACTTGAAAAAGCAAAAGCGGAAAGTTTGGCGCGTAGCGGACGAATGCCCATCAATTCAGCAGCAATGTCCATATCACGAATCATCATCCAACCGCGTCCAATACGCCCTCGCAATACATTAGCGGCGATTAACGTCATCACCGCGACAACGGTGAGAATGAGAAAATAACGCGCAACGGGCGAAGCTTCCGCACCAGTGACGGTGATTCCAAACCAATCTCGATTAGGCACCTCGATAGCGCCTGAGTCGTTGTAGTTGTATAGCCATCGAATGCGTAAGAAACACCACTCCAGAAAAAATTGTGCGGCCAGAGTTGTGATGGCTAAATACAACCCTTTAATACGTAAACTGGGTAAGCCAAAAACCACACCCACCAAGGCGGAGAACACACCGGACAAAAGAATGTGCACGATGATGTTAACGTCAGGGAAATAGGTCGTGAGCTTGTAGCATGCGTAAGCCCCCACCCCCATAAACGCACCGGTGCCCAGCGACAGCTGACCGGCGTAGCCTGTCAAAATATTCAAGCCCACCGCAGCGAGTGAATAAATTAAAAATGGGATCATGATGGACACTAAGAAAAAGCTAGTGCCAAAAAAGGGAATCAGTACAAACGCTGTAAACAATACGATGGCTATGCCGTATCGGTCTTGCGCCAAAGGCAGCAACGCTTGATCGGCTGCATAACTGGTTTTGTATTGCCCCGCTTCACGATAAAACATCAGACTCTCTCAATGATTCGTTCGCCGAACAAGCCCTGCGGTCGGAACAGTAGGAATATTAACGCCAGTACATAGGCGAACCACGCTTCCACTCCACCACCGAATATCGGCCCCCAATACACTTCAAATAATTTCTCACCAATACCCACCAGCAAGCCACCCACAATGGCACCGGCGATACTGGTAAAGCCACCTAGGATCAGCACGGCTAGAGCTTTCAAAGCGATGATCTCTAACGCGAAAGAGACATCCGATCGAGCGCCCCACATAATGCCAGTGACCAAAGCCACAATGCCCGAGGCGAACCAAACAATGGCCCAAATTTGATTTAACGAAATACCCACCGACAACGCGGCTTGATGATCATCAGCCACGGCTCGCAGCGCACGCCCAATTCGGGTTTTGGAAAAGAATAAACTCAGTGCTATCACCATGAGCACAGCGATGACTGCTGCGGCAATGTCAATGTGCTGAAAAATGACGAGGCCATCAAACACTTCCCAGTCATAGGCACCACTGGAGAACCCCAGTTCATCGGAAATCATCGATTTGGTTTCACCCCCAAAGAACAATTGCCCAGCACCTTTTAGCACCAGTGTTAATCCGATGGTGGCCATGAGTAAAATGGCATCGTGCTGATTCACTAATTTTCTTAATACAAAACGCTCAATGCCCATGGCTAAAATACCCATCACACCGATGGTAGCAATAAGTGCTATCCATGCAGGCATGCCCGCTTCGTGCAATCCAATAAGCACCAACGCTGAGAACACCACCATGATGCCTTGAGCAAAATTAAATACACCCGATGCTTTGTAGATAAGCACAAAGCCTAACGCGATGAGCGCGTATAGAATGCCCGCGACAAAACCTTCCCAAACCACTTGAATGAGAAAGTCGGGGTACTGACCCATTTCCATAAATGGTGCAACGGTGAGAGAGTGAATTAATTCTTGCATCAGTGCCCCACCCCTAAGTACGCATCAATAACTTCCTGCGAAGACTGCACTTCGGCCGGCGTGCCATCGGCAATCTTTTGCCCATAGTCCAATACGACGACTCGATCGGCTAAATCCATCACAACCCCCATATCGTGCTCAATGAGCGCAATGGTGGTTCCAAACTCACTGTTGAGATCCAAAATAAAGCGCGACATATCTTCTTTTTCTTCTAAGTTCATGCCGGCCATGGGTTCATCCAGCAACAACAATTCAGGTTGCATGGCCATCGCTCGCCCAAGCTCGACGCGTTTCTGTAAACCATAAGGTAGGCGACCCACTGGCTGTTTTCGGATATGAGCAATTTCTAGAAAATCGATAATTTCTTCCACGTGTCGACGGTTCGCTATTTCTTCTTCTCGCGCCGGTCCCACATGCAGCATTTGCCAGAACAACCCGCGCTTCATCTTTAGCGATCGGCCCGCCATGATGTTATCAAGTGTTGTCATGCCCTTAAACAACGCCACGTTTTGGAACGTTCGCGCGATTCCCGAAGCGGCTGCCCGATAGGGCTTCATTCGGCGACGGCGTTTACCGCGCCACGTAATGGTGCCTTTTTGCGGGTGATAAAACCCATTAATTACATTCAGCATCGAGGTTTTGCCGGCACCGTTCGGGCCGATAATGGCGCGAATCTCACCTTCGAGAATGTTGAATGATATGTCTGAAATTGCTTTAACCCCACCGAAGGACAGGGTGACATTTTCCAGGCTCAACAACACAGCTTTATTGTCTACATCAGGGGTAACGGTCATGAGGCTTGTTTGAGTTCTTCGCGCACCGGTTCAAGTTCAACGGTGGCCAGTTTCACTGTGGCATCAATTCGCCCAGTCTTACCATCTTCAAACACCACTTCGGTGCTGACGAATTGTTCCGTTTTGTCTGAATACAGAGCTTCAATTAATTCGGCATAGCGTTCGTTTACAAACTTTCGCCGAACTTTCAGAGTTCGAGTCAGTTCCCCGTCGTCGGCATCAAGTTCTTTGTGCAACACTAAAAATCGCTTAATTTGTGCACTTGCCACTCGAGCTTCAGATGCTAAGTCTTTATTCACATGACGTACGTGCTCTTCCATTTGCTGGTACACCTCCGGGTGACCAGCAAGCTCCTGATAAGAGGCATAGACAATGTTGTTTCGTTCCGCCCAATTTGCAACGGCGGTTAAATCAATATTAATAAACACCGAAACGTAGTCACGCCCGTCACCAAACGCGACCACTTCTTTGATGTTTGGAAAAAACTTCAATTTGTTCTCGATGTACTTCGGCGGGAACATGCCACCGTCGTTCAGCTTACCCACATCTTTGGCCCGGTCAATGATGCGCAAATGACCGGCATCATCGACAAACCCAGCATCACCGGTATGCACCCAACCATCGGGAGTTTTCGTATCAGCTGTGGCCAAATCGTTCTTGTAGTACCCCATGAACACACCTGGCGAGCGATACATCACTTCGCCGTTGTCTTCAATGCGCAATTCCACCTCGGGTGATGGTGTGCCGACAGTGTCAGCATCAATCTGACCATCCGGTTGCGCAGTAATATAAACACTGGCTTCAGTTTGGCCATACAACTGCTTTAGATTTATTCCTAAAGAGCGGTAAAAACGAAAAATATCGGGGCCGATGGCTTCACCAGCGGTATAGGCAACGCGCACTTTGCTCATACCCAAGCGATTTTTTAAAGGCCCATAAACAAACCAATCACCCAACTTGTAATGCAGTCTTGAGAACGGGTTAACCGACTCTTTATTTAAGATGCGTTCGCCGCTTTTATTCGCTACCTTGATGAAGTGATGAAACATCCATCGTTTGACCCGGCCAGCATCTTCCATGTTGACCATAATAGAGGTCAGCAAACCCTCAAACACTCGTGGGGGAGCGAAGAAATACGTGGGTGCGATTTCCCGGCGATTAACCGTCACCGTATCTAAGCTTTCGGGGCAACAGACGCTGTAACCCGCGACCAGCGATTGAGTGTAAGAAAATACGTGGTCACCTACCCAGGCCAGCGGTAGGTACGCAATCGTTTCTTCAGTGTGGTCCAAATTATCGAATGCATTCGCATTGATTGACGTTTGGATGAGATTGCGGCTAGACAACATCACACCTTTGGGACGACCGGTTGTACCTGAGGTGTACAAAATGACGCACATGTCGTCGATCTTTAATTCGCCAACAGCATCGGACCATCGCTGCACGACATCCTTATCGCGCTGAATGATTTCATCACCCAACTCTTGCACACGAGTGATGGCCACGACCTTTTCAGGATCATACTCACGCATGCCGCGCGGTTCGTCGTAAACGATCGCTTCCAGATCCGGTAGGCGATCTTGTATGGATAAAAGCTTATCGACCTGCTCTTGATCTTGGCAAACGGCAAAGCGCGCGCCGGCGTGCTCAAGCACGAACTGCATTTCTTCTGCAACAGAATCTGCGTATACCGGCACCGGGATGGCTTCGCAGGATTGGATGGCCGGAAAGGCCCAATACAGTTTCGGGCGATTGGAACCGACAATGGCGACCTTATCGCCGCGCTTTAACCCAAGAGCGGCAAAACCAATGGAAAAGCGGCGCACTTCATCAGCCACTTCCGACCAGTTCCATTCGCGCCAGATACCTAAGTCTTTATGCCGCATCGCGACGCGATCAGCAAACTCGTGAGAGTTTCTCAGCAGATATGCGGGCAAGCTGCCCAAGGACTCCGTCATAACAATCTTTGCCCAGTTCGCAAAAAAGCTTAGAGCATTGTCCTTGACCTTTACGTAAAGGTCAACAAGTTCATGCCGAACTGGAACATTTATTATTCAATCGTTCTCCAAGAGCACGCGCTGGTTGCCAAAATAGGCATGTAACGCCTCTGGGATGATGACACTCCCGTCTTCTTGTTGATAGTTTTCCAACACCGCAATCAGGGTGCGCCCTACCGCCAACCCAGAGCCATTTAGCGTGTGAACCAATTCATTTTTGCCGGTATCCGGATTTTTGAACCGCGCTTGCATGCGGCGAGCTTGAAAATCTGTGCAATTACTGCATGAAGAAATTTCACGGTAGGCATTTTGCCCTGGCAACCACACTTCAATATCATAGGTTTTTGATGCGCCAAAACCAATATCCCCACCGCACAGCACAACCACGCGATACGGAATATCCAGCGCTTGTAAGATACTTTCTGCGTGTGAGGTCATGTCCTCCAAGGCTTGCCAAGAATCTTCTGGCCGAACAATTTGCACCATCTCAACCTTTTCGAATTGATGTTGGCGAATGAGTCCGCGCGTATCGCGTCCGTAACTGCCTGCTTCTGATCGAAAACAAGCACTGTGACAGGTGTAACGCAGGGGCAGCTGATCCGCTTCAAGCAGGGTGTCACGCACCAGATTCGTCACAGGTACTTCAGAGGTGGGTATTAAATAGTACTCTTGCTCAACATTCAGCTTGAACAGATCTTCAGCAAACTTCGGCAACTGCCCGGTGCCATAAAGGCTATCGCTATTAACAATAAACGGCACCACCACTTCTATGTAACCGTTACGCTGCGTTTGCGTATCGAGCATGAATTGAATCAAGGCCCGATGTAACCGTGCCACATCTCCCTGCATGACCGCGAAGCGTGATCCAGCCAATTTCGCGCCTTGCTCAAAGTCCAATGAGCCGCCACGAGCACCTAAGTCAACATGATCTTGTGGCGAGAAGCTAAAGCTAGTGGGTTCGCCAACACGGCGCACTTCGACATTGTCGGATTCGTCTTTGCCTGCCGGTACATCATCGTGCACCAAGTTCGGCAAACCCATCAGAATTTCGGCCAATTGCGCCTGCACATCAGATGATGCTGCTTCAGCCGCTTTAAGTTCATTCCCCAACGCCGCTACCTTATCCAGAATGGGTTGAGCGTCTTCGCCTTTCGCTTTGGCCTGACCAATGGCTTTTGATGCAGCGTTACGTTCTGCCTGCAGGCTTTCAGCTTTACTTTGCGCCTGCTTACGAATCGACTCCAGCTCCGACAATTTCGCGGTATCTAGAGTGACGTTACGGATGGCCATTTTTTCGGCCACCCGATCAAGCTCATTACGGATGAGTTTTGGATCGAGCATGCTGCAGTCGCGTGTGGTTGAAGGGTGAGTATATATAAGCCTAGCGCGACAATGCTTGAATGCAGTGCCAGCCAAGCACAACACCCAAAAGACTAACGACTAAATTCATCGCCACATTCAACGCAGCAATTCCCGGCGCATCGTTTTGCACTAAACGCAAGGTCTCAAAGGAGAAGGCAGAGAAGGTTGTGAACCCGCCCAGCACACCCGTCATTAAAAAGGCCAGGACAAGCTCTGAAACACTGGCCCGGGCGGCGACCCACCCCATGAGCAAGCCGGCTGCGAAGCACCCCATGCCATTGGCAACCAGCGTGCCGGCCGGCACGGAAAAAATTGTGCCGCCCATTCCCGTCAATGCGCGCCCTAGCAAATAGCGTCCACTGGCACCCAAAGCGCCCCCTGCAGCAACCGCAGCAAGCACTACACTTGTGTTAGGCATTGACTTTGCTTCCTCACTTGCAAACTGCATCACAAAAATGACGATGACAAGAATTCTCCTGTGCACCATCTTACTGACCGCCGCCTGCCAAGTATCAGCGGCGACCCTCTATCGCTGGATCGAGGCTGACGGCTCGATAACGTTCTCCCCAGAACCGCCCGCGGCTGGAATAGCTTACGACACGGTGGAAACCGGAGTAGGTAATTCCGCAGCGGCTCTGCCCGCAACGCAAAACGCCGCCCAAAGTGCCGCTAACCCTGCCCTAGAGCCTGTTCAGAGACCGTTACAACAACAGCCTGCGATTCAACTTCAACCGCAACAGGGACTGGCTTATGCGCCCAGTGCAACAGAATCGGTGCAAAACAGCATCACCAAAGCGACACCCTCCACCACGCCAACAACCCTTGCCCAAGGTCAAAAACCGAACGCTTCACAATCGGGTGTAGTGGGCTCATCTCAAAAACATGCCCAGTGCCAAGATTTAAAGAAGCGTGTGGTGTCTCTAGAACGGCGACTGCGCTCTAAATTATCGCCTGGGGAAGTGGACAATACCGTTGTAGCGATTGTTCGGTATCAGGACAGTTTCGATCAATTTTGCCTTTGATTGAAGAACCGTCAGGGTCAAAATTAGACGAACGAACCGCTGGGTGTGGCGATCGCATCCACGGACTCCTTCCGACAGCCTTTAAAGCTGTGCCCCTGGCGCCCGCAGTAACTGAGCCACTTGCCCACAAAACGATTCAATCGGTAGCCATCGCCTAAATCACGCACTCGACGATCTTCTTGAATTCGAGAGGACAGCAGCCCACTCATCACTTCGCAGGTTCGTGCATCATGATAGAGCCGCAGCATCAGATCAGGCTCACGGGCGTATCGCAGCTCTGAACTGAATCGATACGTCAGGTTGAAGGTGCTGGTGTACTTAGAATGGACAACATCTGATAGCTCCAGGGTCATGCAACCGGGCACACGGGAGCGAAACACCCCACCTTCCAATTCCCGTAAACCTGGAATAAGCACCCGCGAGAGCATGTAATTTTGCTCATAGAGGTCCATGAGTGACGAAAATCGACCGGAGGTTTTGGGCCTTTGGAATCGAGCGTCATACATGGTTTGAAAGGGACTCAGGTGACATCGGCAGCACAATTTCTCTTATTTGGAATGAAACAGCGTACTACTTTAGCTTGCGAAAGAAGAATTTATGACCATAATGGTCAATTCTCCTCTGTTGAACCGATTTGGATGGCAAAAGAAGAACCGATTGAAATGGAAGGCGTGGTTGTAGACACCCTCCCGAATACGATGTTTCGTGTCGAACTAGAGAACGGCCACGTAGTGACCGCTCATATTTCCGGCAAGATGCGTAAGCACTATATCCGCATACTGACCGGTGACAAAGTTACCGTACAAATGACGCCATACGACCTAACCAAAGGCCGTATAACGTACCGTTCCCGTTAATTCTGAATAGTTTGCTGTTCTTTACTTTCGCGCGGTTCAAAATCGAAGGCGAGTTCATCGCCTTCGTCATTGAGCTTCACGCGCACTCGGCCACCCCGAGATAAGGCACCGAACAGTATTTCATCAGCTAACTTCTTCTTGATGGCCTCGTTAATCAAACGAGCCATTGGGCGTGCGCCCATTTTCGCATCGAAGCCGTGCTCAGCTAACCATGCTTTTGCTTCGGCGTTGAAATCAATGGAAACTTGCTTCTCTTCCAACTGAGCTTCCAGCTCGATGATGAATTTATCCACAACGTTCAAGATGATGGACTTGTCCAATGGCTTGAACGAGATGATGGCATCCATTCGGTTTCTGAATTCCGGTGTGAAAACTTTGTTCAATGCTTCCATACCGTCTTCTGAGTTGTCTTGAACGGTGAAGCCCATGGTGCTGCGAGAAATCGATTCAGCACCTGCGTTCGTGGTCATGACCAAAATCACGTTACGAAAATCGGCCTTACGTCCGTTGTTATCCGTAAGCGTTCCATGATCCATCACTTGCAGAAGCAAGTTAAATACATCCGGATGCGCTTTTTCAATTTCATCGAGAAGCACAACGGCATGCGGGGTTTGAATAACAGCGTCAGTTAATAGCCCGCCTTGGTCATACCCAACATAACCTGGAGGTGCACCAATTAACCGAGATACCGTGTGACGTTCCATGTATTCGGACATATCAAATCGAATGAGCTCAATACCCAAAGCGCTAGCCAATTGACGCGTCACTTCCGTTTTACCCACCCCGGTAGGACCTGCGAACATAAAACTACCGATAGGCTTCTCTTCCGGGCCCAGGCCAGAGCGAGACATTTTAATGGCCGCAGACAATGCATCGATGGCTTCATCTTGACCAAACACCATCATTTGCAAATCACGCGATAAGGTTTTTAACTTATCCATATCGGTTGCTGAAACACTTTTTTCTGGAATACGAGCAATCTTGGCAACAATCGCCTCGATGTCTTTAACAGAGATTGAATTTTTCTTTTTGCTGGACTTGTTGACGCGATGACTCGCACCCGCTTCATCAATAACGTCGATGGCTTTATCGGGTAAATAGCGATCATTGATGTAACGACCAGATAATTCAGCGGCTGTGCGTAGAGCCTTTGACGAGTATTTCACCTCGTGGAATTCTTCGTAACGAGACTTTAAGCCCTTTAGAATTTCATAGGTTTCATCAACGGATGGTTCGACCACATCGATTTTTTGGAATCGACGAGCCAAGGCACGATCTTTTTCGAAGATGCCCCGATATTCTTGGTATGTGGTGGAACCGACGCATTTTAATTCACCTGAAGCGAGCATCGGTTTGATCAGGTTGGACGCATCCATGACACCGCCAGAAGCTGCTCCAGCTCCGATGATGGTGTGAATTTCATCGATGAAAAGAACCGCACCATCTTCTTTCTTCAGTTGGTTCAAAATACTTTTCAGGCGCTTCTCAAAATCACCGCGGTATTTTGTACCTGCGACTAACGCACCTAAATCCAGCGAGTAAATCACACACTCAAGCAACACATCAGGCACATCGCCTTCTACAATTTTCTTCGCCAAGCCTTCAGCAATGGCCGTTTTACCAACACCGGCTTCACCCACCAGCAACGGGTTGTTTTTGCGTCGACGACAGAGCACCTGCGAGGCCCGCTCAATTTCATGATCGCGACCAATTAACGGATCTATTTCACCGGCCTGTGCTTTGACGTTTAGGTTGGTGGCGTATTTATCCAGCGGTCGGGCATCCACTTCACCCTCTTCACCCACAAATTCACCGGATGCCTCATCCGATTCTTCTTGCTCTTCTTGCGAGTTCTTGGCAATACCGTGTGATATGTAATTCACCACGTCTAGACGTGTGATGCCTTGCTTATTGAGTAAGTAAACCGTTTGCGAATCCTGTTCACCAAATATGGCGACCAAAACATTGGCACCCGTAACTTCTTTTTTACCACTGCTTTGCACATGAAATACTGCACGCTGCAATACGCGCTGGAAGCCGAGTGTGGGTTGCGTCTCACGCGTGTCGTTCTCATCAAGCAACGGGGTGTTGTCTTCTACGAAGCTGTCTAACTCATCACGCAAAGTGTCAAGATCACCACCACAGGCACGCAACACTTGCGCCGCTGTTGGGTTATCAATTAACGCCAACAGCAAGTGCTCAACGGTCATGAACTCAAACCGACGATTCCTCGCCTCTTTAAACGCGTTGTTGAGAGTAAATTCCAGCTCTTTGCTTAGCATTAGTAGCTCTTTATTTTCCGCAATCGGACAGTTATCGATTGATTCCGCATCATGTCGACTAAATCATAGCCTCAATCCGCTTCCTCCATTTCGCACATCAACGGGTGCTTGCTTTCTCTGGAATGCTGGTTAACTTGCGCCACTTTGGTTTCGGCAATTTCACGAGTAAAAACTCCGCAAACTCCCTTACCTCTTTGGTGCACATGCAGCATCACCTGATTGGCTTTTTCATAGTCCATTGTGAAAAACACCTGCAGCACCTCCACCACAAAATGCATGGGAGTGTAATCGTCATTCAACAAGACCACCTGATACAACGGTGGCTTTGCAAGTTTTGGGCGAACGGCTTCAACTATCGTTCCCCCTTCATGTTCTTGATCGTGTTCACTCATCGGCTATGCCTACTGAGGCGTTCCATCTTCGGATATTGAGCAATCATTTTACTGCTCAGGGCCGTAGATGCAACGTGGACCAGTACAGGGTTTCTCCGCAAATTTCATACCTCAAAGGTATGAGGGTTGAACCTCAGAACAACAACCGTGGACTGACCCACAAGTTGTATTCCAGGATGTATCAAACACCATGGTAAGTGTAGACCCGCTTTCGCGTTCCGTTGTTCCGGATTGGTAAGGTAATAAAGCGAAAAACTACCGTTTGCGACGCGAACTCAGACGGTCTTTGGCGGCTTTTCGATTTGCCCGGCTGGTGGCTTTGTCCGATTTAAAGCGTTCACGAACGCCCATACCGGCGCTTTCATCGTTTTGAGAAGGCGTCTCAACAGGACGGGCTCGTTTAGCCCCTCGTCGTGCTTTAGCGCGGCGAGCGCGCCTGGAGGGCGTTACAGAGGCATCGGTTGAAGCGGGATCCTCAGAAACTTCAGCGCCAGACTGTAACTCAGGCTCTTCTTCTTTACGAGCACGTTTCGCGGCCAACGCCTTGTCTCGAGCCGCTCGTTCGGCTCGCCTTGCCCCACGTTTAGGATCCGGTTTTTTGATTAAATCTCGATACATCACAGACATCACAACAAAATATGTCCAAAAGTATAGAGTGAAATCCGCATTAACCGCACGCGAACCAAAGACACACACAGCGGCGTAACACAGGGATGCCGCGGCCCCACCGATGCCAATGGCGCGGGAAAACCGGTCAACTCGGCCGCGCGCTAAGCGCACCCCCATGTAAACGACAAATCCCATAATGTAGAGAAAAAGAACCACCGCTGGCAGCCCCATTTGGCTTCCGAGGTACAAATACATATTGTGCGGATCAGATTCTTCTACGAATTGCTCGACGTAATCCTCTTTCAGTTTGGGGAATGCCTTAAAACCCTTACCCAGAATGGGGCTTTCCAATATCATGCGAGACGAGGCACGCCACATGATAAGCCGCACTTCGGAACTGCGATCCAGCTTTTCCGGTGCAGCACTTGAGGTTTTCGTTTCAGTGACCGCCCCCATCCTGGCCAACACCGCATCGGGCAGAACCTGCGGAAAAATCGCGAAAAATGCGATAACAAACAAGGCCCAAAACAACAAGAATCGGCCACTTTTCAAATAGCCTGAAAACAACGCGCCAGCAGCAAACGCCAAGTAGGCACCACGGGAAAATGTCGAAATCAAGACTTTCAAAAACACCAAAAAATACGGTGACAATATCCAAACGCGAAAATCGCGAATATAAACCAGAAAAAAAGCAGCCAATGGCAAGGTCGTGTATGCGATGAACCCACCAAAATTATTTGACTGTTTGTGAGGACCAGTAATACGACTTTTCTCAATTGTAGAGCGGCCCATTTTTTCCAACATTTCTGGCACCGAATATAAAACCACGAATATCGATCCCACCATCATGTACACCCACATACGCTTTGCCGTTTTCACATCCCGAATGCACGAAATGGCTATGACGAACAAAATAAATTGATCAACCCAGGATTTGTAATTTAAAAATTCGTTGTAGCGAAGATAGGAAAAACCGCCGGGTAATCGTAATACGGTGATCGCGGAGAACATGGTGAACAGCGCGAAAACGGTGACTAAAGTGGTGCCGGGCGGCCATCCCAACCAATGGCGTCTTTTGTCTGCTGATTGGATCAAAGAAGCGAATAATCCAAGGAAAATCAATATATTGGTGCCATTGACCATGGGGGCTATGGGGATGGCATAGGTTTTTGAAAACGGGATATAAAAGAGGATGCAGGCGAACACTAATTCAACGCCCTTCAAAGTACTGAACGCAACATACAACCCAAAAATGCCAGCGATGCCGTACATTATGATGGGCTCCCAACCGCCACCAGTGAGCACGATGGCAATGGCGAATAGGGCTGGAAAGATTAAAAACGAGACAATGGGTCTCAGCCCTTCCCAATCGGGCAGACCGTAATCGTCTAGTTCACCGCGCTCTTTATCCTGAGATTGTTTTTTTTCCCCACGCACTGAGGCGCGCCGGCTATGTGATCTTAGCCGCTTGCCTGTTGGGCGCTCACTCGTTTCAGCCGAAGCCGGTTCCGAGCTATTATCGTGTTTTAAGGGATTTGTAGAGGCCATGATAGAGGCGATTGCCGAGTGCTTTCTTCACCGATTGTTTTATCCACTGAGCACGTTGCACGCGGCGGAAAAAAGGAACGTCATGTGTAATCATGCTGCGAAAATCTGCAGCGGTTGTGGTTCGCCTGATCGCAACACGAGCCAATGCCTTTCGCGATGCAAGATCCGTGGCCGAAACTGAATCAAAGGTAGAGTCAAAAATTTGTTGATAGCCGGCATTCCTGGCTTCCACCATCGTACTGGCAGTGTAGCGCCCTCCGGGATAGGAGATCGTTGTTATCTCTTCATCTAACCAATCTTGCAGGGTACGACGGCTGTGAACCAGTTCATGTTTTACCGCATCTGGCGGGAGATCGGCCAAAAATTGATGAGACACCCCATGAGAGCCCACGACCATCCCTGCTCGAGTGAAGTCTTTTAGCTGTTCAGGCCGGCAAAAATATTCACGGCTTTGGACAAAGTGGGTGGTTACGAAGAAATAGGCTTTCATGCCGGCCTCTTCTAGGATAGGTAAAGCCAATTCGTGATTACTGATGTGACCATCATCAAAAGTGATGACCACATCGGGTAGCTCTGCGTTGACATCACCCGAGAACAGTCCCACGTTGAAGTTCGCCAGCTCAGCTAAATGTTCTTTAAACGTTGAAACAGATACAGCGTAAGGCTGGTCTTCAATATCGACTTGCGATAAATCATTATCGGGATGCAAGGCGTGATACATCAACACGATGCTCATACTGACCAGCCTATGCGTGATTGAATCATGCTGCGCAATTGACTGGCCATGCGAGTATCGATCACACAAAGCCCCACCAAGCAAAAAACCATACCCACGAGCCCTTTCGCAAATAAATTCACTAAATCTGAGCCGAAATTTAATCGCATAAGCAACAGATAAACCAGAAGACTCATTAATGCGATCGCACTCGGCTTCACCCAATTAATGGTTAACTTTAAATACTTAGACGCTGAGTGGCCAATACCCAAAAGAAATATCAAAAAACTGACAACGGTTACTACCGATGCGCCCAGGATGCCATAGTAAGGAATCACCAAGTAATTTAGCGCCACATTCAATACCGACGCAATCATTCCCCAAATCATCAACATCCGGGTATTGCGCTGAATGTATAACCCAGCACCAACCCAGTGAATGGCCCCATCCAGCATAAAGCTGATAGTAACAAACGGAATAATTATGGTCCCAGGAGCAAATTTCGGGCTAGCGAGAAAATTTAATAAGTGCGGCGCTGTGGCTGAAAATATAGCAACCACAGGAATGCCTAAGGCCAAATACATCTGAAACGTACTAGATAAAAATTCTTTGGTGGGTTTCTCGCCATCGCGTTCCCACAACTTCATATATATGGGACGCAGCGCCTGGGCGATGGTCGCTAGAACGATCATTTCCAAGTAGCTGGTTAAATTGTATGAGGCCGAATACATACCGAGTTCCGCATCCCCCAACAATCGCTGAATGATGTAACGATCACACAAACGCAAAAATACACCCAGTGTTTCTAACACCATCAGTGGTAAACCATAAATCAACATGGCTTTTGCCAAAGACCCACGAAATTCACTGAAAGAAAATGTAATTTGATCCCTAGAAAAATAAAGCGTTAAGCCGAATGCAATAATTTCAGCAACTAAGGTACAAGCGAGAACTTTGAAAGGACTGATTCCACTAAGCAGCAGTACGAGTACCACAAACCCAATGTACAAATAGCGCGTAAGAATTTGAACTGTGGCTACCTTCCCACTGCGTTCACCGGCGCGTAAAAAATTGAGTAACGCACTGCCGAACAACCGGAGAAGAATCGTTCCACCAGCCACCAGAAAAAGCGGAAAATTCTCTCCGTTTGATGTTTCACCTAAAACGATGAATGGCCCGGCAAACAGCCAAGCTAGGGTGGTTATCAGAGCGAGAATACCAAACACCATCAGCACCGTACTGATCATTTGGTTGGGCGACCACTCACCACTTCGATGAGTTATCTGCGCATAGAAGCGGATCACCGCGTGTTGGAACCCTAATTTACCGACTGCGATAAACAGGGTCAGGGTGCCCATTACTAGCCCCAAAATTCCATACTCTTCAACCGTTAAGTTTCGAGTAAGAATGGGAAAAGTTACTACACCTGCGGCCGCTGATAACGTGCCAGCCGACGAATAGTTTCGGACATGTCGCAGGATATTAGTTGAGGCCACCAGTATTAGCCTTGTGGGTTGTAAATACTGTGCAGATCCGTTAAACCTGAAAATTCAAAACCTTCCTCCTGGCACCACGTTAACACTTCATGCATGCTGCTAAGAAACACATCCACATCTGCCTTAGTTTGAGGATAAGGTGACGCCTGCTCGATGACTTCCATGGAATGAAACATCATATTAAGGTTAACCACTGGCAAGTCTTGAAACTTTTTTAAATGATAGTGCGCGATGAGTTTCATGGTATTGGCGTCAGAGAACCAAGGACGAAACCAATGCGGGTTTCTTCTAAACGGACGCGCTTTAACAGTGACCGGAGCTTCAATAATACGTCTTGCTCCCACCGCCGCCGCTTTGTTGATGTCATCCATTGCAGGCACATACGGCTGAAGTGGTGCTGTACGAAAGTCTACGCCACCATCGGCTTCTGGCCAAAGAATCCGAGGTGTGACGCTGGTATCGACTAAGTACCCTAACTTTTCTAAATTACGAATCGATTGAGATGATGCGCCGTACCGGCCCGCCCTAAAACTGGTCGGCTTGGTGCCCAATTTCTCTGTGAATAAATTGGATAAATTTTCAAGCTTTTGGTATTCAATGTGTTCTGGGTCATTACACTGAAAATCTGAGCAAGCCACCCCAGCGTATTCATGATACTTTTTGTAGGGCTCGATGAAGCCTGCATGCAAATGCGTGCCGTATTCAAAATCACCTTGTAGTGTTTTTAATGTGTTAACACAGGTGTCGTCTTCTAACACTTCCACCGTTAATAGATAAGTCGGCACGACCCCAATTTCCCGATAAATTGGTTGTAGGCGATTCGGCAATCCCTCATTTATCGAGTCGAACGTTAAGGGCTTTGAACGAGCCCAATTGATGTCATGGTCACATTCAGTGTCTATTGAGACGGTCACCACAACCCGTTCCGTTTTGTTAGGCACGATATAAATCCATCAAATCGCGGGTTACGGACGAAAAGTCATAGGTGTCTACAATACGAGCTCGCCCGTTTTCACCAAATCGGGTAAGTTCAGTGGGTTCATCAATGCATCGCTGCATCAATGCACTCAGAGCTTCGCTATCTCCAGCTTCAAACAACCAGCCTTCCTTATCGTGATTAACCAAGTCTTTGTTACCACCAATGTTAGTCGCAAGTATCGGAAGCCCACAGACCATAGCTTCGATAACCGAGTTTGGAAGACCTTCAGCAAATGAGGGCTGAATATACACGTCGAGCGTGCTGTAGAAATCATGCGTATCTTCTACGGTTCCCAGAAACTCAATGCAATCTGTAAGCCCAATAGCTTGCACCTGTTGTGTCAGCTTCTCAAAAAGTATCCCGCCACCCGCAATTCTGAGTTTCGCAGGCACGTCGGGATTAGTTTTGACAAAGGCACTGAATGCGTCAATTAGTACTTCAACGCCTTTTATTTGACGCAAGCGACCGCAGTAGCCAAAAACCATGGTGTCTTTATCCGCATCCGCCTCATCGGAAGTCAGCTCGAGTTTTTCGATACTTTCAGCCGAATCGATTCCGTTGGGAATGAATTTGATTTGCTTCTCGGCAAAGCCAGCTTCGAGCAATCGCTCTCTTGTTTGTACGCTGATGGTTTGAACATAATCTATGCGGCGCAACGTGCTGCGTAAAAAGGCATTGGCAGGGTTCTTCGAATCAGGATCGAGAATGCCCCCTTTGAACTCAAAGTAGCCTGAGATTTTTGCAATTACCGGCAGACCTGTTAAGGGGCGCATCAACACAGCCACGGTCGCCAAAAGCCGGGTTATATGGACATGCACCACATCAAAGTCATTGCGTCGCTTAAACAGGTAAAAAGCGAAACGAACTAATAAAATACCCGCACCGATAAACTTGATGTGTGGGTAATGTATGCGGTGACAAGGCGTTCCATCTACCGTGTCATTAACCGGTAGCTCCAACACCGTGCGGGGTGAGACAAATTCGATTTGGGCATTTTGAGAATTCAGCGCGCGCGCCAACTTCCGCGCTTGAGCTTCAGCACCCCCGGCTCCAGGAAACGTACTGTCAACGACAAATAAAACACGTATTGGCGCAGCGTTTGTTTTAATCGTGTCTATACGATTATCAATGGCCACGTACTTGCCCATTCGCTTAACGTAACAACTGCTTTAATTGAACGACGGTTTCTTTCGTTGCCCGGCTGGGTGGCGCCCAACGCAGTTGTATCTGCGCGCGATTTTCAATCGTTTCAAATGCTCCATCCTCACCCGGCACATCCGCTTCGCGAGTATTAATTCCTTCCGAGCGAGCGGTTCGAACACCCAAACCCAAGTTAAAGGATTGATTGATTTGAAAGCCTATTGATGCATTTGCAACAATCGAGTCGGATTCATCCGGTCGATTAGCGAAGCTCTGATTTTCAAAACGTAGACCTAAATCTGTACTAATTCGAGAAGTGAAACGACGTGACAGCACACCGTATACAGCCAGCGTTAAGTTATCTTCTAATGTGGCGTCAAACTGATCACTGATTCCAGACAGTGATTGATACTGAGCATCTGTAGCCACGAATCCAGTTTCAACCGAAGTGCGAGCACCACCAAAGGAATAGATCAGAGATGCACTGTTTCTTTGAAATACACCGGCAGCTTCAGGCTCTACGCCAGCACCATCGTTAATTAATGAATCGATGGTTGAGATGTTCTCATCACTTAAATCGGTGCCGATTGAAAAGCTTAAGTCGGATACTGCAGTAAATTGTCGGCTGATTCTAAATGCCGCATTCGCACCGTTAATGACAGCTTCATTAACATCGTAGCGAGTCGCCCCAAGAGAGCCATAGTAATTCATCCGCCCACGAGCGCGTTCCCAAAACACGTTAGCTGAGAATCGATTGTTGTCACTGTCGATTTCTTCATCATCGTCGCCGGTCGGTTCGTCAGTGAAAATATTGTTTACGGAAACACCAAATGTGTTGCCGCCACTGGTGTCCTGCCGCCAATCGAGTTGGGTGGTCACCAATGAGGCTAAATCACGATCGTCTTGACTTTGATTGAAATACAGCACTTGCGCATTGACGGTGCTGAACGAATCCAACGAATAATTGAATGAAGGTCCGGTAACGAACACGTTTCGACGCGCGGTGATTTCGTCATCGTCAACAGGTAATATGCCGTCACCTGTTCTAACCGTACCCAAGACATCTGCGAAGTACCAAGAAAACGATCGCGACAACAGCAAGTTAGCCGCACCATAGAAGTTATTCAAGGTAGAAGCTTCGGCATCGTTGTCGCTAAGCAGCCTGCGAGTTTCTAATTCACCAGAAAAACCGCCTTGTAGAAAACGCCCACGTTGTTCGCCAAACACACCGAATAAAGCGTACCCAATTTGACCGTCCTCTTCACTTCCAACATCACTTCGTCCAATGTTGTCAGAGGAATCCAGTCGCAGCTCAGCCTCTAAACCGATATCAAGCGCACGAACAGTCGTGCATGGCGCAAGGCATGCCGCCAGCACGGAAGCTATTAGAACTCGCTGTTTCATAGTCAGCTGGGCTGATCGTTAATCACGATACCGGCGAGCTTTCGCTCATCAATTTCATCAACTAACGAATCTAATGTCCCCGGTGTGACTTTGCCATAAGGGACAACTAATACGGTGTAATCGCACAAATCGGAGAGAATACGGGCATCTGTGGAAGAACTGAGTGCCGGGCCATCGACCACCACGTAACGGTTGTCATAGCGCGTCTTGATGTCAATCATCATTTGCCGATACCGAGCGGAAGTAAAGTGCTCAGCAGAATTTTCCGGCTGATGCCCCAAGGGCACACAGCGCATACGTGGAATGCCGCTGGGGCTAACGATGTTCTCTACACCAACAGATGGGCTTTCCAGATAATCGGTTACGCCTAAGGCATTTTCTCGGCCAATGAGTTTCAGTAGACGCGGCATAAGCGTGCCATTCAAATTGGCGTCAACCAACAGGGAGGTTTTCGCTTTGTCGAAGGCGATGGTGGCTGCCAAATTGGTGGCAACAAAGCTGCCGCCGCCTTCGGGCACCACGGAACAAACCATGACACTGAAATTTTCCGTAGGATTCAGTGTGTACAACTTCGTCCGAAGTTGACGCATGGCGTCCACCATGGCACGGTTTTTCAAGCGTGGATGAACAACACCCAACAATTCAAGCTCGCGGTCTGTAAACAGACGCGCTTCTTCCATGTTGGCCAGTTCCGCCGTATGGCGATCCGCCAAGCTCACAGAATCGGGTGCGACTCTAAGCTGGTGTGGTCCATTCGAATGCTTGCGACTAACAGGGACCATTTCCTGCCGCTGTTTCGCCGCACGGCGTTCACCTTTGCTCAACTTTTGCTGAACAATGGAACGAACATTGGCAATTTTTGCTCTATCCGTCATGCCACACCTCCTCCAATAAGATTGGTTGCTGTGGCGAATTTAATAAGCGCAACGACAACATAAACGACAAATACAGAGGCCACCACAGTGACAACGCCTGCAGTACTGTTTAACCAGAACTTACGTTCACGAGCTCTATCCATGTGAGGAACCGTTGCCAGCAAAGGCAATTCCAGCACTTCAGTTATTGACGACTGAGTACGTATACGTGGATCGAGTTTCAAGAACACTAATAGATAGATAAACGGCAACAATAAACTTAAAATGAGACCACCGGCAGCAATGTGAATAAATCGCAACCCATTGGGATTTTGCGGGAAGTTAGCAGGCTCGGCGATTCGATACAACACGCCTTGCTTGTCCTTGCTCACAACCATGGCAATTCGTGCATCATCCTGCGCTTGCGCCAGTTCGTTGTATTGAAGTTTGATGCGTTCGTAGTCACGAACCAAATCGGTGTACTCCCGTTCCACTTTCGAAGTGTCCGCTGAGCGTTCGATCTCTTTCTTCAGCAGCACTTGCAGCTGATTGGATCGAGAACGCAAAGATTCTGCATTAGCTTTAGTCAGCGCCAAATCACTGCGAAGCTGCTGGAACACCGGACTAACAACGTTCGCACCACTCAACCCCGACAGTCCACTCCCTGAGGCCGCTTGTCGAGACTGCACTTCGATATCGCTCAATTGTTGTTTCAAACGAACGATATCAGGGTAATCGTCGGTGTAATTTAATCGCAATGATTCAATCTGTGATTGTAAATCGTACATGCGGTTTTGATATTGACTTACTACCGCGTCACGCGCCAAGGTAGACGATTCGGACGCCACCTCACGTTGCAATGCGCGGCTGCGTTGCTCGGCCTGGGCAGCTTGCAACTGAGTTTGTTCGAGTTCACGACGTAGCTCTATAACGCGTGTTTCCACATTGCCTTCAACCGTCGCGCCTAATCCTGGGTACTGACTTTTGAAGCGTTGAATTTTGGCTTCGGAGTCCTCCAGTTTAGCTCGCAAAGTTTCGACCTGATCGATGATCAGCTCAAAGTTCTCAGTGGTTTCCCGGGTGGACTGGCGCATCGCTTTGTCCAAAAATAGGTCGGCATAGAGAGCCGTTGTTTTAAAAGCGGTTTCAGGGTCGTGATGCTCGAATAGGATCTCAATCAACTGGTTGTTGATGTTGTAGACCTCAGTATCGCCTTGAATCTCGTTCACCAAACGCTCGCGTTCCGAGCCTGTGGTGTTTTCATCCGCGAAGCCGACCTCGTCCAAGATTCGATCCATGATGGACGAATTGAACAATTCCTCTTTCGCTAAGTTGGCTTGATCAGAGTTTGCACCAGTATCGGTCTCTAACAAAGACTTTACCGGGCGCTGATCATCAACATAAATTTGCGCGTAGGACACGTATGACTTCTTCCACGCAAAAGCTATCGCTAAAAATATCAATGCTGAAATGGCGAAGATCAGCACGAGAGAACCACGTCGTGCAAGCCCTTCACGGACCAGCAGTGGCCTCAATTCATCTAATGTAATGTTACTCATGATCCCTTAGACAATTAGTCGTTTTCGCGTTTATCGTTGTTGTTGTTTGCAAAAAAGCACAGTTAAGTTAACTTTCTAAAATCTGCGCTCGGGTACGGAAATTACGTCACCCGGTAACAGCGTATAGTTTGTGTCCAAAACCCCGTCCTGCAAAATACTTTGCAGGTACACCGGAAACACCCTCGGCTGACCGTCTATTGTACGATACAGGCGAGCGCCTTCTGGTGACGAGAACTCGTTCACGCCGCCGGCTTCCAAAACCAAATCTATGACCGTCATCCCATCACGGTGTGAAATAGACTTCGGTTCTGCAATGCCGCCGACTATGCGTACTCTATTCTGAAATTCAGCGCTATTGAGCTCCTCCACAATAATTGACACTTTGGGAGTGCGGATAAACTGCAACAACTTACCTTCTGTATCGGCAGCAATCTGCGCAGGTGTACGTCCACCAGCCAGCACATCCCCAACTAAAGGTACAGAAATGAACCCGTCGGGTCGGACCGGAACTGTAACTGTGAGGTCGGGATTCTTCCAAACATTGACGGAGACCACATCTCCGGACCCTAATCGGTACTCAGGGGTCGCAGAGGCCTGTATTTCAGGGGGACGGTCTTCCGGCCGAAGTTGGCCTCCTGAGCCTGTGCAGGCGGTTATGGCCAAAATAGTGAATGAAAGTACCAGTTTTATGCTATTTGTGAACATGATCTACTGTGCGCCCCCGCGCTGATGCAAATTTTTATTGCAATCACAGTAACTTCTGCCGATTACTAATGATGAGAACTTATGCAGAGTTACAACTAAGTTGCTAATTGCTGACGATTGAATTGAGACTATCCGCTAGTTTTATTACAAGAACGTTTGAGCCGGTACCATTGGCGCTTGTTTATCGGGCGCCAATTGTAAGGTCATCCGATTCGGAAATTGGAGTACCCGGTGAGTAACATCTTCGAGCGTGATTATCAAATGCTAGATTTGGGCCGGGATGCCAACTGGCAGGAAGCTCAGGAAAACTACCGCAGACTCGTGAATCGTTGGCATCCCGACCGATTTACCGATAGACCGCGGGAGAGGCAACTTGCTCAATCCCGCTTTATTGACGTCACAAAATCTTACAATAATTTACGTAATTTCCACCGTGAGAATCGGCGTCTGCCGCTTCAAAACCCTTCGTTTCAGGATTTTTCCCCTTCGCAGTCCACTGGAACCCCACCCGAACCAACGAAAAAACCGGGAAAATACGGCAGCGCTACGGTGGAGGAAGAATTTTTCGCCCAACAGGGCGAGAAACCATCGAAGAAGCGTCCTTATTGGCTTTGGGTGATCCCCTTGATAGGCTTATTTGGGGTGGTTTTATTGTTTTTGGAGTTGGAAAAGCGGGTCGCTGAGCAAACTCGAGAGAATGCCATCGAAGTTTTACGCTCTACCGAGCCCAGTGAATTTATGCCGAAGAAATAAAAACTAGGATGAGAGTGCCCGTTCGATATTGAGAATTACCGAGCACCTTTTCCGAATAGCACCACTTCCGCGGTTTGCAGCAAAATCAAAGTATCCAAGAAGAGCGTGTGGTTTTTAATGTAATACAGATCAAATTCCTGCTTTTGCTCAGAATCTTCTTTTGACGCACCATAGGGGTAACTCACCTGCGCCCAGCCGGTGATCCCCGGCTTCACAGCATGTCGCTCATCATAGAACTTAATCTCTTTCGACAGCTGGCTAACGAATTCAGGCCGCTCCGGCCTTGGCCCAACAAAGCTCATGTCGCCGCGTAACACGTTCAGTATTTGCGGCAGCTCATCAATTCGGGTTTTTCTCATGATCGCACCAGCGCGGGTGACGCGAGAATCGTTTTTTGTGGCCCACTGCGCAACTCCATCCTTTTCTGCATTGATGCTCATGCTGCGAAATTTCAATACGCCAAACGGTTTGCCCAGAAAACCCACTCGAGTTTGCTGGTAAAAAATCGGCGCATCCCACCCCTCTTCCAATTTGATGGCGAAAAAAGCGAACACCATAAAGGGCCAGGTGATCGCCAAAATAAGCAAACTGGCAATCACATCAAACAAACGTTTCGTGAAATCCTGAAACCCAGTTCTGGCGAATCCATCGGAATAAACCAACCATTCCGGACGCAATAAATCCAGCGGGAGCTTGCCCTGTTCGCGCTCGAAAAACCCTAAGACATCAATCACATCGATTCCATGTAGACGACACGATAGAAGTTCATCCATCGGCACACGACCCCGACGCTCGTCAACCGCTACAACGATTTCGTCAATGCTGTTCTCTAGGCAATACTCCAGTAACGATCTGTCGCCTAGATCCAAAACCAGCGACTCGTCCAGTGAATCCGATACCGATTCAGAGGAGGTGTCTTTGTCAGCAGGTACGTATCCTGCTATTCGAAATCCCCGTTTGTCCACCTTTCTTCGCAATCGCTGGGTTATGGAGGCTGCACGTCGGCCCGCGCCAAGCACCAACACGCGAATTTTCATGATGTCGCGGTCGACGTAATAAAAGAAGATAGGCCGAATCGTGCCCACCATAAAAAAGGCGATAAGCAAGGCCAGACCGAACACACCTCGCCCCAAGTACAGCGAAGGACTGACGTAGTACAACAAGGCAAGAAAGGCTGCGCCGCAGATAAAACCGATGATTGAGCGCAGAAACACGCCCATGACGCCAGCACGAAAACGGCTTTGATACAGCCCCATAGCCATCATTGTGGTTGGCATCACAAGACCGAACAAAATAGACGTAATGACAGGCGACTGAAGATGCTCAACTTCAGTGAGGCTTCGGCCGTTGAAGCGAACATAGACCGCCACATAAACGGCACTGACACAAATAAAGAACTCAAGCAAAGCTAAAAGCAAAAAAGGCACCCGAAGGTGTAATTTAAAAAATTTTAGAGTTGCCACGAGTTCGACGTGTCCGGTGTTATGACTATGACGGTTGTCTTACATTCTATCGGCCTATTTCTTGAAGAATGGAACCTAATAGAAAGGATTGACAGTTTTACACGGTACTTTAAAGAGTAAACCTTCGTTTCCGAGACCAATAGCACGGTTCGTTTGCCGACTAATGCACACCGTGGCTAAACCGCCTGACCTATAATGACGCCATATTAATTTTCAGCGGCTGACGCTTTGTCGTGCCGCATTTGCCACTTGCCCTCGGATAGTACATGTTCACGATTAAGGAAACTGACTCTCTGGCCATTATCGGCCTGGGTTACGTCGGCCTGCCTCTAGCGGTAGAGTTCGGTAAAAACCGAAAAACCATTGGCTTTGATATTGATGCAGGGCGTATCGCTGAACTGAACAAAGGCCAAGACCGAACACGCGAAGTTGACGCGGAGGAACTGAGCGGCGCCAATAATTTGTCGTTCTCCTCAGATTTATCGGACCTCAGTGATTGCAAAGTATTCATCGTGACGGTGCCCACGCCCATTAATGATCACAAACAGCCCGACCTGACACCGTTGGTCAAAGCCAGTGAAGCGATCGGTTCTATCTTGAAAAAAGACACCGTGGTTATTTACGAAAGCACGGTCTACCCGGGTGCCACTGAAGAAGTGTGTGTGCCGATATTGGAACGGGTTTCTGGCTTAACGTTTGGTCAAGATTTTCACGCAGGCTATAGCCCCGAACGTATAAACCCCGGTGATAAAGAACACCGAGTTGCGAACATAATGAAGGTAACAGCAGGCTCTTCCCCCGATGTGGCAAAAGCTGTCGATGAGCTGTATGGAAGCATTATTACGGCGGGGACACACTTAGCCAGCAGCATTAAAGTGGCGGAGGCTGCCAAGGTTATTGAAAACACACAACGTGATGTGAACATCGCGCTCATTAACGAACTGGCATTAATTTTTGATCGTCTTGATATCGATACCCTGGAAGTACTCGAAGCAGCTGGTACTAAATGGAATTTTTTAAATTTCCGACCTGGGTTAGTTGGTGGTCACTGCATCAGCGTCGACCCTTACTACCTCACCCACAAAGCGCAAGAAATTGGTTATCACCCGCAAGTGATTCTGTCTGGGCGGCAAATTAACGATGGCATGGGTGGTTACGTGGCCGAACAAGTGATTAAGATGCTCACACGCAGCAAACGTCATGTGGTCGACTCCAATATCCTGGTGCTTGGGCTTGCATTCAAAGAAAATTGCCCAGACATCCGAAACACAAGGGTCATCGACATCATTAATGAGCTGCAAAGCTATCACGCAAACGTCGATGTGCATGACCCGTGGGTGGACAGCGCAGAAGCGGCACATGAATACGGTTTAACGCTAACCAGCGAATTAAAGCCCAATCATTACGACGCCATAGTGTTGGCTGTTGGTCATGACCAATATTTGGCGATGGGTGCAGAAGCAATTCGAGCACTCGGGAAAGACGGCCATGTGTTGTATGACATCAAAAGTTTATTGCCCAAAGACGCAGTGGATGCTCGACTTTAAGCACAACCCAGTTCATCTTTAAGGATCTGCAGCAATCGCTATGAAAATTCTAGTTACTGGTACCGCCGGATTTATCGGATCTACCCTCGCATTGCGTCTGTTAGCGCGCGGTGACGAGGTGATTGGTGTTGATAACGTCAACGACTACTACGACCCCACGTTAAAAGAAGCACGCCTGGCCAGAGTCAAAGCCCATAAAGGCTTTACCGAGGTTCGCGGTGATTTAGAAAACAAAGAACTGATTGCAGAGACTTTTAAGAAACACAAACCTAACAGGGTAGTAAATCTTGCGGCTCAAGCCGGTGTGCGTTATTCGTTGGAAAACCCCTACGCCTACATTGATGCGAATGTGCTGGGTTATCTGAACATTCTTGAGGGTTGTCGCTACAACGATGTTGAACATTTGGTTTACGCATCTACCAGCTCGGTTTACGGATCCCACACCAACATGCCGTTTTCGGTTCATGAACCGGTAGATCACCCAGTTAGCCTGTATGCCGCGACGAAAAAATCCAATGAATTAATGGCCCACACCTACAGCCATTTGTTCAATATTCCCACCACTGGCCTGCGTTTCTTCACAGTCTACGGTCCGTGGGGTCGACCTGATATGGCCTTATTTTTATTTACTAAAAGTATTTTGGCAGGCGAGCCAATTAATGTGTTTAACCACGGCAAACACAAGCGTGACTTCACTTATGTAGACGATATCGTTGAGGGTGTGATCCGAACGCTAGACAACGTCGCCACCGGCAATCCCGATTGGGACAGCAATAATCCAGACCCTGCGACCAGTGCAGCCCCGTATCGGGTATACAACATTGGTAACAACAAACCGGTCGACTTGGAACACTACATCCATGTGCTGGAAGAGTGCTTAGGCAAAAAGGCAGAAAAGAACTTATTGCCACTGCAAGCGGGCGATGTTCCGGATACCTATGCCGATGTGTCGGACCTAGTGCGCGATGTGGATTACAAGCCCGATACCAGTGTTGAAGAGGGCATCGCCAATTTTGTTGAGTGGTATCGCGAATACTATAAAGTTTAATCGTTGCACAATGCGGTGGCTTTACCAGGGACGTTAAAGCCATCCTTTCGATTGATAAACCCAAACGCCAATGCGTTCGTGCAGATAGGTTCGATATTTCGACAAGGCAGTCGTTTGCGGAGCCATGGCATACCACGGTACATCGCGAACCGCTAAGGGTTCAACCGGTATAGCACAGGGCTCCAACCCACTGGTTTGAAAAACCCCCATTGCACGTGGCATGTGTACGGCCGATGTCACTAGACGCAGCTTAGCGCCCCACCCCTTCTCATTCACAATCGCCGCGACTTTCAGTGCACTTTCGCGCGTATTTCTGGACGCTGCATCTAGCACCACACGGCTTGGCTGCACGCCGCGTTGGCGTAGGTAAGCTTGCATCATGTCCGCTTCCGTAATTTTTTGAAGACCCGCACCAGACACCAAAATGGGCGCATCCAGCGACATGACTGCCATAGCCGCAGCTCTTGCGCTGCGCACATGCGCCGATGGATACAGATACTCGGTCTGCTCCGCATCGGTGGCGTATCTATGAAGACCAGCCCCGAGCAACACAATCGGTGAGTCTGACGCACAGCTTTCATCCAACGGAAACTGGGTTTCCCAGGCATCCACCTGCGGGTTAACCACAACCGGGGCGGAAACCAGCACCAAGACCATCACCCACAGTAGGGAGAAAATGGCCGGCAGGAAGCGGCGAGCCCCCCAAGACGTGCGGCCTGTGAAGGCAAACCACACCAACGGCAGGCCGATGATGCCAATCCAGAACAATGGATCGGTACCCCAGTCACGCATCAAACTATTTATAATACTTATATTCATTACTATTTAATTTATTAATAAAGCCGGCTGACATTCTATGGCTTCCAATGAAACCGGAAACACCAACTTACTTCGACAATTGCGTGCATTCTGCCACGCTGCGCAAACCGGCAGCATATCCAAAGCCGCTGAGCGCCTGCAGCTCAGCCAACCGTCTGTTTCTTTGCAAATACAGGCCCTAGAAAAGCATCTGGACACGTTATTGTTCGAACGCAGTGGCCCACGTATTCGTCTGACACCGGCAGGAGACCTACTGTTGGAGATGGCCCATCCTTTGGTGGACGGGTTTAATCGCCTGACCGACACCTTCGCAGCTCGGCTTGGCACCGTGCAAAACGGCCCCCTAGATATCGCCTCAGGTGAGGCGACCTTATTGTATTTGTTGCCCGATGCGGTGCAAAAGTTTAGCTCGCAGTTTCCTCAGATTGACTTAAAACTGCACAACGTGACCGGCCAAGACGGCATGGCAAAACTGCGTGCCGATGAGGTGGATTTTGCAGTTGGCTCGATGTTGGACGTGCCCGATGACGTGGTTTATCACCCGATTTTCGATTTCAAACCCGCGCTGATCACGTGCAAAGGGCACCCTTTGGAATCAAAAAAGCATATCAAACTGGAAGATCTATCCCCGTACGGATTGATTTTACCTCCCCGCCACTTAAGCACTTGGAGCCAAGTGGATTTGGTATTCCAACAACACGGCGTACCCTATGATGTGGTGCTAGAGGTGGGCGGCTGGGAAGTCATCAAGCAATATGTTGAACAAGGCTTAGGCATCAGCATTGTCACCAGCGTGTGTTTACGCGGGTTCGAAAATTTATCAGTGCGCAATATGGACGACTACTTTCCCACTCGAAGTTACGGGGTGGTGATGCGCCGGGGGAAATTTTTATCCCCTCAAGCTAAACAATTTTTGCAGCTGTTAGACAAAGATTTTTTTGCTCGCCAAAGTGAGCCACCACCAGCCCGGGTGCGCCGAAAACAAAGCGATGCTGACCTTATTACCCACTTATAACGCCAAATGACAACTTCAGTTCAACACCCCATCGTACATAACCCCGCACAAACTGACGTCATTGTTGGGATGTCCGGTGGCGTAGATTCGTCCGTGGCGGCCGCACGCCTGGTTGAGCTGGGTTACAAGGTCTCTGGCATCTTCATGCAAAACTGGGAAGATGACGATGAGCAGTGCACGGCTCGCCAAGACTATCGCGATGCACGAGCGGTGGCCGACAAACTCGGCATTGACTTGCAAACAGTTAATTTTGCTGACGAGTATTGGCAGCGAGTGTTCACGCATTTTTTAAATGAATACAAAGCCGGTCGAACACCGAACCCTGACATCTTATGCAATCGGGAAATTAAATTTAAAGCGTTTTTAGATCACGCCACCGAATTAGGCGCAGATTTCATCGCCACCGGCCACTACGCCCGTGTTGGTCAGGGCGAATCTGGTGCCAGCTTGCTGCGGGGTTTGGATGAAAACAAAGACCAAAGTTACTTTTTATCCGCGATTGGCCACCAGCAAGTGGCTCGCACCCTCTTCCCCGTCGGAGCAATGGAAAAATCTGAGGTGCGTGAACGGGCTAAACAAGCTTCCATGCACGTGCACGCTAAGAAAGACAGCACCGGCATTTGCTTTATCGGCGAGCGAAAATTTACCGCCTTCTTAGCTGACTATGTGCCCGCACAACCGGGCCCGATTATCAGCGATTCCGGAGACGCGATGGGAACCCATAATGGTTTGATGTTTCACACGCTAGGGCAACGCCAAGGGCTGGGAATTGGCGGGCGCCAGGGCGCGGGCGAAGAACCTTGGTATGTGCTGGGCAAAGATGTACCGAACAACACACTGATTGTTGGCCAAGGGCACAATCACCCCTACCTACTGCGCAGCGACTGCTGGGTGCATGATGTGCATTGGATTCAAGGCACGGTGCCTAACTTGGGCTTGGGGCCGCTGTCGGTTAAAGTACGATACCGTCAACCCGATGTACCCTGTGGTATTTCCATCGATCCGGATGGACGAATGAAGGTAAGCTTCGCTGAGCCCATACGGGCGGTCACCCCCGGCCAAGCCTTGGTGCTATATCAAAACCAAGAATGCTTAGGCGGCGGTGTGATCAGCGATTTTACGCACTGAACAGGCATTTATAAAATAACCATGTCGACCATCAAATCCATCCCGAATCAAGCACTTGCACTGGCCGGTGTATTTCAGTCGGTTCATGTGTGTAAATCATTGGCCACCACAGGACGCTGTGATGACGAGGATTTAACGGCGACCATTCGATCGATCATGACCCTGCAAGCCGATGCGGTCATCGATGCCTACGGCGGCTCACCCACAGGCGTGCGTCGGGGATTGCGTGTATTAAAGAATCAGTTTGGCGGCTTGGACGAAGCACGCGATTTGGATTTAGCGCGCTATGCCCTTTCACTTATTCAATTGGGCAGCAATGTGCTCAATGATGGCTCCACCTTAGAGCAACTGCGCCTTGGGATCAGCCAAGCACAATCGTTAGATTTTGAACCCACCGATGTCATCATGATTAATAAACTGGCTGACTTATATCGTAACTGTATCAGTCATTTATCACCACGAATTATGGTCAGTGGCGACCCCGGGTTTTTAAATGATGAAAAAATTGCGGCCACCATCCGAGCATCGCTACTGGGCGGCTTACGTTCAGTGGTGCTTTGGCGACAATGCGGTGGAACCCGGCCCAAATTAGTCTTAGCCCGCGCCTCCTACGTCAGAGCGGCGAATGATTGGATGCAAGGTTAAAAAAAACGGCGCGAAAAATTCGCGCCGTTTTAGTGGTTTCAAAAACCGCAGGGCAATGCCGTGCTTATGCGGTCATCTGAATCGTTAACGGAATGTCTTTAAATTTTGTCTCAACATCGTCCGCCGCATTTTGGAACGATTCGATTTCATTAAAGTTCAAGTAACGATAAATTTCAGCACTCATGGCATCGAGGTTTTCCACATACTTCATGTATTCCTCAACCGTGGGCAGCTTACCCAACAAGGCAGCCACCGCGGCCAATTCTGCGGAAGATAAATACACGTTAGCGCCTTTGCCTAAACGGTTAGGGAAATTTCGCGTTGATGTCGATACCACCGTTGCACCGGGTTTCACTCGCGCTTGGTTACCCATGCACAAGGAACAGCCCGGCATTTCCAATCGAGCACCGGCTGCGCCGAAGATGTTGTAGTAACCCTCTTCCTTCAGTTGGTGCTCGTCCATACGAGTCGGTGGCGCGATCCATAAAACCGTATCCACATACTCACCGGATTCTTGTATCAACTTACCGGCGGCTCGATAATGACCAATGTTCGTCATGCAAGAACCGATAAACACCTCATCAATCGTGTCACCAGCCACTTCAGACAACCACTTCACATCATCTGGATCATTAGGACACGCCAGCAATGGCTCTTTGATTTCATTCAGATCGATTTCAATGGTTTCAAAATATTCCGCATCGGCATCCGCTTCCAACAAGGTTGGATTCTTTAACCAAGCTTCCATCTCGCGGGCACGACGCTCCAGCGTTTTGGCATCGGTGTAACCTTGATCAATCATCCAACGCAGTAATGTGATGTTGGATGTGATGTATTCCTTTAATGAATCTGGGTTCAACTTTATAGTGCAGCCCCCGGCAGATCGTTCAGCCGATGCGTCGGCTAATTCAAACGCCTGCTCTAGCTTTAAGTCATCCAAACCTTCAATTTCTAAACACCGGCCAGAGAACACATTCTTCTTGCCCTTTTTCTCAACCGTGAGCAAGCCACGTTGTAGTGCTGCATGAGGAATCGCGTTAACCAAATCGCGCAGTGTGATGCCTGGCTGCATTTTTCCAGTAAAGCGCACTAATACAGATTCAGGCATGTTAAGCGGCATAACACCCGTTGTGGCAGCGAACGCCACCAAGCCAGAACCCGCTGGGAAGGAAATACCCATCGGGAAACGGGTGTGTGAATCACCGCCGGTTCCCACCGTGTCAGGCAGTAACATACGATTCAACCAAGAGTGAATGATGCCATCACCCGGGCGCAGCGACACACCGCCTCGGGTGGTCATAAAATCAGGCAATGTGTGTTGTGTGTCTACATCCACAGGCTTCGGATAGGCCGCTGTGTGACAAAAAGACTGCATGACTAAATCCGCAGAGAAACCTAAGCAGGCTAAATCTTTTAATTCATCCCGCGTCATGGGGCCTGTGGTGTCTTGCGAACCTACTGTGGTCATATGAGGTTCACAGTATTGGCCTGGGCGAACTCCGGCAACACCGCACGCCTTACCCACCATTTTTTGCGCCAGCGTAAACCCTTTGCTGCTTTCATCCGCGGCAGCGGGTCGCTTGAATACATCAGACACGGGTAAACCCATCGCTTTACGCGCACGATCGGTTAAACCACGTCCAATGATGAGTGGAATTCGTCCACCTGCGCGTACTTCATCGAGTAACACATCGGACGGAAATTCGAACGTCGAAATCACTTCATCGGTTCCGTGCTTAGTTACTTTCCCTTCATAGGGATAGATATCAATCACATCGCCGGTGGCCATGCCATCCACATTACATTCAATCGGCAAGGCACCCGCATCTTCCATAGTGTTGTAGAAAATCGGCGCTATTTTAGTGCCTAAGCAATAACCCCCATCGCGTTTATTGGGTACACCGGGAATGTCGTTACCCATGTGCCATAACACCGTGTTAGTGGCAGACTTTCGAGATGAACCTGTGCCGACCACATCGCCTACATAAGCGACGGGATGACCTTTTTCTTTGAGTCGTGCGATGTCACCGATGGGATCATCCGAGACACCCTCACGTGGGAATTTCAGCATTGCTTGGGCGTGTAATGGAATATCAGGGCGTGACCACGCATCCATTCCTGGTGACAAATCATCGGTATTGGTTTCACCCGGAACTTTGAACACCGATACCGTAATTTTTTCAGCAACCGGATCTTCATCTGTGAACCAGGTGGCGTCCGCCCAGTTTTGCATCACACGCTTAGCAGCCTCATTGCCACCATCGGCGAGTTCTTGCACATCGTGAAAGGCGCTGAACATCAGCAAGGTGCCCGATAAACCCGTAACGGCTGCATCGGCGGTTTCCGCATCCCCTAAGGCTTTGATCATGGGGATGATGTTGTAACCCCCTAACATGCTGCCCAATATCTCAACCGCGCGCACTTTGCTGATTAATGAGCACTCGGCTTCACCCGCGGCCACATCGGCTAAAAACGCCGCTTTGATATAGGCAGATTCATCCACACCGGGAGGAACGCGCTCGGTTAGAAGCTCCATCAAGAAGTCCTCTTCACCGGCTGGTGCCGCTTTGAGCAGCTCTATCAATCCGGCAGTTTGCTCAGCATCCAGGGGCTTAGGCACAAGCCCTTCAGCGGCTCGCTCAGCGACGTGTTGTCGATAGGCTTCTAACATGGTTGTCTCCGTCGAAAAATGTTCGTTAACTAGAAGTTTTCTAGGCTGGTAAATTTGTTTCTTGGAATAGGTTTGCGCGTAACAGTTCAAGTTCGTCGCGACAACTGGCCGCTTTTTCAAACTCTAAGTTTCGCGCTGCCTCATACATTTGCTTTTCAAGCTGCTTAATTTTCTTAGCCGCCTGGGTAGCTGATAAATGCTCAACCGGCTTGGACGTCGATTTTGCTTTGTCCTTACCGCGTGCTTTCTTGCCAGGACGCGCACTTCCACCGGCTTCCATGACATCGGCCACAGACTTAACAATGCCCGTTGGCGTGATGCCGTGTTCTTCGTTATAGGCCGTTTGCAAGGCACGACGCCGAGTGGTTTCGTCAATGGCCTTTTGCATCGATACCGTGACCTTATCACCGTATAGTATGGCCTTACCCTTCAAATTTCGAGCCGCCCGCCCGATGGTTTGAATCAGAGAACGTTCTCCACGCAAAAAGCCCTCTTTATCGGCATCCAGTATGGCCACCAAGCTCACTTCCGGCAGGTCCAAGCCTTCTCGCAATAAGTTTATACCCACCACCACATCAAAAACGCCTAAGCGTAAGTCTCGAATGATCTCGCTACGTTCCACCGTATCCACATCGGCATGCAGATAGCGCACCTTCACACCGTGATCCGATAGGTAGTCTGTGAGATCTTCCGACATCCGTTTCGTCAGCGTTGTGATCAGCACGCGTTCATTAAGCGCCACCCGAGTGTTGATTTCAGACAGCACATCATCGACTTGTGTGCGAACCGGTCGCACCTCCACTTCCGGGTCCAGCAAACCGGTTGGGCGAACGACCAATTCAACGGTTTTGTCGGTGTGTGCGTTTTCATGATTCCCGGGCGTCGCGGACACATAAACGGTTTGCGGTGCCAGCATTTCAAATTCTTGGAAGTTCAGCGGCCGATTATCCAACGCCGATGGCAGACGAAAACCAAAATTTACTAGGTTCTCTTTGCGCGAACGATCCCCTTTGAACATAGCCCCCAACTGCGGCACCGTAACGTGGCTTTCATCAATAAATAACAAACTGTCTTCGGGTAAGTAGTCGAACAAACACGGCGGTGGCTCACCCGGTTCGCGGCCAGATAAATAGCGCGAGTAATTTTCAATGCCCGAGCAATAACCCAATTCGTAAATCATTTCTAAATCGAACTGCGTGCGTTCCTGCAAACGCTGGGCTTCCACCAACTTGCCGGCTTCGCGTAATTGCTCTAGGCGGTCTCGTAATTCTTCTTTAATGTCATCCACCGCGGCCAGCAGTCGATCGCGCGGAGTGACATAGTGCGTTTTGGGGTAAATCGTTAAGCGCGGTACTTTACGAAAAATCTCACCGGTTAACGGATCAAACTGACTCAATGATTCAATTTCATCATCAAACAATTCAATGCGAATGGCCTCGCGTTCTGAATCGGCTGGATGCACATCAATGATTTCACCGCGCACTCGATAGGTACCGCGCTTTAACTCCATATCGTTGCGCGAATACTGCAGTTCGGCCAAACGACGTAATAATTTTCGTTGATCGATGACTTCATTGCGTGATAGATGCAACACCATCTGATGGTATTGCTGAGGATCGCCTAAGCCGTAGATGGATGAGACGGTGGCAACGATGATGACGTCTGGGCGTTCAAACAAGGCTTTGGTGGCCGACAAACGCATTTGCTCAATGTGCTCATTAATTGAGCTGTCTTTCTCAATGAACAAGTCCGACGCCGGCACATACGCTTCCGGCTGGTAATAGTCGTAATAAGAGACAAAGTACTCAACCGAATTGTTCGGAAAGAACTCTTTGAATTCACCGTACAACTGGGCGGCCAGTGTTTTGTTGGGCGCAAGCACAATGGCTGGGCGTTGGTGGTTTTGAATGACGTTCGCGATGGTGAACGTTTTACCGCTACCGGTGACACCGAGTAGCGTTTGATAGGCCAACCCCGACCCGATGCCTTTAGTGAGCTGTGCAATGGCCTCCGGCTGATGCCCGGCGGGGGCGTAGCGAGTTTGGAGGTCGAAGGCTTTGCTCATTAAGTGGGTAGCTTGTGATCACACGATTGCGAATCCCCCATTTTACACCACCGCTGCACGAACACTCGTGAATTGAAGGTAAAAGCGCTAAATTCGGTTGACCGGCACAGGGATTGCCACTATCATTTCTGGCTCAGTTCCCCGGTAGCTCAGTTGGTAGAGCAAATGACTGTTAATCATTGGGTCGGCGGTTCAAGTCCGTCCCGGGGAGCCAATTCTACTCAACCGTCACGTTGACGGTTCAGCGACTTCAGTAGCTCTTCAACAGCAGCCTGCTTGTCAACATCTCCGCCCGTCGCAGCATACCCACTATCAGAATTTCCCAAAATGGGGAACGGATCATCAGCGGCTTTGGCTACGGGTGCTTGAGCAGTTGAGCCATTTTGCATAGCGGCACGCTCAGCTAAGTAACGTTCGTAGTGTTCATCGCGAGCCGATTCTGGCTGTGCGGCTGAAGCAGGTTGGGCAATCGGCGATACGGCAGCATCTGCAGCACGAGGTATCGCGCCGTTGGTGCCTTGACGACCAGCGGCATTAGAAACAGCACCTGAAGTGGGTGCTTCGCTCAACACGACCCCACTTTCTAAGGTTAGTAACGCGCCCTGATGCATGGTTTCACGAATATCTCGCAAGTCGTTTTCACTGAATGCGCCATGGCCTGCCAATGTATGCAGTTGATCAAAGATCGGCAGTGATTGCACTAAAGCATCCAAATCAAGCTCTTGATCATCATTTAATCCAGCGAGAGCCGCTGGTATGGAATCAATGACAGCAGCCATAGCCGACACGCCTTCAGATTCGCCGGTAAAGACGATCGATCGATCATCCTGCCCATGAATGAAGTCCAATCGCAAATCCATGGCAGGACGGCGCGACAAGCTGGCACAGGCGGAATACAGCATGTCGACGCCATCAATTGAGCGAGCAATGCGATCTGGATCGGAAGCTCTTTCGCCCGCATCACTGAGCTGGATTGCCAAGCGCGATTCACCGGTTTGTAGCGGTGCAACTTGCGAGGCTGCGGCTGAAGCAGAACCAGACGCGCTGCTGGCAGTTTCGTTGGTCACACGGCTAAGTAACGCCGCAAAATTCGGTAAATGATTGGACGCAAAAAGCACTCGACTGTAGAGGTGTACGAGTTCTGCAGCACGAGCTTTTTCTGGTTTTTCTGCGCTAAGAAGATCCTGCCAGTAGCTCGTTTGACGCAAACTATCGAGGTGTAACAGCTTCAATGCGGTGTCTTCTACTGGGGTCACCTGCCCCATCCGCTCCATCAGCATGGCTCCAGCGTGCCCTAATCGGGCAGCCGCAACGGGTCGCTGATCGCCTTTAGCGGTGCGATAATCGCGTATAGCCGTAAGAATTCCCGAGGCTGCTAATGTGTCAACAACCTTGTCTATGGCTACGCGCAGTTGGTCTGCGTGCATGTCTTGGCTCCGAAGCCGAATTAACCCTATTTGGGAAAGATCGGCCAGTTCACGGAATAGTTGAGGAGTTCAGCTGCTCTTGAGCCAAATTTCCTCAGAGCCCCGTTCTTCCAGAAGTGCATCGGGTTGCTCGCAAGTTGGTACATTTTTGGTTGGAAAATTGGTCGGGGCGAGAGGATTCGAACCTCCGACCCCCACAACCCCATTGTGGTGCGCTACCAGGCTGCGCCACGCCCCGACCGAAACCTAAGGATACCGGAAACACAAAAACTATTGAGCTAACAAGACAAATAATTGACCGTCATAAACACTCGGCCATTTCTAGACTACGCCCACTTGAACTAAGCGGTGCGCAGAATTCGCAGCACATCCTCCAACTCGGAACGCAGTTGACGCATAAGCTGCTGGCTTTGAGCGTTATCACCTTTCACTTCATCGCCAGCTAAATGATGACGAGCCCCGGTGATGGTGTAACCCTCTAGGTATAACAAACTGCGGATTTGACGAATCAACATGACGTCATGGCGTTGATAGTACCGACGGTTACCGCGTCTTTTAACCGGTTTTAGATCAGGAAACTCCTGCTCCCAGTATCTCAGCACATGCGGCTTAACGGCACACAAGTCGCTCACTTCACCGATCGTGAAGTAGCGTTTGTTCGGAATGGTGGGGAGCTCGATATCGGGGCTAATTTCCAGCATAAGCTTCTACCCGTTGTTTCAATTTTTGACCAGGACGGAACGTTACCACTCGACGAGCCGTTATGGGGATTTCTTCGCCAGTTTTTGGGTTTCTTCCCGGCCGTTCACTCTTATTACGCAATACGAAGTTACCAAACCCAGATAACTTAACGTCGTGACCCGATTCTAAAGAGGCACGCACTTCTTCAAAAAACTGATCAACGAACTCCTTGGCTTCACGTTTGTTCAGCCCAAGTTCGTCAAATAGCATTTCTGCCATTGCCGCTTTCGTTAACGCCATGCTTTCTATCCCCGTCTTCTATCCCCGAAGCTCGGCTCCTAGTTGAGATGTTACCGCAGCCAGGATGCTTTCCACCGCGTCCTCAACCTCTTGCTCTTCTAGAGTGCGTGAAAAGTCTTGCAGAATCAAGCCTATTGCGACACTCTTTTTCCCTGCATCCACTTTATCACCTTCGTATAAGTCGAATGGCTTGACCGATTGGACAATGGCCGGAGCGGCTGATTGGATGCACGATTCAAGCTTCGACCAAGCGATATTGTCATCCACTAACAAGGCTAAATCACGCCGCACGTGCGGGAACTTTGACACCGGTGTTACCGCGGGTAACGTGGACGTTTGCAAGACTTTTAATGCCACTTCGAACACCACCGGGGCGGTGTTCAAGTCCACTGCTTTCTGTAAACCCGGGTTCAAACGTCCGATGTAACCCACTTGCACACCATTGGCTAGCACGCTGGCCCGTTGCCCTGGATGCAAGGTATCTAATGCGCATTCACCAAACGTAATTTGATTACCATTGGCGTTACTGAGCAGCGCTTCTAAATCAGACTTCACATCAAAGAAATCCACTTCATCCGCTGTTGTGTTCCAGCTTTCCGGTTCACGCAAACCCACCGCCAAACCCGCTAGCATCGATTGCTGAATTAAACCATGCCCGATTTGCAAGTCATCGTGAAAGCTTGCATCCAGAAGAGTATCGGTTACAGCGTCACTGGCTTGTAGAAAACGTAAACCGGTTTCAAACACACGTAAAGAATTTAACTGCCGGCTTTGATTACGACGTTGCGTATCCAGCAAACCACCCAATAAGGTGGTGCGCATGACGGCAAGGTCCGATGAAATGGGATTAGCCAAAGGTAACGCGGCTAAATCAGGGCGCAGTGTGTTTTGCTGCTCAGCATCCACAAAACTGTAGGTCACCACTTCTTGATAACCGCGATTCACCATGTGTTGTTTGATGGAAATTAAAGAAACGAAAGTCTCTTTTACTTCACGAAATTCAGGCTTGTGCACCGGGGAGGTTCGCGGCAAAGAATCAAAGCCATTAACCCGCGCAACCTCTTCAATGAAATCCTCTTCAATGCGCAAATCATAGCGATAGCTGGGCGGCGTTACCGTCCAATCATCACCTTGTGCCTCAGCATCAATTCCCAAACGTTTTAGTATGCGTTCCACGTTATCCGGTTCGGGGGCCACACCAATAATGCGTTGCAATCGCGAGCGACGAAGCAATACAGGCTCGCCAAGCGGTAGGCCTCGCGTGTCCTGCCAATCGGTAACCGGCCCGGGCTGACCACCCGCCAAATTCATCAGTAAACCTGTGGCATATTCCATCGCATCTTTTTGCAATTTAGGGTCAACACCGCGTTCAAATCGCTGCGAAGATTCGGTATGACACTTGTATTGGCGCGGTTTACCAATCGTGCGTTCGGGTAAAAACAACGCCGCTTCAAATAAAATATTAGTGGTGTTTTCATCCACCGCTGTACTCAACCCGCCCATGATTCCTGCAATACCAATCGCGCCGCTGTCGTCGGCTATAACGGTGGTGTCGCCACTGAGTTCCACAGTACGACCATCGAGCAGTTCAACCGTTTCGCCCTCACCGGCTTCACGAACTTGAATGGTGCCTTGCAACTTATCCAAGTCAAACGCATGCATGGGCTGACCCAACTCCAACATCACATAGTTGGTGACATCAACCGCTGGATTAATGGCTCGAACGCCAGCACGACGTAAGCGTTCTGACATCCAAGTGGGTGAAGGTTCTGACAGGTTAACGTTACGAATAATGCGGCCACAGTAACGCACACAAGACGAACTGGGCGCCACTTGCACTAACCACTCTTCTTTGTGTTGAGGTGCAACGTTAGTGATTTCATGCAATAAGAGCGAGATGTCATTCTTTGCGCACAAGTCACGAGCAATACCGCGAAGGCTCAAACAGTCACCGCGATCGGGCGTGAGTTCAATATCTATGATGTTGTCATTGAGCTCTAAATACGAAGCCAGGGGCTCCCCCACCGGTGCGTTTGCAGGTAGCTCAATAATGCCGTCGTTACTTTCTGACAAACCCAATTCGGCAGCGGAACACAACATGCCAGACGAATCTTCACCACGAAGTTTGGCCGCTTTAATTTTCATGCCGCTTGGCAACACACCACCCACTTGCGCTAATGCAGTCACCAAACCTAAGCGTGCATTGGGTGCACCGCAAACCACTTGGACTAAATCGATCATGCCGCAATCCACATCGCAAATACGCAGCTTTTTCGCATCCGGGTGCGGACGAATTTTATCGATGCGAGCGATTACTACATCACTAAAACCCGGTTGCGCACTCACCACCTCATCCACTTCTAAACCTAAGAAGGTGAGTTGGTCTGACAAGGTGTCGGTATCAACCGGTGGATTAACCCACTCACGTAACCAATTCTCTGAGAATTTCATGATGCGCCCCGTTTAGTGAAATTGCGCCAAGAAGCGCATGTCGTTCTCAAAGAACTGACGTAAATCGGTTACCCCATAACGCAACATCGCCAAGCGCTCAACACCTAAGCCAAATGCGTATCCGGTAAAGGCTTCGGTATCAATCCCTGCCGCGCGAAACACAGCTGGGTGCACGACACCTGAGCCCAGCACTTCCAACCAAGGACCTTTGTTGATGCGAATGTCCACCTCTGCGGAAGGTTCTGTAAACGGAAAGTACGACGGCCGAAACCGGATCTCACAATTATCTTGATCGAAAAAGCGTTGTAAAAAACCTTCTAAGTGCCCCATCAGATCGGTTAAACCCACATCCCGATCAACCAATAAACCTTCCACTTGATGGAACATCGGCGAGTGCGTTTGATCGGAATCGCAGCGGTATACACGACCCGGTGCCAAGATGCGCATGGGTGGCTGGTTGGCCGACATATGACGAACTTGTACGGGTGAAGTGTGGGTGCGCAATAAGCGCGTGGCATCAAAGTAAAAGGTGTCGTGCATGGCGCGCGCTGGGTGGTGCGCCGGAATATTCAGCGCTTCAAAGTTATGATGATCGTCTTCGATTTCCGGCCCATGCACCGTGCTAAACCCTAAGGATCCGAATAAGGCACAAATGCGTTCAATGGTGAGTGTGACGGGGTGCAACCCACCCTGGTAACCGGCTCGCCCAGGTAAGGTCACATCCAAAGCGTCCGCAGCTAACTTTTCCGCCAACGCGTGTTGATCCAAAACCAGTTTACGTTCATCCAACTTGGCTTGAACTTGAACTTTAATTTTGTTCACCGCTTGTCCAGCAGCTGGCTTCTCTTCTTTCGGCAGTTGCCCAATGGCTTTTAAGGCATCGGTTAGCCGCCCTTTCTTGCCAAGCAATTCAACTCGGGTGTTTTCCAGCGCATCGGGAGAGTTCGCATCTGCGATCATTCCTTCTGCGTCCTTCAGCAATTGGTCTAAGTCCAGCGCCATGGGGATACCTACTATTAGGCTTAAGTTGTAAACGTTTCCCGAACCATTAAACCGTTCGGACACAAAAAAGGGAAAGCCCAACTCGGCTTGTCACCGGTTGGGCTTTCCCTGTCGATAAGGCGTAACCTGCTTAAGCGGTTAGGCTTGCTGGGCTAATCCAGCTTTCGCCTTATCGACAATGGCGGTAAACGCTACCGCATCGGCGATGGCGATATCAGCCAGCATTTTTCGGTCGACTTCAATTTCTGCCAGCTTCAAGCCTTGCATCATGCGGCTGTAGGTGAGACCGTTCTCACGAGCAGCGGCGTTGATGCGGGCGATCCATAAGCGACGGAAGATGCGCTTCTTGGCTTTACGGTCACGGTAAGCGTATTGACCCGCTTTGGTAACCGCTTGCTTAGCAACACGAAATACCCGGCTGCGAGCGCCTCGGTAACCTTTCGCTTGCTTTAAAACTTTCTTGTGGCCGGCACGAGCCGTGACGCCGCGTTTTACTCTTGGCATTGCAAAATCTCCTTAGCGCGCGTTGGGCAACATGCGTTTAATTAACACCACATCACTGTCGTGCACCATGGACTTACCACGTAAGTGACGCTTACGCTTGGTGCTTTTCTTCGTGAGGATATGGCGCAGGTGAGATTGCTTGCGCTTGTAGCCACCAGAACCCGTGCGCTTGAAACGCTTCGCGGCCCCGCTGACGGACTTTTGCTTGTTCGACACTGTTCAACTCCCAAAATTCGTGAAGCATCACGCTTCAGCTATAGATCGCCGGTGACGTCGTAGTGTCTGTACGTCAAACTCGGCGGCGAACCCTCAACCACGATTGCTCGGGTTTCGGGCGCTGACCCCTAAAAAGTAGGTGACAGGCTTTATATAGGCCCACCCGGTTCTACCCAGGCAGGCCCGAAATTGTACAACAAACGTGCATCCCTTGCGGGCTAAGTATTTGATCCTTGCGGCTCAAACACTCTTTTTTGGAGCAATAACCATGACCATCTGACGCCCTTCGAGCTTGGGGAATTGCTCCACCACGCCGATCTCGGCCAAATCTTGCTCAACCCGTTTCAACAACTGCGCGCCAAGCTCGCGATGAGCCATTTCTCGCCCACGAAACCGTAGAGTGATTTTGGTTTTGTCGCCGTTCTCAAGAAACCTCACCAAGTTGCGCATCTTGACCGCGTAATCGCCGTCTTCGGTGCCAGGTCTGAACTTGATTTCCTTAATTTGAACCGTCTTTTGCTTCTTCTTGGCCGAATTCTGGCGCTTGCTCATTTCGAACTTAAAGCGCCCGTGGTCCATGATTTTACAAACCGGCGGTTCAGCGTTTGGTGAGATCTCGACCAGATCCAGACTCACCCCTTTAGCGTGGGCAATGGCGTCGTCAATATTGACCACCCCAATTTGCTCGCCGTCCTGACCGATCAACCGAACTTCGGAAGCCGTGATTTCATCATTCTTCCGATTGATCTTCTTATTTGCAGAAATACGTTATTCCTCCACTGCAGAAACTGCCCGCTCGGCAACTTCCGTCAGTAATTTTTGCTGGATACTGTCGATAGAAAAGGTGCCCAGATCTTTGCCATTGCGAGTGCGCACTGCCACTTCACGATTAGCCACTTCTCGGTCCCCTGCTACCAACAGGTACGGTACACGTTCTAGTGTCCATTCGCGGATCTTAAAGCCGATCTTCTCATTCCGCAAATCACACTCAGTACGTAACCCGCTATTTTGCATAATTTTGGCCACTTCCTCAACGTAAGAAGCGTGTTTGTCGGTGATATTCAGCACAACTGCTTGAACTGGAGCCAACCAAAGCGGCAATCGGCCCTCGTGATGCTCAATGAGAATGCCGATAAATCGTTCAAATGAGCCAATCGTTGCCCGATGCAACATCACCGGCACTTGCTTTTCACCACTTTCCGACACAAAGCTGGCGTCTAGCCGTCCAGGCATGGAAAAATCCACTTGCATGGTGCCGCACTGCCAAACTCGCCCGATGCAGTCGCGTAAAGAGAATTCGATTTTCGGCCCGTAGAACGCCCCTTCACCTGGCAATTCTTCCCACGGCAAGCCGGCAGAATCCAGCGCCACGGCCAGGGCTTTCTCAGCCCGATCCCAAGCTTCATCGCTGCCCACCCGCTCAGGCGGTCGAGTCGATAATCGGTAAATGATGTCCGAGAAGCCAAAATCGGTGTAGACCATGTGCAGGAATTCGATGAATTTCGCAACCTCAGCCTGAATATCGTTTTCGGCGCAGAAGATGTGCCCATCGTCTTGTGTGAAAGCTCGTACACGCATGATGCCGTGCAAAGCCCCCGACATTTCATTGCGGTGGCACGATCCGAATTCGGCATAGCGTAAGGGCAAGTCGCGGTAGCTTTTCAAACCCTGATTGAACACTTGCACGTGACAAGGACAGTTCATCGGTTTGACCGCGTAGCGCCTGTCCTCTGTTTCCACATTGAACATGTTGTCGCCGAACTTATCCGCGTGCCCACTTTTCTCCCACAAACTGTAATCCACAATTTGTGGCGTTTTGATTTCGAGGTAGCCGTCTTCCACTTGGCGTTGGCGCATGTACTGCTCCACCGCTTGATAAATCGCCCAGCCGCGTGGGTGCCAAAACACCATGCCTGGCGCTTCTTCTTGCAAATGGAATAAATCCAGCTTTTTACCCAGCTTTCGATGGTCGCGTTTTTCCGCTTCCGCTAAATTATGCAAATGCGTTTTTAAGGCTTTTTTATCAGTAAACGCGGTTCCATAAATGCGTTGCAGCATTTGATTGTTGGCGTCCCCGCGCCAGTAGGCACCAGCGAGCTTCGTTAACTTAAACGCCTTTAAGTGATTCGTATTGGGCACATGCGGCCCGCGGCACAAATCCGTAAAGTCGCCTTGCTTATATAAAGACAAAGTTTCATTGGCTGGAATGCTGTCGATAATTTCTGCTTTGTAGTCTTCGCCCAAATTTTTGAAAAACGCTTTTGCCTCATCTCGGCTGAGCGTTGAGCGCTCAATTTTGTCACCCGATGACGCCAATTCCGCCATGCGTTTCTCGATGGCTTCGAAGTCTTCGGGCGTAAACGAACGATCGTAGGCGAAGTCGTAATAGAAGCCGTCGTCTACCACGGGCCCAATCGTCACTTGAGCTTCGGGATACAGCTGCTTAACCGCTTGGGCTAATAAGTGAGCGGTGGAGTGACGAATGAGAGGCAATGCCTCATCGCTTTTGTTGGTAACAATGGCCAAGGTGGCATCGTTTTCAATGACGTGGCTGGTATCGACCAGGGTGCCGTCTACCACGCCAGCTAACGCGGCTTTGGCTAGGCCTGCACCGATATCGGCAGCCACATCAAACACAGTAACGGGATTGGCAAACTGACGGGCACTGCCGTCAGGCAGAGTAATTTGAGGCATGTTGTTCTCGCTCAGTGGTGACCCCTACAATGGGCCACGTATTTGGGTTCAGTGGTGGCCAATACGGGAGGCCACATGTGCGTTAGTTGATTCTACATATTACGTACTAGTGTAGAACAAAGCAGAAGTTGCGATATTGAAAGCAATTCATGGGCCTTTGCGTTTTTTAGATCGCAAATTTTGATCGCTAACAACGACGTTTGTTAGGGTGTGCCATCGGCGAACCCACCCAATCGAGAACGGACACTATGAAATTCGCACAGTACTGGGAAAAAATTGAGGTTCCTATTGAATCCACCCGCTTTACCCCTGGCGTCACCCACGCGACGGTTTGGGGAGCCTCCAACGAAAGCCAAGCGGACGCACGACACAATGCAGAAAAGCGAGTCGAACAATTTAAAATTCTGCACGACAGCGATTTTGATGACGTAAAAAGCTACAGCTACACCAACGGCTACATCAAAGAGGAAGTGATTGAGGAATTCAAGAGTGCCGATGATGAACTGCTGGGGGTATTAACACGGAACCACTATGGCGCATTGGTGTTGAATACCACACAGGTGTTCATTGCTGATGTAGACGTGCCTTCTGCGCGAACAGGGCTGTTTGTAAAATTAATGAGCCTGTTCGGCCGAACACAACCCACCGCCGATACCTTGTTGCAGAAAATTGAAAGCGTGCAACAGCAGAACCCAAACTACACCTTCCAAGTGTTTAAAACCTTCGCAGGCTATCGCGTATTTATTGTGAATGAAGCGATTGATCCGCATTCTGATGTGGCGAAAAAACTATTTAAGACATTGTCCGCCGATCGACTGTACGTGCGCTTATGCAAAGCCCAGTCGTGTTATCGCGCCCGCCTCACCCCCAAACCCTGGCGCATCGGCTTAACCTACCCCGATCCCGCCACCCGTTTTCCACGCAAAGACCAATACGAAATCACTTATCAGCATTGGTAAACCGACTATGAGAAAGCGTCACGCCCCTACGCGGTTGCCCAATTCGTCGCCACCTTGGGTGATGATCATGTCCATCCTGATTTTCGGGATATGTTAGCAATGCACGATCGTTAGGTGCTTCAGGCTAATGCTGAGTTGGCTTGAGATTTTATGGGCGCATCCCGACGATAACATCGCCTTTGGTTACTACCCTGATAACGCTATTACCAAAGTATCGCTATGTGGTTTAGGTGCACTACAACAAAAAAACCGCTCGACTAAGAGCGGTTTTTTGTAAAACCTAGCTTGCGTTAATCTGAATCTAACCAACGCATCAAGTAGTCGCTTTACCTAGCAGAGTTCATTTTATCCACATGTAGGCTCAATGGGTCTAAACGCTTACGCCACACAAATCGAGCAGTGCCGTCTCGCTTTATAACCACTTTCCAAAGATCACCAAAGTCAGCAACCTTACCTTTTGAGTCTTTAGGAAAACGATTCGTATCGCCTGTTCCTGGAACGGTGTTGCCAGTGTTCAAGCCTAAGCCAGTCAAAGCACCACAATCTTTTACGCCTGTCCCATTCAACTCATCAAAAGAGCCCATGATGTCGTACAACGTGCCACTGTGGCCAGCAACAACAATAGTGTCGATATCTGAATTAAATCGAGCGGCTTCAATGGCTTCCAAAGTTGCGCATTCTGAAGGCGTGGTGCTTTCAGGATTCAACTCGGTACCAACCGACGGTAACTGCATGACATCCAAGCCAAGACTTGTTGCAAGTGGCGTAACCGTTTGCTGTGTGCGCGTTTTGTGTGTTGCGTATACCGCATCAACCTTACGTGCGATTCCGCTATCGTGGAACCACTGAGCCAAAAGACTTGCGCGAAGCTCACCCTCACCACTGAGCACTTCAGCACACTTCGATTCACCACACACTTCATTCAGATTGCTACCCTTTTCTTGAGTAGTGGCTGCTGTGTTTTCGATGAAATTTCCGTCAGCGTCTGTGGTGTAGATAATGGTCGGAGCACCAATATTGGTGGTTACCGTCTTTTTCTCAGCGTGCCGCGTAAAGTAGACGGTTAAGCGCTCAGCCGAATGGCCATCTGCTTGCGCTAGAGAAGGAATAGAGAGCGCTGCCAGGACGGTAGCCGCTGCAGCCAGACCTGCGTGAATTCGATTTTTCAACATCATTGTTTGTCCATGTTTTGAGAGCATCAAGTTGGCCTTCAAAGGCCACGCACAGTGTAAACAAATGTGTCCTGATGGCAAGACCAGATCATCCCCGTATGGGAACCAGTAATCAAAACCGGTTGGGATTTAGAGAATGATTCGCTATGTTGGAAATTAAAAATCTAGGATTTCAACATAGATTCTTATGATGTGGTTGATGCTGATCAAGGAGAATTTACCGTATCGCTCACACCACCTTCTGCGTCTTCTGCGTCTTCTGGGGTTACGGGGTTACGGGGTTACGACGCAATTTTATCGTAGTACTCATTGGCTCGTTTGGGGTCAGTACCAGATCTGATTTTCGCTTCGTTCGATTAATTTGCGTCAAAATAATTATCGTGGAATTCTGCAAAATTCATTGCGTCACTTGTAATTCCGTGGCGTCCAATTGCATGTCGACGTTTGGATTCAGGTTCGGATCATTGGATAGTATTACGTTGCCACTATTTAGTTGCCAGGCATGGTTGTAGTTGCTATCAAGTTCAATCGTTCCACCATTAATCAAATCGTTGTAGGTTTCAACACCTCGAATGGCCTCGCTAGTTTCACGTTGAATGTAGTCGCTGCTGCCAATTTGAGTGCTACTGATGATACTGCTGGTCTCTTCACGAATTTTGTTAATGCGCGCTTGGCCTTCGGAAAATATTTTACTGCGCTCAGCAATCCCAGCCGAATTGATTTGGCCAATTTTATTCCAAGTTTCTCGGTTGTCTTGGTTCATTTTCTGCTGCACTTTATTGATCCTCGCGATGTAGGCCGGATCTTCGGTTATGTTATGCATGAGATTATCGGCCATTTGATAGTCGAGCTTACCTGCAGGCATTCGCACAATCGTTGCAGATAAGAGAGCATGCTGGTAGTAACGACTCATGACGGGTCCGTTCAACATGGGCATTACTGTCTCAGCCTTCGACTGGAGAAACACAGTTCTGGCCATTTCACGAACGGCCGCGCCATTAACATCTCCCCCTAGCAAAGTTTCTGCAACGGTTGCAATCATCGACATTTGCATACCCGGCATATTCTGGAGATTCGTTTGGAGATACGTGTTCAATTCCTTAGACAGGTTCGTGTTGACACGATAATCGAGGACTTTAAACTCGCCACGATGCCTGGATAGGTAGTCATCGACCAGTTGTTTAACCGTTACATCCGTGACATTTTGACATCCGACTTGAGTTGAATTTTGGGCGGAAGCGGAATTGTTTAAAAAACCTTCCATAACGAATCGTTTTCCGTACTACCTGGGAACCGTATCGTGTTTGCAGGCGTTGATGTGGTGCGTGACGACGGCCAAGCCCTATGGCATTACCTCTTTACCGCAGAACCGGGTCAAACCTCAGCCCAACAACGACTTAACGTTGAAGTTGAACGTGTGCTAGCTGGCTTTGGCATTACCGACCAACCCATTGAACTTTGCTCACTGGCCAACCAGATTGGTGTTACTGGACTGCCAGGATTATCGTCTGCCACGATACTGCGTACCCAGGACTACACCATCCAAGTCGTTGTGTCCCAGTCTTTCCTGCCGATACTAACCGGTGCTGAGAATGTTTTGGTCGTAGCCACTAATGTCGCACGCAATGACGAATTCGACCTTGAGGCCTATAGAACGTTTTTACCCATCGGTTGGCAATTGATTGTCAAAGGGGGCAGCGATGAGGACGTTACCCAGTGCAACGATGGTAAAGACAATGATGGCGATGGGCTCGTTGATCAGCTCGATCCTGGATGTGAAGATGGGAACGACGACAACGAGTCAGATTTGTAGAACTCATTCAAAACACGGTCCCATATTGTTTTAATTCAAACAATATGGGACTTAAGTTGTAGTGCGGCTATTGATTACCACCACGTATCACCCAAACCCATTCCACACTGTCCTTATCATTGATCGTTGGAATTGCAAAATCTGAAGCAAATGCCCAGGCATGGCTGCCTCTACTGGGCGCAAAGCTGGTAGATGACCAATATAAGTCCCATGGATTTTCAGTCCAGAAAGGACCACTTAGTGGGATAGTTGGTGAATACGCAGGGTTATCGGTTGACAGATCAGCAAGACTGTACAATTCTTTGATCGTTGGCAATCGCCAGTCTCCAACTTCGGAACCGTCGTCCAATGCAGGACATAAATCGCCACCTGCAGATAAGTTGTTGGCAAAATCCAAAGCGCCCGGCCAATCGCGTTTTACTTGGCAATCGCGCCGGCCGAGCCACGTAATACCCGTGAGCATATCAGTAAATGTTCCATCATCGTTATCCAGAAAACGAACGCCAGCCACCACCACTCCCGATTGAATGTCACCATCATCTCCAAACTCATAGCTTTCAGTTTGACCTGTGGCACCTACGGGAGCTGGCGCAGTGCCTGAACCAGCAGTGGTATCACCTGTGACGAAGATAAACTCAAAGCGCTCTCCTGTGCCGTGGTTGATTACTTTATAAACCCCATTAGGTACAGTGCAATCACGACCACCCCCGCAAAGCGAGCTTCCCGTTTCTTGTTCTTGGACTTGATGCCAGCCATCTTCAGTCCACGAAATGGTGTTGCCATTAACAGTCGGGCCAGCTGCTATTGCCGCTGTCGATAAAAAACTTGCGCTAACAACAACGGTAAGTGGTGCAAACAAATTTTTGTGTTTACAGAGATGTTTCATAGTTGGAGTATCCCGCTTTGACTAATTGGCAGTTTACTCGTGTAGCTACACTCACTATTCAGAAATATTACCAATGCCACGATATTTTTCATTGGTAACAGAACTTTACGAAAACAAGCAGGATGCATTATTTCGTTGTGTGGCGAATGTGAAAAAAACGTTTAAGGAACAGTCAAACTATTAACGGATATGACGTGCCAGTTTGAGCTAATTAGGGCCTCCTATCGATGCAAGTTCAAATACCAATAAACAGAACCACATCACCTGGAGGAATTGGGTGGCTTTGCCAATTTTCAAACGACGCATTGAATAATCGATCGGCACGCGGTTCCAGCGAATACTGAGCCTGATTGGGGCATTCCACGGCACCAATAAGCGAAAAACACCAAGATTCGGATAGAAACCACCCATATTTGCCCGCTATCGGGCAAAATATAGTATTTTCCGCATTCCATCCTTTCTAATTCCCCCATGACGAACGCCATCGTGCCCTCTGAGCTGATTGATCACCTGTGTCGAAGCAGCCGATTGAACGCGCAGGAAGCCGAGCACATTGTGAATGAGGTGCTGGCCTATTTTGCTGAAACACCAGATGAGTATTTGCGGCAACGTCATCAGGAGCTGCAATCACGTGGTCGCAGTAATTCAGACATTTTTTCAGCTTTGCAGCACGAGCTGCAGAACAGACGATTTGCGAGTAAGCCGATGAGCACGCGGCAAATTCGTCGGGCGATATACGGCTGAAAAGCCGTTAAGGGATAAACACTATGTGCGGCATTGTTGCCTACACCGGCCAACAGGCGGTGTTACCGATTTTATTGGATGGATTGAAACAACTGGAATATCGCGGCTATGACTCTGCCGGTGTGTCGGTTATTTCCAGAAAGCGCTTAAAAACGGTGAAAGCGGCTGGAAAGCTACATAACTTAGAAGCTAAGGTGGATGCGAAAACAAACTCGCACTGCGGCATCGGTCATACTCGTTGGGCGACACACGGTGCACCCACCGATGAAAACGCACACCCTCACAACGACCCCAGCCAGCGTTTTGCCATTGTGCATAACGGCATTATTGAAAACGTGGATGCGCTTAAAACCAGTTTAGGCAAGTCAGTTGAATACACCTCAGAAACTGATTCGGAAGTCATTGCCCACTTACTGGCTGCACAAGAAGGTGAATTACTCGATGCGGTTCGCGCCGTTCTTGTCCAACTCGTCGGCACATACGGTCTTGCCGTCATCGATCAACAGAACCCAACAACCCTTGTTGTTGCACGCAACGGCAGCCCCGTTATATTAGGCATTGGCGATGGCGAAATGTTTGCCGCTTCCGACATGTCAGCCATGATTCGCCATACCAATCAAGTGGTGCATTTGGACGATGGTGAAATTGCCGAACTAACACCTGAAGGTTTTAAAGTGGTGCGTATGGATTCCAGTGTGGCCAGCAAAGAAGCCATCACACTGAATGAACAACACGCACACTATGATCGCGGTGGCCACGACCATTTCTTATACCGTGAGATTGTTGACCAACCGATAAGCATTGGCCAAACCCTAAGCGGGCGTTTCGATAAACGCTTTTCAACCGCACACTTGGGTGGGCTGAACTTGGAAGCGCGAGATTTAATTGGAATCAAACGCATCACTATCTTGGGCTGCGGTTCTGCCCTGTTTGCCGGCATGGCCGGTGCGAACATGATCGAATCCCTTGCGCGCATTCCGGTCATTGCAGAACCAGCTGCCGAGTTTCGTTATCGCAACCCGGTGATAGAAAAAGACACCTTATATGTGGTGGTCAGCCAATCGGGCGAAACCTTTGACACCTTAGCGGCGTTGCGCGAAGTGCGCCGTAAGGGCGGATTTGTGTTGGGCATTGTGAATAGCGTAGGCAGCACGATTGCACGAGAAGTGGATGGCGGCATATACATGCACGCGGGCCCAGAAGTATCGGTGGCCTCAACAAAGGCCTATACCAGTATGTTGGTCGCCTTTTCATTGCTGGCATTGTTGCTTGGCCGATCCAGAGACCTTTCTCCTCAGCAAGGCACCCGATTTATTAATGAATTAAAGCTACTACCTGAACAAGTTGAACAGGTCTTAAAGCTCGAACCTGAAATAAAAGAAATCGCCGAACAATACAAAAAGAGCCAAAGCGCATTTTTCATTGGCCGAACTCACGGCTTCCCTATAGCCCTAGAAGGCGCACAAAAACTCAAAGAGATTTCTTACATTCACGCAGAAGCTTATCCTGCTTCGGAGCTAAAACACGGCCCATTGGCTTTGGTGACCAAAAAGACGCCCTGCTTTGTGGTGTTGCCTAATGACGACTTACTGCAAAAAACCATCTCATCCATGGAGGAGATCAAAGCTCGCGGCGGGCCCGTTATCGCCATAACCAGCGCACCGCATAAAGCGGCCCCAAGAATTAAATCGCTGGCGCAATCGGTGCTGCGGGTGCCCGATGCCGGTGAACTCACTCAACCGGTGTTGATGGCGGTGGTGTTTCAGCTGCTGGCCTACCACAGCGCGGTTAGCTTAGGCCGCGATGTGGATCAACCGCGCAACTTGGCCAAGAGCGTCACGGTGGAGTGATGCCCTTTCAAAGGGCTGGTGCAATGCGGGTATAGGTGTTTGGCCGTCACAGCAAGTTGACCTACCCGCGTGGCCCACGTAAAATCGCAGATTAACGGCAGGCGCGTAGCTCAGTTGGTTAGAGCATCACCTTGACATGGTGGGGGTCGGTGGTTCGAATCCACTCGCGCCTACCAGTTATTCCTCTCCCCTTTGTCGCGCGGCCCTATCCCCAAGGCACCCGCCAGCGGCACATACACATGTCAGAACTCGAACTCTCATCCCTCACCGCCCTATCTCCGGTGGACGGACGCTACGCGTCTAAAACCGCCTTACTCAGAGAATACTTCAGCGAATTTGCGCTCATTCGAGAACGGGTGCGAGTGGAAATTGCCTGGTACCTGCATCTGGCCGATGATGCGACCATTGAAGAATTGCCCGCGCCTGATGCCGCCGCTCGCGAGGCGTTGCTGACATTGGCGAAAAATTTCTCAGTGGACGATGCGGCGGAAGTGAAAGCCATTGAACGCACCACCAATCATGATGTGAAAGCGGTGGAGTATTTTCTTAAAAATACCTTTGCCAAGCACGCATCCATACAACCGCACAATGAATTTCTGCATTTTGCCTGCACATCGGAAGACATCAACAATTTGTCTTACGCCTGCATGTTGCAACGCTGGCGCACCGATCACTTGCTGCCCGCCCTCTCAAAGATGAACAACGAACTGACCGAGTTTGCCACCGCTCAGGCCAACACACCGTTGTTAAGTCGCACCCACGGACAAACGGCCAGCCCATCAACAATCGGTAAAGAGTTTGCGAATGTGGCGCATCGATTAAAGCGTCACACAGCCACCATTCAAAACGTTGAGCTATTGGGAAAAATTAATGGCGCAGTCGGTAACTTCAATGCGCACGTATCGGCCTACCCCAATGTGGATTGGCCGGCATTGTCTGCATCCTTTATACGGTCCTTGGGGCTGGAGCCCAATACACACACAACACAAATAGAACCGCACGATTTTATCGCCGAACTGTTCGATGGCTTAGCGCGCTACAACGTGACGTTAATTGATTTAGCACGAGACGTTTGGGGCTACATTTCGTTGGGCTACTTAAAACAAAAAACCGTTGCCGGTGAAGTGGGTTCGTCCACCATGCCGCACAAGGTGAACCCGATTGATTTTGAAAATGCCGAAGGCAATCTGGGTTTAGCCAATGCCATGTTCGATCACTTATCTCGAAAACTGCCCATCTCTCGCTGGCAGCGCGACTTAACCGACTCCACCGTACTTCGAAACTTAGGGGTGGGCGCAGGCTACACCGACATTGCCCTGGCTTCATTGCACAAAGGCATTGGCAAACTCGACGTGAACGAAGCCGCATTGAACGCGGATTTAGAGAACGCGTGGGAAGTGCTGGCTGAACCCATACAAACGGTGATGCGCCGCTACGGCCTGCCAGAGCCTTACGAACAATTAAAAGCCTTAACTCGTGGCCAAACCATCACTCAAGCCACCATTGCGGACTTTATTGAATCGCTCGACTTACCGGCTGATGCCAAAGCGCAACTTAAAGCGCTAACGCCTTCCAACTACATCGGCATCGCAAGCGATCTTGCGAAGAACGTTTAATCCATGGGAAAGGTCATGCATTTACATTGGCCGAACGGGTTAACTACGCAACAATTTTTGGATGAGTATTGGCAGAAGAAGCCGCTGCTCATCCAAAACGCCTTGCCGGGTTTTGAAACCCCAGTAACGCCTGATGAACTGGCGGGCATGTCACTGGAAGAAGGCACCACGCCGCGCATTATTACCCAAGACGCATCCGGTGACTATCAATTAGAGCATGGCCCATTTGCCGAAGATCGTTATACAACGATTGGCGATAAAGATTGGTCGCTGTTAATCACTGATTGTGAGAAGCACTGGCCTGAGCTCATGGATTGGATTGAGCCGTTTCGATTCTTACCACGCTGGCGCATGGATGATTTAATGATTAGCTTTGCTCCCGACAAAGCTTCCGTGGGTGCGCATATTGATGAATATGACGTGTTCCTGTTGCAAGCCAGCGGCACGCGTCGTTGGCAGATTGATGCGTCTACTAACCCGGATGTCACGATTGTCGAGAATTCCACCTTAAGACTATTGGCAAACTTCAAGGCAACCGATACTTGGGAATTGAATCCAGGGGACGTGCTCTATTTGCCGCCGGGTGTGCCACATCACGGTGTGGCTGTGGGCAATGATTGCACCACCTGGTCGATTGGGTTCAGAGCCCCATCAAATTTGGACGTGCTGGATGTGTTCAGTGAAATCTTATTAGACAACTTACCGTTGCAGCGATTCCAAGACCCCGCACTGAGTGCGAACAATGGCGCACAGGTAAAACCTGAAGCCTTAGCTCAGCTTCGTACCCTATGGCAACAAACCACACAGCTCAGCGATGAAGAACTGATTCGGCTTTCTGGCTTCTTGTTAACGCGTGGCGGAATTGGGGTTGATGATGAGAATTCCCCCGCACCTCAGTGGCAAGGTGAGCCCTTACTGTGGCATTCCTTCGCCCAAGTGGCGTATGTGCTGCAGGGTGAGTCTGCGGAACTTTTTGTTAATGGTGACGCCTATCATTGCAGCAGCTCGTTTGCGAAAGCGGTGGCTGATTCGAACACCTTCACCATCAACAACGATGAGTTGTCCGATATCGATCGGCCTATACTGACGAAGCTACTGCAAACAGGCGCATTAACCTTTGTGGATTCCATTGACTAACACGCGCGTTACAATTCCATTTTTTACACGGCTTGTTCTCACCATCGCCGTTGTTTTTGCGTCAGCTTGTCAAACTACCTCACAAGACAGAGACACCCGCCCAGGGACTTATCTGAACCCACCTAAAGTAGGCGAACGTATTACACCTCGCGTGGGTTCTGTGGTTTGTTTTAACGAGCAAGATGCTATGGCGATGGTGCGTACCGGCTTTTTCACTCAAACCTGTTCAACCATTACCCAAGATCTCAATTTAATAGCCGAGTCTATTGAACGTCGAGACGCAGGGGAAGGCGATGTGTGGATGATTCAAACGACTTATGAAAACCAGCCTGCGTGGGTTCCCATTCCTTGGCACGACTGGGTGTAGCCTTTAACACTGGCCATACAGTTAGTCGCATTGCGCTAGCTATCGATTACATCGGTTCAACACAACTGTGCGCTAAAGATTCGTCATTGCTGCGCCGATGAAATAAGTCTGTTGCTATTCATTTGCCCGTCACAACTAAAAGGAGTTATACCCATGGGTCTTCTCAGCAAGCTAATCAGTTCAGATGCCGTCGATGTGACAGGCGCTGCCAGTGGCCCAAAAGAGTCTGTTGACAACATCATTAGCGAAGTGGAAGTTTATCTTTCGTATGGCTTGCACAACCAAGCCAAAGAAAAACTAGATGAAGCGCTTAAAGCGTTTCCCGAGAATTCAAAACTGCAGGACCTGTTGTCTAAAACGCAATAAGTGTTTTATGCCGCTCGATCCGCACTCAGTAGTTCGCACTAGGTATTCAATGTATTCATCGCCCGGTGATGTTGAAACCACTGCATAGCAATCACACTGATGGCATTTTTTAACACCCCATTTTCCATCATGGCAATGGCCTCGTCCGCGCTGACGACGTGAACGAGAATGTCTTCATTCTCTGCCGCCAAACCATGCACACCACCCACGCCCGATAGGTCGGTTTGTGCGTAGTAGATGAACACCTGCTCGGTTGTTGAACTGGGGCTAGAGTAATATTGACGCACCAGGCGTGGGTTCACCAAATCAATGCCCGCCTCTTCTTTGGCTTCGCGCACAGCCACATCTTGCGGCTCTTCTCCCGGCTCTACCATGCCAGCGATGGTTTCCATTAACCACGGGTTAGTGGGCTCCAACTTTGCGCCATAGCGAAATTGTTCCACTAGGGCCACCGTGTCAGATTGCGGGTCGTGGGCGAGCACACCAATGACGTTGCCACGATTCAGAACTTCACGCTCAACCACACCTGTCCAACCGCCGTTGCACATGGTGTGTTTAAACTGCACACGCGACAGTGAGTAGAAACCCTCGTGGATGGAGTCTTCACTTAAAAACTCCCACTCTTTTTTATGCTCACTCATTCTCGAACTGCTCCTGTAATATTTTTTCCATGGTCTTGACATCCTCCTGACGATCCACGCCATGGGCGGCCGCTTCACCCACTTCGTCTACGTGAATTTTATAGCCTGCGTCCAATACGCGCAGTTGTTCTAACTGTTCTAGTTGCTCGAGCTTTGATGCTGGCAATGCCCCATAGGACGCTAAAAAATCCGCACGATAAGCGTAAATACCAATGTGGATGCAGGCTTCTTTGGGCACTGCGCTGTTTGATTCGCCGTCGCGAAAATGCGGGATGGGTGCGCGACTAAAATACAACGCCATGCCGGTGTTATCTCGTACCACTTTCACCCGATCTGGATTTCTCCAATCGTCAACGCTTTGTACAGGGAAACACAAGGTGGCCATGGCCGCATCCGGGTGCTGCACTAAGTTAGCGGCAAGTCGATCAATGTGTGCGCTGGGCATGCCCGGCTCATCGCCTTGTAAGCCAACAATTCGGGCACCGCCTTCCCAGTTCTTAAGCTTAGCCACTTCCGCAATACGATCTGTACCGCTAGGATGGTCGGCGCGCGTCATCACCACCTCTACGTCTGCATCGACGCACACGGCCGCGATACGCTCATCATCGGTGGCGACCACAACAGAGTCTGCAGTCGATGCTAGGGCCCGATCCACCACATGCAATATCATCGGTTTACCCAACAAAGGATGCAAGGGTTTACCCGGAAAACGAGTTGACCCATAACGCGCCGGTATAACGATATGAAAACCCGAATCTGGGTGGTTTTGTGTGCCCGTGTTTGAGTCAGAATTCATCGAAACCCTTGTGGCGGTTGGCGATACTTGATATGTAGTCGGTCTTCTATGATGGAAAGCGCTTGAGACAACTCAGCATGCAACATCGCTTGCACCCTCACTTCATAGATTGGTACGGTTACTTCCATTTGGCCAAGCAGCTTACGAACTTTCACCGCATCCTTTGATGTCATCACGATGGGGTGCTCGTTATCAAATGTTAAGTCTTGCACAGTCCATTCATGATGATCGGGCAGAGGATGTTCGACAACACCCATGCCGGCCAGCTGCAGTTGACGAAAAAAACGCACCGGATTGCCGATGCCTGCCACCGCATTAACAGTTTCACCCGCCAAGGTGCTTAGCGGTAAATTGTCTGTTGGGGATGCATCAGGAGTCACCGGAACGAGTTCGGTTTGCGCAAGATGAAAGTGCCCTGCAACCAGTGTTGCCGGCAAATCCACACAACAGGCCCCAGAGGTTTGATGCAACGCAACCAAATCCACCGACTTTAATCGCGATACGGGTTCTCGAAGTGGGCCCGCTGGCAACATCCACCCATTTTGAAAACCTCGCGCCTCATCAATGACCACAATTTCCGCATCACGTGCCATGCGATAGTGTTGCAAGCCATCATCACTGAACACGATATCAACCTGATTCGTGTTGGCTAATGCGGCCACGGCAGCAACACGATCGGAACAAACGCACACTGGCACACCCGTTAATTGCGCTAACATAACCGGCTCATCACCCACGGCCGCCGGGTCCGATAACGCGGTTACCATTTGTGGGGAATCAATCTCGGAACCCCCGTAACCCCGGGCAACGATACCGGGTCGCCAATCCATGGATTGAAAATGTTCCACCAGCGCCGCTGTGAGCGGAGACTTGCCTGTGCCCCCCACACTTAAATTCCCCACCACAACGACGGGTACAGAAGATTTTTTTTGCGGTAGAAGTTTGAATTGATAACCCCAGCGGCGCAAAGCCACTAAGCCTCGCAAAAGTAGGGAGATTGGGAAAAGCAAACACGCGAGCACGCCACGTGTTTGCCATGCCTGTTCAATTCGGCTCATGAGAATTGCAGTTGATGCAACTTACTGTAGTGGGAGGCTTTGGCTATTAGCTCACTGTGCGTGCCTTGTTCAACCACGCGTCCTTCTTTCATCACGACGATTCGGTCGGCATTTTCAATCGTGGATAAACGATGCGCCACGACTAAGGTGGTACGACCTTGCATTAGGGTATCCAGCCCTTGCTGCACTCTGCGTTCAGATTCGTTGTCTAGCGCAGAAGTGGCTTCATCTAAAATTAGAATGGGTGCATTTTTTAATAAGGCACGGGCTATGGCCACGCGTTGACGCTGACCGCCAGAAAGCATGATGCCGTTTTCACCCACCAACGTTTCATAGCCTTTATCTAAACCCTCAATAAAATCATGAGCGTGTGCTGCAACGCAAGCCGCTTCCACCGTCTCACGACTTACCGCGTCACCTGTGCCGTAAGCGATGTTGTTTAATATCGTATCGTTGAATAAAACCACGTCTTGGCTAACGTAGGATATGCTGTCTCGCAGCGAAGCCAAGGTGTAGTCTTGTACCGATGTGCCATTAATAATTATATGACCACTGTCGTAGTTGTACATTCTGGGCAACAAACTGATTAATGATGTTTTGCCGCTGCCCGACTCACCCACTAAGGCAACCGTTTCACCGGCTTGTACTTGCAGAGTTACGCCATTGAGCACGGCCGGTTTGTCAGGACGATACGCCATGACCACATTTTGGTATTCAACGGATGTGACAGGTCCCTGCAGAAGTTCTGTGCCAGTATCCGTTTCCGATTCCAGATCCAGGGTGTCAAACAAACTTTCCCCGGCAGCAATACCTTGTTGAATTTGACTATTTAATGATGTCAAACGCCTCATCGGTGCAAACAGCAGGAGCATGGCCCCAATGAATGACATAAATTGGCCAGGACTTAAGCTGTCGTCACCGAGCATGCCACCGGACGCCACAAACACAATGATGGCTAAGGCGATCGCGATTAAAAATTGAATGATGGGGACATTCAGAGCACGTATGCGAGTCTCCCGCATATTAAAGCGTCGATTGGATTCGTTAACAAATTCAAAGCGTTCTTTTTCACCGGCTTGGCCGCCAAAAATTTTCACCACCCGGCTGCCATCAATGGCTTCTTGAATGACATGGCTCACCTCACCCATGGATTCTTGAATGTTGCGACTGGCTTTACGAAATTGTTTACTTACCCGCCCCACGATGATGCCAATGAGAGGGCCGATCACTAAAAAGCACAAAGACAGCTGCCAGCTGTGCCAAAACATTAAAGCCAACAAACCAATTGACGTTAGGGTGTCACGCACGAATACAGTCAGTGCGGTACTGGCCGCATTCGCCACTTTTTGACTGTTAAACGTAATGCGAGAAATTAATTCACCGGAGCTCGCTTCATCGTAAAACGCGGTGGGCAGTGTTAGATATTTTGCAAAGACTTCAGCGCGCAGCTGCTTGATGACGGCCCAGCCAATCCATGCCATGTAGTACGTTGAGGCATAACCCGCTGCACCACGAATTAAAAATAAGACAATAATAGCGGTGGGCACAAACCAAATAGCGGTTTGATCCCGTTCCACAAACCCACCATCGAGCATGGGTTGCAACAGGGCCGCAAAGGCGGTGTCGGTTAACGCAAAACCCACCATGCCAAGAATGGCATAACTGAAGCGCAGCCAATGCGGCCGCACATAACTTAACAGCCGTCGATAGGTGTCACGCGCGCGTGGCGGTGTGACTGACACGGTTTAGGGGCTGTGGGACGTGGCGATAGACATGCGCGACAAACCTAACTGTGCCGCGGCATCCATGGCCGTTACCACCGCCTGATGCGGGGTTTGCGCATCAGCGCGAATCGTGATGGGTATATCGCGTTGACCGTTGGTCAAATCGAATAAAGCCTGGCGTAATGTTTCGATATCAGCTTTTACCAATTCGGTATCGTTGATGAAATAACGACCGGCTGCGTTCACTACGATCTCATACTGTTCAGGATCGGTTTCAACCGGTTCATCGGAAGACTTTGGCAACTGCAGAGAGATTTCTGATTCTTTTTGGAAGGTGGTGGACACCATGAAGAAAATCAGCAGTAAAAACACCACATCAATCAGTGGCGTTAAGTTCAGCTCCAACTCTTCGGAGGCTTTACGGCGGAACTTCATGCGGCAGCCTTTCCATTACGCGATTGGCGTTTCTCCAATACATCCACCAGCTTCAGTGACTCTTTTTCCATGCCCACAACGAGCCCATCGACCTTACCGCGAAAATAACGGTAAAAAATGAGCGCTGGAATAGCCACCATCAAACCACTGGCCGTGGTGATCAGTGCCTGGGAAATACCACCGGCGAGTTGAGCAGGATTTCCCACCCCCACGGTGGTGATGTTGGTGAATACTTTAATCATCCCAACCACGGTGCCTAATAAACCCAACAAGGGCGTGATGGCGGCAATGGTGCCTAAGGCGTTTAGATAGCGGCCCAATTCATGGGCGACTTGGCTACCCACCTCTTCGATGGATTCCTTCATTGCATCGCGATTTTTATGTCGGTTCAGCAGTCCTGCCGCAATGACACGTCCTAATGGGGAAGCTTGTTGATACTCACGCACTTTCTCTTCGGTCAGTTGCTTTGTGCTGGCCAACCGCCAAACATCAGCCACCAAATTTGTGGGTAAGACTTTGTTTTCACGTAAGGAGTGAAAACGTTCTACGACGATCGCTAACGCAATCACCGAACAAGCAATAATTGGCAGCATCAACCAGCCACCAGCAGTCACAATTTGCCACACAGTGCATTTACCCTTCAACGAGTGGTAACGAATTTCGAGCCCTTACCGTTACTACGGCAAGTGCCAAACACGACGGTTCTTGAGCCAATAGCGAGTGGGAGGCCGGCGCAGACCCAAAGGGTCAAAATAAAACTGCAACGCACCGTCTCGCCCAGTTACATAAGGCTCACTACCCCCATCTTTATAGCGCATTAGAACGTCATCGTGAGGAAATCCTGATCGGTTGCGATGTCCAGCCGGAAACACTACGTGCTCTGGAAGAAGTGCGTCGACCCAATCTTGTGTGGATGAGGTGCGACTGCCATGATGGGGTGCCACCAACACAGTGACCTGTTGCATCAGCGCCAAAGGCTGTTGTACCGCGGATTCAGTGGCTGAATCTATCCGATTTTCAGCGAATTCTGCCAGTTTTATTCGGCTGAGTAGACGAGCCTCTGCGCGTCTTTCGATGTCGCCGGGAAACAAGACGGTGGAGCGTCCGTACTGCACCAATAAAACGCACGACTCGTCGTTGTCGTCCAAATTTTGACCAAACAAAGTAGGTTCCACATCGTGGGCCGCAGGATGTAAGAAAGAAAACTCCACCCCATCCAAGCGCCACCGCTCCCCCGCCCAGCATCTGTTTGCTGAAACACCATCAACCACACTTAAACCACCGAGCCAAAACTGGGCATCAGGAAACTGCATGGCAAGTTCATCAGCGGCTGCCGCGTGATCCAAATCACTGTGGCTAATAATGATGTGTGTCAGCTGCTGCCGACCTAAATGGTGCAACGCAGGATTAATGGAGGCTTGCCAGTAGGTTCTTCCATCACCAATAACGCCGCCGGTATCCACCAAGACGGTGTGATTTTCCGTTAATACCAAACTGGCGTGGCCTTGACCGACATCCAAAACATGCACTTCCAACCCATCCACCGCGCGCTGTCCCATCGTCCACACCAATACCGGCAGGCACAACGGGACTGAGAATCGGGCTAAGCCCAAAGCTCTGGGTGCGCATATACACAACACACCACAACACGCGGTGAGCAGAGCGAACAGTGAGGGTACGATGATGGAGACGCCCGCGAAAGGAATGGCAGCGCAGAGTTTCAGCCAATGCTCCAACACGCCAATGACAAATATTACCCACATCAAACAAACACTGGCGGCCCCGGGCCAAACATCAATGAATAAGACCACCAATAAACTTAAAGGCACAACAACGAATGACACAACGGGTACGGCCAGTAAGTTAGCCAAAGGCGCGATCAATGAACCGGTTGAGAAAAACCAACCGGTTATGGGCAATAAGCAAATGCCCAATGCAACATGCGTGTACCAAGCACTGGAGGCGGTAACCCAAAAAGATCGCCGAGCAGAAGTATTTTTTTTCGGTTGATATAAAACAATAAGCAAAGCGACCGTGACAAACGATAACCAAACACCGGGGGATAACAATCGAGGCACATCCGTTAATACGACAAATCCCAGAGCAGCCGACCAAGGTAACCAAGGTGAAACCGATCGGCGCTGCCAAAGAAAAAAGAAACCCACGGCACACATGGCCACCGCTCGCAATGTGGAAGGCCCCAAACCCGCAATGAGCGCATAAGCCATGGCCGCGAAAATGGACACCAAACCTGCAAACCCGGTGCGTGAAACGCGTTGCCCCAACCTAACTGAGCAGGCCTGCCAAAGACATTTCATTAATAAAAACACGGCTGCGAACACCAAACCAATGTGTAAACCGGAAATGGCCAACAGATGGGCAGTGCCGGTGGTAACCAGCAATTCCCGAAATGCGACATCAACACCGGAGCCAATGCCTAAGGTTAATGCCACCACCACAGACGCATACGCACTGTCATCCGACAACGCTTGAATGCGCTGAGCGGTAGCCGTACGCCAAGCGTTAATAGAAGATGTGCTGCCTGCTGTTACTAGCAACGGTGAAGGCGAATTCCGAACGTAAGCCACCGCATCAACATGCGTTCGAAAATACCAAGCGAGTACATCAAACCCTCCCGGATTGCCTGCGCCATGCATAGCGCGTATGCGCACGTTAAATTTCCATACATCACCCACCTTCACAACAAGGGGTTGTCCCTTTTCATCCAACGGCAGGCCATACCAACTGATCCGCCATCGTCTGGCGTTCAACGCAGCAGGCGCATCCAAAGTGTCGGCCACCATCAGCTGTCGACGTGGGAGATCATCGACCACCGAGTGAACGCGAACCGTGACGATGACGTCCTGCCCAAACATCGCTTCCGACACGCGATAGTTCAGTGCCGTAGAAACTTGCCAAGCGCTGACCAAGGCCCCAATGCACAAGGCCAATACGGCACAAAGCCAAGTGATGTGAAAACGTGAATGAACCCAACGCAAAGTTGCGCATACGGCTAGACTAGCGGCGGCAAGAAATGGAATGAGCTGTGCTGGGGTTGGCCAACCGGTTGGTGACAGCAACACTAGGCCTGCGCCCATCACAATTAAGCAAAATAGGCCGGCGTGGTTCACAAACCGCACCCAATCGTTCGATCATCACAAATATCCGAATTGACACCCTTAATTCCATCTATTGGTATGCCGCTAACCTGTTTGTGAAGACGATTTCCCGCTACCTTATTGAACGCATACCGCGCCCCTGGTTGGCGTGTGACCGACATTCTGTGGCCGGTGGCGTTGCGGTGGGATTGTTTGTAAGTTGGTTGCCACTGCCGTTGCAAACGGTATTGGCGGGAGCCTTTGCGGCTTTGCTGCGCGTCCATGTGCCTTCCTCTTTGGTCATGGTGTGGTTCACCAATCCGTTGACCATTGTTCCGCTACTTTATGCAGGCTGGCTCGTTGGGTCAAGCATCATGACCCCGACTCCGGACCTGCAAAATCTCAGTTTGTCTTGGTCGAGCATCGTAACGGCCACCACTTACGGCTGGCCCGTGCTGTTTTTGGGCTGCCTGGCCTGCGCCATTTTGACCTCGGCGGTGGGCTACTTCGGCGTGCTCTACGCCATGCGCGATGACATTGTGAAACCCGAATCCGCCGCGTAAAAAAGTCGTTACTTCGAGACTTCCACGGCGTGCAGCGCACCACCACTTAAGCGATAGATGCGATCCATACGAGCGGCCAATCTGGAATCGTGTGTCACGATCAAAAAACTGGTGCCCAATTCTCGGTTGAGTTCTAACATCAGTTCATAAACTCGTGCGGCCGTCTCTTCATCTAAGTTGCCTGTTGGCTCATCCGCTAGAACAACATCGGGTGAATTCACGAGTGCCCGAGCGATAGCGGCACGTTGGCGTTCGCCACCCGAGAGTTCATTGGGTTTATGTTTTAACCGCTCACCAAGGCCCACTCGAGTTAACAGCTGGGCGGCTTTCTCATGTGCTGCATTCGGTTTCGTGCCACCAATCAGCAGCGGCATGGCTACATTTTCAACGGCGCTGAACTCTGGCAACAAGTGATGGAATTGATACACGAAGCCCACGTGTTTGTTTCGAAGACGTCCACGGGCTGCTTGCGATAATCCGTGCACCGTTTGTCCGGCTAATGTCACATTGCCTTTGTTCGGTGTGTCTAATCCACCCAGCACATGTAACAAGGTGCTCTTGCCACTGCCCGAGCTGCCAATGATGGCCACCCGTTCGCCGCGGCGAATGTGAATGGAGACGTCGCTGAGAACGTTAACGGATAAGTCCCCTTGCTCATAGGTACGAGCCACATTCTCAGCGTGCAAAACAGAAACGTTTTCAGTGCTCATGGGGAATTACTCGTAGGCCAATGCGGAAGCCGGATCGGTGCGAGATGCTCGCCAAGCCGGATACAACGTGGCCAATACAGACAAGACAAACGACATAACGCCCACCTTAATGACATCTTTAATCCGTAAATCACTCGGCACTTCGTCGATGTAATAAACCTCTGGGTTTAACACGGGGCCAGTGAATCGTTCTATAAACGGCACAACCACGTCAATGTTGGTAGCCAACAACACCCCACCAATCAACCCAGCGATGGTGCCGATAACACCAATGAGTGTGCCCTGCACCAAAAAAATTCCCATCACACTCATGGGGGATGCACCTTGCGTTCGTAGGATGGCAATGTCTGCTTGTTTATCCTGCACCATCATCACCAAGGTGGACACAATGTTGAACGCTGCCACGGCCACAATCATCGACAAGATGATGAACATCATCGTCTTCTCCATTTTGACCGCTAGAAAGTAATTGGCGTTTTGGCGTGTCCAATCGGTGATGAAGTAATCCAAACCAATCTCTTCGCGCAGTTCACGCGCCACGATGGGCGCGCGTCCGGTGTCTTGAAGTTTCAAGCGAACGCCCGAATAGCCTTCACCGGTGCGAAATAATTTACCTGCATCCGCGGCATGCATGATGGCAAGATTTCTATCAAACTGGAACATCCCAAAACGAAAAACGCCGGTCACGGTAAAACGTTTTACCCGCGGCACGAAGCCCATCGGTGTCACGCTAGCTTCCGGTGTAATCACCATCACTTTATCGCCAGGCACCGCGCCTAAAAAAGCCGCTAAGTCAGCGCCTAAAATTAATCCGTACTCACCACTTTGCAGCGTAGCCGAAAGCGACTCGCCGTATTCTAGGCTCGCTTCCAGTTCCGACACTTCAGATTCAGCGGCTGGCTCGATACCCCGAATTAGAGAACCGGTTGAACGACCTGCGTGCACCAGCATCACCTGACCTTCCACATAGGGGGCTGCCCCATCCACTTCCGGATGCTGGGTGGCAACTTCAGCCAAGGCTTCCCAATCAGCCACAGGTTCACCGTAGCCACTGATCGTGGCATGCGAGGAGGCACCGACAATTCGGTGTCGCATCTCTTTTTCAAAACCGTTCATCACAGATGTGACGGTGATCAATGCGGTCACGCCCAGGAAAATCCCCAGGATAGAAATGAGCGAAATAAACGAGATGAAGTGATTTCGACGTTTCGCCCGCGTGTAACGCAAACCGACAAACAGTTGATAGGGCTGAAACATGATGGTTGGATTAAACCTCGCCGTGCATCAGAGCAGTATAGGAAATGTGGGACAATACGGCGGTTAATGCGTTCCCGAAGTCCAATGACCACACTTCCACAGTCGTTGCTGCCCAAATCAGCGTCAAGCAAAAAGCGCTGGGGCCAACTGTACGGCGCCACCGAATCTCTTGCTATAGCGGAATTTGCCTCAGGCCACCCCGGTTTAACCGTGGTGGTGGTGCCAAACACGCCTGAGCTGTTGCAACTTGAAGCTGAACTAGCATTTTTTAGACCGAAAGAATCCGCTTTGGTGACCTTTGGAGACTGGGAAACGCTCACCTACGACCGGGTCTCCCCGCATCAGGAAATCATCGCCCAGCGGATTCGCACCTTAGCCGCTCTTCCCAGCGTAACCGAAGGCATTTTACTGGTCTCAGCCAGCGCTATGATGCAGCGCCTACCGCCAGCGGAGTTTTTAGGCCAACACGCGCTGATGATAAAGCCCGGGGATGCGTTTTCAATCGAAGAATTTCGTCATCGCTTGGTGGATGCGGGCTATCGCAACGTCTCGCAGGTGGAAGAGCACGGGGAATTTGCTGTGCGTGGATCCATTTTGGATCTGTACCCGATGAGCAGCTCTGTGCCCTATCGGATTGAATGCTTTGACGATGAAATTGAAACCATTCGTGGCTTCGATCCCGATACCCAGCGCGGCACCGACAAGGTGGACGAAGTGTCATTGTTGCCCGCCTATGAATTCCCGATGAACGAGGACGGCATCAAACATTTTCGTCGTGCCTTCAGAAACCGATTTGAAGCCGAAAGCAAAAACTGCCCCTTGTACCGAGAGGTGTCGGAAGGACGCGCTCCAGCTGGCATCGAGTATTACATGCCTTTGTTTTTCGACACCACTGCCACCTTGATGGATTACTTACCGCAAGACACACGCGTGATTAGTGTTGCCGATGCGTTCGGCGCCATGGATACATTTTACGAAAACACAGAAGAGCGATACGAACAACGACGCCACGATGTTGAGCGCCCCATATTGGAACCGGGCGAATTGTATGTGCCTCCAAAAGAATGGAAGCAAAGCCTTAAAGCCTTTAGCCCGATAGAAACCCGCCGTTTTGAAATAGAAAACCCCGGTTCGACTGGCATCAACATTAAGTCGCAAAACCCCGGACTTTTTCCCATCGAACCTCGCGGTGAAAAACCCATGGGGAATTTGGAGAAATTTCTTCAAGAATTTAAAGGTCGCGCGCTCATCGTAGCCGAATCGACCGGTCGCCGAGAAACCTTACTGGATCAATTAATCGGTAATCATTTACCCACAGAAACCGTGGAAGATTGGACGGCTTTTTTAAACAGCGACAGAGCGCTGTGCATCACCGTGGCTGGCGTGGATCGCGGCATGCTGCTGAAAAACCAAGGTGTTGCACTCATAACCGAAAACCAACTCGGTTCTAATCGGGTACGCCAACGCCAGCGCCGCAAACCCACACGCGACGCCGACGCCATCATTGCGAATTTATCCGACCTACACATTGGCGACCCCGTGGTTCATATCGATCACGGCGTGGGCCGATACCAAGGCTTAACTAGGCTCAACATCGGTGGTTTTGAAAGTGAATTTTTAACCCTGCACTATGCCGGAGACGACAAGCTGTATGTGCCAGTTTCCTCATTGCATTTAATTGCGCGATTCACCGGTGCCGACAGCGACACAGCGCCTTTACACAAACTCGGCAGCGACGCTTGGCAAAAAGCCAAACGCAAAGCGGCGGAAAAAGCCTACGACGTGGCGGCCGAATTGTTAGAAATTCATGCTCGGCGAGCCGCCCGAAAAGGCTATGCGTTTCCCGTGGATGACAGCAATAATCAACTGTTTGCTGACGCCTTCCCGTTCGAAACCACACCTGATCAACAACGGGCTATTGATGATGTGATTGCGGATTTAAAATCATCGCAACCCACAGACCGAGTGGTGTGTGGCGATGTGGGATTTGGTAAAACCGAAGTGGCCATGCGCGCCACCTTCGCAGCCGTTGATGGGGGTAAACAGGTCGCCGTACTCGTTCCAACCACCCTGCTAGCACGACAGCACTATGAAAACTTTCTAGACCGGTTTGCTGATTGGCCGGTGCAAATCGAGTGCTTGTCGCGATTTTCAACCGGCAAAGAACAAAAGGCTGTGCTCGATAAACTGGCCAGCGGGAAGCTGGATATCGTGATCGGTACGCACAAACTGTTGAACAAAGAGATTCGCTACAACAACTTAGGTTTGGTGATTATTGATGAAGAGCATCGCTTCGGTGTGCGTCATAAAGAGCATATGAAAGCGCTGCGCAGTGAAGTGGATATTTTAACCTTAACCGCTACCCCTATTCCTCGCACATTGAATATGGGCCTGGCCGGTTTACGTGACTTATCCATCATCGCAACCCCACCGGCACACCGACACGCCATAAAAACCTTTGTGGGCGAATGGGACGACAACCAAATTAAAGAAGCGTGCGAACGTGAACTAGCCCGTGGTGGCCAAGTGTATTTTCTGCACAACGAAGTGAACAGCATTGAACGCATCACCGCCTACTTACAGGAACTGATGCCCAGCGCCCAGATTCGATTTGCGCACGGTCAAATGCGCGAATCGGATTTAGAATCTTGCATGGTTGATTTTTATCATCAACGCTTCAATATATTGGTTTGCACCACTATTGTTGAAAGTGGTATCGACGTACCAACAGCTAACACCATATTAATCAACCGAGCCGATAAATTAGGTTTGGCTCAACTGCACCAATTGCGCGGACGTGTGGGTCGTTCACACCATCGCGCCTACGCGTACCTAATGACGCCGCCGCAAGGCGTGATGAGCGCTGACGCTGAAAAGCGACTCGCAGCCATTGAATCGCTAGAAGATTTGGGTGTGGGTTTCACGCTAGCCACACACGATTTAGAAATTCGTGGTGCCGGTGAACTATTAGGTGAAGGGCAAAGCGGCCAAATTCAAGCCATCGGTTTCACCCTTTACCATGAGTTGTTGGAACGCGCCGTGGCGGCATTGAAATCGGGCAAATTGCCCGATCACGATAAACCCTTAGCCCAAGGTACTGAAGTGGATTTGGGTGTCCCGGCCCTACTGCCCGAAGACTATGTACCCGATGTGCATCAACGTCTGATTTTATACAAACGCATCTCAAGCGCAGAAGATTCAGACGCCTTACGTGAACTGAAAGTGGAGCTTATTGATCGCTTTGGCCTATTGCCACCGCAAACAGAAAATCTATTTCAAGCCACTCACATTAAACAGCGCTGCCAAGAGCTCGGCATTGAGCGATTGGAAATGAGCACCAGTGGCGGGCGCATTGTGTTCAGTTCAGAACCCAAGATTGATCCAATGACCATCATATTGCTGATTCAGCGCGAACCAAAACGTTACAAATTTGACGGGAAAATCACGCTCCGGGTTATTGAAGAGTTTGATGACGTGGAATCGCGTGATGCATTTTTAAACACCCTATTGGATCGCTTGTCGGCAACCGAGGCCGCGTGAGACAATCGGAGCGAAATAACCGTAAAGACAGCTTATGACATCAATAAACCGCACACTCAAAGCCATTGCATTGGCCTTGGCGTTTTGTGTCCTAACGCCGCTGAACGCCTGGGCGAAAGACTATAAGGTGGAGATCATCTTGTTTGAGCATGTTAATGGGGGCTCGGATATACAAGCGGGCTTAAGTTTTCCACGCCTGAGAAATTCTTTGGGCCTGTCCAGTGAAGCCGCAGCGGCCAACGGGTTTAAGTTACTCGACAGCGGCTACGAACTCAACGACGCCGCCGATGAAATAAAACGCTCCGGAAATTACCGTTTGCTCAAACACTTTCTTTGGCAGCAACCCGGTTTAGACAGTAAAGAAGCCAAAAGCGTGCGAATTAACGTGGGCCGTGTTTCTACCATGTACATCCCACAAGACCTATCGGGTAAGAGCCGCTTTGTCGCCGCCGCCTCATCCCCTCAACCGGGACGTGAACGAGAAATTCGCACAACGACCGTGAACGGCACATTAAACGTACGCTTAGGTCGTTTTCTACACTTGGAAACGCATCTGGTATTCACCGATGCCGAACGCCAAACCAGTTATAACTTATATCAAAGCCGCAAAATGCGCAGCCGGGAATTGCATTATGTTGACAATGCGCGTTTCGGATTGTTAGCTCGTATCGTGCCTGTCGAAGATGGCGAGACTTAAAATTTCATTGCCCACCCCCCCCCCCCGCGGGGGGATTTCTCGCTGTTTATAAAAACCTCTGCACCCATAAAATTCCAATAGCAACGCAAGGCCCAATACCTAAAGCAAAGAGCACGGTTCCAACGCCAACAACACCACCCAGATACCACCCAATCGATACAACGCTCACTTCGATGCCGATTCGAATCCAGGCTATCGAAAAACCGGTGACTCTTTGCAAGCCAGTCATCAACCCATCGCGAGGGCCAGGACCTAAATTCACGGCCAAATAAAGCCCGGACGCAAGTCCCACGACAAGCACCCCAAAAACAGCTTGTGTGATCTGCAGCACCAGATGCTGAGGTTCAGGTAATAGTGGAAGCGAAAAATCAATCATAAAGGCGATGATCAAAGCATTCAGAATGGTCGCCATCCCTGGTTTACTTCTGAGTGGAATCCAAAGTACCAGCACGGCAAAACTAACGATCATGGTGGTGAACCCAATACTCCAACCTACCCGACCTGAAATACCCTGCGCTAATACCGTCCAAGGACTGACGCCACCGCCACTGGCTATCATGATGGCTTCACCAAGACCAAACAAAGACAATCCTAAAATCAAATAGATGAAGGTTTTGAGTTCAGGTTTCAGGTTGTATGGTGATGGGGAACTCCACGGCATCATCGGGATTTTCTTCACCGAAAATATGGCTTTTAGATTACTCATCAAGTTCGTAGGTATACTTGCCGTGGCGGCGCCTATCCTACGCTGATTAGCACAAACATCAAGCTCATCCACGTAAAGCCATTGCTCACCATTGTAGGGTTTTAATTCAAACCGACACGATGCGAATCCTAGTAGTTTTCGCTTTGAATCCGCAGATTGAGAACGATTTGAAACGCCGTTATGCTAGCGATTCAAAAAAATTGCGTAAACCCAACAATGCTCAATAATCCATTTACCACCGAGGAAGACAATGCAGCGCTTACTCAGCTAAGGCAGCGATTGCACAGCATCCCAGAGATGGGCTTTCACGAGCATAAAACATCCGAGCTTATCTGCGAAACCCTGGAAGCGATCGGCATACCCTTTGAACGCGGTATTGCCACTACCGGAATTGTTGCCACCTTAACCAAAGGCACCGGTGGATCCGCCATTGGATTTCGTGCAGATATAGACGCACTTCCCATATCAGAAGCCACTAACTTAGATTATCGTTCAACCCACGAAGGGGTAATGCACGCTTGCGGTCATGATGGGCATACCACCATGTTGCTCGGTGCAGCACGCGTTCTCAAGAATGATGTGTCGTTCAACGGAACCATTCAGTTTATCTTTCAACCGGCAGAAGAACACGGAAAAGGCGCTTTGCAAATGATCGAAGAAGGCCTTTTCGAACGCTTTCCCGTCGATGCTGTGTACGGCTTACACAATTTGCCGTTAATTGAAGCCGGTAAAATCGCGTTAAATTCTGGCCCGATCATGGGCGCTGAAGATAATTTTGTGATCACCATTACCGGTCAGGGTGGACATGCGGCCATGCCTCACAGTGGTAGAGATACGTTGACGATTGGCGCAAGCATAGTTACCGAGTTGCAGACGATCGTATCTAGAAACATCAACCCACTGCACGGTGCCGTGGTGTCGTGCACCGAATTTATAACCGATGGCACAACCAATGTTATCCCCACCACGGTGACCATTAAGGGTGATACACGAAGCTTTCTACCCGAGGTTTCAAAACGCATTGAAGATAGGATTAACCAAATCGTTAAAGGCGTATGCACAGCGCATGAGGTTAAATTCGATGTGCAGTATGAGCGAGTTTTTACACCGACTATCAATACCCCTGCGGAAGCGGCAATCAGCACAAAAGCAGGAACCGGCACAGTGGGGGCATCCAACGTAGACGAGAATTGTTTACCGTTAATGGGTTCAGAAGATTTTGGTGCGATGCTGCAACAAAAACCGGGTTGTTATGCCTTTATTGGGTGTAAGGGTGCCAACGGCAAAGGGGAGGCGATGTTGCACAACGCATCGTATGATTTTAACGACGACATTATTCCGATTGGTGTGGCTTACTGGGTTAATCTTGCAAAGCACAGTTTTACCAAAGTATGAATGGCAATGCGAATTTTTCCGCTTGCACACTCACTCAGCCGATTTTAACTAGATCCCTTAAGCGCTACAGCGCTACACTGCGGTGGCAAACCCTTGCCCAAACTCACCGCCCGATTATATTTCGAGACCAGCATGACATCACAAGCCGACAAAGCTGCACAATTTAAATCTCTTCATATTCCGGGGAATCCCGTCATTCTGTTCAATATTTGGGACGCTGGCAGCGCGCAGGCTGTAGAGCGTTCAGGCGCACAGGCTATTGCCACAGGCAGTGCGCCGGTGGCGATGGCCAATGGGTTTCCTGATGGGGAACAATTTTCTCTTGAACAGGCTTTAACCGTGGTTTCTCGAATTCTGCAAGTCACCGACCTACCCGTCACGATGGATCTTGAAGGCGGTTACAGCCCCACGCCAGATGGGGTTGCCGCATCGGTTCAGCAAGCCATGGCGGCCGGTATTGTAGGCTTTAACTTTGAAGATCAAGTGGTGGGCAGCAAAGCACTGTATTCGGTTGATGACCAGGTTGAACGATTGAAGGCTGCTCGCACCGCTGCCAGCGAAAATGGCGTACACGGGTTCATCAATGCACGCACCGATATTTTTCTAAAAGCGAAGCCTGATGATCACACGGATGAGATGGTGGATGAGGCTATTGAACGTGCGAAGGCGTATGAACAAGCCGGTGCGGATGGGTTCTTTGCACCGGGAATGGTGCATGAAGCGCAAATTGAAAAGCTCACTAAAAACGTAAATTTGCCTGTGAATATGATTGTGTTGCCGCATACACCCTCGCAGCAAACCTTTGCTGACTTAGGTGCTGCCCGTGTGAGTTACGGCCCAACACCCTACAAGCGAATGATTGCCTGGCTGGAAAACGAAGCGGCTGACGCTTACGATTAAATCCTAACCGTTGTCCATGGAGCTGCATATATCCCCATGGACAACGACCATTTTCTTTAAACTCGTTTAATCCCTTTACAAATTCTTACTGCTAAGCTCGGAAGCAATGTGTTCCGCCTGGCGCATAGCCAATGCAACGATGGTCAGTGTGGGATTCTCGGCAGCTCCCGTGGTGAACTGCGATCCGTCCGATACAAACAAGTTCGACACATCGTGGGACTGCCCCCAACGATTCACGACACCGTCTTCAGGTTTTTCAGACATCCTATTGGTGCCCAGGTTGTGTGTTGATGGGTAAGGCGGAGTTGGCATGGTGCGCGTGGCACCCACAGCATCATAAACCGCCATCCCCTGTTGGTACGCATGGTTGCGCATCGCTACATCATTGGGATGATCATCAAAATGCACATTCACCACCGGCAACCCAAACTGATCTTTAACATCAGGGCTTAAGGTCACCGCATTGCTCTCCTGCGGCATATCCTCCCCCACCAACCACATGCCAGCCATGTTTTCGTAGCCATCCAGGGCAGTGGTGAATTCACGCCCCCAAGCACCTGGGTTTAGAAACGCTGCCATGAAGGGTATGCCCAGCGCCAAGGTTTCCATTTCATAGCCACCCACAAAACCTCTTGAGGGGTCATGTTTAGCTTCATCTTGAATGATGCCCGCCATGGTTGTACCTCGCCACATTTTTACCGGCTTATCAAACAGCGCATAAACAGAGCCAGTCATGTGTCGCATGTAATTACGACCCACCTGGCCTGAAGAATTAGCCAAACCGTCGGGGAACATGGGAGAGGCCGAATTTAATAACAGCCTTGGGCTTTCGTACGAATTACCGGCAACACAAACCACACGGGCATTCTGCAGATGTAGGTTGCCTTCTTTATCAAAATATTCAACGCCGGTAACTTTGCCTTCCGGGTTATGCAAGATACGAGCAGCATGCGCGTTCTCACGAACTTCCAAATTTCCTGTGCTCTCCCCTCTAGGCACATCGGTATAGGCGGATGACCACTTCGCTCCCCATTTACACCCTTGAAAACAAAAACCGGTTTGGCGACAAGCCATACGATCATCGTTATCAGCAGAATTGATGGCCATGCGTCCGGTATGAACTTCTTTGTACCCCAAAGCTTTCGCGCCTTTTTCAAAGACCAAGTAATTATTATTACCCGGTAAACCTTCTCGCCCACCGGTGAGGGTTACCCCCAGTTTGTCTTCCGCTTTTTCGTACCACGGTGCCATCTCGGCCGCATCGATGGGCCAATCGAGCAAGTTAGCGCCTTCTACTTCGCCATAAGAGCTTTTGGCTTTCCATTCGTGTTCTTGAAAGCGCAGCGATGCTCCAGCCCAATGCGTGGTTGACCCGCCCACAGCTTTAACAATCCAAGCTGGCAAACCAGAAAAATCTTTTGCAACACGCCAATCACCTGACGTGGTTCTCGGATCAGTCCAGGCCAACTGACCAAAACTCTCCCATTCATCATTGACGTAGTCTTCTGGCAGGTAACGACCGCCTGCCTCCAAAGCCACCACACTCACACCTTTTTGTGCCAGCTCATTCGCTAAAACACCACCCCCGGCACCTGTGCCAATTACGACGACGACGCTACTATCATTTAAGTCAAACGGTGCAGCCATGTTATTTCTCCGGTAAGTGGCTTACAGCCAGTTGATGTCGTTGAAACCACGATCGAGATACCCACCGCCACTAAAGCTTTCGCCTTCGTAGCCAAACAAGGGCCACACCGCTTTTTGGTTGTATAGTCCAGTGACTAAACCGCCTCGAATTTGCTGAAAAAATGCCGAGTTTTCAAAAATCTGCAGAATTTTTACCCGCTCTCTTTCCCAGCCCACATTTAAGTAGCTGCTGTGCCCATTGATGCGGGCTGCAGCGTCTAGCGTGCCTATGCCTTTTTCAATATCTGCCGCACTGTCTTCGGTGTCATAGCCTTTGACAGCAGTGACGTAAAACTCATCTCCAACGTGATCGTGCGGATAGATGTCACGCGCCATTTGAACCAAGGTAGCAAAAGTTTCGGGCTTTAATGCTTGAAGCTCGGTAGCCCAAGCTGCACTACTCGACGCTAGAAACCCTGGACCCACAACAAACGTGGCACTTAACGCAGTTGCCCGTTTTAGTAAATCACGCCGCGTTAACCCTTCACTTTCGAGCGCCGATGTCGACGCCCTATCGTTGTTAAATGTTATTTGACTCTCTTTTTTCATCATTTGAACCTTCCGCCTCTTTCCAGCACTTCAATTTCATAACCATCGGGGTCGGCGATAAAGAAAAATCGCGCGACTAGTTCTCCATCGGGTGCAAACTCCACCAGCTTTCTAGGATTCAATCCCAGTTCCTCTAAGCGGGCATGTTCAGAATTAAGATCATCCACTGACACCGCAAAATGACCATAACCTGAGCCCATCTCATAGGCATCAGACTGATCTTTGTTAACGGTTAATTCCAGTTCAAATTCGCTTTCTGGATTGCTTAAGTAAATGAGCGTGAACCCGGAAAAATCCAGCCGATCAGCCACGGTTAAGCCGAAGGCTTTTTCGTAGAAGGATACGGATCGCTGTTCATCGAGCACGCGAACCATCGAGTGAATCGCTTTTGCCACTGGGCTGCCTTAGAGTTGCTGAAGATAACTTCTAGAGTGCCGGAATTTAAAGTGTTGAAGGTAGTATGGGATTACTATTTCTGAAAGATATTTAAGGCGTACTAATGGGCCATACCAACATCAATCGAATGCGGGTCTGAAACAGACGGTGGGGAGTTTTCTGTAAAATTCAGGCAAGCGCATCGCAGCATGGAGGTGAAGTTAATTTTTTGACTTCTAGCGTCAGCAAATTCGGCATGCAGCTTGGAAATAAAGCAGGCCGTGGATATACCTTCCTGAGCGGCAACCGCATCCAAGGTTTGCCAAAATGCGGTTTCCAACCGGATGCTGGTACTGCGCCCGTTCAACCTGAGTCGGCGCGTGTGGCTGCTAAATCCCTCAGGCTCTAGATCGGCAAAAACCTCGCACATTACACGCCTCCAAATCAAAAAAGAATGGGACACCGTCAGAATGAGCTTACCTAATATAATTCACCAACACAAATGTATGTTTCGTCTTACCAAAAGGTTAAGCAGCTTTACCCGGTTGATTCTCGGGTAACAGCTGCGTGGTGATCGGCGATTGCATCAGAGCTTGCATTGCCTCAGCAGTTCGCTCTTCGACCTCATCTAACCAAGCGTAGCGCTTTCGATATAAAGAGCGTTTTTTTGACTTCAATTCCATGATGTCCTTTCTGACGATACGCTGCGGCAGTTGAAAAAGACTTTCCGATTTTCGCTGCGCGAAATATTCACCCCACAGTGCGTCCAAATCAAACAACATCAGCGAACGTTTTGCGTCGGAGAAGTAATCGGACTGATGAATATGTCCTGCATTTGACACACCGTATATTGTGTCTATGCCGATCTGTCGGGCAACCATGTAAAGCACTTCAATCATCAGCGATTTTGGACGAAGTCCATGTAAGCTGCGGGTTAGTTGGGTAATGGTTTGCTGGCGATCGGGGATTAAATCATTCGGACCTTGAATGGCACCTACCACGATCATCGGCGCAGGATCATTCGAAATGTGAAACGTTAATGTATAAACCTCGCGCTGCTCGCTGTCGCATAGACGAACGCCAATCGCGCCTTCATTCTGAAACCCTTGAAACAATTCTACGCGGTAGGTGTTTTCGTCTTTGGTATCAAAGTGAAAAAGTTCATAGCCGGAAAGCTTATAAATTTCTACCGCGTTGTCACCGAAGGTTTCCGCAATAAATCGAAAATGCGATTCGATCTGTTCAACGCGCGTCTGCATTTCCCAGTCCGCACACACATAGGGTTTGAACGGTTTTTCTAAAATGGCTGGAAATTCATTCAACAACGGCTTCAGCACATCGCTGTCGAACAGTGCTATTAAACGCTTCAACTCATGTTGATAGCGAAAGCCATTCAAGCTAAACACCGCTGTATTTTTCAGTTGCTTAAGGGCAGAACTTTTCGAATGAATGTTCCGACCCATCGAGGGTAATCCTGCAATATACAAATACTTCTCAGTTAAGGAAGCTGCGTTGTTTTTTTTATCTTCGCTCACAGGTTAAGCAACGGCCATGAACTAAGGCGTATTGAGTGAAAACAAGAAACTACGGGGGTTAGTTATCCCTACTAAATAACGGATGCGCTGGAAGCGTACACAGTTAACAATTGCGCACAAGCATGACATGCCTTGACAAGAAATGCCTCGGCGCGATACCGTCAGATTGTGAATATAGTCACAATCTGAATCGTGCTGAAAGCCCCTGCCCACTCGTATTCAACCATAAGCGAACCAGAAGCAGCAAACCACTTGTTCTGTAACGCAAGGTTTCGCATAGACCTGAATTTACGGCGGTTCAGCCACGATTCAGCCTCAGTCCCCTAGAGTGGCTCCACTGCAACAAAAATCACAACCCTTTGTGGAGTTATCTGATGATTATAAAATTTCGAAACATCCTACCCCGCACACTGATCGCAACTGCCAGCGCGGTTGCGATGCTACTTCCTCTGACCAACGCCAATGCGGCTGACACTCGCGAAGGTCGCGAACGCTTTATTATTTACGCCGACGTTATTCGCGCTGAGCCCATTTACCGTGAGGTGGTGATTCGCGAACCCACGCAGCAATGCTGGACCGAGGAAGAGCGCTACATGATTCAGGAAGGCCAAGCCTATCGTGGCAACTCAAAACCTAAACGCGGTCAAGGCTCTCACCGCACAGGTGATGCCTTAGTGGGCGGTGTGATCGGTGGCGTTATTGGTAATCAATTAGGACGTAATGGTAGCCGCAGTGCTCGTGCCGGGGCGACGGTTGCAGGAGCTGTGATCGGAACCGTCCTAGCTAATGAAGCCATTAGCCATGGTGGCGAATCCAAACGACGCCATCGTCGCCATCGACACAGCAACCACGGATCAACCCATACTCCAGCGACAGAAACGGTGTATGGCGTGCGACCCGTAGAGCGCTGCGAGACGGTGATGAACAACCGAGTGGAGCAACGCATTGAGGGTTACAAAGTCACTTACATTCATCGTGGCAGACGCTTACAAACTCGCACGCGAAAAGACCCGGGGCGGCAAATCAAGTTGTATGAGCGAATCGAGCCAGTCCGAGGTCAATGATGTAAACCAACAATGACAATCGGCCTTTCGGTTTGGCCGCTGCAGGAGAATGCCACCTGCAGCGGCTTTTTTATGCACGAAACCAAACTGTGAACAGTTCACGCTCGTTTTGAGTACTATATTACGTTTCCAGCGCCCGAGTTCAGGTGTTGTTCAGCCAAAATCAGTACCGTATAGGCCTAAGAGTTCAAGAGCGCTCCAACATGTTTTCGTGCATCTTATTTTCATTTAAAAACAGCCATCCTGACACCTCACGCAGCCAGCTAACAGCCTGGGTCCGAGTAGCGAGCATTGCACTGGTGCTGGTTTTTAGTGCCGTGAATGTAAGCCACGCACAAGGCAGTGATGCACAGCGAAGAGAAGCGATTGCCCATGCCATGGATCAAGCGGGCGGGTCAGGCAAAGTGATTAGCGTAAAGCCCTACAAACAATCGAATGGTGAGCCTGGGTTTCGCGTGCGCATACTAACGGATGGCCGAGTACGCACTTTTGATGTACCGGCCAAGGCTGAATAACATGCGTGCACTCATCGTTGAAGACGACCCAACATTACGACAACAACTGGTTGAAGCATTACGTGAAACCGGCTATGCAGTGGATGAAGCAGATGATGGGGAAACCGGTTTACACATGGCCACCACCATGCCAGTGGATTTGGCCATAGTGGATTTAGGGCTGCCTAAGTTGGACGGTGTGTCCTTAATCAAACAAACACGTGAGCAAGGCCACAGCTACCCTGTACTCGTATTAACAGCCCGAGACAGTTGGCAAGATAAAGTGGATGGTCTTGAAGCAGGTGCGGACGATTACCTCACCAAACCCTTTCATATGGAAGAATTGCAAGCTAGGTTAAGAGCCTTATTGCGGCGCACCAGTGGGTTTACCGATTCCGTTTTACGTTTTGATTCTCTCGTGGTGGATACGCGTGCGCAACAAGTGGAAGTGGATGGCAAGAAAGTAGAACTGACAGCTTATGAGTATCGGCTGCTAGCGTATCTTGCCATCAACGCTGGTGAAGTGATCAGTAAACCGGTCATGTTGGATCATTTGTACGAAGAAGATACTTACCGCGACCCTAACGTGTTGGAAGTATTTGTGAAACGCCTTCGTCAAAAATTGGATCCGAACAAAACACTGAAACCGATTGAAACCTTACGTGGACGTGGATACCGACTGGCGTTAGCCCGAGCAAACTGATGCCCTCAATTCATCGACGGTTACTGCTGGGGACTGCCCTACTTCTAGCCATCGTAATATTAGTCACCGGCAGCGCCGTTTATTATTCGGTCTACCAACGCGCCGAAAATGCATTAGAGCAACGCTTGCAAGGTCTTGTGTATGGGCTACTGGGTGCCACGGATGTACCCGATGGTGAGGCGGTTGTGGTGGTGAACGAAGCCGAATTACCCGACCCACAGCTTTCCAGTCCTGGTGGAGAACTGTATGCAGAATTAATCGGTAATTTGGGGCAAACCTACTGGCAATCGGTGTCTCGAACTCACACCATTCCACCCACCCCCTACACAAAAATTGGCGAGTGGACATTCGAACGTCATGCTGGAGAAAGCCATGGGCATGTGTATCAATTGCAACTCACCATTTTGTGGGAGTTGATGAATGGCGATCAATTACCCTTAATCGTGCATGTGGTCTCCGATGGTGCTGGATTAGAAAAACAACTCGCCACCTTTAGAAGAACTTTGTGGTCGTTACTGGCGATTGCGGCAGCCGCCCTGCTATTGATGCAAACCTTTATTCTGCGTAAAGCGCTTGCGCCTTTGAATACCATAAGAGACGAACTACAGGACATCGAAGCGGGTAAACGCGAAACGCTGAACGAGTCGGTTGCGTATGAGCTAAGCCCCTTGGCCAACAGCATAAACACACTGGTGAATAGCGAACGTAACCGACAAACAGAATTTAGACACTTAGTAGACGACTTGGCCCACACACTGAAAACACCGTTATCGGTGTTGACCAACGTAGCCTCGCAATCGAACAGCACCCCTGAGGATCGTCGGGTTGTCGGTGAACAATGCCAACAAATGCAGGCCAGCTTGCAACTCTATCTTGACCGAGCCGCAGGCAGAACAACGCAAGCCTTAGTGTCGCCCGTGTCTATCCTGCCTATTTTGAATCGACTGGCGGACAGCTTGCCCAAAATTCACCAAGGTGTTGCTATCAACATTGATGACAGCTTGCAAGACACACTAAAAGTGCGAATTGCAGAGGGGGATTTGTACGAAATTCTCGGCAACTTAGTCGACAACGCGTGTAAGTTTGGCGCAACGCAGGTCATCATCCGAGGCGATGAAGCCGCTCGAAAAGTCTTCATTGAGGACAATGGCCGAGGATTCGAACAAGACACAATGCGGCAACTGACGCATCGCGGCGTGCGTGCAGACACGCAAGTAACCGGACAGGGACTGGGTTTGACCAGCAGCTATGACCGGCTAAAAGCCTATGGCGGCACATTAGCGCTGGAAAGATCCGATGCCGGCGGTGCCCGCATCGTGCTAGATTTTCCCTAGATTAATGGAGTTCTGAAACGCTTTAAGGACGCGCCACTAAGTAACCCAACCAACACGCAAAGTCATCGGCCTCTTCGGTGGCCACGTATTCGTCTAAGGCCTCATCGGTCTCATCATCAAATTCTTGTCGATAGATGATGGTCTCTGAAAAGCCTGCATCGGCCAGAATTTCTCGCAGTTCTCGAGCGCCCCATACCCGCCACGTGTAGGTGAAGGCGTTCTTCATTTTCGACTTATCTGGGAAGTGAAAGTGAATAGCGCATTTTAATTCATATGTGATCGCGTTGAATTCGTATTGGTCCCAAACGTATTTGAAACCATCGACTTTACGTTTTTCTTTTTGCGTCTGGTAGCACTCTGAGCCGCCAAAGATATCCAAGAACAACAGCCCATCATCCACCAGCGATTCACGCAGGGATTTGAAATAGTCCAACAACATTTTTCGCTCTTGGAAGAACCAATAGCTGAAATTGTAGGCCTGAATCATGTCCACCTTATCGGTTTTCACATCCCGCACATCCGCTTCAATCAATTCAATACGCTTTCTTTGATCATTACTGAGCGGGGCTAAATTCCTCTGACGCCCCCAATCCAGCACCTCTGGGTCGTTGTCCACCGAAACAGCCGTATTGCCGCGACGGCGTTTTATCCACTCAACGGATGAAATGGCCGTGCCACAGAAATCTTCTCGCATGCTGATTGCTTTTCGGCCGACCAGCTCTTCAAAAGTGGCGTCCATGAAGTCAATTTCGAATTCGGAATTTTGTACAGACGCTTGATACAACTCATGTCGATCCGCCTGCTCAGCCATGGTTGGGCCGCTAGCAGCTTTTTTGGGTGAACCCATGAAACATTACCTTAAAGGAACCGTGTAGAAAGGACTTGCCTTGATAGTTTGAAACTTAGCGCTTAATGCCAGCACCACGATTGAGCAGCGAAAGACATAAACCGCCTAGTGCAACAATGAAAAGTAAGATAACAGCATAGCTTTGCCAAAGCGGAATGTCACTAGCACCGAGTATGCCGAATCGAAAACCGTTGATCATGTACAGCACCGGATTCAACTTGGAAACACCCTGCCAAAAGTCAGGAAGCATGGTGATTGAATAGAATATGCCGCCTAAATAGGTCAATGGGGTGAGTACGAAATTAGGAATAATAGAAATATCATCAAAGGTTTTTGCAAACAAGGCGTTCAGAAAGCCACCCAGTGAAAACATGATGGACGTCAGAATGGCAATAGAGAGTGTAATAAATGGGTGTAAAGGCGACAAATCGGTGAAAAAGAATGCAACGACTGACACCAGCAGGCCGACAGCCAACCCACGCGCCACCCCGCCCACAATAAAACCCGCCAAAATGGTGAAATTGCTGACGGGAGCTACGATCAATTCCTCGATGAAAAACTGCATCTTGGCCGAGAACATTGAAGACGATACGTTCGCGTAGGAATTAATAATGATACCCATCATAATGATCCCCGGAACGATGAAGTCCATGTAGGGAACCCCGTCCATCTCACGAATTCGCGAGCCAATCAAACCGCCAAAAATGATCATATACAGGATGGCGTTGATCGCAGGAGGCGTGATGGTTTGAACCCAAATGCGCATGAAGCGCCGAATCTCTTTACGAACGATTGTGGCAAAGGCCACGCGTTCCACGATCAAACGCTCAATCATGCTTGGGATCCTTGTTCACGCTGTGACTGCACCAATCGCACAAAGAATGCTTCCAGTCGGTTTTCTTTATTACGCAAACTACTGACGGTGATCCCCGACTCCGAGAGCGCTAAAAACACCTCGTTAATCGCAACACCCTGCGGCACATCCACTTCTGCTTTGCCGTCACCCCGTAAGCGAAGCGCAAAGTTACCTACCTTGGCAGGCAGCGATGTTTTATCCACATCCAACACAAAGGTCTCCATCATGGAACGGCTTAATAGTTCAGTGACGGTTCCTTGTTCCACGATGCGCCCATCATCGATGATGGCCACATCACGACACAGCGATTCCGCTTCCTCAAGGTAGTGCGTGGTAAGAATGATGGTGGTGCCTTGCTCGCGATTTATTTTCGTCAGAAATTCCCACATGGTGCGCCGAATTTCGATATCCACACCGGCTGTAGGCTCATCGAGAATGAGTAATTTTGGCTCATGAACCAGTGCACGAGCAATCATTAAACGCCGCTTCATACCACCTGAAAGTTGTCTAGCTGGGGCTTTTCGCTTATCCCACAAACTCAGTTGCTTTAGATAATGCTCCGTTCTTTGCTTAGCCACCGAACGCTTAATGCCATTGTAGCCAGCGACATTCATAACGATCGATTCTACGGGCTCAAATACTGAGAAATTAAACTCTTGAGGCACCAAGCCAATGTTAGCTTTGGCCGCTTCTCGTGCCTCGTCAATGTCGTGACCGCAAACACTGACACGCCCGGACGTTTTATTTACTAAAGACGCGATGATGCCAATGGCGGTAGATTTGCCGGCCCCATTGGGCCCAAGTAAGGCAAAAAAATTACCTTCAGAGACGGACAGATCAATACCTTTTAATGCCTCAACTCCGCCGTCGTAGGTTTTTCGTAATTGCTCAATATTTAGTGCGGTCACACGCTACTCATTTGGGCTGATGTGTGGGTAACACCAACCGCTGAGTCTATGAACAAAGCGATGCGGTGCTAGTTGGACACACGCCGGTTGGCGAATCGAGTGGTAGCAGCATAACTTCTGTAATGCGCCATTACCGATACAACGTACTGTTGGGTTTCTTTAAACGGTGGAATGCCGCCGTGCCGTTCAACGTTACCTGGACCGGCATTATACGCGGCTAGCGCTAATTCTTCGCTGCCAAAACGTTTACGCAAATCGGCCAAATAACGAATACCAGCCGCCAAATTCTGATTAACATCATTTCTGTCAGTTACTTTTAACCATCGAGCGGTTTCAGGCATAAGCTGCATCAACCCTTCAGCGCCAACCCTGGACACCGCTTTCGTATTGAAGCAAGATTCTTTTGTGATCACAGCTTTCACCAAACTCGCACTAACCCCAAATTGAATTGCGTACGCGAGAATTTGGCGCTCATGGGTTTCAGCTCGTTCGGCAATTTGTTGCGTGCTCAGCCCCATGCAATACACCGCCGGTATTGGCTTCCATTCGCCTCTCTCGGCATTGACTAAGCTCCAATCAATTAACGCACGGAACGGCTTGTACTGGTTTTCCACGTCAGGTCCGTGGGTTTCCACATTCGGAAAACCAACGCCATCCAGCGCCCAGGGGTCGGCCCCTACCTTCGCAGCAAATGCGTTCGACAACGCCCAATCATGGCCCTTGCGTTGCAGACGAGGATCCAATTCCTCGGCCGGTTCGGCAGAAAAATTTGCTGACTGTGGAGTAATGAAAAGAGAAAATCGGGTGTTAGAGCCAATAAGGTGCAACGATTCGGCATCGGTTGCCAAGTTTGTTGGACGTTGCAGGGGCGCTGCGTTCGCCGGATCGAGTAAAGCATGATCGGGCTCTACTGCCCACATGGGCTCAGTAAATTCGGTTTCTATCGGCACATAGCCATCGGATACGGTTTCCACTGCAACGCTGGTGGGTGTCGCTCCTCCGCCAATCGGAAGCCCGATAAGAACCATGCACATGAGGGCCACGATTAGAACAGGAACGGAGAGTCGTTCAGGTTGGCTGGTGTTAGGTAAACGGAGCAAGTGCGTTCTCCCTAGGTAGTTTTACGGGCTACGGGTGCGCACTTTAGCAGCTCTTCTCCCAGGTAAAACGCGGCCAAATCGAGATTTCTGGGTGACCGTATCGACATTTTTTAGCCTAAACGCCGTTAATCTAGGTTCTCGGGATCGATGGGGGTTCGGTCATGCTGCCACAGCACCTCAGAACCACCTTCTGCCCGAGCTAGCACACGAGCCAGAACGAACAATAAATCGGACAATCGATTGAGATATTTCATGCTGAACGGTGGAATTTCTTCACTACGCTGAAGGGTCACGATCAGCCGTTCAGCACGGCGGCATACTGTGCGCGCCACATGGCAGTGCGCCGCCGCGGGCCCGCCCGCAGGCAGGATAAAATCCTTCAATGCAGGCAGTTCATCATTAAAGCGATCGAGAATGGCTTCAAGCCAATCCACATGCTCTTCTTTAATCGCCTGATGGCCAGGGATGCACAGTTCTCCGCCCAAATCGAATAAATGATGCTGTACCTCATGCAACACACGCTGCACAGGCTTTGGGATGGGGTGTGAAAGCACAACACCAATCTGGGAATTCAGTTCATCGGTGGTGCCATAAGCCGCGACTCGTGGGCCGTCCTTATCAGTTCGACTGCCATCACCGAGCCCGGTGGTGCCGTCATCGCCGGTGCGTGTGTAAATCTTGGACAGTCTGTTTCCCATCGGATTCCTTGGCAAAGCGCTGACTTATTGCAACGCCTGTTCGGTTGTGCGTCTAGCAATTGTACAATCGATGCTGTCTCTCAAACCAAACAATGACGTGCCATGACCGAAGAAACCTTGTTCAGTAAAATCATCGATAAGTCCCTACCTTCGGATATGGTCTATCAGGACGATCTGGTTACCGCGTTTCGCGACATCAACCCAGCAGCCCCCACCCACATTCTGATTGTGCCAAATCGCATTATTCCCACCGTTGATGACGTGCAGGACAGTGACGAAGCGACGATGGGACGCATGCTGCGCGTAGCGCGTGACTTAGCCCGCGAGGAAGGCATCGCAGAATCCGGTTATCGTTTGATCATTAACTGCAGGGAACACGGACGTCAGGAAGTGCCTCACCTGCACATGCACTTACTCGGCGGTCGCGACTTAGGTTTTATGGTGGCTCGCGAAAAATGAGTGTGGAATACATACGCACGGAAGCTTTAGAGCAAGCCATCAATGCAGCGCGTACCTTGTCGCGCCCTTTGTTAATCAAAGGCGAACCTGGCACGGGGAAAACGGAACTGGCTTTGGATGTGGCTAAGCAGGCCGGCATGCCTTTGTATCAGTGGCACATTAAATCCACCACGCGGGCACAGCAAGGCTTGTATGAATACGATGCGGTGTCTCGATTAAGGGATTCACAACTGGGCGATGAGCGGGTTAAAGATATCAGCAACTACATTGTTAAGGGCGTGCTTTGGGAGGCGTTTGAAAGTCCTGAAACTGCGGTCGTGTTAATCGACGAAATCGACAAAGCAGACATCGAATTCCCTAACGATTTATTGCAAGAGATTGATCGAATGTCATTCGATGTGTACGAAACCAAGCAAACGGTTTCGGCAACGCATCGCCCATTAGTGATCATCACCAGTAACAACGAAAAGGAGCTGCCCGATGCGTTCTTACGTCGTTGTTTTTTTCATTACATCGAGTTTCCTGACCGCAGCACAATGGAGCGCATTGTTCATGCTCACCATCCCAACATCAAAAAAGACTTACTCAATAAAGCGCTAACCGTGTTCTTTGATCTAAGAGAGCTTCCGGGCTTGAAGAAAAAACCCAGCACCTCCGAATTACTGGATTGGTTAAAGCTGCTGGTTGCCGATGATTTACCGGCTGACGCATTAGGTGCGGATGAGCTACGAACGGTGCTACCGAAATTGCATGGAGCACTGCTAAAAAATGAACAAGATGTTCACTTATTCGAACGTTTGGTGTTTTTACATCGCCAACGTAGCCGCAGCTAGCCGCTCATGTTGCTGGATTTTTTCGAAGCATTACGACGCGCTAAGCTGCCCGCCACCTTGTCCGAATTCTTAACCTTGCTGGATGCCATGGCCCATGACATCGGCACAGGCACTATTGAAAATTTCTACAGCACCGCTCGTTTGGTGTTGATCAAAGATGAAGCCTTGTACGATCGTTTTGATCAAGTGTTTGCCGCCTACTGGGATGGACGAGAAGCGCAGTTCGACAAACTGTTTGACGATATTCCACAGGAATGGTTAAACGCTCAAAACCGCCCTGAATTAACGGCAGAACAAAAAGCGGCTGTTGAAGCCATGGGCGGCTGGGATGAACTGATGAAAACCTTGGCAGAACGTTTAGAAGAACAGAACGAAGCTCACCACGGTGGCAGCAAATGGGTTGGCACCGGTGGCACATCACCATTCGGGCACAGTGGTTTTAATCCGCTGGGCGTGCGCATTGGCGGCAAGTCCAAACACGGACGAGCCACTAAGGTGTGGCATGAACGGCGGTATCAAGATCTGGACAGCGACTTAGAGCTGGGTACGCGAAACTTTAAGATGGCCCTGCGTAAGCTTCGCAAGATGGCGAAAAGCGAGCGCTTGGATAAGCTGGACTTAGACCGCACGATTCGACATACCGCGCACAATGGGGGTCTGCTCGATATTCATATGACCGGCGAGCGCCGTAACGCCATCAAAGTCTTGCTGTTACTGGATGTGGGTGGCTCCATGGACTGGCATGCCAGCATGACCAGCCAATTGTTCTCTGCCGCCAGCTCAGAATTTGGCCGATTAGAGCACTTCTATTTTCATAATTTCATCTACGAAGGGGTGTGGAAACATAATCACAGGCGTCACACTGATCGCATCGGTATCGATGAATTGCATCGCACCTACGGCAGAGACCATCGTTTGATTTTAGTCGGGGACGCCAGTATGAGCCCTTATGAAATTGTGGCCCCCGGGGGCAGCGTTGAACATTGGAACGAGGAACCCGGAGCGATTTGGGCTCAACGGCTGTTGCAAGCCTTTCCGCATTGCGTGTGGCTCAATCCCGAGCCCACGCAGCACTGGCACCACACACAGTCGATTGGTATGGTGAAAAAGCTGATGGGTGGGCGTATGCACCCCCTCACAGTCGATGGCATTCAACAGGCGATGGCGGAACTAAAAAAACCGCTGATCGCGGCAGAGGCACGTTAGGGCATCTTCGGAAGGGATCTTGCTAACAAACTCAGGCGGCGTCCAACAACATTTCGGGACACTGATCCAAGACGGTTAACACCGAACATACGCGTTTGCCGAAAAAGGTCGGACGCCGCACTTTCTAATTCCCCGGGTACACTGGTAGCATGCGCTTTAAATCGAGCAGCAACGCCTGATTCACCCCACGTACATCAACCGCTCTTAGCCCACTCATTGCACGACTCAACACCTCGTGAGCTGCGCCACCGGCTTGTTTTTCTAAGCCCAACAAACACCCGTTGACGCACAATTCACCTTTATCAGCTAGTGATTCGGGTAATGGCGTTTCATTACAGAGCTGCATAATTTTTCTAGTTAGGAGATAAGATTGCGGGGCATCGGTGTGACGCAATAAAAATCCATACCGATGCGCTGCGAGTTGCGCAACATGATTTTCACGACGATATATCGCCATTATAGAATCGTGGATGATCTCGCTGAGCTCCTCGTGATCAGAAACTGGCATGGTGGAACCATCTTTGTGGCGAAACATAACCCCCAATATCAATAAGCTGACCGACTCAGAAACATCGGATTGTTTATCCAAGTAACTGAACATCTGATGTAAAAACGGATCTGCCGAATCGCTGAACGCCGTTGTTGGAGCATCAGACACAAACGATTTCTTAGCCTGGGGTTCTGCTGAAGCTGTGCTTTTACTCAACCCAGCGGCGATACCCGCGGCAGCCATTGAATTGGAAGGTTGAGGTTCCGAGCGCGCCACCTCAGAGAATTTGAAATTCAACATTCGCTCGGTGGTACCTGTCAGATAAATCATGCGGTACACCACATCCACCGTATCTTGTTCCGAATTTACCCATTGCGCCTTGTGGCGACCCGAACCAAGTTGGGTTAATTTTTCTGGATCGAGCACAGCCGTGGCGGATTGACCCACCAACTCCCGCCGATCGGCATAACCCAGTTGTTTAGCCGCTTGATCACTAACATAAGTGAGCTGATTTGCCTCATCTAAGAGTAATGTTGCCCCAGCCAGGGTATCCACCAAACGATCCAAACGAATCTGTTCAGTGCTCAGGGCTTTGCGCTGACGAACCACGCGTGACAACGCATCGATTCGCGCGAGTAACAATTCACCCGCTTCGTTTTTAAAGAAACAGTCCACCGCCCCTGCTCGCAAGCTGAGTTTGATGATGGGATCAGAATAAGCGCTGGTTAAGATGGCGCATACTATGGAAGGATTGACGCTAATGATGTCGCGGCACACTTCATCGCCGGTTTCATCTTGCAAATAGAAATCAACGATAGCGATGTCGATGACCTCTTCACCGATCATCTGCAACGCCTCTTCTCGACTCGCAACGGCATGAATTCGATAGCCGTGCAGCGTTAAGACGTTGGTTAAGGATTCGCGAATACTGGGTGAATCATCAATCAATAACACACCAATGTCGCTGTTATCAAATTTAACCGCCGCTGATTCTGGCGAGGCTGCATGCGACGTATCGCGTGTGCCCCCATTCGATTGCGTTAGAGACTGTAGAATTTCATCAATGGATTCGTATGACTTCCATGCCAGCATGGCGCTGTTTGGGCGATCGGCCACCCAAGCACGGGTTTCAGCGCGCTGATCGGTTGACATGACAACCACCGATAGGGCATGAAAATCATCTTGTTCGAGCAGCGCTGTTAGAGTGTCTGCCTCGCGCACAGCAATACTTGGCCAACCGAGAATGATGGCGTCAAAGTCGTCATCAAACGACTGAAATTGATCGCGAAGTGCATCGACAGCATCTTGGTACCCGCCCACAGACACGACGGTGTGCCCTAGAGATTGCACGTAATTGTCTAGCACGAAGCGCATGGTGGTTGAAGGCTCCACCAGCAGCAATCGGGAAGTCATGGCCCTCGGCTCATCATTTGGAGCCTGATGTTGCAAGATGTGCACTAGATTAACCGTTTGACCGAACCTTACTGGATGGACTTTGTGAACCACACCACAGACTGGATCAGCGAGCGTACATTCCGACAGCCGCCACACGATCCAACTTTCTATCACGACCCCTACGAACTGTACCGCCAACTGCATGAGCGCGGCGGCCCTGTATTCTGGCAGGACTACGGCTTTTGGTGTTTAACCGGCTTTGAGGCAGTGAACGCCGCCCTCAAAGACCGCCGATTTGCCCGCCTACCGCCACCTGGCACACCTGCTGAGCCTGCCCCGCCGCACATGCAAGAGTTTACGCGAGTTGAGCAGCATTCCCTACTGCAATTAGAGCCTCCATTGCACACCCGATTACGCAAGCGAGTGAATCGCGCTTTTGTCGCCCGTCAAATTGATGCGATGGCGCCCGACATTGAAAATCTGGTGAACGATTGTATTGACCAGTTCATTGACGAGCGACAATGTGATTTGCTCACACACTTGGCCACCCCGGTTCCCGTCACGGTCATTGCGCAGTTACTGGGCGTGCCCATTGCGATGAAAGATAATTTATTAAAATGGTCGCACGATATGGTGAAGGTGTACACCATGACACAATCTCACGCCGATGAAATTCAAGCCAATCAAAGTGCTGCCGAATTCCGAGAATGTTTAATTCAACTAATACAAGAAAAAAGACGGCACCCTAAAGAGGATTTGTTGAGTTTGTTGGCGAGCGATGAAGATCCAGATGTCACCCTGGATGATGATGAGATCGTCAGCGTTGCGGTGTTGTTACTCAACGCAGGGCATGAAGCCACAGTGCATCAATTTGGCAACCTCGTTTATGATTTATTAAAAAATGATTGTGCGCCGCGTGGTGGTTTTGCTAATCATGAAATCGGTAAATCCGTCATAGAAGAAGGCCTACGTCATGATGCGCCGCTGCATTTATTTTTACGTTACGCACAAACAGACCTTGAACTTAGCCCCGGTGTGGAACTGAAGGCAGGCGAACAAGTTGCCCTACTTCTAGGCGCTGCCAATCGTGACCCAAATCGCTTCGAGCAACCGAACCGGTTTTGGCCGGAAAGAACCGATGGCGCGCATGTGTCGCTGGGTGCTGGCATACATTTTTGTATTGGCGCAGCGCTAACTGGATTAGAACTTAAGGTATTGACTGACACGTTATTTAAACGCATTCCTGACTTACAGTTGGCCGAAACGCCACAGTACAAAAACTTGTTTCACTTTCATGGCTTGGAGCGTTTGCAGGTTAAATGGTGATGCTGCATGCATCCAAAAATTAAACGCAAATCTTGCTAATCCGGCCTTTTAGGCCGGTTTGGATCCGCAAACCCAAGTTAAAACCCGTTGATTCCAATTTTGGAAAGTCGTACTCGGCCAAACATCTAACGACTAATTAAAAGACTAAGTTGACAAGTTACCATCTGACGATGTAGTTTCGAAGGCGTTAGCTTTCAAGTTTCAGGAAGATGTTGTATTGAAGAACCTAACTGCGTCAACCGATTTATTGGACGAATGTCACCATTCGACCGCCCTTCACCCTATTGCAGTTGTGGGTGCACAAGGTAAAGACCAAAGCCTCATCAAACGGCTGCTTGCAAATCATCACTGTGAATTCTTAAGTGAACAGCAATTAACGCAGAAACCTGCTCTAGGTTTTGACGCTATTGTGTTCGTGTGTCGACGCACAACCAATGAGCCCATTCCATCCGCCCTATTCAGTCATTCGGTAAGACGTGTAATTATCATTTCAGATTGCGTGGATGAAGATGTTATTGTTCAAGCACTCAGCGCAGGCGCTGACTATTTTTTAAATTTTAGTGAGTCTGAAAGAGTATTAAGTGCCCGATTGGAAGCAGCCTTGCGTTCGCACTCAGACATCGTTAGCAGGACTCTTGTCTATCAGCCCTATACCTTTAACACAATAAACCGAACCGTGTGCCGAGATAATAAAAATATCCCTGTCACACACCGTGAGTTCGAACTTGCCCTGTACTTGTTTTCAAATCAAGGGAAAATTGTTACCGATTCCGACCTACTGACTTGGGTCTGGAATCTATCTTCATCAGCGGGCACTCGCCGCATCAATACAACCATGTATAAAGTAAAGAAAAAGTTAAGACTGCGTTCAACGTCTAAAAGGTGGGAGTTAAAGCGACTCTATGCTGAAGGGTATCGTTTGACTAACAAATTAGACGACGGACATTTACAACAGGCGAATTGATTCGTCAGTCATGAGTGGCCAGCTAGCGCGCATCATTAGGGTAAATATTCACAGCCTTTGAGGTAAATTCCAGCAGCGATTGCGCCTGCGAAAGTGCACATTGTGTTCACACATGATGAGAACTTGCAAAACAGCAAGGCGCACCATGGAAATTACGAAAACCAACCGCTCACTCGGTGAGCCCAAAGGAAAACAATGTCTGATTCAAAACCAATCATGGTATTCAAACCGCAGAAGTGTTGCCTGAAAACTCTGGATGAAATCAAGTCCGTGCTTGAGAGTGGCAAATTACTTCAAAAAATCTTAATCATTGCGCCTTTTGGACTGCTATTCGGCGCGAAACTGAAACCTTCTCCAGCCAGCACAATTTCTTTTGGTAAGCGCGACTGGGATCTTTGGTTAAAATCAATATCATCGGTAAACCAAATCACCCGTCTACAATGCAAAAAGCTTTGCGAGTGGCATCTGCTCCACCATCGATCGGGGCCCGAAAAACATTTCTGGCAGGAGATGACAAAATCGTTTAGTTAACTATTTATGTGAGCTAGCGGTGTGCACGCCGCTAGGGCAAAAGCCCATCAAACGGCCAAATTTTTACGGTATCCCCAGCTTTTACACCATTCACAAGATCATCAAGCACGATTAAGCAATTGGCCACACTCATTGAGCTGAGCCTGCCAGCGCCTTGCTTTCCCGTTAGAGCCACGGTTAATTCCCCCTCCTCACTCATGGAGAAAACACCGCGTTGATACTCCGTTCTTCCGACGGACTTTTTGATGTTCTCAGCCGATACGGCGGGGATGGCTATGGGCTCAACGTTTTGCATGCCCATGCGCTGCTTCAACGCAGGCTGCACAAACGCTAGAAAGGTCACCATCACCGCGACGGGATTGCCCGGTAAACCAAAGAAGGTTGCGTTGCCAATTTTACCGCTGGCCAAAGGACGACCTGGGCGCATGGCCAACTTCCAAAACGACACATCCCCCAATTCGTGGAAGGCTTTGGTAACGTAATCGGCTTCACCGGCTGAGATGCCGCCGGAAGTAACGATGACATCTGCCTGTTCCGAGGCAGCTTTCAGTGCCTGGAGCGTATCGTCAAAGGTATCGCGCACAATCCCTAAATCGATGGCCTCAACGCCCAAGGCTTGCAACAAACATCGTAAGGTATGACGGTTACTGTCATATACCATGCCCTGCGGCAGAGTTTCTGAAATGGATTCATCCAGTGCTTGTACTTCATCACCGGTTGAAAAGAATGCGACTTTCAGTGTGCGGGTAACGCTTACCGATCGAATCCCCAGCGATGCAATTAATCCTATATCTGCCGCTGACAACCGCCGACCTGCGTTTAACACCGTGCCCCCGCAGGTGATGTCTTCACCCGCATGACGAACGTTCCGACCGGCTTGTGCCGTATGGTCAATTCCCACTTGCGCGCCGTGCAACTCAACATGCTCTTGAATCACAACGGTATCCGCGCCCTCTGGCAATACCGCGCCAGTGAATACACGTACCGCTTCACCCGATTGCATTTTGGATGGATAGGCGCGACCTGCAAAGGCTTCACCTACAACGCTTAAATGCACCTCGCCCGTGGCGGGTATGTCGGCGCTATGAATCGCGTAGCCATCCATGGCGGAATTGGTTGCCGACGGTACGTCGATCGGACTCACCACCGCTTCGGCAAGCACACGATTGGCCGCATTAACCGTATCGACAACGTCAGTTTCTGTCAGAGCAGGCATTAACTCACTAAGCCGTCGCTTCGCTTCGGCCACGGGCAATAGCGCAGGCTCTATGGGGTCATCACAAGAAGGTTGTTTAATTATGGCCATGGCGCATCACTTCGTTGAGCTGTTCCGCAGCCTGTTTTTCTTCGGGAGTATTGATGTTATCGAATTGGCTGCGATACTCCGAACAGTTCACTGATGAAAAACCTTCTTCGGCATACCACAAGTCAATTTTTCGATCCCCGCGCTGCAAATAGGCCCGTAGTGACCCCGCAAGAGACGCGTCAATAGCTGCAAATACCGGTTGCAGTCGGCTGCCATCGTGTGCCACCACGATTTGTTTGTCTGCTTGGCGAGCAGCCTGCCACAGAGTATTAATCAAATCCTCGGTCACAAACGGCGAATCACAGGGACACATCAACACCCAATCGGTGTTCAGATGTTCACAAGCACTGAGTAAGCCAGCCAAGGGTCCGGGAAATTCAGCAATGACGTCGCCAATAACGGGCACGCCGTGCTGTTCATATTGATCAACATTTCGGTTGGCATTGATAACCACTTGATTCGCGACGGGCTTAAGTGCGTCCAACACCCACGACACCATCGGGCGCTGCCCAATCTCAATTAAGCCTTTGTCTTTCCCACCCATGCGCCGAGCCTGTCCACCAGCGAGCACAACAGCGCCTAAGGTGAGTTCGGTATTAGCTATTGAAGACACGATGTGAACTTCCAAACAACTGCGCTTCAAGGTCGTCAACCGCATCCATTAACGGAGACTGCATAGGAGTATTTAATTGTTCAAATCGACCCGCAAGGAAGTCACCAAAATCCCCAGTGGTTTCCGCTTCCAGTTTTCGCTGACGCCGCATGGATTCAGCTGCACCCACCATTAAAGTGTCACACAACGCTTCATCCATTTTGCTATCCACCAAAGTATGGTGATGACGAGCTGATTGATCCATCGCAAACCGAAAGAACGATCCGCTGGAATGCACTTGATCTATTACGTCAGCTGAAGTTGTGTAATCGGAACTTTCAAATCGTTGCCGCTGTATCGCGACGCTACTGGCATACACATCGGTTCCATTTTGCTGATCAAACCATTGTCCAATCGGCTCCAGGGCATCGATTAACTGAAGACCCCATTCCTTTAACGCAATTTCACCCTCAGCAACTTGCAGTTGCAGGCCTGGCTCACGGCCCCGATGCGCAACTGTTTCAATATTGTGCTTGGCACGCACGATCGCTTCTGAATCTTGTGGGCTTGGATCCATCAAGGAAGTGAACACCATCAGCACTTCAAGAAAAGCCAATTGTTCAGTGGTTAAACCGGTTGGCTCAAAGGGATTGATATCAATCGAGCGTAATTCTAGGTACCGAATGCCACGTTCACGCATGGCAAGTAACGGCATTTGATCGCCTTCGGGTATTTGTTTGGGGCGTATGCTGCTGTAGAACTCGTTTTCAATTTGCAAACGATTCGCATTTAATTGCTGATATTTACCTTCCTTATCTAGAACCCCTTGTTGTGCATAGGCTGGGTGTTCGCTAGTAACGTGACCGTGCAAATCGTTCATATAGCTTGCAAAGGAGCGATGACAAACCGTTAAATCCACCCCACTGTCTTCTCGGTAGCGATAACCAATGTTGCCCATGCGCAGAGAGGTTCCGTAGCGAGCATAGCGGGTGTGTTTTTTTAGAACCTCTAAGCCTGAATCGTCTGGCTCATCGCCCAAAAAAGATTCGCAAACGGCAGGGGATGCGCCAAACAAATAGGGCACCACCCAAGCGATGCGCATCCAACCGCGTGTCATGTGGAAATAACCGGCGGTGCGCAGAGCATCGACATTATTGGCATCCAAACCTTGTAATTCTGCCCACCGTAGCCAGAAGGCATCGGGCATCGAGAAATTGTAATGGATGCCTGCAATGGCTTGCATCATGCGGCCATAGCGAAGGCCTAGGCCGCGCCGATAAGCGTGCTTCATCGTGGCGCTGTGGGCATGTCCGTATTCACCAATGCGAATGCTTTGCTCACCCTGCACAATGCACGGCATGCTGGTGTTCCATAAGCGCTCACCAACCGGCAAACGAGCCGCCACAAACTGATGAATACCGGTGAGGTAGTCCAGGGCCGCCGAAGAGGACCCACAAGGAGGTGTTACCATCTCCAATAGGCTTTCTGAGAAGTCCGTCGTGATGGCGGTGTGGCATAGCGCAGATCCCAGCACTGACGGGTGGTCAAGCTGGCTAATTTTGCCATTTTCGCCAACCCGCAACGATTCCTTCTCTAACCCCACCTGACGCCCCGCCAACACGGTTGCGTCGCACTGGGTACTTAACCAATCAATACGCTTTGAAATTGATGAATACACGCGAAATGCATCTTACGGTTCGAATCTGAAGTGTATCGCACTCGATTGTTCCGATCCCGACCATGACCCAAGTAAAAAAATCCAACACATCTCTGGCGTTCACTGAGCGAGGTAGCGGGCCCATCGTTGTGCTGCTGCATGGGCTCTTTGGCAGCGGTGACAACCTGAACCAGTTAGCCCAAGCCTTGGCCCAGGATCACCGGGTGATATCCATCGATTTGCCAGGCCATGGGCAATCGTCCCGACTCACAAACTACGGTCATGAATCCATGGCTAATGCGATAAAAGCCCTGTTTCAGGAACTGAATTTGAGCTCTCTGACCCTTTTGGGCCATTCCTTAGGCGGCAAAATCAGCATGCAGTTGGCCAGCCAAGCAGAAACAGATGACACTCTGCAAATTGAAAAACTCATCATTGTGGATATCGCCCCGCGTGACTACCCACCACACCACGATGACGTTTTCGCCGCCATCAATTCTGTGCCCCTGAATGCAAACACCCATCGTCGTGCTGCCGATGCACTGATGGCGGAGCATATCGCTGAAGCAGGCGTGCGAGCTTTTCTGTTAAAAAGCTTACGACAAAATTCTCACGGCCAATGGCAATGGCGATTCGACGCGACGGAGTTGGAACGACAATACTCAGCGCTGGCATTGAGCCCGGCACTACCTCACCGCGTGCAATGCCCTACCCTATTTATAAAAGGTGAACTCAGTGACTATATCGAGGCACAAGATGAAGCGGCGATTCGTGCAGCCTTCGCCGTGCCAGAATTTAAAATTTTACAAGGTGCAGGTCACTGGTTACACGCGGAAAAACCGGCTGCATTTCAAGCCTTGGTACAACGATTTCTAGCCCGCTCATAACCTCACAGGGTCAATAGTATCTGATGAGTCCTGACACTTTTTATTGGTTCGATTATGAAACCTGGGGCATCTCACCTCAGTGGGACAGACCCGCCCAGTTTGCAGGCATTCGCACCGATGCCGAGCTGAATGTGATTGGTACACCCGACATGTTGTATTGCCAATTGCCACCGGACTACCTACCCGACCCAGGTGCCTGCTTAGTCACCCGATTACAACCTGAGTTTGTCAATCGCAATGGCTTGGCTGAACCCGACTTTATGCGAGAGCTCGTGCAACTGCTGGGCGCTAAAGGCACTTGCTCTGTGGGTTACAACAGCATTCGATTTGACGATGAAGTGACTCGCCATGGGCTTTTCAGAACGTTCCGAGACCCATACCGACACGAATGGCATGATGGCAATTCACGTTGGGATCTATTGGATGTTGTGCGCCTGACGAGAGCCTTACGACCCGATGGCATGGAATGGCCGGTGGATGAACAGGGTATGCCCAACAACAAGCTAGAGAATTTAACCGCAGCGAATGGGCTTTCACACGAGCAAGCCCACGATGCCTTGTCTGATGTTCACGCCACCATTGCGGTTGCCGCTTTAATTCGCAAAACCCAGCCCAAGTTATTTGATTTTGCGTTAACGCTGCGCCTAAAACAAACCGTCGCGGGGCTACTCAATTGGCAGACCAAAAAGCCTCTACTGCACATCTCTGGCATGGTCCCCATGGATCGTTATCACACCTCCATCGTGGTTCCTTTACTGCGCCACCCGAGCAATACCAATGGCGTCATTGTGTTGGATATGCGCACCGATCCGGAAGCACTGATCGGACTGGACGCAAATCAAATTCGGCAACGTGTATTCGGTAAAGACTTAAGTTCTGAACAGCGCTTGCACCTACGTACCATTCACATCAATCGTTGCCCGATGGTAGCCCCGATTGCCACTCTCAGCGAGCAGGATGCAGAGCGTATTGGTCTAGACCGGAGCGCTGAACTGGCTCGCGCGCAGCGGGTCTCTACGCTTGATCAGGAACAAATTGACATCATCAGTGAAGCTCTAATTCATCAGGATGATGAGCACACAGAAAGGCGCAATCAAGCCATTGCTCGATGCCCAGAGGCGAGCTTATACAGTGGAGGTTTCTTGAGTGAATCCGATCGCCAAAAAGCCACAAAAATTACCAAGCTTCGAGCTGAACAACTCATCGGCTTTGCAGAGAGCGAAGGGTATTTTGACGACGCACGTTTACAACAATTACTCACCAATTATCGGGCTAGATTTGCGGGAAACACCTTAAGCCCAGAGGAACGTGTCGCGTGGTTTTTAGATTGCGAAGAGCGACTCAATGACCAGGGTGATATGCCGTGGCGCACCTTCAAAGCCTTTGATCAAGCCATGTGTGAGAGCGCTAACCTATGGCCGGACGACCAAGGCGCGCTGAAAAGTAGTCTTGAGAGTTGGCGACGTGAAGTCGAGACTTACATCAGCTGATGCGGTCTATCAGTTGACCCGGCGACCACCGCCGTCCATGAAGTCGGTTCCGCTGATCACCGGCCGCAAAGCGCCCGTTACGAAAAAAGCGAAAAACAAAAAGAAGAAGATGAATCGTGGATCGAGCAGCTGCGGCAAGAAAAGCAATATGGTGGGCAACAAAAGAACCGCCGCAAGCATAAATCCATAGGCTGAATGTACGTAAAGATTGATGATGCAGTTGGTGATCTCTGGGCGGAAAACACCGCTGGCGATCATGGTGAGTAGCATTAACGAGACGATCACCACCAAGGGCGCGAACATTTCGCTGTAGGGCATTTGTAAGCTAACTTTACTGGCTGCAATGAATACCCCAGAAAACATTGCTGCCTCGGCTATTCCGCGCGACCATGTTGGTAAAGCGAACTGGCGAACAACGGTGCTAAATTGCCACAGTGATGGGGCGTTCGCGAATTGTCTGCCTTGTTTCTGCAAAATGGTGTCTCTCTTCTTATAATTTTAGCGATTCGCGGTCATCCACCGATCGCGTACCCACTAATTTGTGGACAGAAGTTTAGCACTACCAAATTTGTCTAAATGTAAAGAGTGTTGGATTGGATCACATTTGAGGCGAACCACTTGGCCCAGTGGTTCAGATTAGGCGCTGGTTTGCTACTCTTAACTAGAACCATGGCACAGCAACGTATCAAACTCTACCAAGGATCGGTCAGCGACTGCAGTTATCTGGCCAGTCGCCAGGCGGTCAATATCTACGCAGATCCCCACCACCCTGAGCCCCGGGCGGTTTATAACCAGCTCATACAGCGCGGTTTCAGGCGCTCCGGCGAATTCGTCTACCGCCCTGGCTGCCCACAATGCGATGCCTGCGTACCGGTCCGAGTTGTGTGCAAAGATTTTGCGCCTAGGCGAACGGATAAGCGCAACCTGAAAAAAAATTCAGACTTAGTGGTCGATTTTCGGCCAGCACAATTCAGTGACGAATATTTTGGGTTGTACAAACGCTACCTGGGAGAGCGACACACGGACGGCGGCATGGACAACCCGTCACCGGAAGACTTCGAGCGATTCCTACTGAACCCCTGGGGCGAAACCTTATTCGTTGACGTGCGGCTGGATGGTGAACTCCTGGCCGTCGCGGTTACCGATTCCACCACCGATGGCTTATCAGCGGTCTACACATTTTTTGATCCGGCTATAAGCCGTCGCGCTTTGGGCCGTTTTTGCATCTTGCAGCAAGTGGATCTGTGCAACTTGATGTCCCTTCCCTATTTGTACATGGGTTACTGGGTGAACGATTGCCGCAAAATGGAATACAAAACCGATTACTGCCCGCAGGAGCACTTCAACGGGCAGGCTTGGGAGCGAATTGATTCCAGCGTCGATGCGAAGAAAAAGCGCCCTGGTGCACGCGTAGCCTAAGACTCCATTTGCGACTCAATGCCTCTGATGTACAACGCGTACATATCGTTTGGCCCCCACGACACCTGTAATTCACCGAATAATTTTTTGGCCAATGGCCAATCACGCGCTTTACTCGCCGCCATCGCTTGACGGTGTAATTCCAGGTTCTCAAGTAACGTTTCATCAGCGCGAGACTTTAAGCCCATCGGCTGAAACATGGTGACCGATTGTGTTCGGCCTTTAACCACTACCGTATCCAACTCACGAAAAATCATGTCGGGTAAAGCGTCGGCGGTTTTATCAGAGACGATGACTGGTACATGGTACTTGCGAGTCTGTTCTTCTAAGCGTCTGGCGACGTTAACCGAATCGCCAATAACGGTGTAATCCATACGGTATTCAGAGCCAAAGGTACCCACTGTTGCCAAGCCTGTACTAACACCAATTCCGATGCGCATAGGCGGTAGATCTTGCTCCGCAAACTGTTTATTTAAAACAGCCAATTCCTGGCAAATGTCGAACGCGGCTTGCAATGAATCGTAAGCGTGAGTTTTTGATAGTTTCGGCGCACCCCACACAGCCATTACGCTGTCGCCCATGTATTTGTCTATGGTGCCCTCATGACGCACCACAATGCGGCTGACTAAATTAAAAAAACCATTTAGCCAATCCGCTACTCGTGCAGGTTCCAGTTGCTCCACAACGGTTGAAAACCCAACCACATCGCAGAACATCACGCTCAGTTCTCGCTCCTCACCAGCGAGACCCAAACTGTCTGGGTCACGACTGTAAGCTGATGCCAGTTCGGGCGGAACATACTGGCTAAGCAATTGAGTGAATTGCTTGCGATCTCGTACCTCAGCGAAGTACATCATTAACACATACACCGCATACAACAGCCCAACGGTGAGCAATTGAAACTCTAACGGCACATGAGGTACAGAAGCACTATCACGCCAGTACAAAGCCACAATGCCAGCAGCGCAAGCTATGGCAATGAGCGAGCCACCAATTAAACGGAACGCGGGCATCAAACAGCAAAGTAGCACCAGCAGCAATAGGGTTACCCAGAATACGTAACCTAAATCATCAGATGCAAATAGGTTGAAGGAATTACCACCTCGAATCCCTAAGGAAAAAACTTGCCCTGAATCTTGTGCTCCAGCCGTCCAATCAAAATCAAAATACAAACGAAATACGCCCAAACCGGTAAAAACCAGCAGCACCAGAGCCAGCAACAAAACCAACGCGAATGTAACGCTGCGTCTGCCTGGGTTGTAATAGGGAATTCGCATGAATGGACTCAGTTAAACCGCTCTAGAACTTCGGTATGTAACTGCTGGGTTGCGGCCGCCAGAACGGATGTGGTGTGCTGATTGATTGCTCCACCCTCAAGATCGGTGATCACGCCTCCGGCAGCTCGAACGCCCACGGTGAGCGCTGCAATATCAAGGATGTTCACGTCTGATTCAATGATTAAATCGGTTTGACCTGCACAGAGCTGGTGGTAGTGACAAAAATCCCCATAGCCCCGCACGCGTCGAACACTTTGAACGATGTCGGCCAAGGCTTGCCAACGATGGGAGTTTCTCGCCAGCCGTGTGAGATTTCCGGTGGATAAAAACGCCTCACTGAGCTCGGTGATGGGTCGAACCTGCACCGGCTGACCATTAAGCCACACGCCCGGTTCGTGAGTTCCACTCAGGGTTGGCGTTGCCGATGAATCAGCCACAGCCACTAAACGTTCTCCGTAAGCGGGTGCATTAGATACGCCGAGCACCAATTCTCCATCAGTTTCCAGTGCGATTTGCGTGGAATAGTATCGCATCTGGCGAATAAAACTTTTCGTGCCATCGATGGGATCGATAAGCCAAACGGCATCGCTGTCACCTGAGTGTGCATCATGCCTACCCGTTTCTTCGCCATAGAAGGCCACATTCGGAAACGTCTTCACTAAGACGTCCTGAATCGCCTTCTCACAGGCCACATCCACCTCAGTGACTGGGGAATCATCAGACTTATAAGAAATTGTCCAATCATTGTTCAATTGGTAGGATTTTATGACGGCTTCTGCAGCATCAGCAGCTGCATTTGCCGCGTCTTTGGCGAGGCTATTGTCAATGCTATTCATGCTCACAAGTATACGGCGTTGGGAGACGGAACCCAAAGCCTGTGCTCGGCTAGACTGAGCTTCCGATTCAGCACAACCCAGTCATGGCACTGAACCCTCAACAACTCGCCGCCGTTAAACACACCGATACCCCGTTGCTTGTGCTAGCTGGGGCGGGTAGTGGAAAAACCGGTGTAATCACGGAAAAAATTGCCTACCTAATTAATCATAAGCAGTATCAACCTCGCTCCATCATCGCTGTCACCTTCACCAATAAGGCGGCGCAAGAAATGAAAGAGCGCTTAACCAAGAAATTGGGTAAAGATTTGGTGCGGCATTTGTCGGTATCCACTTTTCATCGGCTGGGTTTAAATATTCTTCGGGAAAGCCCAGAACCTGCAGGACTTCGCAAAGGCTTCACTATTTTAGATCAAAGTGATGCCCTCGCTATTTTAAAAGAGCTCATACGCGAACAAAATTCGCCATTGGAAGAGCGCACCGCTCAAAACATGATCTCGACTTGGAAAAGCGGTTTCATAAATCCTAAACAAGCCTTAGCGTCCGCTAGTTGCGACCAGGCCACCTCGGCGGCATTACTTTTTCGTGATTACGAACAATGGTTACGTTCGTGCAATTCGGTAGATTTTGACGATTTGATTAATTTGCCGGTGCAGGTACTCACTCAAGACGAAGAACAGCGGGATCGCTGGCAAGGTCGCGTGCGACATTTATTAGTGGACGAATACCAAGACACGAACGAGGCTCAATACGCATTGATGCGCTTATTAATGGATAAATTTGGCGCATTAACGGTGGTAGGCGATGACGATCAATCTATTTACTCCTGGCGCGGTGCAAGACCCGACGGCTTAATTACTCTGAAAGACGATTACCCGAATTTGCGCGTGATTAAACTGGAACAAAACTACCGATCAAGTCAACGCATTCTTCGTGTGGCCAATGCGGTTATCAGCCATAACCCGCATTTATTCGAAAAGAAGCTTTGGAGTGATTTGGGCATCGGTGATGAGATTTGTGTAAGCGTGTGCCGACACGGCTTAGACGAAGCAGACTGGGTGTCTGGCCAAATTTTAATGCGCCAGTATCAAAAACAATGTGCGTTTTCTGACTTCGCCATTTTGTACCGCAGCAATTTTCAATCCCGGCACTTTGAAAAAGCGTTGCGAGAGAAAAATATCCCTTACCAAATCTCGGGTGGCAGTTCGTTTTTTGATAAAGCGGAAGTTAAGGACATGCTGGCTTATCTGAAGTTATTGGTTAACCCCGATGACGACACCGCTTTTATACGCGTGGTGAACACACCTCGACGTGAAATCGGGCCCAACACCATGGTGAAGCTGGGAGAATACGCACGTGGTCGCAACACCAGCTTATTTGCCGCAGCTCACGAGATGGGCTTAGAAACTGTGCTCAGTGGCAAACCGTTGGCACGAGTTCAGTCCTTTGTTAATTGGATAACCTTGCAAGGCGATAACGCCACACGAGGGGATGCGCTTGACGTGGTAAAGGGGGTATTTGATGACATCAACTATCGCGATTGGCTAGAGAGCAGCGCCGATACACCCAAGCACGCAGAAAAAATGTTGGCTAGCATGGATGAATTACTCGAGTGGATGGAGCGGCTATTGGTGGACGAGGATCAAAAAGATCGTTCACTAAATGAAGTGGTTAACCGGTTGTCGCTGCACGATATGCTCAGCCGTCAAGACGATGGCAAGCCACTAAACGCGGTGCATATGCTAACGCTGCATGCGGCCAAGGGTCTTGAGTTTCCTCAAGTCTATATGGTGGGTATGGAAGAGGAGTTGCTGCCGCACAAAAACAGCATTGAAGATGAGGCTATTGAAGAAGAGCGGCGATTAGCCTACGTGGGCATGACCCGAGCTAGGCACTCCCTCACCCTAACTCGTTGCCGCAGCCGCCAACGCTATGGCGAATCATCATTAACCGAACCCAGCCGATTTATTGCTGATATGCCACCCGAAGATGTGGTGACTATCGGTGATACAGGCAGTAATAATGAAGAGCGAGACCGTCAAGCCGGCACAGATGCCTTAGCCAGTTTGCGCGAACTGCTGAAATAGAGCTCAAAAGGGCTTGAAATGGCCCAGCACTCGCATATCTTCTTTTATTCGAATTTTTTACTTAGGTAATAGGCGGATCCGTATGGCGGACGACAGCGATATCGAACTGATCAGCGAAGACACAGAGATTGAGGAAGATCGAGGATCCTCCGACGCCGGCACAGAGCTGATGGTTCCTCATCAGAACTTGCCCGATAAGCTGCTGCTGCTACCCATTTTCGAACGCCCTTTCTTTCCTGCCCAGGTACAACCCCTGGTGGTGGACGAAGACCCTTGGGAGGCTACCTTTGATCTGTTAGCGAAAATGGAGGAGCCTTTAATTGGATTGGTGTACGCCGGTGAGCAGGAAAATACCGAGAATATTAGCACTGACGACTTTAGTGCGATCGGCTGCATTGTTCGCCTGCACAACGTAGTGTCAAACAACGGCAAAATTCAGTTCATTGCGCAAGGCCTGCAACGCTTTCAAATTACCGATTGGGTAAAACAATCAGCACCATTCAGTGCAGAAGTCACTTACCCCATGGAAACCGTCACCAAGACCAAAGAAATTAAAGCCTACGCCATGGCGTTAATTCAGGCCATTAAAGAGCTTATTCCGTTAAACCCGCTTTACAACGAAGAGCTTAAGAATTTCCTGAATCATTTTAATTTGAATGATCCCTCGCCCTTAGCCGATTTTGCAGCGGCGATTACCACTGCCCCTGGTAATGAACTGCAAAATATTTTAGCGACTGTGCCGCTGCAGGAGCGCATGCAAAACGTATTGCTACTGCTGCAACGAGAACTGGAAGTTGCCCGGCTACAAAGCGAAATTCGCTCTGAGGTTGAGCAGAAGATGAGTAAGCATCAGCGTGAGTTTTTCTTACGTGAAGAGCTGAAAGTTATTCAACGTGAGCTCGGTATTGCCAAAGACGATAAAACGTCTGACATTGATACCTTCCGCGAACGAATGGCGGACAAAAATCCTCCCGAACATGTTGAAAAGCGCTTCGACGAAGAAATAAACAAAATGACGGTGTTGGAGACTGGCTCTCCTGAATATGGGGTTACCCGTAACTATGTGGACTGGCTCAGTTCCGTGCCTTGGGGCGTTTACTCGGAAGATCATTTACAACTAGAAACCGCTCGTGATGTATTGGATCGAGATCACGCAGCATTGGAAGATATAAAAGAACGCATATTGGAATTTTTAGCCATGGGCGCGTTCCGAGGTGAGATTGCTGGCTCCATCTTATTATTTGTTGGTCCGCCAGGGGTGGGGAAAACCTCTATCGGGAAATCCATCGCCGAATGTTTAGGCCGAAAATTCTATCGATTCAGTTTAGGCGGCATGCGCGATGAAGCGGAAATCAAAGGCCATCGGCGTACCTATATAGGCGCGATGCCTGGAAAATTGGTTCAAGCATTAAAAGATGTGGATGTGAGTAATCCCGTCATTATGTTGGACGAAATTGACAAAATGGGCACCTCCTACCAAGGCGATCCTGCCTCTGCCATGTTGGAAGTGCTTGACCCAGAACAAAACAGCGAGTTTTTAGACCACTATTTAGATCTTCGCGTTGACCTCTCGAAAGTGTTGTTTGTATGCACTGCCAATCAACTCGACACCATCCCCCGTCCTTTACTGGATCGTATGGATATTATTCGTCTCGCGGGTTACCTCACTGAGGAAAAAGTGGATATAGCACGAAATCATTTGTGGCCTCGCCTCTTAAAACGCAACAAAGTCAAAAAGAGCCAGGTAAAAATCTCAGACCCTGCGCTACGTACACTAGTGGACGGCTATGCGCGTGAAGCTGGGGTACGAAATCTTGAAAAACTACTGCATAAAATTTTGCGTAAAGCCATTGTTCAGCTGTTGGATGGCACCAAGAGAATTTCCATCACACCAAAGAATTTAACGCAATGGGTGGGGGAACCCACATTCCAATTAGAACGCCAACTCGGCGGTGTCGGTGTCGTCACCGGATTAGCCTGGACTGCCATGGGTGGTGCTACGCTGCCTATTGAAGCCACATCCGTGCACTCGCGTGAACGCGGTCTGAAACTGACGGGACAATTAGGCAAGGTGATGAACGAAAGCGCGCAAATTGCGCACAGCTACGTCACCACCAATACAGAATATTACGGTGTAGAAGATGACTGGTTTATGAAAAACTTTGTGCACCTGCACGTGCCCGAGGGCGCAACACCCAAAGATGGCCCAAGTGCTGGTGTGACCATGACCAGTGCGCTGTTATCACTCGCACTAGATCAACCCATTCGCGAAACCATTGCGATGACAGGCGAAATTACTTTAACCGGTGAGGTGCTTCCAGTAGGCGGCATTCGCGAAAAAATCATTGCAGCCCGTCGCCTGGGATTAGAGGAAGTATTACTTCCAGAGGCAAATCGAAAAGATGTCTTGGAACTTCCAGAGCACATTATCGAGGGCCTTGAAATTTACTACGCCGAAAATTACGACGATGTGTTTGCGGTATTGTTTGACTAGTAATGCGCATTGACTCGGTTAGGGGGTGTAGCTGTACGCCAGCCGCACCCCAATATCCGGACCGGTATCAATCGCAGCGTCTTCACTAAAGCTCACTTCAATTTTATGGTGTTTAGCCAGATGCGCTCGCAGCCCTAAATGTACTTGCGCCCCCCAATGGGCAAGCTCGGTGAGCTCACTGTGAAAAGTGGGGCTACGAAAATCAAATTGCAGGACCGATTCCCATCGATGATTCCATCGGTAGTCGAACACCACACCACCATAGGCTACAAAGCGACGCGGTGTTAATGCATCAAACCTCTCACTCCACTGCCCCGCATAAGAACCACCCCACGTGCTGGTGATGCGTGACTTCTGACTGAGATGATGGGCAGATGAGTGCCAATCGGCAAACACAGCTGTGTGCCCTGCCGATGCCCATCGTGCGCTATCGCCCAGAGGCAATTTCACGCCGATGCGCACGTGGCCGGAACGAGCACCTGAGGCTGTCCTTGCTTTACCTGTCACGGGATCACAGTGCGTAGACCGCTGCACACTCAGCCACAAATCCCCTAAACCCGTGCCTGGCTCGAGGTGTCGGGTTTGTTCTGCAGAAAAGCTGTCGGTGCTTTGGTTAAAGGATCCGGTATTGGAGTAAAAATAGGTTAATGCGTCGTAAGGGCTTTCGTCTCGGTTAGCATCAGGTAACTGAAAAAAATCGTGCCAAGCACGGATCTCCTCATCAAAAGAACCGCCTGCGTGACGAACAAGACGAGTATCAAAAGCGGCGCTTAAACACGATGACAGTGGTAACTGCCCACGCAGTTCGAGTTGACTGATTTCACCATCCATGATCAGCAATTCTTCATCCGGCAATGCGTTTACCGCCCCACCTGAGAACACATTGACATGTGTGAACGCCAGTTGAATTTCAAATGAATCGCTACCAGCGGATGAGAAGGATGGAACTGCCGTGAGGAGATTGACTGGGTCATGAACGCGATGCTGCAGAAAGACAGGTTCCGCATAGGCGTTTTGGTAGGTGATTACAGCAGCAACAACACAGACAACGATAAAGCGCATACTGTTATTTACATCCTTTACTAAATATCTGTGCCCAGTTTATCTCTAGCAAGGGCTGCATTCATCTCAGCACTGGGTGACAAAGGAGAGATTTCCAACACTTCTTCAAATGCGTGCAAAGCACCTTCGGCATCGCCGGTGCGCAATAAGATGAGCCCTAAGCCCGACAAAGCACCAAAGTGATTGGGTTCTAACTTCAATGTGGTTTGTATATCTTCAACCGACTCTTCCAAGCGGTTTAGCAAATAGAATATGGTGGCGCGCTTGTTCCAACCTTCCGCGTAATTCGGATAAGCATCAATGAGTTGATTGCACAACAGCAAACCGACATCATGGCGTCCTACCTGCAATGAGGTTTGAATTTGCAGCATCATTTGCTCTGATGCGGCATCAGGACCGGTTAACCAGTGCGCCCATATGGCTTGTTCTAGCTGCTTGGCCTCGGCGCTGTCCTCAGTGGTTTTTAACTGTTCAAATAGATCAGGAAGCTCTGCCGCGGTTTGGTCCGCATTGGCTTGCATCACTAATCCTGCGCTGGCTAACAGCACGAATGCCATCCGAATTAACAAAAACCGACAGTTAAGGTCTGCAACCATGATTTGCCTCGTACCGATGGTTTATGGGATGTATTTCTCTTTGGATTGAATCATCTCAACGATAGTAGCGGCATCCCGGTATCCAGGGATACGCTCACCGGTATCTAAGTAGATCAGCGGTGTGCCCCGCAAACCCACTTGTTGCGCCAACGCCACGTGCGTCTGCATCGGATTGCTGCACGAGCTAGGTGGCACTCGCCCGCCTGACTTTGCCGTGGTCATTGCAGCTTGTGGGTCATCGTTACACCACACGGATTCCAGTGCATCGGCTGCCGGTGTATTTAGGCCCGCCCGCGGGAACATTAAATACTTCACTGCCACGCCAGAGTCCAACAACGTATCGATTTCCTGGTGTAAACGTTGGCAATAGCCACAACTGATGTCTGTAAAAACGGTGATGGAACGCCCGGTCGGTTCATCTGGCTGATAAACGAGTTTCTCTGATTCGGGTAAGCTCGCCAGCATATTCATGTGGATCTTACCCAACTTCTGTTCGGTCAGACTGACACGGTTCTTTAAGTCGATCATGTCGCCTTCGATGAGTAAAGTGCCCGCTTGGTTAACGTATAAAATAGTGCCGCCCGAAACGAGTTCGTACACACCCTCAATCGGCGATTCAGTAACGCTGGTAACTTCAAAATCACCGAGATGTTTTCTAACATTGTCGGCAACCAAACTGTAGATATCTTCTGAGGCAACCGCACTTTCACCGCTGGCGGGCTCGCCTGCTGCACTTTGCGCGAACAGTGGGGCTTGCAACACAACACCGGCTACCAGCACAGCGCCGAGCAACCCGGATTTTAAATAAAATGTAGCCATTTTAGTATTCTCGCATTCGATCATTCAGCGCATGAGCTTACGCCATGGGCATTGAGTTTTGGTGTGGCAGAAGCGGAGATGGTTCCCCTAACCTCTGGGATGATGTTCCTCATGCAACGATTTCATTCTTTCCCGCGCCACGTGAGTGTAAATTTGGGTTGTCGATAAGTCACTATGACCTAGCAATAGCTGCACCACGCGTAAATCCGCATCATGATTTACCAAATGGGTAGCAAAGGCATGACGAATAACATGTGGGGATAATTTCATGTTCAGGCCAATTTGAGAGCCATATCCCCTTATACGGTGCCAGAACGTCTGTCGGGTCATTTCTCTGCCTCTAGAGGACAAAAATAGAACATCTGTGTGACTTTTCATCAAATCTGGCCTCGCCGACGATGAATATCGCTTAATCCAGTCACATGACGGCTCACCCATTGGCACCAAACGCTCTTTGCTGCCTTTACCCCAAACCTTGACAACCCCTTGAGCCAAATTGACCGAATCCACGGTTAATGTGACGATTTCGGAAACTCGCAGCCCACAACCGTACAACACCTCCAACATGGCACGATCGCGTAACCCCAAAGTCGTTTTGGTATTCGGTGCTAATAACAATTTCTGAACATCGGCTTCGCTTAAAATTTTTGGTAACGGACGACCGATTTTGGGCGCGTCGATCAATAAGGTTGGGTCTTCAGCTATACGGTGCTCCCGCAGTAACCAAGCATAGAATCGGCGTAACGCAGACAGTTTTCGCGCCGCGGTGCGAGGGCTAGCAACGCGTTCCATCAAGTGCGCAAGATAAGCCAAAAGTTCCGTTCGAGTGGCGCCTAACAGGCTGGCATCTTGAGTTTGCAACCACAAAGCAAACTGCCTCAAGTCAGAGTCATACGCAGACAATGTGGCAGCCGATAACCCTCTCTCAAGCATCAACATATCTGAGTAATGGGTCAATAAACGCGTTTCAGATGGATCGATATCCCCCATGCTCATTGTTAAAATCTTTGCAACCGGTGTAGACATAATAGAATGCTTCACATGAATAGTACGCCCGAAAACGCGACAGACGCTGATCCGAACGCCATTACGATTGAAGAAGCTAACGCTCTCATCGCCTCAAAGCTACCGATATTGGATGAATTTGAGTCGCTGCCTGTCAATCTTGCACGTGGTCGATACCTCAGTGAAGATCTCATCAGTCCGATGCCAAGCCCTCCCTTTCGAGCATCCGCTATGGACGGATACGCCTATCGGTTTGCCGACAATGGAAATCAGCGACAGGTCATTGCCGATTCGTTCGCCGGACACCCAGGGCCTAACCAATTGTCGCAAGGACAATGTGTCCGAGTGACGACAGGCGCAAAAGTACCCGACGAAGCCGACACCGTTGTGCAGCTAGAAAATGTATCGATTAATGAAGATCAACTGACTATTCAGATTGCGCCGACACAACCTGGGCATCATGTTCGAGACATCGGGTCAGATTGCCGATCAGGGGCATGCATTGCAACAGCGGGCACACGAATTACGGCCGGCATTATGGGTCTATGCGCAGCGTTAGGAATTCAGCAGCTAAATGTTTATCGGCGCATTCGTATCACCGTCGTGTCAACAGGGGATGAACTGAAACGCTCAGGTGACACTCTGTCAGAAGGACAAATTTACGATGCAAACACCACCTTGCTAGCCGCGTTGTTAACCGACCCTAATTTTGATGTGCGATTGGGTGAGCATATGTTGGATAACCCCAATTCGGTAAATGAGGCTTTAACATCGGCGTCAGTGAACGCAGATTTCATAATGACCACCGGTGGTGTATCGGTTGGAACGCACGATCACCTGCGTGAGGTCATGGAATCAAGAGGCGGCGTGGAACTGTGGAAAGTCGCTATGAAACCCGGTCGCCCCCTAAGTTTTGGTCTGCTCGATGGCAAAACGCCCTGGTTTGGCCTGCCAGGAAACCCCGTTTCAGCCGCCCTCACCACCTTATTGTTTGTTTTCCCAGCTCTCAGACACAGCCAACAACTACCCTCAGCACCGTTACGCACCTTAAGCGCTACTAGCTTGAACAACCTCAGGAAGTTGCCAGGTCGAGTGGAATTCCAACGGGGTGTTCTGGCAACTGACGCCGATGGAAACCTTACTGTTTCAACCACTGGGCTTCAGGACTCACACGTACTGAGTTCTCTGGCGCAAGCGAATTGCTTTATTCGACTGCCAGTGAGATCCACCGGCGCTATTACCGGAGAGAGCGTCACAGTGGTTCCGTACGAGTTCTTTGGTCAGGCGCTCATCTAGCCCTACCAGCGCCATACGTCGAGGAAAACCGCGTCGCTTAAACGCGAAACGGGCGACCCTAGGGCCACCCGTTTCGTTAAATCAAGCTTTCGAGCTCAATTACTTACGCTTACCACCGCGCTTTTTAGAGGCGCGCTTCTTAGTCGCACGCTTCTTGGTAGCACGCTTTTTAGTCGCGCGCTTCTTAGTCGCACGCTTCTTGGTAGCACGCTTTTTAGTCGCGCGCTTTTTAGTCGCGCGCTTCTTGGTAGCGCGCTTCTTAGTCGCACGCTTCTTAGTCGCGCGCTTCTTCGTAGCACGTTTCTTAGTCGCGCGCTTCTTGGTAGCGCGTTTCTTGGTTGCCCGCTTCTTAGTCGCACGCTTCTTAGTAGCGCGCTTTTTAGTCGCACGCTTCTTAGTAGCGCGTTTCTTAGTTGCGCGTTTCTTGGTAGCACGCTTTTTAGTAGCGCGCTTCTTGGCTGACTTTTTACGGCCAGCTTTTGCCGGCGAGGCCGACTTAGGTTTACTGATTCGAGCCATGGATCATCTCCTGACGTTGCCAGTTAAAACAAAGAAAAGAGTCGAAACAACACTGACTCCAAACAGTTGAAGAAGGGCTTAGCAAACCCCCCTTTTTATATACATCCACAAAATAGGCCAAACTTTGAACAACCGGTTTAACCGAAGTTGCATTCAACGTACTTGCAGATACGAAAACTAAGTGTGCAAATCAATGGCAAACAATATCAAAATGCAGTTAGTAACTTAGTCTACGCACGCGCATTGTCCACATAGTTCAAGTTTTTTTCAACTGCAAGTTGAAAATTAATAAAAAAAACTTGTCCAAACAACTAACGTTGACGGTGAAAATAACAAATCTTAAAGGATATATACCCTTAATTTTCGCCTTTAAATAACTTATAAACCGTTTGAATACATCCATAAAAGCTGCTTATTCGTAGCGTTTTAGGACATAACCGATAAAAGCTATGCAAGAGAATTCACCACTTCCCTATTTGCTATTGCGACGATTGTTCGCGTTTCTTTATGACTGTTTGTTATTGATTGCGGTGTTGTTTGTTGTCACAGGCGTTGCAGTTTTGCTCAATAACAACCAACAATTGACTCATCCAACCCGTTTTTTATTGTTTGGATTGGTTGGTTTTTTGTATTTCAGTTGGTTTTGGAGACGTGATGGACGCACGTTAGGTTTGCAAGCATGGAAACTTCATGTGAAAAGCGATGATGCAAACATGCTGACGTGGAAACAGTGCGCAATTCGCTATGTCAGTGGAATTTTGTGCTTTGGTTTTACTTATGTATCCATATTCTTTCGAAGTGATAGAAAAGCCCTACACGACCTACTTTCGAACAGCAATATATCTTTCAAAAACAAATAGTTACATTACCTTCTATATTTTTTTTAAACACGGTATATCGCACGCCAGAAAGTGGTTTTTGTGCGTTAATCACGCGCTTCGTTGTATGCCTATCACCGCAATGATGAGAAAGATAACTAATGGCAAAATTGCGCTCATAACCGGGGTAAATCCTGCGTTCAATGCCAATTGTGTCAAGAGTTTGTTCACGAGTACGTACACAATTCCTAACAATATGCCCACGAATATCCGTTGACCCGCACCACCGGAACGCTGAGATCCAAAAACAAACGGTAACGACAACATCAACATCACCAGAGTTGAGAGCGGACTTGTTATTTTTTGCCAGAATGAGAGCTCCGTTCGATTTGAATCGAGTTGGTTATCGCGTAAATAACGCACCTGCTCGTACAAATTTCTTGCAGATAGGCTCTCATTTGACACTGATAGACTGGTTAAAAGCTCTGGGCTTAACAAGGTCGTACCACCGACAACCGAGTTGTCCAAACTTGATAATTCACTCCAACTAGCACTGTCTTGTTGTTGAGTTTGCACACCATCTTCATTGAATATCGAAATTCGGATGTCTTCCAATAACCAATCGTTGTCATCAGATCTAACGGCACGAGCAGCTAATAATGATTTAACTAGCGTTTGATCTTGGAATGTATGCACCGTGACACCGAGCAGGGTCTTATCAGGCATGACCGTGGAAATATTGACGTATTGTTGACCAGAACGAACCCATAAACTGGATGAACCTTTGCTGGACAGTCTTTGTTCAAGCGCATTCAAACGCAATTCTTCAGCAATTTGTTCGGTACGAGGCATCACGGTTTCACCCAAAAATGCCACAACCAGAGTTAACGCAATACCGGTGATCAAGACTGAACGAACAATACGACCCACTGAAACACCCGCGGCGCGCATCACAGTAAGTTCACTGTTTGTCGCCAGCGCACCTAAGCCTAGAAGGCTGCCTAACAACACAGCAGGGGCAAAAAGTAAGTAAGCCACCCCAGGCAACGTTAGGAGAATATATTGAGCTGCGATGCCTGCGGTGTACTGACCCTTCCCCACATCTTCGAGTTCTGCGATGAACGCAAAGACCCCAGCTAAAGACACTAAGGTCAGTAACACCAACAAGCTGGTCGACAAGATGGAGCGGCCAAGGTAACGATCCAAAGTTCCAAACATCTATGCAGCCCCAGCGGTTTGGCTTGGTGAAGCGTGCGTTGATTGACGTTTGCCCATTACCCAAGACCAACCGTGTCTTTTTGCTAATAAAAACAACACCAGCAGCAACACACACAGATGAACCGGCCATAAACCAACCCAAGACGGCAACACACCCGATGCTATCCACTTACGCGCTAGAACTAATAAGTTTGCGTAGGGAATGTAAATCAATATGGCGATGGCTATTTTTCCGAATCGTCCCTGTCGTGGTGAGGTGTAACTTAATGGCACCGCTAACAAAGCCAGTAAAAATGCGGCTAGCGGTATCGATAAACGCCACTGCAATTCCGCTTTTTCATCTGGACCATTCTCTTGCAGCAATTGAGTGAATGATTTCGCTTTGTTACGCAAGCTCGGTGCTGCTCGTTCGGTTTTCGGTCGAAGAATGCCTTGGCGACGAAAATCGGTGATTACATACTCGGGTTGACCCGGCACACCTATCGCCGTTTGGCCATCGGTGAAAATGAGGTATTCATCCCCGGTAGCCGGGTCTGATTGGTAAGAGACTATGCGAGCTGTGTCCACTACGGGATCTTGATCATCGCGCTGGCGATGCATGAAGACCGAGTTGAATTGGGTTTTATCCGCGCTGGCCCCTTCAACAAATAACACGGTTCTGCCATCACCTGCGCTGACAAATCTGCCCGGGGATAATGCGTTCAATGCAGACTCTTCGCGCATATCAAACAACAATTGCTGTTCGGTTCGCGCAGCCCAAGGAGATGCAAAACTGGTCAAAGCGGCGATCAACAAAGCGCCAATGACACCCAAAATGGCTGTGGGACGAACAATATCTAACCAACTCACGCCGCAAGCTTGCATGACGGACATCTCGTTATCGCGATAGAAACGACCGTGAGCGAGCAATATGCCGAGGTACAAACTTAAAGGAATGAGGGTAACGAGAATGCCAACCGACTTTAAACCCACTAATACCAGCAAAGAATCGGCAGCGATGCTGCCATCGGTGACCCGGCTTAAGCTTCTAGCCAACACATTACCAATCATGATGACGAGCAACACCACGGTGACGGCAAGCCACGTGAGGAGCATTTCTTTTAGTAAGTAGCGGTCTAGTATTCGCACGGCGGAGTCAATCTAACACGATCCCCCTCCCACATCCCGCCTTGAGCACGACTTCAATTACACTTTGAACCAATAGAAAACATCCGAAAGAGCATAAGTCATGGACATTGCAGTCGTTAATAAACTTCCAACACGAGCAGCTAACGCAGCTCTTGTGCTCTGCGTTGCTGAAAAAAAGAACAGCCCGCAATACTCACTCCCAGCCGAGGCGGCAAGTGCCATCACTCGGGCGCTCAAACGCGGCGATTTGCCAAAGACTGCTAACAAAACACTCGTGCTCCATGATGTACCTGGCCTAAGCGTTCCCCGTGTTGTTTTACAAAGAACCGGAAAACTTAGAAAAGATCGCGCCTCGGCAACGATCACTGAACAAGCCCTGGGAATCAGTGACGCGTTAAAGAATACCGGTTGTGACAATGTGATTATCGTTTTAGAGGCTATCGACCACCCCTCTACTATGACTGCGGCGGCCGTTGCGCAACTTATGGCCACCGTCATTGCCGCTGAACAATATCAATTCACTGAGCACCCAAGACAAGAAAAGTCTGCTCCTTCAGCGCTGAAAACACTGACGTTTGTTGCTGATAAAAAGCTCACAACCGGAGTTAAACGCAGCGCAGCTCGTGGGGTAGCCATTGCCGATGGCATGGCATTAACCAAAAACTTAGGCAATTTAGCGCCGAATATCTGCACACCAGATTATTTAGGGAAGCTGGCGAGAAAAATGGGCAAAGGCGATACCAAGATGAAGGTGTCTGTGCTGGATGAGGCCCGTATGGAAAAGTTAGGTATGCACGCTTTTCTATCGGTCAGTCGAGGCAGTCGGCAACCAGCCAGACTGATTGCTATGGACTATCGAGGGGGTAAAAAGAATGCGAAACCGATCGTGCTTGTCGGTAAGGGTGTGACGTTCGATACGGGAGGAATATCCATAAAACCTTCGGCCGCTATGGACGAAATGAAGTACGACATGTGCGGTGCTGCCACCGTATTTGGTGTAATGAAAGTTTGCCAAGCGTTGCAGTTAGAACTGAACGTGATCGGTGTTGTCGCGGCTGCAGAGAATATGCCTGATGGGGAGGCCAGTCGACCCGGCGATGTCGTGACGACTCTATCTGGGCAATCAGTGGAAATACTAAACACCGATGCGGAAGGTCGATTGGTACTGTGTGACACCCTAACTTGGGTGGAGCAATTTAAACCTAAGGCGGTGGTGGATATGGCCACTTTGACCGGGGCGTGTATTGTTGCCCTCGGGCATGTTTGCAGCGCCGTACTAGGCAATGATGATGACCTGGTGGATGAGCTTTACGCAGCTGGCCAAGCTTCAGCTGACACCACCTGGCCCATGCCTTTATGGCAAGATTATCAATCTCAGCTGGATTCAAATTTTGCAGATATGGCCAATATTGGAGGCGCACCGGCAGGAACCATAACAGCGGCCTGCTTTTTATCTCGATTTGCCGAAAACTACCCATGGGCGCATCTGGACATTGCCGGAATTGCATGGAAAAGCGGCGCAAATAAAGGTGCGACGGGAAGACCGGTGCCGATGCTCATGCACTGGCTGATGAGTCAAGTCCGGTGACCCGAATCGATTTTTATATTCTGAACAGTGCTGAAGCCAGCGCACGGTTACAAGTCGTGTGCAAGTTAATTGACAAGGCGACTTTGCGTGGTCAGCGAGTTTTTGTTCACAGTGACGACAGGCCATTGCTGGAATCCCTAGATGAATCCCTTTGGCAATTTCGGCCCGATCGATTCATCGCACATCGGTTGTTGGCGCAAGATGAAAACGCCACTTCCTCGGCAGCAGAGGAGCTTGAAGCGGTCACTTTGTCGTGCTCTGAGCCTTCCCGTACGGATGCGGTGTTAATCAATCTAGCCAACTCAGTGCCGGTTTTTTTCAGTCGATTTGAACGAACTCTGGAGGTTGTCGATCAGCAGGAATCCATTCGATTGAACGGCCGTACACGCTACCGTTTCTATCAAGAACGTGGATACCCTCTGCAACACCACAATCTGTAGACCATACTCAAGGGTAGCTGTCATTTCATACGAGAAATTTCATGTCACTACCCGAAGACGATTTACCCGTATTGAGCGCCGTCGTTGAATCCGGAAACAGGTCCATCATTCAGTCAACCCGATTAGGTAATGAGGTACTTCGTGAGTTGGAATCGCTGCGCCAGGATGCCGTTCGATCCAGCGCGAGTTATGAGAACCATCACACACCAACGCAACTCGATGCAGTTGAGCTCGCCACGGCCCCCGAGGACACCGATGAATCGGATACACTACCGGATAACCTGGTGGCTGTAGATCCGGCGACGATCGTGGAAATACCCCAAGGTCTGGATTTTGCGTCGCTGAGTACACGCGGTGACGATACAGCGCTCAACGACGAGCTGGCCGATCCGTTGTTAGACGATTTTGATGATTCGATAACTCTGCAGTCAGTGGAAGGCTCGAATTTCGAACTCAGGGATGAGGAAATAGAAATCATGATTGACGACATTGTAGACAGGCATATCACGTCCTTGAGGCGCGATATCAAACGATTATTAGAACGAGCGCGCAGCTCTCCTTGAAATAAACTAACGGCCATTACCCCAGAATGGAAAAGACTTACAACCCGCAAGCTATCGAACAACGTTGGTACGAATTCTGGGAACAGCAAGGCCATTTCAAGCCTTCAGGCGAAGGCGATCCCTACTGCATTATGATCCCGCCCCCCAATGTCACTGGCACATTGCACATGGGGCACGCCTTTCAGCAAACGATTATGGATTCGCTGATTCGATTCAACCGCATGCGCGGTCGAAACACGCTGTGGCAACCGGGTACAGATCACGCGGGCATTGCCACCCAAATGGTGGTGGAACGGCAGCTAGCTCAAAGCCAAACAACTCGCCACGATTTAGGCCGCGATAAATTTATTGAACGCGTTTGGGATTGGAAAGCGGAATCAGGTGGCACGATCACCCGCCAACTTAGACGGCTCGGCGCGTCTCCTGATTGGTCCCGTGAACGCTTCACCATGGATGATGGCATGTCAGCCGCGGTGCGTGAGGTGTTTGTACGCTTATATGACGATGGACTGATTTATCGTGGCAAGCGATTGGTGAACTGGGACCCGGTCTTCCGCACGGCGCTGTCTGATATTGAAGTACTGAATGAAGAGGAACAAGGTCATCTTTGGCACTTAAGCTACCCCTTGTCCGATGGCAGTGGTTCTGTGGTTGTGGCAACAACACGGCCTGAAACCATGCTCGGTGATACCGCCGTTGCCGTACATCCAGAAGACGAACGCTTTAAAAGTTGGATTGGCAAGACCCTGACTTTGCCGCTGGTGGGCCGAGAAATTCCCATCATTGCCGATGACTATGTCGACCCAGAATTTGGGTCTGGTTGCGTGAAAATCACCCCAGCACACGATTTTAATGACTACGCGATGGGTCAACGGCACAACCTACCCGTTATCAATATTTTAAACGATGATGCCTCGTTGAACGACACAGTACCCGAACCCTATCGCGGTTTGGATCGCTACGATGCGCGTAAAAAAGTCGTGGCCGATTTAGATGCAGCTGGCTTACTTGTGCGCGTTGACAAGCACAAACTGATGGTACCTCGTGGCGACAGAAGTGGTGCCGTGGTTGAACCTTACCTAACCGATCAATGGTTTGTTGATTTAACCAAAGAGCAACAAGATGATGGCAGAGCCGGTGGCAAAGCACTAATCACGGAACCCTCGTTAGAAGTCGTCAGGGACGGACGAATTAAGTTTGTACCGGATAACTGGTCGAAAACGTATTATCAGTGGTTGGAAAATATCGAAGATTGGTGCATCAGTCGACAGATTTGGTGGGGCCATCGAATACCAGCGTGGTATGACGAAGACGGCAAGCAATACGTCGCGTTAGACGAAGCCCAAGCGCGGAAGAAATACAACTTAAGTGATGACTTGAAATTACGACAAGACGACGATGTATTGGACACCTGGTTCAGTTCCGCACTGTGGCCTTTTTCCACGCTAGGTTGGCCAGAAAAAACCGATGCTTTAAACACCTTTTATCCGGGGTCTGTGTTGGTCACAGGTTTCGACATCATTTTCTTTTGGGTCGCCCGCATGGTGATGTTCGGCACGCGTTTTATGGATGGGCAAGTTCCGTTTCATGAAGTTTATATGCACGGCTTGGTGCGCGATGCTAACGGTAATAAAATGTCTAAATCCAAGGGCAACGTGCTCGACCCGCTCGACATCATTGATGGCATTACTTTGGATGAATTGCTTGCCAAACGAACCGCCAATTTAATGCAGCCGCACATGGCCCCCAAAATTGCTGAACAAACCAAAAAGGAATTCCCAGAAGGCATCGCCAGTTACGGTACCGATGCACTGCGATTCACCTTTGTATCACTCGCCTCCACGGGGCGTGACATCCGATTTGATATGAAACGGGTGGAAGGTTATCGAAATTTTTGTAACAAGCTGTATAACGCCACTCGCTATGTATTGATGAACACCGAAGGGGTGGATGCCTCCCAAGTACCTGAAGAACCCAATGCGATAGATCGTTGGATCGTCAGTCGATTACAAGAAACCGAGCAATCGGTGGCCGATCATATTGCCGCATATCGATTCGATCTGGCCGCCACTGAGCTGTATGAATTCATTTGGAATGAGTACTGCGATTGGTATTTGGAAATGGCGAAGCCGATATTAACTCTGGAAGAGACCAGCGAAACAGCTCGGCAAGCCACGCGCGTTACTTTGGTTCGTGTGCTTGAAACAATCCTGCGCTTAGCTCACCCTTTCATGCCTTTCATCACCGAGGAGCTTTGGCAACAAGTGGCTCCTATGGCAGGCAAAACGGGAGATACCATATCCACTCAGCCCTACCCAGAAGCCGATGCCACACGGATTGATCAGGACGCCATGCTATCGATCGAATGGGTGAAACAGTCGGTGATGGGCGTGCGAAAAATTCGTGCAGAAATGAACATCAATCCAGGCAAAAAACTCCCGGTTATCGTGGCCAATGCCTCGCCCTCGGATACCGCAAAAATTCAAGAGCACAGTGCGCTCCTTAAATTTTTAGCCCGCTTAGAGAGCATTGAATTATTGGCTGAGGGTGCTGAAGCTCCTGAGTCCGCATCCGCTTTGGTCGACTCCATGCAATTGCTAATTCCCATGGCGGGATTAATTGACAAGGATGCGGAGCTAAACCGTTTAGACAAAGAAATCACTCGCTTAAACGGTGAAATCGAACGCCTATCGAAGAAACTTGACAATGCGGGCTTTACTGCAAAAGCGCCGGCTGCGGTGGTCGCACAGGAGCAACAAAAATTGGATGAAGCGTCGGCAGCGCTTGCTCAGCGAAAGGCTCAGCGGGAAAAGATCTCAGCGCTGTAAAGCGCGTTAACTGGTGGCCAGCACGTATTGCACCAGCCCCCAAATAACCAAAATGAACAAGAAGGTACCGATCAAGCCGCCAATGATGAAATGAAGCGGCTTGCCGGTTTGAAAATCACGCGTTCGGTTTTTACTTGATTGCACACCAATCAAGCCCGCTGCGACACTCTGCGCCACCTGCAGCTTAGTGGTGCCGGGCCGAGAGATTGATTCGGTTTCTGAATTGTCTGGCAATGGATCGCTCAACGGGTAATAGCTGGCTTAAGAGGCTGCAAGTGATAAAGCAAACTTTAAAATCGGATTCCAGCTTTCGCACTGTATGAGGTGTAATCCCCTGTGCGATCCGCTTCCAGGGTGAAGTTTAAGCCAAAGTTTATATTGATGCCGGCGTATACCTTTTGCTGATTCACCGATTCTTCATCAAAACCAAATTCTTCACTGGCTTCAGCTTTTGTCACAATGTAGCCAACACCGGCATAGGGTGTCAGCATCAGTACGCCTTTGGAAATGGACAAATCAACTGACAAGCTTTGCAAGCTGAGTTGATCTAAGCCCTGCAATGTGCTGAATCCGGCTCGAATGCCCACCGCGGGTGTGGCTGCCGACCCCTCAAATATGGCTTTACGAATCTCAGCGCCTAATAACTTGATCTCTGTGTCCGGCACCGCACTGGCAAAGGCACCAATGTCGAAGCCAAAGGGTAACCCTTTGTGCGCATGCACTCGCGGTAGCAGAATTTGGCTTAACTCAAAATCCCCCTCACTGGCTAAATCCAGTACTTCTTCATTAATTTCAGTGGCGGTTAAACTCACGCCCACATCAAAGCCGATGATTCCCAAAGGCTCAGCTGGGGTGATGCCACGATAATGCGTAGCCGCCGCTAAGTTTTCCGTCAGTGTTCTAAAGTCGGATTGATCCAATGCCTCAAATGAATCCAAAGCACCGGCGTGCGTAGTGTTTGACGCTGCGGCCACGGCTAACGTGAATGCAAGTAGTGATAATCGACGCACCAACATGGTATTCCTCATTGTGTTTTGTTCAGCCAGCGTCGCTTTGCTCCGCCTGCTCAAGTATTTCCATCTGAATCAGCAGTTCTTCCTCAGCATCGTTTAACTTTAATGCCAAAGAGGCTTCTGCTTGCAAGAGCTGAGTCAACTCTGCTTTTCTTTCCTCTGTGTATAGGTCATTTGAACCCAAACTGTTTCGTAGCTCGGTCAATTCAAGCGACAATTTCTCGACTATCTGAGTATGTTTCTCAACCGCTCGCCGTAACGGTGCCAATTGTTTTCTGCGTGCAGCATCGGCTTGCTTACGCGCTTTACGAGATACCGCTGAGTCTTGCCGCTCCCCAGTGGACGCCGAATCACTCGACGGCTCACGATGATCCGACAGCCACTTAGCATAGCCATCCAGGTCTTCTTCAAACGGTTTCACCTGCTGATGAGCCACCAACCAGAGTGAATCTACCGACGCCCTTATCAGACTTCTGTCGTGTGATATCACAACCAAAGCCCCATTAAATCCTTGTAACGCATCGGTTAAAGCATGTCGCATGTCGATGTCAAGATGGTTTGTAGGTTCGTCCAAAAGTAGCAAGTTAGGCCTTCGACGAATGATTAAGGCAAGTGCCAAACGCGCCCTCTCGCCACCAGAGAGCGTGTGAATGGTTTGAAACACCGCTTCGCCGTGAAACCCGTACCCCCCGAGGTAGTTGCGCCCTTCTGATTCACTGAGTTCAGGGTAACGCGCCAACAGTAAAGTGAGTGGTTGCGATTCGGCAGGTAAATCATCCACTTGATGCTGCGCGAAATAACCCACGACTAAATTACGCGAGATCGTGCGCTCCCCATGCGTGGCGGCCAAGTCCCCTACCAGCGCCTTTACCAATGTCGATTTTCCCGCACCATTAGCCCCAAGCAGCCCAATACGGTCCCCTTGCTGGATGCTGAATGACACGTTCGTTAGAACAGCTTCATCGCCGTAACCCAACTCCACCTTATCCAATGTTAATAATGGGTTCGGCAAGGCGTCTGGTTCTTCAAATGCGAACTGAAATTCAGAATCAACATGTGCTGGGCCGATTTCCTCCATACGTTCCAGCATTTTGAGGCGGCTTTGCGCTTGGCGAGCTTTCGTCGCTTTAGCACGAAAGCGATCCACATAACTTTGCATGTGCGCGCGTTTTTTCTGCTGGCGCTCGTGCATGGCTTGTTGGTTAGCCAACTGCGCAGCTCGTAATTTTTCAAAAGCTGAATAATTGCCACGATACAACGTGATCTTTTGCCGCTCGATGTGTGCGATGTGGGTGCACACCCGATCCAAAAACTCTCGATCGTGCGAGATCAGCAATAAGGTGCCAGTAAAACCTCGTAACCATTGCTCAAGCCACAACACAGCATCTAAATCTAAATGGTTCGTGGGTTCATCCAACAACAACAAATCCGATGGGCACATAAGCGCTTGCGCCAAGTTCAAACGCATTCTCCATCCACCCGAAAATTGACTGACTGATATCGCGTGCTGATCGGTTGAGAAGCCTAAGCCATTGAGCAATGCGGCGGCTTGCGGCTGGATTTGGTAGGCACCCGCTTCTTCCAAGGCTGCGAGCGCTTGGGCGTATTTCACGCCTCCCGCTTCTTCCGCTGCGGCAGCTTCAGCTTCCAAACGGCGAAACGTGACATGGCCATCGATGACGTAATCCATCGCAGAACGATTTACCGCCGGGGTGTCTTGAGCGACATGCGACAACCGGGTGCCTTGCGGGAAGCCAATGGAGCCGTCGTCAACATCCAGATGACCGAGCACCATTTGAAATAAACTGGATTTTCCACACCCGTTCTTGCCCACAACTCCGGCCTTCTGCCCGGCGTGAATGACCAAGTTAACATCGTCGAAAAGCATCGAGCCGTCGCGACGGCAAGCGAGTTGTTGGAAACTAAGCATAGGAAAGATGTTACCGGGCTTATCACTACAATGCGATGAAGAAAATCGCTTCCTGATAGAATTAGTGCGAGTTCATTCCTAGATGCAAGCAAAGGCCTCACATGTCAAACCATCGCTGGCTATCCATTCCTCTTTTAATTTGCGCAGTTACCCTCGGCGGCTGCGGCATAAACAACATCCCAACCTATGATGAAAGTGTCAATGCACGCTGGAGCGATGTTCAAAACCAATACAAGCGCCGCGCCGACTTAATCCCCAATTTAATTGAGACGGTGAAGGGCTTCGCAAAACAAGAAGCGGACGTGCTGCAGCAAGTCACTGAAGCTCGCACCAAAGTCACTCAAACGACTATCTCACCCGAAATTTTATCGGACGAGGCCATGTTCCAGCAGTTTCAATCGAACCAGAACGCATTGAGCAGCGCTTTGTCAAAAATGATGCTAGTGGTGGAAAATTACCCAGATCTAAAATCCAACGAGAATTTTCTGCAGCTACAGACTCAATTGGAAGGCACAGAAAATCGAATTGCGGTGGCCCGTCGCGATTACATCCAAGCGGTCGAGCGATACAACACAGAACTGCGCACCATACCCGGACGCTGGTGGCATAAATTCATGTACGCCGAAATGCGCCCGAAGGCCACTTTCACGACCGATCCGGAAGATTTTGAAACACCGACGGTCGATTTCAATTCCGACGACAAGAGCTAGCACTCATGCGCGCTGTTCGCGCTTCACTGCTGGTGCTGTGTTTGGCTTGTGCCACTTGGGTGCAAGCCGAACCCAGTTTCCCTACGCTAACGGGCCGGGTGGTTGATGCCGCCAATGTGCTGGATGCGGGCACCAAGGATTCGCTAACCGAACAGCTCGCACAACACGAAGCGCAATCATCCAACCAAATCGTAGTGGCTACAGTGCCCAGCTTAGAGGGTTACGATGTGGCCGACTATGGCGTGCAATTGGCCAGGCACTGGCAAATTGGCACCGCTGAAAACGATAATGGCGTGCTTTTACTGGTGGCGCCAAAAGAGCGCAAGGTAAGGATAGAAGTGGGTTATGGTTTAGAGGGTGCGCTGCCCGATGCCTTAGCCGGTGACATCATTCGTAAACGCATTCTTCCCTCGTTTCGCGAAAACGATTATTCGGGTGGCGTCAGTCGAGGTGTATCAGCCATAACCGACGCGATAAAAGGCGAATACGATTTTGACCCCAGCCAAGCGAGCCAACGTGATGCCCGCAATAATCTTCACGCCATCATCCCTTTTGTGTTTATCACCCTCATGTTTGGGTCGCACGTTGCCCGGCGAAGGTTAGACAATCGTCGCATCAGTCAAGCTATTGTTCCCGCAGGTTTTGCTGGCATGGTGGCTTTGATTGTTAGTAACAATCCCTTCATTGCCTTTGCCGTGGCCTTAGGCATTTTTGGATTAATTTTCCTAAGCACTAAAAATAACGGCGGCTCTGCTAGCCCCTACCGCAATAGATCAGACGGCACCGGTGGTGGTATGAGTGGCGGCGGTGGTGGTGGCGGGTTCAGCGGCGGCGGCGGTGGTTTCGGTGGCGGCGGTGCGTCGGGAGGTTGGTAAGGTGAGCACATTAACAAGCGATGAACACCATCACTTATCCACCGCAATCCAATCTCTGGAACAAGAGGTGGATGGCGAATTGGTGGTGGTGGTGGCCAAAGCCAGTGACAGCTATCGTTTTATTCCCACGCTTTGGGCGGCACTGGCAGCACTGGCTGTACCGGGTGTCTACTTACTATGGCAATGGTTAACCTTAGGCGGTTGGCCTGATCCTACGACCCACCGTTTTGAATTGGTTAACGTTTATATTGCGCAAGTTACCGTGTTCTTTGGTTTGCTGCTGCTGTTTCACTGGCCCTCGGTTCAACGCTTAATTGTTCCTAAGTTCGTTTTGAAGCAACGGTCCAGTCGTTTCGCGCGGGAACAATTCTTAAACCAAGGTTTACATCACACAACCGAACGCTGCGGTGTAATGGTATTTATCTCACTGATGGAGCACCATGTTGAGATCTTAGTAGATAAGGGTTTAGCGGATCACGTGCAGGACAGCTATTGGGAAGCGACGGTTGCTAACATGATTCCACATCTACGTAAAAGACAAACCGCTCAAGCTTGCGAGCTTGCCATTAACGCGGTGGCCAGCATGATGCATCAACACGCACCACGAAATGCTCATTCATCCAAAGACAATGAGTTGCCGGATCACGTCATCGAACTCTGAGACAAACGCTTGGCCAATACGACGGTCAATATGGCCCCAGGCAATAAACACAGTAACGCAATCCGTAGATCAAACACTTCGGCTATCCCTCCTAACAAAGGGGGCGTTAACATCATAATGCTAAAAGCGGCGATCGACAGATAGGCCACATTCGCTTCACGATTGGACGCATCCACCCGGGCAACCGCTGTCATCGTTAGTGGATAAACAATCGCCACGCCTGCACCGGCAAGAGCTGCGCCGATAAGTGCTACCCAAACATGAGAGGCTGTGGCGAATAAAGCTATGCCTACAGCGGCGGCCAGCCCTGACCATTGCACAACACGAGTCGCTCCAAAACGCTCACCGATCCAATCACCGGCTAAGCGAATGACGGCCATGATGGCTGCGAACATGGCAAAGGTGTAGCCGGCAATTCGAGCATCTGTATTCATCTGCTCGCGCATGAACACCGCGGACCAATCCATGATGGATCCCTCAATCGCCATAATGCCGATCGGAATCAAGCACAGCATGAACACATTAAAAGTGAGAGAGCCACGAGGTTTGTTCGCACTATCGTCTTGTGATGAGTGCACGCTACGAGAATTATCAGCCTTAGTGAGAAAGCTTGCACTAACGATACCCAAGACCGTGGCGATAGGCGCTAATACATAAAATTGATGTAATACAGAAACACCCTGATTGGCGAATATTGGCCCACCAAGCAAAGCGCCCGTCATTGCCCCTAAGCTCCAAAATCCATGGCATCGAGACATAATTCGTTTATTAATTTGTTGTTCTATGGAGTCAGCTTCCACATTGGAAGCAATCTCTAGTAAGCCAAGAATTAAGCCGCCTGCGCACAGAGCAAACGCCAAGCCATAGGCATTCGTGGCCATGCCAGCAAACACAAATGTCCATGCCCACAGCGCTAAAGCGAATTTGAGTGTTAACGCGGGAGTGAGTTTTTTTACTAAGGGCCCACCGAAGGTTAAAGCGGCGAAGGTACCGGCTGGAATGGATAGCAGTACGAGTCCCAGTGCGCCTTCTGACAATCCCAGGTTAATTTTGACATCGGCAATGCGTGGCAACCAAGCACCAAACACAGCCGCTTGCAAAAAGAACACAGCAAATATCGCAAGCTGAATTGTGCGCGGTTTGTCAGCAGCAGCTTGAGTGCTAGCGTTATCTGTTGCGTTTATGAGTTTTACTTGGAGCGGCGTTTCTTGGTGGGCATTGTAATCACTTTATCGCCACCCATCACATCTAATTCCATCAGATACTGACGAAACTCATCGCCAACTTCTTCATGCTCCAACGCGAATTCAACCTGCGCTTTTAAATAGCCAATTTTGCTACCACAATCGAAGCGACGGCCTTCAAAGTTGTAGGCCAGTACCCGTTCCTCGACCAACAAATCGGCTATGGCGTCGGTAAGCTGAATTTCGTTTCCAGCGCCACGCTCAGTTTGCTCGAGGAAATCGAACACACGAGGGGTCAGAATGTAGCGCCCCACTACCGCTATGTTGCTGGGCGCATCTTTCACATCGGGTTTTTCTACAATTCCGTTGACTTCCATCAGACCCGGCTTTACTTCAGTTCCATCAACAATGCCGTAGCTGCTGACATCATTTTTTGGCACCACTTGGGTGCCCAGCACCGAGCAATGCTGGTAGTTAAACACGTCCACCATTTGCGATAAGCAAGGTTTCTCGGCGAAATTAATGAGGTCGTCGGCCAAAATGACGGCGAATGGCTCATCGTTAACAACCGGGCGGGCGCACAGCACAGCGTGACCTAAGCCAAGCGCTTCAGACTGACGAATGAACACGCATTTCACTTCGCTGGGCAAAATACCTCGTAAAATTTCCAGCATTTTGTCCTTACCGCGGGCTTCGAGCTCGCGTTCCATTTCGTAGGCTGTGTCGAAATGGTCTTCGATGGATCGCTTATTTCGACCGGTCACGAAAATCAAGGTGTCCACGCCCGCAGCCACGGCTTCTTCCGCGGCATACTGGATCAATGGCTTGTCCACGACGGGCAGCATCTCTTTAGGATTCGCCTTAGTGGCGGGTAAAAATCGAGTTCCCATACCGGCAACGGGAAAAACGGCTTTTTTAATTTTCTTCATGATGTTGATGCTGTGTTTGTGACAAGGCGCAATGCCCAATTCGCTAAGGATCTTCTGCTACTATCGACTGATTATCAGTCCAAAGTACCTGTGAGCTGCTGCCATGACGTTTGTTGTTACTGAAAATTGCATTCGATGCAAATACACTGATTGTGTCGAAGTGTGTCCTGTTGACTGTTTCCACGAAGGGCCTAACTTCCTGGTCATCGACCCCGAAGAATGTATTGATTGTTCTCTGTGCGAGCCAGAATGCCCAATCAATGCCATTGTCGCCGACGAAGACCTAAAACCCGAAGACGAACAATATTTGGCCCTAAACGCTGATCTATCTGCCATCTGGCCAGTTATCACCATTCAAAAGGATCCACCAGAGGATGCGAAAGAGTGGGAAGACAAGCCCGATAAACTCCAATACTTAGAAAGATAACGGCTAGTTCGTCACTTACTCAACCAAAAAACGCGCCACCCTGACTTGACGTTACGACAAGGGTTGTAGACTACCGTGAGTTGTGGGGTGCGTCACGGAAATCCTACCGCTCAATTGTGTCAGTCTGTATAACTTCTGCGGCCGTGCACCCCAACCAACAATTCGTAGCTGATGGTGCCTGCGGATTCGGCCAATCTGTCCACAGGCTGACCTGGGCCCCAAAGAGTGGCTAAATCCCCTAGCCTAGGCGCCCGCTGACGGTTTTCCTTCAGCGGGCGACAATCAATGGCAATGGAATCCATCGAAACGCGACCGATAATCGGGCAGCGCACGCCCTGCAACAGCACATCGGCCGATTCGTCTAAAACTCTGGGTAAGCCATCGGCGTATCCCATGGCCACAAACGCTACTAAGGTGTCGGCAGTGCAGGAATAGGTTTCGGCGTAACCGATTGTTGCCCCGGCTTTGATTGGCTTCACTGACACAATCGGAGCTTGCACACTCATCGCGGGCTTCAGTAAATCTGCCGCATCTGAGTGACCTGCCACCGGATGGCAGCCGTACATCCCGATGCCCACACGAGCCCAATCACGTTTTGCCACCGGCCAAGCCAACACGCCCGCGCTGTTGGCCAGACTGGTCTCGATGTCATTATTCGCAATCAATTCCGCTAACCGAGTCGATTGCGTTTGCGTCAAGCTGCGATCGATGAGATCGGCGCTGGCTAAGTGACTCATCACACCGCGCCATCGAAGTAGATTCTGTTGCAAGTGGGTTGCAGCGGATGCTAGGGACACACCCAGCCGCCCCATCCCCGTATCCACTTTTAGCCAAGGTTCAATGTCCAAGGCGTTGCGATGCGCCAGCGTCAATTCAATTTGCGCTTCGTCATGCAGTGCTGGCCACAGCCCATATTCGAAGATGGCATCCAAATCACTCGCATCTTGCGGGCCTTGCATAACCAAAATCGGTTGCGATACGCCGACGTCTCGAACGGCAACAGCCTCCCCTACAGTGACGACAGCAAACCCATCAGCTACGGAAGATAAGTAGGAGGCCACCGCATCCGCACCATGCCCATAGGCATCGGCTTTGACTACTGCGAAAGCTTTCGAATTGGCTTTGTTGCGCAGTGCCAGATAATTATGCGATATCGCGTCAAGATGCACCGTGACGTTAACTGAACGCGGATAACTGCTACTGGTGCCCATTACATTCTATGAAAATTCACCGCTGTAAACCTCAGGTGAATAACTTTCAAATCGCGTGTATTTGCCCAAGAAGGTTAAATCCACGGTGCCAATCGGGCCATTTCGTTGCTTACGAATCAGAACCTCGGCCTTGCCTTTGTTGTCTTCGGCCTCTGGGTTATACACCTCATCTCGATAGATGAACATGATGACGTCAGCGTCTTGTTCGATGGCACCCGATTCACGTAAATCCGACATAACCGGGCGTTTGTCTGGGCGTTGTTCCAAACTGCGATTTAACTGCGACAAGGCCACAACAGGCACTTCCAACTCTTTTGCAATTGCTTTTAATGAACGAGAGATTTCGGAAATTTCATTGGTGCGATTCTCACCACCACCCGCGATTTGCATGAGCTGCAAATAATCGATAACGATGAGGCTTAAGCCGTGTTCGCGGTGCAAGCGTCGTGCGCGTGCACGCAGATCGGTCGGAGTTAGCCCAGCGGTATCGTCTATAAAAATGTTCTTTTTTTCATTCAGCAACGTAATCGCTGAGATAATGCGGGACCAATCTTGCTCACTGAGCTTGCCGGTTCGAAGCGCTTGCAACTCAACCCGACCCAGCGATGCAATCATACGCATGGCCAATTGTTCAGCCGGCATTTCTAGGCTGAAAACCGCCACGGGAGACGGGGCTTCCAGGGCAGCGTATTCCGCGATATTCATGGCAAAGGTGGTTTTACCCATCGAAGGGCGACCCGCAACAATGATTAAATCGGATGGCTGCAAACCACTGGTTTTTTCGTCTAAGTCGTCAAATCCTGTAGACAAACCCGTAATGGCCTCTTCGTTTTGAAACAGATAGTTGATGCGATCCACTGCAGCACTGAGAACAGATGTGATGTCCTCAAAACCGCCACCGGCCTTCGCTGACTGATCGGCAATGCCCATGACTTTTTCTTCGGCCATGTCCAGTAGCGTTTTACTGTCTGTGCCCTCTTTCGAAAAAGCCGAGTCTGCGATGTCATTTGCCACCGCAATAAGTTGTCGCTTAACTGAACGTTCACGCACAATTTGTGCGTAGTTCACTACGTTGTCGGCGCTCGGGGTTTCTTCGGCTAATGCGCCAATGTAGTGCAGGCCATCAGCCTCTTCTAGAAGCGCTCTGCCCTCTAACCAATCAACAACCGTAACCACGTCCGTGGGTTTGTTTTCGCCAGCTAACGAGGCAATGGCTCGAAACACCAAACGATGACTGTATAAGTAGAAATCGTTTTCGTTAACGATTTCTGCCACTCGGTCAAACGAGCCACCGCTGAGCAATAAACTACCTAGGATGGCCTGCTCACCCTCGAGTGATTGGGGTGGCTTGCGCACTGAATCCATCTCTACAGAAGAGATGAATTCAGGCGGCATCATGTCCGGTGGGATGGACATGGTGGCTTAAACCACAAGCAACTTATTCTTCTTCGCCAACGACATTGATGGTGACTTCCACATCAACATCGGTGTGCAAGTGAACGGTGACTGGATGCTCACCTACAATGCGCAAAGGACCTTCCGGTAAGCGAATTTCCTTCTTTTCCACTTCGGTGCCTGAAGCGCTAATGGCTTGACGAATTTCTTCGGTACCCACAGAACCAAATAGCTTGCCTTCGGCTCCGGATCGCGATGTGACTGTGACCGACAAACCCTCAAGCTTCGCAGCACGAGATTGCGCATCGGCTAGAGCTTTCTTTTGGATGGCTTCCAATTCGGCGCGGCGCGTTTCAAACGCCTCGATGTTCGCTGGCGTCGCCATTTCGGCTTTACCCTGCGGCAATAAAAAGTTGCGTGCAAAGCCTGCCTTCACATTAACGAGGTCGCCTAAAGTCCCAACGTTGTCGATCTTCTCAAGCAAAATGACTTGCATGTTTAATTCCTCTCAAATCTATTGACGCGGCAAGCGCTTCAAATTGTCTAGTAAACCGATGCCGCCGACCAGCAGAGTGACTGGCTGAACAAACATCAGCAGTAGATACAAACCGACCAACCAGCCTGCACCTAGCGCACGTCCCTTCACCAACGAGTGCATCACGGCAAGCCCTTGTAACAACAACGGAAACAACGCAATTGTTGACAGGGAAATTCCCAGCGCACCACCGATAAAGAAACCGATAAGCAACAAAGCAAGGCAAAACAACCCGACTTGCTTTCCAAAATACAACGCGTGAAATTCACGCTGAAAGCCGCCGGGGTTAAACAAACGAGCTTGCCCCGAACGACCTAAAAACAAACCCGCTGTGGCCAGCACTAACACGGTGACGGCCCCACCAGCTATTAATAACGTAATCAGCTGAGCATTGCTAAATTGCAGATCAGCTGTGTTTTCACCGTCAACAACCGGTGGCATAACCGCCTTTAAGCGCTCCGCCGCCAGCTGCCAAAACCCATCCATCGGACCTTGTAAAGCTAGCAGTACGAGCACTGTGGCAAAACTGCATAGCGCTATAACCCCAACCGCCGCCGGCAAATTCGATGTTCTGCGCAACACCTCAGCGGCGATGGCAGTTGGCAGCCAACACAGTGGTACGAGCATCGCTAACGAGACCACTGGCAGGCCGGCAAGGCCTAACACAACAAACGTTACCACTAAGCCCAAGCCAATCACCGTGCTAGCGGGAATCGGACCGCCGCGCAAGGTTGCAAATGCCACAACCATCGCGCTAATGGCGAAAAAGGGCGGCAACACTAGCCCGACCAAAAACAAGCATGCGGCTATAAGTGCGGCCGCATAAGGCCCTCGATCAGCCCATGTTAATAAAAAGACCAGTTTTCAAGTCTTTAATGTTGATCAGTGTACGGCAGCAATGCCAAATAACGGGCACGTTTGACTGCTTTCGCCAACTGACGTTGATAACGGGCTTTGGTTCCTGTAATGCGACTAGGAACAATTTTGCCAGTTTCAGTGATAAAGCCTTTTAGCAACTCAAGATCTTTGTAATCGATCTCGGTGATGCCTTCAGCAGTGAATTTGCAGTATTTGCGACGTCGATAAAAACGAGACATGTTCTGTGTTCCTTGAAAGCGTTAAGAAGCGGGCTCAGCAGCCGTGTCGATGGCAACGTCATCCGCTGCGACTTCAGCCAAATCAATCTCGGCATCGTCAGAGGCTGATTCATCATCAGCAGCGGGCTTTCGCTCTTCCACCTTAGACTCATCTTTCTTGATTAATGGTGAAGCGCCTGAAGCGGGCTTGTCCATCAACATCACCATGTGACGGATAACCGCATCATTAAATTTGAATGCGCTGGTCAGTTCATCAACCGCGGCCTGGTTACACTCAATGTTCAGCAGTGTGTAATGCGCTTTATAAACTTTGTTGATTGGGTAGGCTAATTGACGGCGCCCCCAGTCTTCTTGACGATGGATGACCCCATCGTTACTTTCAATAATGCCCCGGTATCTTTCAACCATGGCAGGAACTTGCTCGCTCTGATCCGGATGGACCAGAAACACGATTTCATAGTGTCTCAAATGAAGACTCCCTGTGGATTTATGCCCGACGAGTGACTTTGCGGCCAAACGACTGGACAAGGAAGAAGGCAAATTCGCCTTACAAAGCCCACTAATGATACAGAGCTAAGCCTTATTCTGCAAGCGTTGGCGCACCACCTCGAACAAGGTGACACCGGTGGCGACCGACACATTCAGACTGGAAACGGATCCGGCCATGGGGATGCTGAAAAGCCCATCACAGGCATCTCGAGTTAAACGACGAATCCCTGCGCCCTCTGCCCCCATAACCAAAGCTACAGAGCCCTGAAAATCTTGGCTGTACAGCGGCGCATCAACGGCATCGGTTGCGCCATACACCCAAACACCCTCTTTTTTCAGCTGCTCAAGCGTACGGACCAAATTGGTCACTTGATAAAAAGGAACCGATTCGGCCGCGCCTGCCGCCACTTTACGGACCACCGGATTCAAACTAGCCGATCGGTCAGTCGGTGCAATAACCGCGTCTACTCCGGCCGCATCGGCGCTACGTAAACATGCACCCAAATTATGTGGATCCGTTACCCCATCCAAAACCAGCACCAACCAAGGTTGAGGCCGACTTTGCAACTGAGACAGGAGATTTTTTGCATCCTGCGCTTTGTGGGCTGCGTGCTCGACCATCACGCCCTGATGATCATCGTGTCCCAAAAGAAGACTTAATTCTTCCCGACTGGCCGTTTGAACTGTCAATTCGCGACGTTTGCACAATTCTTGAATTACTTTACTGCGATCATCACGACGGGCCAGCATGACCCTATGCACGGGCAAGCCGTGATTTTTCAGAACCGCTTTGCAAGCGTGTATGCCAAACGTTTTTTGAGTTGAGTTTTCAGCCATAAGCTTTTTGTTGCTTTCATTCCACACAGGCCAAGGACTACGAATGGACATGCAAACCACTTGCGAGCCGACCGACGTCATCGTAACCTCTAGCCCCCGCCGTGGGTTCTAATAATTTTTAACCGTTCTCAATCGAAAACGAAGGCGATTGCATTGCGATTTAGCCTCAAAACCAGTGCAGACAGATCATGAATACAGAAAACCCAGAGATCGAACCAGGCAAGACGGGAAAACGACGATGTCTAATCACGGGTGGCTCAGGCACCGTTGGCGTGTCGTTTATGAAAGAGTACGAACACGAATTCGAATTTTATAATGTCAGTCGAAATGAGAGTTATATTTCAGAACTGGCACAACAATGCCCGAATACCAAGTCTTACGTGGCCGATATAAGAGACGCTGATCGATTAGTTAACTTATTTTTAAAAGTGCGCCCAGAAGTGGTTATCCATGCCGCCGCTTTAAAGCATGTTAACCATGCTGAATTAAACCCATCAAAAACTGTTGAAGTTAATATTCAGGGCAGCTTGAATGTTATTAAAGCGTGTATTCGCGCAGAAGTCCCAGTGGCCGTAGCGATCAGCACAGATAAAGCCTGCCAACCAGAAAACATCTACGGTTATTCAAAGAAAATAACCGAACAGATCTTTATGGAACACTATAACGAGCAAACCAAGTTCGCCTGCGCACGATTTGCCAATGTTGCCGGCTCGAACGGTTCGGTCATACCTTTTTGGATTAAATCAGCCAGTAACGGGGAAGAGTTAAAGCTTACTGATGCACGTATGAATCGATTGATGTTCACCACAAAAGATGCCTCAGAGCTCATTCGACAAACCGTCGCTTATGCAGAACAATCCAGTGAAGCCTTTGTACTATCGCGCATTATGAAATCTGTCAATATGCGTGAGCTTGCCAACGTCATTTCGAGAAAATTTGGCAATGGCACAGAACCCCTAATTGTGGGTAAGCGCCCTGGAGAAAAGTTAAATGAAACACTAGTGAGCCAAGCTGAATTAGGTAACGCCTACGTTACTGACGACGGCAAATACATCGCATTGTATACCGATAAATTTGGCAAAGAAAGACTCACTCAAGAACTCTCATCACTGACCGCGGATTACATGAACGAAGAAGAGATTTGCGAACTGTTCGGAACACCTTGAACGGTAACACAGCACATCACTTCCCCACCTCGCACTGAGCAGGAGCACCTTTTTCCGTGATTATGGTTCTATTTTTATTATCCGCCGGCTTAGTCGTTTATGTGTATGCCCTGTTTCCAGTATTGTTGCATTTGCGAGCGAGAGGCTGCCCTGAGCTTTCGGCAAAGGAACCCGAGCAATGGCCAACGGTAAGCATCGTAATAGCCGCACATAATGAGGCAAATAACTTACCGATAAAATTTAAATCGCTAGAAGAACTGGACTACCCCAGTGATTTAATTGAATGGATTGTGGTCTCAGATGGATCGACTGACCACACTCAAGAAGTGGCTGCCCAGTGGTTTGATTCGCACGATAATCGTAAGCTTATCCACCTAGACACCTCGCGCGGTAAATGCGGCGCTTTGAATGAAGGCGTAGCCCAAGCCACCGGTGAAATTATTTTATTTATGGACGCGAGACAACCGGTATCTAATAATTCAGCCAAACGGCTAATACCCTTCTTACTGGACCCAACGATTGGTGCTGCCACCGGTGAATTGGTGCTATCAGACAACACCAGCTTGGAAGCAGCGAATTTCGGCTTGTATTGGAAATACGAAAAATGGATTCGGGACAATCAAAGTCGCCTGTTCTCTACGACCGGTGTAACCGGTGCGCTTTACGCTATTCGTCGAGCTGATTTCAGGCCCAATCCGCAAGGGACCTTACTGGATGATTTTGACACCCCCGTGGGATTGCTTGAGCAGCGCAAGCGCACGGTATATGTACCCGGCGCGTTTGCATTTGACGCGGCAGCGGACGATATTCATCAAGAATTTCGCAGAAAGGTTCGTAATCTGGGCGGAAACTGGCAATCGTTCAGCCGCCATCCCTGGTTATTCAATCCGAAAAAAAACCCGGTTTGGATTCAATTTCTTTCGCATAAATTCGGCCGATTGATTGTTCCTTGGGCACTTATCCTTGCGCTACTTACCGCGCTCATCGGCGCAGTAAGTGGCAGCGCTTTTCTCCTTGTTATGCTGTTGTTACAACTTGCGTTTTACGCGTTGGCGATTGCCAGTTATCTCGACTTGCCCTTCGCACGAGCAAAAATTTTAAACTTCCCAAAAATCTTTGTGCAAATGAATGCTGCGGCACTCATGGGTACGCTGAAATACTTTTTCAGTAAACGCGCCATCAGCTGGCGCTAAGACCGGTTCGCATTTCTACGGCTTACACTACTTTTTCGTCGAACGTTTTTTTGCTGTCGGCTTCTTTGAAGCTCGCTTTTTCGTTGCACTGGTTTTTTTACTGACCACTTTCTTGGCGGACGTTTTCTTCGACGCCGCTTTTTTGCTCGCGGTTTTTTTCACAGTCGTTTTCTTACCCACACTTTTCTTGCTCACTCTTTTCTTAACTACACCACTCTTCGCAGTAGCTTTTTTTCCGAGCACTTTTTTTCCAGTGCTCTTCTTCGCTACGGGGGTTTTTCTTACCGGCGATATTTTACTTTGAGTTTTACTCGCAGGCGTTTTCTTCGCCACAACCTTCTTGGTTACTTTCTTGGCCGACGTTTTCTTCGACGCCGCTTTTTTTGTCACGGCAGTCTTTACAGTAGCCTGAGACTGCTTCTTACTCACCTTCTTTCCAGACGCCTTGCTGTTTGATGCCACGCCTGTCGCATCGCGCGCTTTAGCCTGCTTGTTCTTTAAATCCCGTGCAGGTTTGTTGGCAGCTGATTCTTCATCTGCACCTCGTTTGTCTCGCGCCTTTTTCCAGACATCCGGTTGGCGACGAGATGCAGACGCGGTGCGCTTTTCCTCAGTTTGAATTGGTTTGGCTTTGGCAGTCTTCTTATCGGCTTCAGGCTTCTTGTCTCGACGCCGCGTTTTTTCAACTTCGGTTTTTTTCCATTCTTTTCGTTTGGTTTGAGCATCCGTTTTACCCAGCGTTTTACCCGGCGTTTTATCCCGGGTTTTGCCTGCGGTGTTACCACCGGCGTTCTTTTCAGCCTGCTCACGTTCCTTCACTTTCAAACGTTGTTTATTGCGTCGCAACTGGCTTTTCGACTTTTTAGGCTTCTTTTGGCGAACAGCTGGGTCCATCACAGCAGGAGTTTTGCTTGGCGTTCTCACTCGAGCGCCGGTATCAATTTCTTGAAAATCTATTTTTCGATCATCAAGATTCACCGCAGCCACTCTGACTCGAATCGGTTCACCCAGATGATATTGACGCCCAGACTTCTCGCCAATCAGCGCACCTTCAGCTTGTTCAAAACGATAATAATCCTTAACTAGGCTAGTGATATGCACCAAGCCCTCGACGTGCAAATCGTTCAACTCTACAAACACACCAAACGATGTGACCGTAGAAATAACTCCATCGAATTCATCTCCCACATGAGATTGCATGTATTCGCATTTAAGCCAACTCAGCACATCACGACTAGCCTCTTCGGCGCGGCGTTCTGTGGTTGAACAAGATTCCCCAAGCACTTGCATGCTGGAATGGGAGTAGTGATACTGCTCCACGTCTTTTCGGGTTAAAGAATATTTAATTGCCCGATGCACCAATAAATCCGGGTAACGACGGATCGGTGAAGTAAAGTGGGCATATTGGGTTAAAGCCAATCCAAAATGGCCTTCGTTTTTTGGTTGATAAACCGCTTGCTGCATGGAACGCAGCATGGTTGTTTGTACAAGCGAGCGATCAGCCCGACCGTCAATGGCCTTCGACAGGCGTGCGTAGTCCAACGGTGTGGGTGAGTCCCCGCCACCCAGGGTTAAACCACGAAAGGCTAGAAACGAACGTAGGTCTTCCAGACGATCCGATTTAGGACCTTGATGCACTCGGTATAACGCCGGAATTTTCTGCCGTTCGACAAAAGCCGCCGCGGCGATATTCGCCAAAATCATGCACTCTTCGATGAGTTTATGCGCATCATTTCGACGCACCGGCAGCAGTTCTTGGATTTTTCGATTTTCATCAAACACGATCCGAGTTTCATTCGAATCAAATTCAATCACACCACGTTTAGCGCGGGCCGCTCTGAGTACTTTGTATAAGTCATACAGCGTGTCCAACCCATTCACAACTTTCGCATTGGATTTTCGGAGTGTTGAATTGGGTTGGCTTAACATCTCCCAAGCTTGATCATAAGTCAAACGCGCATGCGAACGCATAACCGCATTGAAGAATCGGGTTCGTTTTATGCTACCGGCTTCATCCAAAGTGAGCTCACAAAGCATGCACAATCGATCCACATCAGGGTTAAGCGAACACAAGCCGTTGGACAACACTTCAGGCAGCATTGGCACCACCTGCCCCGGAAAGTAAACTGAAGTTCCGCGATTCGTGGCTTCTTTGTCTAATGCGGAAGCTGGTTTTACATAGTTTGCAACATCCGCGATGGCAACAAGCAAACGAAAGCCTTTCTCGGTGCGCTCGGCATACACTGCATCATCAAAATCTCTGGCATCCGAACCGTCAATAGTCATTAACGGCAAGGAACGAACGTCTTTACGGCCTGGGATATCCTGATCGCGCACCTTAGTGCCGAAGTTGTCGGCTTCCTTGGTGACGTCTGCCGGCCAAACATGCGGTATATCGTGACTACGAAGCGCGACATCGATCTCCATACCAGCTTTGAGCTCAGGGCCTAAAACCTCAACGACCTTCCCAACCGGCGGGTGGCGTCGTGTGGGTTGTTCCGTCAGCTCAACGACAACAATATCGCCAGTTTTTGCATCGTGGCGCCCTGCCACAGGGATCATGACGTCTAGGTGTATACGTTTGTTGTCCGGCGAGACCTGCAGCACGCCCCGTTCATCCATGAATCGCCCGACTAACGTTTGATGGGCACGCTCCACTACCTCAATAATGCGGCCCTCACGACGACCACGCCGATCCGTGCCAGTGACACTCACCACGACTCGATCGCCATGCAGCACTTGACGCATGGCTTTGCCGTTTAAGTAAATGTCGTCATCTCCATCATCGGCGATGAGAAAACCAAACCCATCTGGATGCGCCTGGATACGACCGGCAACCAACGAATCTTCATCCACGGGCATGAAGCCACCCAAGCGATTGATGATTATTTGTCCGTCTCGTTGCATGGCAACGACCCGACGCCTCAGGCCCTCAAACTCATCCGTGTCAGGGATGTAATCAAAATGCTGCGCCAACGCCTCAAGCGTCATTGGCTCACGCGCATCGGTTAAGGCCTGTGCGATGAATTCACGACTGGCAACCGGTTTATCGTATTTTGACGCTTCACGCGCTTTATGAGGATCGTCGTTAGATGGCATACAGGCTTTGACTGTTAAGGAAGCCCATGGAGTATATAGGGATAGATTGACACCCACAAAAAGCTTGCTGTATATTTCGGCGTCTTGTCTTTGCCCGATCTCATTGCCGAGGTGGCGGAATTGGTAGACGCGCTGGCTTCAGGTGCCAGTGGGGGTAACCCCGTGGAGGTTCAAGTCCTCTTCTCGGCACCAAAATCTTCGTAACGATGATTTTCAATCACACTGGCAACTATTGAATTTTGTAACCAGATAGCGCAGTGCCTCAGCCTGCTCTAAGTAAACCGTGCCCACCATCGCGCAACGCTTCTTGGCGAACACAATTTCGACCAGCAGCTTTCGCGGCATACAAAGCACGATCTGCGGCATTCACCAGATTGGGTACGTCCACTTCACTAAACTTAGCGTTTACACCGGATACACCCACGCTGGCGGTCACCTGAACCTGATTTCCATCCAAATCAATCAATTCAGCGGCAATGCTCTTTCTGACGCGTTCAGCAAACAATAGAGCGTTTTCGGGATCCGTTTTCGGCAAAATAACCAGAAACTCCTCGCCTCCATAACGCCCCACAATATCGGTGTTACGCGCACATTGTTGGAGAGTGCTACCAATCGCCTGCAATACCGTATCGCCGCCTTTATGACCATGCTTGTCATTGAATTGCTTGAAATTGTCCACATCAATCATAACCACAGAAAGCGGATCGGGGTAACGATTGCGACGCGCAACCTCACCTCCCAATGTTCGATCTAAATACCGGCGATTGTGCAAATCGGTTAACACGTCCGTGTTCGCTTGAACGTGCAGCTCAGCGTTTAGTTTTCGCAGCTTATGGTTCGCTTCCTCGAGCAAAGTATGACTGGCGCGCAACTGCTCGAGTAAATTGTGGTTATCACGAACCAAACGCGTCGCTTGCGCAGCTCGCGTGGCACACAATGAAATCACGCTGTGATCTTCCAGCGGTTTACTTAAGTAGTCGTAGACGCCGGTACTCAAA
>CALGLE010000003.1 GCA_937930305.1 uncultured Granulosicoccaceae bacterium | reverse complement strand
AATCAGTTTTTAGCCAACATCCGTGAAACCGATGCCATCGCACACGTGGTGCGTTGTTTTGAAAATGACGATGTCATTCATGTCTCGGGCAAGGTCGACCCCATCGATGATGCCGCCACCATCAACACCGAGCTGTTGTTGGCGGATATGGAATCCATGGACAAAGTGGTTTACAGACTCACCCGCACCGCAAAGTCGTCCAACAAAGAAGCCATCGCTGAGAAAGCCTTTGCTGAAAAAGTATTAGCGCACCTAAACGATGGCCATCCAGCGCGTACCTTTGAAGCCAATGACATGGAAATGGGTTGGCTGAAGCTGTATCACTTACTGACCATCAAGCCCACCATGTACATCGCGAATGTGGACGAAGGCGGGTTTGAAGACAACGCGATGTTGACTGCTTTAACCGAACACGCGGCAACCGAGAATGCCAGCGTCGTTGCGGTATGCGCTGCCATCGAGGCCGAAATCATCCAGTTAGAGGATGCGGATAGGGCCGAATTTTTAGCGGAAATGAATTTAGAAGAGCCGGGCTTGAATCGAGTCATTCGAGCCGGCTATGCCTTACTGGGCTTACAAACGTTTTTCACCGCCGGTGAGAAGGAAGTGCGTGCGTGGACGGTACGTGAAGGCGCCACCGCCCCCCAGGGTGCCGGACGCATCCACACCGACTTTGAAAAAGGTTTTATCCGCGCCGAAGTGGTGGGTTACGACGAATATGTGGCGCATGGCGGAGAAGGCGGCGCGAAAGAAGCCGGTAAATGGCGCTTGGAAGGCAAGGAATACCTGATGCAAGAAGGTGACGTGGTTCATTTTCGTTTTAATGTCTAAGCGCTGTGCCTTGACAGAAAACCCACTTTCCGCCATCATGAGCGGCTAAAATTCATGGCTACATAGCTCAGTTGGTTAGAGCACAACACTCATAATGTTGGGGTCCCTAGTTCGAATCTAGGTGTAGCCACCATATTTCAGATAGTTCAAGAGCCCACGCAATCGTGGGCTTTTTGCGTTTCTGGCGTTTGATATTCTCCAGGTTAGGCTCAAACGTTATCGCACGTGTGGTGTTATCAGGGGAGCTTGCGGGTACTAATTTCCACCCACGTTATGCGGACTGTTGTTTAACGATACGTCGTTACCCCTTGGACGAACATGATGTTTCCAGCGATTGTACGGATCATGTCCACGGCAAATAATGGCCTCCACACTAGAGGCCCACTGGTCATCGAGGAAACCAACTTCAGGTGGACAGTAGCGCAGTGTTAAACCACAACGTCTGCGGTTTGATTGGTTGGGCAATGAGCCATGGACAAGCATGTCGGCGTGAAGTGAAATTTGTCCGGCGTTTAAACGGTTTGTGAAAGGCTCACCCATATCGTCAGCTCCTGTGGTTGCAAATTTCAGCACCGAGTTATCACCGGCGGTGTCAAATTTCAAGTGGCCTTTATCGTGGGTTTGCGGAATAAACCGCATGGCTGAATTTTCTTCATCGGCGTCATCAATGGCCAGCCACACGGTGACGGTTCGAGCTGGCGAAAGCTTCCAATAGGAGGCATCTTGATGCCATGGAACGGTTTTCGGATCATTGGCATTTTTGCAAAAGAAATGCGATGCCCAGCAAACGATGTTGGGCCCCACGATGTCTTCAACGCAGTCCAGTATTCTGGGTTCTGTGCATATATCCCAAATGCCTTCACATCGCGCCTGATAACAATTGATGGAATAAGCGCCCGTATCTGGGATCTGTGCCAGCAGCTGATCAAAGTAGCTGCGATTCTGCTCAGCCTCATCCGGTGAGTACAGCTTCAACGGGCTGATGTAACCCATGGTGTTGTAGTGCTGGATGTGCGCGTTGGAAAGCACTCGGGGCAATGGGTTTTCAATGGGTGTGAATGTTAGATCTGGGATTTCTGACATCAATTAAGTCACTATTATGGTGTGATTTCTAATTAGACTAAGTGTTCTTATGTTGATGAACAATGTCAATTTAGGGGTATTTGTTGCACTATGTTGATATGTTGAAACGAACTCTTTTAGACAAAAACTATCTCGAACACAATGAGTCATTCCACATTGCTCGATGCGAACTCAGTTCGCGATCACCAGATTTTGTACATGATCACGATTTTTTTGAGATGTTTTATGTTGAAACGGGCAGCGTGAATCATCACGTGAACGGCCAACTACAGCGGCTGGATACGGGAACGATTGTGTTTATACGGCCAACAGATTCTCATGCGCTTTGGTCGAATAGTGCCAAAGCAACCATCGTCAACCTGCTGTTCACCGCCGATACCGCATTGCACATTAGCAGTCGCTATCACGCGCAATTTGCTGATCATTTCTTTTGGTCAAACGATCCATTCCCACGATCACTTAATCTCAAAGAGTTGGATCAACAGCGTTTGTTAAAAGACCTGATGCATCTGATTGCGGGTCCGCGCCTGCTGGCTCATGTCGAAGGGTTTCTGACGCAGTTTCTTGTGTCAAGAACTAACGAGGAGCAGCATCACAGCACACTACCCTCTTGGTTGAGAGATGGTTTGTCCCGTGCGAGCGAGCCACATGTTATAAAACAAGGCGCACGCGGTTTGTCTGCAGCCTGTGGTCGTTCACACGAACATGTCAGCCGTGTTGTGAAGCAGCATCTGAGTATGACGGCGTCAGAAATCATGAACGGCAGACGCATGGTGCATGCTGCAAAGCTGCTCGTGAGTACCGATTCACCGATTACTGAAATAGCTCAAGTTTGTGGTGTCGAGAACACCAGTTATTTTTATCGAATGTTCAAAGACTTTCATGGCATGACGCCAAAAGCTTATAGAGAAATAAACCGGCGTAATCCTATTGATCCAGGTGACTTGCGCACGTAAAGAGACCGACCCCGATTAAAACGTATCAGTTGCATCGGCGCGGTATGTCGCTTCTTGCCTTCAAAAGGCGTTGTCTACACTTTAGTTTCATTAAAGCCAGAGCAATCAGCGTTGATGCTGTAATGGAAACGAATACCCATAGAACCAGTAGATTGATCATCGAATTTACCCTTTACGAATCTTGATGAAACAGACTGTAAAAGAGTTTTTAAGACTAGTTAGACAGTTATTTGTATTTATGAGTGAGTAAAATTCACATTGTGGGATTAATCAACAATCAGCCGCAGTCACCGTAAAGGTATTAATCAAATTCCGATCCATATCCGATATCTCGTACTTTAAGTTCACCCCTTGATTCAAAATGTGCTGCAAGCCCTTTGTTGCACAAAGCTCGGGCAGGGCAGCAGCCTTGTTGGCACCGTGTTCTTTCACGTGTTCGCGTTCCAGTTTGTCCATAACGATTAATATTCTTTGTTGGAAAACCAGCGTTGATTCGCCTTCAGCGTAAATCTGATCGTAAATATAGTCTTCCGTTTCAAACGAATCTTTGATGCGTTCAAGGAAACTAGCGAGTTGGCCAATCGAACAATCGGTCTTGCCGTTGCCACAATCTAAAGCGTGCGAGGCCGGTGTGCTGACCAGCCAAATCAGAATCAACAAAGCTGGGCTAAATAATCGGATGTATCGCACAACAAGAGTGTGGGGGGGCGACATAAAAAGGAAGTTCACCGAGAGGGCCAATCGTTATACACCGGGTGGTTGAGGCTAACTGTAAAAAGCTTGTTGATACTCGATGTGACTTGCTTAAGCAGTGGATATTCGTTGGTAGTGGATATTCGTTGGTAAGGTACTCATGACCAGCTGCACCGATCGTGATGGCTATTCGCGCAACAATGTGAATCTAGTGATAACCCGGGGTGGGTTGGTCTTGAAGCTGAATTGGATCGTTTTTTACAATTTGCAGCTACTTGGTCTTTAAAAAAGCGGTGTGCCTGTTTTTATGAGTTGAGTTCTGCCCGGACAAGGCAAACCAATACCCGGAAATTGGTTGGCTGCGCACCGCATTGGTGCGAAAAGTAGGCGAAAAAATGCAGATTATTGGTGGCGACCTAACGGCAATAGGACAAAAGACTGGCGTTATGTAAACGCATGTAAACGCGAGTACTAGTACACAAGATTCGGTATGGGGCGTGATTATACTCAGCGTTCAAAATTCGCATTACAGGTTTTGCCCTGGCAGCATGCTGGGGTTATTGTTGACTCATAATGGATGATCACTGGCACCAAATTGCGTTGCTCCACGCCGAACGAGATGATGTTCAATTGCTTGAACAATTGTTGCTGGATGAGCCGTTTGAAGTGGTGCCGGCCAAAGATGTATGTGCCCTTGCTGATCAACAATTTGAAGCTCAGATGAATGCTGGCCCTGCCGCCGCCGCATATGGGGTGGTTGTGTGCGCGCACGATGCGGAAGAGTCTTTACCTTCGTATACACCCGCTTGGCGTGTTACCGATGAACTTGAACAACTCACCGGTCGTTACAAGCGTGTGATTGTGCTGGCTGATTCGATGGATGAAGAGACAGTTTGTACTTATCTGGGCGCGGGTGCTCATCATGTTATTCCGCGAGCTGATTCACCCAAGCTTATGCAAGCCCGAATTCTTGCAGGACTTCGTGAACATCGAGAACCCATAAAAAATGAATGGCACGTGGGCCCTTACCACTTCGATTTATCGCGGCGTGCGGTGATGATGGATGGGCGATCTTTAGGTTTAAGTCCGCGTGAATTTGAATTTGCTCAGTTTTTGTTTGAGCACCGTGGACGTGTCATACCGATCTCTGAATTGTTGCAATCGGTTTGGTCATTGCCTGCGGGTGAAGATTCGCGTCGCATCGATACGGCCGCTTGCAGGCTAAGGAAAAAAATGATGCTCAGCCCGAAGGGCGAATGGCAATTGCGGCGTTTACGCCGTGATGGTTATCAGCTGATTCGCGTTGGCGACACGTCATAGCCAACTAAATGCAGCTGCCACAACGCACCTTACATCGCAATTTTTTTTAACCCCTTCTTAGCTAAGCCCAATCGCCCCGCAGGGGCGGCCTCTCGTCGAATAGCCTTGTTCGGTGCCAGGACGAACAAATCTCCGTTACGTCCGTTAAGCCGTCTTGGAATGCCGCAGGCTTTTGCTATGTCTACCTGCGCGTCCATGTGTTCCATTTCTCCGTGCACGGGAATCAGCACATCCGGTTGTGTCCATTCGTATAACAGGGCAAGTTCCTCTTGGGCGGGATGGCCTGAGGCATGAATGGCGAGTTCGGTGGTTTCGGGTCGCACGACATTGACACCCATCATTGAAAAGCGCTCAATCATATTATTGATATCGTTTTCGTTACCGGGAATGGCGCGCGCACTTAGCATCACCAAATCCCCTGGGGTGAGTGCCAATTCTCTTAAGGACTCACGACTTAAACGATCCAACGCAGTGCGTGTTTCACCTTGGCTGCCCGTGGCAACCAGTAAAACGGCTTCTGGTGGTAAATACCCTAAATGCGCCGCATCAATTTCGGCGTCTTCGTCCCATAAACCCACAGCTCTTGCGGCACTCACGGTGTTAATTAATGAGCGGCCCAGTAAGCCAAGTTGGCGATCAGTTTCTTTTGCAATGCGCGATAAGGTTTTAAGGCGTGCGATGTTGCTACCGAAACAACCCACCGCCACTCGTCCTGTGGCGTTCTCTACAAAATGTTTTAAACCAGGATATAAATCTTGCTCTGACAATGAGTGACCTTTAACCGGTGCGCAGGTGGAGTCACACACCATGACATCCACACCTGCATCCCCGAGTGCGCGATAAGTGGACTCAGCGTAGTGATGCCCCACTTGAGGTGCGGGATCTAATTTCCAATCAGCGGTGTGGAAAATGCGCAATGTGGGCGTTTCAATCACCACGCCACAAGGGTCAGGAATGGAGTGGGTGTGGGCAATCCACTGCACGTAGAAGCTGCCAATACGACGCCGGTCGCCCGCTTCCACCAAATGAATGGGGACCTTGTTGTCCAAACCGTGTTCGACCAGTTTGCGGCGCAACATTTCAGCGGTGAACGAGGTGGCGAATATGGGGCATTGCAGCTGCTTCCATAAATGCGGCACCGCACCAATGTGATCTTCGTGCGCGTGGGTGAGCACAATGCCAGCGAGGGAATCACGGCGTTCGGCAATAAAGTTGGGATCCGGCATTTGTACTCGATAGCCTGAACGATTGGTGCCGTCGGCATCGCGGAAGGTGATCCCGCAATCCACCATCAACCAGCTGTCATCATGCCCATACAGGTTCATATTCATGCCGATTTCGCCGCAGCCACCGAGCGGCAGGAACCATACATCACTCTGGCCTGGCGTCATTGTGCCGGTTCCGGCTGCAACGAATGGGCGCATGAACTACCATGTGGGGCACTGCATGCAGCCTTGAGCGTGCGAACGAGTAGAGTGCTCAACACCCTATGTACACCTTATTAATTGTATTTTTTTTAGTTTCCATTATTTTCTCGTTTCTGTGCTCAATTTGGGAGGCCGTGTTGCTGAGCATTACACCCGCGTTCACCGAACGAAAAACACAAGAAGGCGGTGAGGTAGGTGAAACTTTACAGGAGTTCAAGTCAAACATTGACAGGCCACTGGCTGCTATCTTGACACTGAACACCATTGCACACACGGTGGGTGCGATTGGTGTGGGCGCACAAGCGACCGCCATTTGGGGTGCCTCCATTATGGCAACCCTTATCGTTCCGGTGGTGATGACGTTGGCCATCCTCTTATTATCCGAAATTATTCCGAAAACCATCGGCGCGAACTATTGGCGTGAACTCGCAGGCTTTACCGTGAAGTCATTGAAGTGGGTGATTGTTGTGTTAACGCCGCTGGTGTTTGTCAGCCAGATGATCACCAGCGTGTTGAAAAAGGATAAAAAAGCCAGCGTGTTCAGTCGTGCGGACTTCACGGCCATGGCGGAGCTGGGGGCGCGACAAGGTGTTTTTGACGAAGGTGAATCCAGCCTGCTGCGCAATTTGTTGAAATTTAAGGATGTGAGCGCTCGGGACATCATGACGCCGCGAACGGTCATGGTAGCCGGTGACGAAAGCCAATCTCTGCATGATTTCCACAAGGCGCATCCAGATTTGCGTTTCTCTCGCATCCCCATCTATCGCGATAACCCTGACTCGGTTACCGGTTACTTACTCAAAGATGAAATGCTGACAACCCTAGTGAATTCTCCTGGGGACACGACACCCATAGGAAATTTCAGCCGCCCTATCATCACCGTGAAAGAATCCTTTCCCATCCCTGAATTATTCGAACGCTTTATGGGTGAACGCGAACATATTGCGTTGGTGGTGGACGACGAGTTTGGCGGCACCCAAGGCATTGTGACGATGGAAGATGTGATCGAGACCATGCTGGGTTTAGAAATTGTGGATGAGCTGGACCACACAGAAGATATGCAGGCGCTTGCTCGCAAAAACTGGGAACTCCGCGCACGAGCGCGCGGTCTGAACGACAACAGCTAGCGAATTCCGAGAACTTCATGCAGCTCACAATCACGCGATGCGTCTTTATTATTCTGTTACTCGTTGGGGCTAATGCACGAGCGGAGGTGACGAACATCACCAACGCAGAGCTCGCTGCGATGGGCCCAGATGACATCGTTATTATCGATGTGCGTCGCCCAGATGAGTGGGCGAAATCGGGCACTATCCCAGGCAGTCATCCCATCATGTTCTTTGATAGGAAGGGGCAATATGATGTGGCTGCTTGGTTGGCCAAAGTGGATGCACTGGTGGACCGGGATCAACCCATCGCGTTAATTTGCGCATTGGGCGTACGCAGTTCAAACATTGCAGGCTTACTGGATAAACGGCTGGGGTTCACTCAAGTCCACAACGTCACCGGTGGCATGGTGCCTTGGGTGGAACAAGGCCGAGCGGTGGAACCGTGGCAACCAAAATAGAACAAACCCACAAAGAAGCTAATGCAAACAAAAAAAGCCGGCGTTTAAGCCGGCTTTTTTTGATCTAACTTAACGCAACAACTGATTTAGCCAGTGGGCGTATGAGCACTGCACCAAGCGGCTGCTGGAATTTCACTGCCCGCAAATAATGGGCACATGCCAGATTTTTCATCACCTTGATACAAGGTGCAGTTACCGCAGTTTTTACCTTCAACTTCTGACACGGCAACGTACTGCAAAGCCACCGCTTGGTCAGAGGCTAAGTCAACCGGCTCGGCAGCGTGGCTGGGCAAAGTGCCGATGACAGCGCTGACGGGTATCGCTACGGCGCTGGCGCCCATGAGGGTGACGAACTTACGGCGGGATGTATCGGTCATTGTTAGCTCCAATTTGGGAAGACCATGGTTCATTGGGGGTTATAAGCCCCTTTATCCTACATGGTTATACGAGCGGCAACGCGTTCAGATGATTCCCTTCAGAATGTTAACAATGTGTAAATGATCACATTGTTGAGCGCCTTATCCCCGAGAGTCCGGTTTTTTGGGGTTGTTGGAGATGCCCAAGCGGCGTTCATGTTCCGCCAATTTATCAATCGCATCGCGTGCAATGACCATGGCTCGCTTCGCAGCCGCTTGGGTGCGTTCATGCTTACGTCGCTCTTCATCCAAATGCCCATTCGCAGATTGTTTGTCAGCGGCGGCCTTGCGAGCCAACAGGGCGGCTTCACGAGCCAATCGGCGTTGGTTTACCGCATTCTGTTGTAATGCAGTGAGTGTGGCTAAATCTTCTTTGCGTTGGTCGCCTAGAGCGCTAATTTGCTTCATCAGCTGCTTTATGACATCGCGTTGGGTGTGAATTAACTCCACCGCGGCTGCCCGAAAATTATTCTCAGCCTCGATGCGATTCTGTTGCCGATCCACGGTGTCAAGCTGTTGCAGTGAAGATGCCCAAGCTTGCTGCTCATTACTGTCAGATAGCTTGCGCCATTCTGAGAGTCGTGCTGCTAAGGTGTCTGTATCATTCGAGAGCTGTTCAAGCGAACGGCGCTGTGCCTGCAATGCAGCGCCTAGAGTCGCTGGTGCTTCATCATCGGTTGCAGAAGTTTCATCAAACGCCGCTTCATCGGGTTGTTCGGAATCCGACTCCTGCGCATCATCGTTGGATGCGTTTTCTTGGGATACATCTTCGTGCGATGAATCATCCTTTATCACATTGTCGACGGCGACTTCTTCGTCTAATTTGTCTTCGATTAATTCATCGGTCAGTAACATATCCTCATCAATAGACAGTATTTCTGCATCTTCGATATCGCCCTCCTGCGTATGGGATGCGTAGTCGTCCATTGCGTCTGTTAAGTCTTCACGTACTTCAAGATGCGTATCCGGTTCATCGTCCAACCAAGAGGAATCCACGGGTAATTCCAATTCTGCTTCGGCGTCCCGCATCGCCATATACAAGTCTTCTGAATCTGACAAATCAAGTGCGTCCGCGGCCGCTTCGCCTTCACGCAGTTCTCGTCGTTCGGCCAGTGACACCACATCAGCGGTTGGGGAGCTGATCTTAAGATCGTTATTCGTATCGGGTTCTGTGGGATTGTCTGAATCAATAGACGAGGACTCATCACGCTGCGTTTCTGCGCTAAAGGCAACATTGGCTGAGACCGAAGGATCGATGCTTAAGCTGTCGATGGATTTTTTGGCAGAACCTAACAAGTGCATATGTGAATGCTCTTGCTGAGTGGCAATGATCGCGTCTGGGCTTTGCTCTAGATCGAGACTGATCGCATCGCGACCCGCTTCTTGAGGCACGGAAAGTTCATCCATCACCGCTTCTGCGGATCTGACCTGTCCGGTATTATGGGCAGCGTTCGATGCATCCGATGCATCCGCGACAGCGGCCGTTTGGCGGCGACGTGGGTACAACAAGATCATGGTGAACAGCGCTATGAGCACCACCACCGATGCTAATAAGAGACTTTGAAACAGCTGACGATTGGGGCTGATTTCAATGGTCCACAGGCCGGGCCAGGCCGTAATAGCCACGCCCACGCCGGCGGCAAAAGCCAGTGGCCAGCGAATCCAACGCTTTCCCGGGCCAAACAGGGCAATAAGCAATCCGGTGGTCAGTCCCAGGCCACCCATGATTAATTGGACGATTAAAAGTGTCATGGCGCCAAGTTTAAGGAGTTCAGCCAATGACTCTATCGTCCAGTCGTCATAAACGTCGGTTAAACAGATTTTTGAACCGCCACATTTTTGGATTTCGTGAGAACAATCACACGGCGGCACGTGCTGTGCCTTTTAGTCTGCGGCCTTGGCTGCCATCCCAGTTCCATCCATCCAAACCGAGCCGTTTGTTCAGCAGGGTTAGCACAAGTAAATTGTACCAATAAAGGTCCAAAAATAGAAAGCAAGATGTTACGACTGTTCAACAGGGGCCGTGCTGGGCAATTATTCAGACCTAATCCAACGTAACCATGCGGTTTAACTATTTTGACGCATTAGTCGCTTTGGGTCTTCGACTAAGCCCGTGAATTCAGACGCGAGCGGCCTGCAGCCTGGCAAGTGCTGTTGGTCTTGTTGTTGGTGGTTTCAGCCGGCGTGTATTGGCGGCATCAACGACAGCCTATCCCCGTTCGACAAACGTTGCGTCGCGACGGCCGTTCGGACCACCAAGGTATCGTTAAGCACGATCAGTAAAGCTAACTCTTGAGGTAAGCCGATGCGATCCAATAGTTTCGCAATGGTGGTGTCTTCTTCAACGGGTAACGTTTGTGATTCGTGCTGGTAGGCTGGTGTGATTCGACTTAACAAACCACTACCAATCGACAAGGCCACAACCGGTGGGGCCTTGTTGTTTTCTGCAACCTCATCCATAACGAACTAAGCGGTTGCGTGTGCGCTTAAGGATAAACGGTTCAGCGTATCGGCCGTGGGGACGCCTTCAGGGGTCCAACCGCGCAAGCCATAGTATTCGGGTAGCATGGTTTTCAACGCCGATACCTTGCCTTTGGCCACCCCTTCGGGTGCGGGTGTTTCCAGTAACCGAGGGGGCAGGGTGTCGTCAGCGCCAGTGAGTCCTGCGTGTAGGTTAAACAGTCGTTCCAAGTTCCAGATGCGTTCCCCGGTTTCTAACAGTCGCTCTTCGGTCCAATCATCGCCACAAGCTGCAGCAATTTGTCGTTGGAAAGCACCGGTGTCCCAGGCCGATGTGGTGAACAAACACAAGCCTGTGGAGTCGATCATAGCAATTTGATCTTGCGAATCTTTACACGGCTGGGCTTTGCCGTTACCGGTTTGATCGTCCATGTCTTGAGCGAAGACATCGTGCTTTAAGTGACAAGCGCCGCGATTACTCGTGGCATAACCTAAACCCATACCTTGTAGTGCACGAGAGTCATAGCCAGCAAACTCTTGACCCTTCACAACCATGGCCAGTTCGGGTCGGCCATACTTTTCGCACAAACGTTTTGCGCCTAAGCCGAGTTCCTTGCCAAAGCCTTCTTGCTTGCCCGTCTTCTCGGACATGATGGTTAAGGCTTCTGCGTTGCCAAAATTCAACGGCACGCCATCGGTGTGTTCTAACGTGAGGATGCCGAGTTCGTACAGTTCCATGGCAGCCGCGAGTGTGACGCCGAATGAAATAGGGTCCATCCCGTGTTCATTCATTAAGTAACCGGCAAAGGTTAAGGCGTCAATATCATCCACCCCGACAACAGGACCAAAGGCGAAAGCGGTTTCGTATTCCAGCCCACCCGAGGCATGATGGTATTGCTCACGATCACGAATAGACCAATGTTGTTTGTCTATGTGCGCAATTCGTCCACACGCAATGGTGCAACCAAAGCATGCTTTGTTCGTTATTAAATTTGTGTGCCCGTTACTGTTGGGCGTTTTCATAGCTTTTGGGTTAATATTTTTTGAACCTTCAAACGTGGTTTTTAAAAAATTGTTCGTCGGTAAGCCACCGAAGGCATGCATCGAGTCGATCATGGCGTTAGTGCCTGACTCGGTTAGCCCTTTTCGACCGTCGCTGTTCGCCAGTAATTCATGCGTCTCTCGCGTTACTTCAAGCGCCCGAGCGGGGTTGTGGCAGGGCACCCCGACTGTGCCACGCACCGCGACCGCTTTGAGCATTTTTGAACCCATCACAGCGCCCACACCGGAACGCCCAGCGGCTCGATGTAAGTCATTCACAACACAGGCGTACATCACGCCTTGTTCACCGGCCACACCAATTGAGGCCACTTTCATTTGTGGGTCTTGGTGGCGTTCTTTCAAAGTTTCTTCGGTATGCCAAACGGTGGTGCCCCAAAGATCATCCGCAGGAACCAGCTCGGCCTTGTCATCTTCAATGAGCAGGTACACCGGTGTGTTTGATTGACCGGTACAGATCAATAAATCGTAGCCTGCGTATTTCAATTCAGCACCAAACTTACCACCAGAGTTTGAACAGGCAATGGCGTTCGTTAACGGACCCTTAGTGACCACACAATAGCGACCACTGGTTGATGCCAGCGTGCCGGTCATGGGGCCGGTGGCAAAAATAAGCACATTCTCTGGCGACATCGCGTCAGCTTTGGGGTTCATCAAGTCGGTTAAATAGCGTGTTGCTAAACCCCGAGCGCCCAAATACGCTTGCGCCCATTCTTCGTTCAAGTTTTCTGCTTCAACGGTGCCAGCAGTTAAATCAGCTTTTAGAATTCGTCCGTGCCAAGTCATGCGGATTCCCCCTCAGATGCGCCAACGGTACTCGTTGCGGAAGTCGCTGAGGGCTGCGCATAAATGATGGCATCGGTAGGGCAGGCTTGTGCACATTTGGGGTCACCATCGCACAAGTTGCACTTAGTCACCTTGCCACTGCTTGCGTTGTAATTGATGGTGCCGTAAGGGCAGGCCATGGTGCACACTTTACAACCCACACAAAGATCCTCCACCACATACTTCGTGCCCAACTCTAAGTTGATCGCAATGGCATTCGTGGGGCAGGCGTGCAAACACCACGCCTCATCACATTGTGTGCAGGTGTAGGGAATATTGCGTTTGCCGTGTTCAAATTCAAACACCTTAATGCGCGAATAAGCTGGATTGAACAATCCCTCATGTTCCAACGAACACGCTATTTCACACTGCAAGCAGCTGGTGCATTTATCGGCATCAAGTATCAGTTGTTTCATACACGGCTCATTACAAATTCAGTTGGTGTTTATCAACAAATTCGAACACGAACGGTTCGATTAACGAAGCATGGTTTTCGCAGCCATTTTTAACACATCATCCCAAATGGATCCGTCTCGGTCGGTGTCGAGTAATGAACCCAGCAAACCGCCAGCGGAAGAGTTGTTAGCGGCACGATTGTTGGCGTTGTTGCCACCAAACACGCCTTTACTCAAAGCACCCATGGCCAGGGTTGCCAATACCGGCAACATCTTTTTCAAGATGGCACTGCTTACTCCGGATTTGTTTGACACTTGGTTGGCAACTTCTCGACTCACTTCTTTACTGCCAAAAATATGGCCTAAGATGTCGTTACCATCTTTTGTGGTTTCGGGTTTGGTTATTAACGAGGGATCATCCATGTAACGCGAATGCTCGCCGGTGCGCAGCGCATCCAACAAATCATCCATGCCTGGTGCTGAGGATGTGTTGTTTTGCATGCCGCGAGTGAGCGCTGGAATCAATTCTTCCACAGCGGTTCGAGTTTGCGCTTCGGGAATGTTGAACTGCTTAGACAGCTCTTTTAAGGTGCCGCTGTTGTCGTTGGACAACAGCATTTCTAGAATATTGTTCATGGCGGAACACAGCTTTTGTAGTTGAATGCGTAGCCAAGCCTAGCAAATCCGACGCTTTAGACGTGCAGGGAATCGTCGATTGGGTCTTGTTCATCCAAAATAAAGGCTTCCCAGTCTTCCATGATTTCGCGAAAATGCTTCAGCGAAGTGATGTATTCACGCGCATCGGGTTCTTGTCCAGCCACAGGGGGCGCAATATTTTCCGCAGCGGCAGCAGTAGGGGATTGCGCGTCAGCGACATCGTCTTCGATGTTGCTGGTGATGACTACCCCATCGGGAGTGATGTTCACGCGATGCGCGTTGCCGATGAACTCCCGGGAGTCAGCCGATTCATCTTCGACCGCGGCGAGATCATTCATGAGGTCTTGGCAGATGTATTCACTGCCTTGAACGTCAGTTTCTAGAAAGCTCATCAACAACTTTTCGCTGTGTTTGCCGCGAGCCCGCGGAACGCCGTTGTTGTCGAAGTAAAAATTTAAATTCTTGGCCATGACGGATGCAGTCGATCTGTCGAGTACGTATTCAAGAACGCAGACTACCAAAATGACAGTAAATTACCAGCACTAATGACATCTATCCTGTGAAATCGCGATAGAACCGGGCGAAGCTGGCGCTATACTGACGGCACTATGCGGCTACTTCTTGTTGAAGACGATCCTGACCTTGCGTCCATCACACGGGCTGATCTCGTGCGGGCGGGTTTTGCTGTGGACATGGCCGATAACGGCATTGATGGCGAACATTTGGGCAGCCATGAGCCGTACGATGCCATCATTCTGGATTTAGGCCTTCCGGGGCGCCCCGGTTTGGATGTGCTCAAATCGTGGCGAGAACGGGACAATCGTGTGCCTGTCATTGTGTTGACGGCTCGAGACCAATGGTTTGAGCGAGTGGATGGCTTCAAGGCCGGTGCCGATGACTACTTAGGAAAGCCGTTTCATATTGAAGAACTGATTGCTAGGCTGCGAGCGCTGATTCACCGGGAACACGGCCGCAGTGCCAACACATTGGAAACCGCCTCGGTGCGATTGGATGAAGATCTGCAGCAAGTCCAAGTTGGCGATGATCAGGCTCATGAATTAACCGGCACAGAATTTCGGCTGCTGCGTTACATGATGTTGAACAGCGGGAAGATTTTGTCAAAGTCGAATCTCTCTGATCACGTCTACGATCAAAACTCCGAGCGGGATAGCAACCTCATTGAAGTGTACGTGCGCCGCTTACGTGAGAAGATCGGTGCACAAATGATTCTGACCAAGCGCGGTCAGGGCTATGTGTTTAACGACCCATCGCGCTAGGCGCGCGTTTATTTTTTGGCACATAAATTCACCCAAGTCGCTGACGCACCGCATATTGCGTCTCGCTCCTTGCTGCGCAGTTTGCAAGCGGGTTTGGTGTGCAGCTTTTTAGTCTTGATGTTCATGTTCTGGTGGGGCGGTACACTCACTGCTCGCTTGATGGCGGAGAGCGCTGTGCATGCGCGACTGGCTCAAGAGGGGCATGCCCTAGTTGCAGAACGTAAATCGTTTTTTCCTGGGTCTGTTCTTCAGAATCGAACCCACTGGAACCTAGCCTACGACGCACCGCTATCTGGGCGATATTTTCGTATCGATTCACCGGGAAAACGTGCCGTGATGTCCCGATCGAGTTGGGATATTACTTTGCCCATCAGTGCACTGGCCGCAGGCGAACAGTTGCGTACATCTGCGCAAGGGCCCAATGACGAGCCGTTGTTGTTGTGGCGAGGTGGCTTTCAAATCGACGGTTTACCCATCACCGTTACCGTGGCAGAAGACATCACCCAACTGCAGGATCGTTGGCAAGCGTTTCGTATTTTCTTTGCTCTGCTGTCGCTTGTATTGCTGTTGGCGTTGCTGTTTGTGCAAAGTGCGATTGTTCGACATTTGCTGGCACCGGTTGATGCACTACGTGATGATCTTCGCCGCATCGAGCGCGGAGAAATCAAAGCCATCTCCGAGCATGTGCCCAGCGAGATCTCGCCCTTGGTCAAAGAATTCAATCGATTATTGGTGCGGTTTGAACAACGCTTACGGCAGTCTCGAAACGCTGCAGGCAATTTGGCGCATGCGCTGAAAGGGCCGTTAAATTTATTAATGCGCACAGGCGATGGCAGTCAACACGCCGAGCGCATTGCGCAGATTATCGACAGTGAGTTGAAGCGTGCTCGATTAGCCGGGCGTGGCAGCGCCACACAGCGGCTTAACTTATCGGATGAACTGCCGGCGCTTTGTGGATTGCTGCAACAGGTTTACGCGGACAAATTTGTCGATATTCGCTACAACATTCCTGCTGACATGGAATGGCCGCACGATCGACAAGATATGTTGGAACTGATTGGTAACTTATTAGACAACGCGGTGAAGTGGGCTGACGCGGTGGTAATTCTCACGGTTCGACGAGTGGATGGGATTCGTTTAGAGGTGGAAGATGACGGGCCAGGGGTTTCGGCTGAGCAACTGCGTCAGCTAACCGAACGCGGTACGCGCTTCGATGAGTCGGTGGCAGGCCATGGGCTGGGCTTGTCCATCGTTAAGGACATTGTGCACACCTATCAAGGCAGCCTAGAGTTCGACCGTTCACAGCGTTTAGGCGGATTACGGGTTACCGTTTTGTTGAATGAGCCCGGCCCGGGGTAGCGCGTTTTTTCTTTTTCGCAGCAGCTTCAGGTTTTTTTCGATAAAGCACCAGGATGTTGCCGATTCGTTGGATAATATTAGCTTGAGAGGCGGTGGCTAGCTTCTCGATAAGCTGATCCCGTAATTCCCGATCGCCTGTGCTGATTTTCACCTTCAGTAGCTCGTGGTGATCCAGTGCCAGGTTAAGTTCTGCCATTACCGAATCGGTAACGCCATGCTGACCTACCCGCACCACAGGCTTCAATGCATGGGCTTGAGATTTCAGAGCACGAATTTGTTGATTACTCAACTGGGGTATTGTCACAGGTGGCTACTACAATTAGGGTCCGATTCGTGAAGTATACGGGCACACCTGCAGCTCATGGCTGGTAATCGCAGTAAAAGCAGCAACCGGTGGATGCAGGAACATGTGTCCGACCATCACGTCAAGCTGGCGCAAGCCTCGGGCTATCGCTCGCGGGCAGCGTTTAAGCTGTTACAGCTAGACGAGAAGGACGAACTGTTGCGCCCAGGCATCACGGTTTTGGAGCTCGGAGCGGCTCCGGGTGGGTGGACGCAGGTTATTTCCGAAAAAATCGGTGGATTAGGCCGGATCGTGGCCTCAGACATCCTGCCAATGGACGGACTGCCGGGCGTGCAGTTCATTCAGGGGGATTTCCATGAACAATCGGTGGCTGACGCTATTGTGGCGGCGGTATCGCCCGGTGCTGACCTTGTATTATCCGATATGGCGCCCAATATCAGTGGGGTAGCGGCCACAGATCAAGCCCGTGTCATGGCTTTAGCTGAACTCGCTGTCGAAATCGCGCTCGAAGTGTTAAAACCGAATGGCGCTTTTTCCGTAAAACTGTTCCAAGGGGCGGGTTTTGACGCCTACGTATCGGACCTCCGTGGGAAATTTAAGGAGGTCAAATTACGAAAACCACAGGCATCGCGGGCTCGCAGCCGAGAAGTCTATGTGGTGGCAAGGAACTTGATATAGTGAATGCATCCCCGCAAATGTTGTTTTTTGCTGCGAAATTACGCGACCTAGCGTGCGCAAAGCGCTCGCAATCGAGAGGTAGACCTTGAGCGATTTATTTAAAAATGTACTGTTGTGGGTGGTAATTGCCCTGATTCTGATGACCGTGTTCAACAACCTCGGTAGTCAGCGGCAAGCAGCCAACACCATCATGTACTCCGATTTCCTCGAATCCGTAGATCGAGGAGCGGTCTCCCGAGTGCGCTTTGATGATGAGCAAATTACCGGAATTCTTAATGGCGGTGCGTTCACCACCATCAGCCCCGAATCTGACAACAGTGCATTGATTGGCGAGTTGGCTAGAGCAGGCATCGAATTCGAAAGCGCACCACCAGAAAATCCCAACATGTTGTTCAGCGTATTGCTGAGCTGGTTTCCGATGATTTTAATTATCGGGTTGTGGTTCTTCTTGATGCGGCAAATGCAAGGCGGCGGATCAGGCCGAGGCGCCATGTCCTTTGGCAAGTCAAAAGCCCGGCTGTTATCGGAAGACCAAGTCAAGGTCACGTTTGCCGATGTGGCGGGAGTAGAGGAAGCTAAGGAAGAAGTTTCTGAGTTAGTTGAATTCTTACGTGACCCTGGCAAGTTCCAAAAATTGGGCGGCAAGATTCCGCGCGGCGTTTTGATGGTGGGTTCACCCGGTACTGGTAAAACCTTATTGGCAAAAGCCATCGCGGGTGAGGCGAAAGTGCCTTTCTTCACCATCTCAGGTTCAGACTTCGTTGAAATGTTTGTGGGTGTGGGTGCGTCTCGTGTTCGCGACATGTTTGACCAAGCCAAAAAACATTCACCGTGCATCATCTTTATCGATGAAATCGATGCGGTGGGTCGTCATCGTGGGGCCGGTTTAGGCGGTGGTCACGACGAGCGTGAACAAACGCTTAACCAGTTGCTGGTTGAAATGGATGGCTTTGAAGGTAATGAAGGCGTCATTGTTATTGCCGCGACCAACCGACCTGACGTCCTCGATCCTGCGTTATTACGTCCGGGTCGATTTGATCGCCAAGTCGTTGTGCCGTTGCCGGATGTGCGTGGTCGTGAACAAATTCTTCGTGTGCATATGGCCAAAGTGCCCATGGCCGATGACGTTCGACCCGATCTCATCGCGCGTGGCTCGCCCGGTTTTTCAGGGGCGGATTTAGCCAACTTAGTTAATGAAGCGGCGCTATTTGCAGCGCGTGAAAATGATCGCCAAGTGGACATGAGCCACTTCGAGCGAGCAAAAGATAAAATCATGATGGGCGCGGAACGTAAGTCCATGGCCATGAGTGAAAAAGAAAAGAAACTCACCGCGTATCACGAAGCCGGTCACGCCATAGTCGGTTTCTTGGTTCCACAGCACGACCCGGTTTATAAAGTCACCATCATCCCGCGCGGTCGGGCCTTGGGTGTGACGATGTATCTGCCCGAAGAAGATCGCTACAGTCAAAGCAAGCTGGAACTCGAATCTCGAATCTCAAGTTTGTACGGCGGGCGCTTGGCCGAAGAACTGATCTTTGGTGCCGAGAATGTCACCACGGGTGCTTCCAGTGACATCGAACGCGCGACTGAGATCGCTCGTAATATGGTGACCAAATGGGGTCTGTCAGACAAGTTGGGCCCGTTGGCGTATTCGGAAGAAGAGGGTGAGGTTTTCTTGGGTAGGTCTTCGACTAAGCAAAACCCGATGTCGGCTGAAACGGTCATGTCGATTGATGGTGAAATTCGAAAAATTATTAATCGAAATTACGATCGCGCTGAGCAACTCTTGAAAGACAATATGGACATCCTGCACGCGATGACCGATGCGTTGATGAAATACGAAACCATCGATGCGGGGCAGGTTCAACGATTGATGCGTCGTGAAGAGCCAGGGCCTCCCGCAGATTGGGGTGGCGACGACGGTAATTCGCCAGTGAGTTCAGGGCCATCGTCGGATGCGTCTTCGGATGATAAAAAAGCGCAAGATACGGAAGAAGATGATGCCGACGACAGCTCAGTCGATGATGGGGCTCCCAGTCTGCATTAAGATTCAATCCTGACCATATCGGGTCAAAATGACGCAGTCCTAACCGGAGGAACTGTGTCGAAGCGGTAAAATTGCGTAAAGGGTCGCCATGGGCGGCCCTTTTCTCGTTTTAACCCTTCTATCATCACCCTCATGGTTTTAACACTGCGTTGTGGGTCCAAAACGTTGGCGCTGTCTCGCCCACGGGTCATGGGTATTTTGAACGTCACACCCGATTCATTTTCGGATGGCGGGCGTTTTTCTCAATTGGATGCCGCTCGGCAACATGCTCAACGCATGGTGGAAGCAGGTGCTGACATTATTGATGTCGGCGGTGAATCCACACGTCCCGGGGCCGCCGAAGTGGGTGAGCAGGAAGAGCTAGATCGGGTCATCCCGGTTATCGAAGCCATTCGAGAATCACAGGATGTGGTGGTGTCGATCGACACCAGTAAGTCGGTGGTTATGGAGGCTGCTGCATCGGCGGGTGCGGGTCTGATAAACGATGTTCGGGCGCTGCAATTGCCCGGTGCACTAGAAAAGGCTGCCAAGTTGGGCTTGCCGGTATGTCTAATGCATATGAAGGGTAAGCCAGCCACGATGCAGTCAGCTCCTGAATACGCCAATGTCATCGATGAGGTTACGAACTTTCTTCATCAGCGCACTGAGGCGGCGGTTAATGCGGGAATCGATCGGAATCAGATCCTGTGGGACCCAGGTTTTGGGTTTGGTAAAACGGCAGAACATAATTTACTGTTGTTAAAAAGCTTGCGCTCGTTGTCTGAGCAGTCTGGCTTATTAATTGGAATATCGAGAAAGCGCATTTTTGGCGAGATTCTCAAAGAGGCAACGGCGGATAGAACGGTTGCCAGTGTTACCGCTGCTGTTTTGGCTGTGCAGCAAGGGGCATCCATTGTGCGGGTACATGATGTGCAGCAAACAGTGGATGCATTGAAGGTTTGGCAGGCGGTGGAATTGGGATACATTCCCGAATAACACCAGCAACACAAAAGTTAACAATTTTAAGGACAGTGCGACATGTCGCGACAATTTTTCGGTACTGATGGCATCCGCGGACGCGTTGGCCAATACCCTATGACCGCAGAAGCGGTTTTAAAGTTGGGCTGGGCAGCTGGTAAAGTCTTAGCGTCGAAGGGCAATCGAGAAGTACTGATCGGGAAAGATACGCGTATCTCGGGGTATTTGTTTGAATCGGCCTTAGAGGCGGGTCTGTCTTCAGCGGGCATTCACAGCCGCATGCTTGGGCCCATGCCCACACCGGCCATCGCTTACTTAACCCGCACCTTTCGCGCAGCCGCTGGCATTGTCATCAGTGCGTCTCACAATCCTTACTACGACAATGGTCTGAAATTCTTCTCAACCGAAGGCACCAAGTTGCCTGATGAATTGGAATTAGAAATTGAAGCCATGATGGGTGAAGAGATGACCACGGTGGATTCTGCCGAACTGGGTCGTGCCACTCGCGTGGATGACGCAGGCGGTCGCTACATCGAATTTTGTAAAAGTACCTTTCCTACCGGTCTGTTATTAACCGGTTTAAAAATTGTTGTCGATAGCGCGAACGGTGCCGCGTATGAAATTGCCAGTCGGGTGTTTGATGAACTCGGTGCGACAGTGATTTCTGTTGGCGCTGAGCCCAATGGCTTGAATATCAACAAAGAGTGCGGTGCCACAGCTCCGGATAACTTACGCGCTCACGTGTTATTGGAACGAGCGGATGTAGGCGTTGCGCTCGACGGTGACGGCGATCGCATCATCATGGTCGATCACCGAGGTGAGGTGGTTGATGGGGATGAAATTCTTTATGTGTTAGCAAAAGCGCGTCACGATGCGGGCAACATGAGCGGTGGTGTGGTGGGTACGCTGATGTCGAATTTGGCGTTGGAGCATGCCCTGGCTGACATGAACATTCCTTTTGCTCGCGCTAATGTGGGCGATCGCTATGTGATGGAAAAGTTAAAAGAACAAAATTGGCTTCTTGGTGGCGAGAATTCAGGGCACGTGATTTGTCTTGACCGAGTCACTACAGGCGATGCCATAGTGGCCGCCTTGCAAGTACTGGCAGTCATGAAGGAGTCCGGCGAAACCTTAGCTGGGCTGCGCAACAGCATGCAGCTATACCCACAAGTCCTAGTGAACGTGCCGGTAAAAGAAAAAGTCAGCATCGACGACAACGCTGATATTCAAGCGGCTGTCAAAGAGGCGGAAACCTCCTTGGGTGACCAGGGCCGCATTCTATTACGCCCCAGTGGTACCGAGCCGTTGATTCGAGTCATGGTGGAAGGCAAGAGCGCGAATGATGTCGAGCGTATTTGCCAAGCTGTGGCCGCGCGTGTTGGTGACGCGGTTGGCTAGACGGCGTAGACAGCGCCAGCCGTAGGCGATACACTTGCTCGTTTTCGCTGTCAGGAATTTACATTGGCGTCTCGACGCAAATTTGTCGCAGGTAATTGGAAGATGCACGGCTCATTGGCTGATGCATCGGCCCTCGCAACCGCTGTCAGCCAAGGCGTCTCCGGCCTAGACAACATCGACGTTGTCGTATGTCCTGTCAACGTCCATATTTCAGCCGTAGCCAGTGTCACTCAATCCACGTCCGTGAAGCTGGGTGCGCAGAATGCTCATCCGGCCGAAAGCGGTGCGTTTACCGGCGAAACCTCCATGGCCATGCTGGGCGAACTGGGTTGTCAGTACGCGATTGTGGGTCACTCCGAGCGGCGGCAATTGTTTGGTGAGACCGATAAAGCGGTGGCCGAAAAGGTCGAAGCCGCCTTGCAACAAGGCATTACTCCCATACTGTGCATAGGTGAAACGCTGGACGAGCGTGAAGCCGGGCATTTAGAAAAGGTGATTCATGCGCAATTGGGCGAGGTGCTTGCCCGCGTAGGCATCGATGCATTGTCTAAAGTAGTGGTGGCCTACGAACCCGTTTGGGCTATCGGCACTGGTAAGACCGCATCGCCGCAGCAGGCTCAGGAAGTTCATGCCATGATTCGCGCACGCTTAGCATGCGACAACGCGGACATCGCTGCGAGTGTACAAATTTTATACGGCGGTAGCGTCAAGCCAGACAACGCTGCCGATTTATTTTCTCAGGCCGATATTGACGGCGGCCTGATTGGCGGGGCAGCGTTAGACGCTGATTCGTTTACAGCCATTTGTCAGGCCGCCTCGGCGCTCTGAAGGAATTTGATCGAACATGCAGTCTATTGCACTGGTTATTCACGTTGCACTCTCCATCGCGGTTATTGGTTTGGTGTTGATACAGCACGGTAAGGGCGCGGATGCAGGAGCGGCTTTTGGTAGCGGCGCATCCTCTACCGTTTTTGGTGCTCGCGGGGCGGCCTCATTTCTTACGCGCCTCACCACCGTTTTGGCTGTGTGTTTCTTCGCCACCAGTATTGCACTTTTCTATATGGCCGCTAATCGTGACACTGGCTCGGGCAGTGTTACTGACGGTTTGCCCGTGATCGAAGCGCCAGCCAGCGATGTTCCATCTGTGACGGTGGAAGAGGATGCGCCTGCAGCAACCGATTCGGAGTCGGGTGCCGCAGATACGGATTTGCCCAAGCCGGCTGAGTGATTTTTAGACTTCCTTGTTGTATAGTTCGCGTCCCGCGATGCGAGCCGCCTTGTGCGACGCGGGTCCCTCGTTGTAATGCCGTCGTGGTGGAATTGGTAGACACGCTATCTTGAGGGGGTAGTAGCGAAAGCTGTCCCGGTTCGAGTCCGGGCGACGGCACCATCATCTGGTTATTGAAATTTGGTGTGTAGTGTTTGTTCCGCAAAGGAACAATATGGCCATGGCATAAACCCTGCGATTCCTGCGTTTATCTGCGATACTTAAGCAGTTAATTCTAAGCGTTTTGTAAACCCTATTTAAGCCGGGTCCTAAGGGGATATTTCGTGCTTGCCAATTATTTTCCCGTACTGCTGTTCGTGGTCATAGGTCTTGCCTTTGGTGGCATCTTATTAACCGCCGGTCGTTTGATCGGGCCGTCGAACCCAACAACCGACAAACTATCGCCCTACGAGTGCGGTTTTGAAGCCTTTGAAGACGCCCGCATGAAGTTTGACGTGCGCTACTACCTGGTTGCGATCCTGTTCATCATCTTCGATTTGGAAATCGCCTTTTTGATTCCTTGGGCCGTTGTGCTCGATAGCATTTCGGGTGAAGCGTTTGCCGCGATGGGGCTTTTCCTGTTCATTCTGGTCATCGGCTTCATTTATGAGTGGAAAAAGGGAGCGCTGGAATGGGAATAGAAGGCGTTCTTGAAGAAGGGTTTGTTACCACGTCTGCCGATAAATTAATCAATTGGGCCCGTACCGGTTCAATGTGGCCCATGACATTTGGTTTAGCCTGTTGTGCCGTTGAAATGATGCATGCGGGTGCCGCTCGTTATGACTTAGATCGCTTCGGCATCATTTTCCGCCCCAGTCCACGCCAATCGGATGTCATGATCGTTGCCGGTACGCTGGTCAACAAAATGGCGCCTGCATTGCGTAAGGTATATGACCAAATGCCAGATCCTAAATGGGTTATCTCCATGGGGTCGTGCGCTAATGGTGGCGGTTATTACCATTACTCCTATGCTGTGGTCAGGGGTTGTGATCGAATCGTACCCGTTGATGTGTATGTGCCCGGTTGCCCTCCCACCGCTGAAGCGTTGTTGTACGGCATTCTGCAACTGCAGAAAAAGATCCGCACAACCAACACCATCGCGCGCTAGGGCAGGGTCTGCATGAATCAATCGCTCCAAACATTGCTCGACAAATTGTCGGCAAAGTATGCCGACAACAACACCATCAGCCTGTCTGTTGATTTGGTTGAGATGCATGTTAAGCCGGAAGACTTAATTGAAGTGGCCACGCAGTTGCGTGATGATCCAGAATTTGCGTTCGTACAAATGTCAGACCTGTGCGGCGTTGATTACGCCACGTTTGGCGAAGCTGAGTGGTCTACGGCCACAACGTCTCAGGCCAGTTTCAGTCGTGCGGTGGATTCCAATTCCATCGGTCGATTGTCCTTTGGTTCAGGCATGGAGTTACCCGACTCATCTCGCCCGCGATTTGCCTCAGTTATGCACCTGCTGTCACTCGATCACAACGTGCGTTTGCGTTTGGTTTGCCCAGCTGCCGACGATGAAATGCCGGTCGTGCCATCGGTAACCAACATTTGGGCCTGTGCCGATTGGTATGAACGCGAGTCGTTTGATCTGTTCGGCATTTTGTACGATGGCCATAACGATTTACGCCGCATCCTTACCGACTATGGTTTTGTTGGCCATCCATTCCGCAAAGACTTCCCGCTTATCGGCAATGTAGAAATGCGATTCGATCCAGTTAAGGGTCGAGTGGTGTACGAGCCGGTCACCATTGAACCTCGCGTGCTAGTGCCTCGAGTCATTCGCGATGACAGTCGCTACGACAATGGGGCGGTGCCGGAGTCAGACAATGCCTGAGATACGTAACTACACACTGAATTTCGGTCCTCAACATCCAGCCGCTCACGGCGTATTGCGCTTGGTGTTGGAAATGGATGGGGAAGTGGTGGAGCGAGCCGACCCACACATTGGTCTATTGCATCGCGGTACCGAAAAATTAGCTGAAAGTAAGCCATACAACCAAACCATTGGCTACATGGATCGGTTGGATTACGTATCCACCATGGTGAATGAGCATGGCTATGTGCTGGCCATTGAAAAATTATTAGGCGTTGAAGTGCCCGAGCGCGCCCAATACATCCGCGTGATGTTTGATGAAATCACTCGCATATTGAATCACTTGATGTGGTTAGGCGCGCACGGTTTAGATGTTGGCGCCATGAGTATGTTCTTGTACTGCTTCCGTGAACGTGAAGACTTGATGGACTGTTATGAGGCGGTATCGGGTGCACGACTGCACGCCACCTATTACCGACCCGGCGGTGTATCCAGGGACTTACCCGACACCATGCCGCAGTACGAAGAATCTCGCTGGCGCAGTAAAGCCAATGCGTCAAAACTCAATGAAGCGCGCGATGGCTCCATGCTCGATTTTCTAGAAGACTTTTGTAACCGTTTTCCAGCCTTAATTGATGAGTACGAAACCCTGCTTACTGATAACCGCATTTGGAAACAACGTACCGTGGGCATTGGTGTGGTTACGCCAGAACGTGCTCTGCAGTTAGGCTTTACTGGCGCTATGCTGCGCGGCAGTGGCATTGAGTGGGATTTGCGTAAAAAGCAGCCCTATGAGGTGTACGACAAAGTGGATTTTGATATCCCCGTCGGTACCAACGGCGATTGTTACGACCGATACCTGGTGCGCGTTGAAGAGATGCGTCAGTCCAACCGCATTGTTGAACAATGCATCGAATGGTTGCGTGTGAATCCGGGTCCGGTATTAACCGAAGATCATAAAGTGTCTCCACCACGACGAGCGGACATGAAAGGGGATATGGAAGCCTTGATTCATCACTTTAAGCTGTTCACGGAAGGATTTTGTTTGCCTGTGGGTGAAGCCTACGCAGCGGTGGAACACCCCAAGGGTGAGTTTGGGTGTTACTTAATTTCGGATGGTGCGAATAAGCCCTATCGCTTAAAAGTACGCGCGCCAGGGTTTGCCCATATGGCGGCGATGGATGAGATGGCTCGCGGGCACATGTTGTCGGATGTGGTTGCGATCATTGGAACGCAAGACATCGTATTCGGCGAAGTGGACCGGTAACGAGCAAGCATTCGAGCAGAGCAATTCATGAGTACACTTCCTTCAGATGTCGTCTTACCGGAACCGTCCGATGTGTTAACCGAACACACCATGGCGCAGGTGCGTGATTGGTTAAGCCGTTTTCCGGATGACCAAAAACAAAGTGCGGTGTTGGGTTCCTTGCAAGCGGCGCAACATCAAAACAACGGCTTTTTAACTACCGAGCTGATGGATGCGGTTGCGGTCATGCTCGATATGCCCCCCATCGCTGTGTATGAAGTGGCCAGTTTCTATTCCATGTTTGAAACCAAACCAGTGGGTAAACATTGCGTGGCGATTTGCACCAACATCAGTTGCATGTTGATGGGTTCGGACACCATCGTGAATCACGTGGAAAGTAAATACGGTATTAAATTGGGTGAGTCCACACCCGATGGCAAGGTTTATTTAAAGGTGGAAGAAGAGTGTTTGGCGGCTTGTTCGGGTGGGCCGATGATGCAAGTCGATCATAAGTACTACACCGAATTAACCCCTGAAAAAGTGGACGAGATTCTCGACAATCTCGACGACCACTCACACGATCATTAAGCGCGACCTGTGTAAAGGCACTGACCATGACAGAGATTCTGCAAAACCAGGTTTGTTACACCACGCGACACTTCGATGAACCGTGGACGTACGACAACTATTTGAAAGTCGGCGGCTATGAAGCGCTGCGCAAAATCATTGATGAGAAATTGTCGCCCGATGATGTGGTGGAGCTGGTGAAAGCATCGGGTTTACGCGGCCGAGGTGGGGCTGGGTTTCCTACCGGTTTAAAGTGGAGCTTCATGCCGAAAGAAAGCCCACAAAGTTATTTTGTGGTGAATTCGGACGAGTCAGAACCAGGCACCTGTAAAGATCGCGATCTTATCCGATTTAACCCGCACGCTTTAGTAGAGGGCATGGTCATCGGCGCTTACGCCATTCGCGCCAACGTGGCATACAACTACATGCGCGGCGAATTCATGGATGAGGTGTATCGCAATTTCCAACATGCGCTGAAAGAAGCCTATGAACAGGGTTTTGTTGGCAAAAACATTTTGGGTTCTGACATCAGCATAGATGTCATCGGCACCTTAGGTGCCGGTGCGTACATCTGCGGTGAAGAGACGGCGTTGTTGGAATCGTTAGAAGGTAAGAAGGGTCAGCCACGATTTAAACCTCCGTTTCCAGCAGGCTACGGGCTCTATGGCAAACCCACCACCATTAACAACACCGAAAGCGTGGCATCGGTGCCGTCCATCATTCGTAACGGCCCGGAATGGTTCGCCAAAATGGGTGTGGAAAAAGCCGGCGGTCAGAAATGCTTTTCTATGTCGGGTCATGTTGCCGCTCCCGGAAATTTCGAAATTGGTTTAGGCACTCCATTCGCTGACTTGTTGGAATTAGCCGGTGGCATGAAAGACGGTATTCCATTGAAAGCGGTTATCCCCGGTGGGTCATCGGTTCCCGTGGTACCAGGCGACCAAATGATGAAAGTTAATATGGACTACGATTCCATTGGCACTGTGGGTTCGATGTTGGGTTCAGGCGCTGTGATTGTCATGAATGAAACCACTTGCATGGTGTCTGCGTTGCGCCGAATCTCTCGATTTTATTATTCGGAAAGCTGTGGCCAATGCACGCCTTGTCGTGAGGGCACGGGCTGGTTATACCGCATGCTCACTCGCATTGTTGAAGGTGAAGGCTTACCTGAAGATATCGATAAGTTGGAAGATGTGGCCGGTAAGATTGCGGGCCGCACGATTTGCGCCTTGGGAGATGCTGCGGCGATGCCGGTGCAAGGCATGATTAAGCACTACCGACCCGAATTTGAGTACTTCATTGAACACAAGCGCAGCATGGTGACCGACACCCTCGGCGCTGTGGCTTAACGCTAACTTCAACCGAACACACACTGAGCTTATGAGCGACGACGACATTTCGATTACGGTTGACGGTCAACCCCTGACGGCAAAGCGCGGTCAGATGTTGATTGAAGTCACAGATGCAGCGGGCGTTGATGTGCCGCGTTTCTGTTACCACAAGAAACTTTCTGTGGCCGCCAATTGCCGCATGTGTTTGGTGGAAGTTGAGAAAGCGCCCAAACCCTTGCCTGCCTGTGCCACACCGGTTATGCCTGACATGGTTGTGCACACCAAGTCAAAGTTAGCGCGCGATGCGCAAAAAGGCACAATGGAATTTTTGCTCATTAACCACCCCTTGGATTGCCCCATTTGCGATCAAGGTGGTGAGTGTGAGTTGCAAGATGTGGCCATGGGCTATGGCGGCAGTGCCTCGCAATACACCGAGGGCAAACGCGTGGTCATGGACAAATACATCGGTCCATTGATTGCCACTGAAATGACGCGTTGCATTCATTGCACACGCTGCGTTCGATTTGGTGAAGAGATTGCGGGCATCCGAGAACTCGGTGCGACAGGTCGCGGTGAGAACGTTCGCATCGGCACCTACATCGAAAAATCGGTGGTATCGGAAGTATCTGGCAACGTGATTGATATTTGTCCTGTCGGCGCCTTAACCGCTCGTCCATCACGCTACACCGCACGCTCTTGGGAATTGAATCAAACCCCATCCATTTCACCGCACGATTCGGTGGGCGCGAATACGTTTGTGCATCTGGATGGGGACCGCGTGAATCGCGTGATACCGCGAGACAACGAAGCCATTAATGAAGTGTGGATCAGTGACCGAGATCGATTTAGTTATCAGGGCTTGCGCAGTGAAGATCGCATCACCTCCCCAATGGTTCGAAACGATGCCGGTGAATTGGAGGCCTGTGATTGGCCAACCGCATTGGACGCGGCCGCTTCCGCATTGAAAGCGGCGGGCAGTGACTTAGGCGTACTGGCGTCTGCCTCTTTACCCGTTGAAGAATTGTACTTAACGCAAAAACTGGCTCGCGGCTTGGGCACCGCCCACATTGATCACCGCTTAGGCCAAAGTGATTTTACGGCCGACGAATCAGCGCCCATTATGCCTTGGCTGGGTATGCAGTTACCGGATTTAGAAACCATGGATGCGGCTTTATTGGTTGGTTCAAACATTCGTAAAGACCAACCGATTGCTGCGCTGCGCTTACGTAAATCGGCCTTAAACGGGGCGTCGATTAATTTCATTAACCCCAAGCACTTTCCCTTACATTTTGACGCAGCCGATAACATCGCAACACGCTACGACAACATGGTGGCCGAACTTTTGGGTGTTTGCTTGGCAGCCGGTGCCGACGTGTCTGGCTTAAGTGATGCGCCACCGATCAAGCCTGCTGATTACCATCAACGCATTGCGGCTGCGTTGAAAGACGGCGATCGCACCGCGGTGATGCTCGGTAACATCGCTGTTCAACACCCCGCTTACAGCCAATTGTTGTCGCTATCCATTGCATTGGCGAAAGCCTGTGATGCCACATTAAGTTTATTGCCCGAACGTGCGAACACGGCCGGTGCTTGGTTAGCCGGCGTGCTGCCACACCGAGAGCCCGGCGGCAAATCGGCCGGCACCGCCGGCAAAAATGCCGGTGAAATGTTAGAAGCTGGCATGAAGCACTTTTTGTTAGTGGGTGCTGAAGTGGAATTTGATGCAGCGAACCCTGCTCATGCCACTCAAGCGTTAGCAAAAGCAGACTCTGTGGTGGCGTTAAGCTCGTTCCTGTCAGGTTCTTTAAAAGCGTCTGCGGATGTTGTTTTACCGCTGGCCACGTTTGCAGAAAGCTTTGGCACCTTCGTGAATGCCGCCGGTGTTTGGCAGGCCAGTTCCGGTGCGGTTCCAGCGCCCGGAGATGCACGTCCTGCCTGGAAAGTGTTTCGCGTTTTAGCGGAAAGTTTAGAACTCGATGGTTTTGGTTACACCAGCCCAGAAGCAGTTGCTCGCGAACTGGCGGACGCGTGTTCAAGCATTGAATTGAATAACGTGACGAACATGCCGAAGGTGAAGTACGCAGGGGATGCAGGTTCGGCACTCGTGCGTGCTGGCGAAATTCCGATTTACGCAACAGATCCGCTTGTGCGACGCTCTCAATCGCTGCAAAAAACCGCCGATGGCAAACAAGCGTTTGCGTCCATGTCCGATGTGGAATTGTCTAAGCAATCATTAAGTGATGGTGATCGTGTGCTGGTTCGTCAGAACGGATCCGCAGTAACCTTGCCTGCAAAAGCGGACAATAACGTACCAGAAGGGTGTGTTTGGGTGCCTTCGGGGCTTCCTGAAACGGCCGAATTGGGTGAGTTGTTTGGCCCCATTGATGTGAGTAAAGCCTGATGCTCGACGGACTCATACTGCTCATTACGACGGTCTTAAAGATCGTCGCGATTATTCTGCCGCTACTGATATCAGTAGCTTATTTAACGCTTGCTGAACGCAAAGTCATTGGTTCAATGCAAGTGCGCATCGGTCCAAACCGTGTGGGCTGGAAAGGGCTTGGGCAACCGTTTGCGGATCTATTCAAGCTGCTAACCAAAGAAGTCATTGTTCCAACCAATGCGTCGCGTTTCTTATTTTTAACCGCACCGGTTTTGTCGCTGGCTCCAGCGTTTGCCGCTTGGGCGGTCATTCCCTTTACCGGCGACCTGGTGTTGGCTGATGTGAATGCAGGCCTGTTGTATGTGCTGGCCATGACTTCCATTGGTGTTTACGGCGTTATCATTGCGGGTTGGGCATCGAATTCTAAGTATGCGTTTCTGGGTGCAATGCGCTCGGCCGCTCAAATTGTGTCGTACGAGATTGCCATGAGTTTTGCACTTGTGGGCGTGTTAATGGTGGCGGGTAGTTTGAACTTAGGCGACATCGTTCGCGCGCAAGAGGGTGGGATTTTCCACTGGTTCCTCATTCCTTTGTTCCCGCTGGCCATCGTGTATTTCATATCGGGTGTGGCAGAAACCAATCGCGCGCCCTTTGATGTGGCCGAAGGGGAATCGGAAATCGTGGCCGGTTTCCACGTCGATTACTCGGGCATGGCTTTCGCGGTTTTCTTCCTCGCCGAATACGCCAACATGATCATGATTTCGGTTTTAGCCGTTGTGATGTTCTTAGGCGGTTGGCTATCACCGGTTTCTTTCATTCCTGACGGTATCCACTGGTTCTTTATAAAAACCTCCTTGATGCTGTTTTTCTTCTTATGGTTTCGCGCCACCTTTCCTCGCTACCGTTATGATCAAATCATGCGCTTGGGTTGGAAGGTTTTTATTCCGATCACCATTGTATGGATCGCGGTGGTCGGTTTCGCCATTTACTTCGACATCGGGCCGTGGTTTGACATCCGTTCCGGTGTGACAGGTTGATATTCGTATGACGTCACAACTGTCTAAATACGTAAAAAGCCTCACTTTGTGGGAGCTACTGAAAGGCATGAGCTTAACGGGGCGCTACTTCATTTCCCCAGGCATCACCATTCAGTATCCAGAAGAGAAGACGCCACAGTCGCATCGTTTTCGCGGCCTGCATGCCTTGCGTCGTTACCCCAATGGTGAAGAGCGCTGCATTGCTTGTAAGTTGTGTGAGGCGGTGTGCCCGGCCTTAGCTATTACCATCGATTCAGAGCAACGTGAAGACGGTACGCGTCGCACCACACGTTACGACATCGATTTATTCAAATGCATTTTTTGTGGCTTCTGTGAAGAAGCGTGCCCGGTGGATTCCATCGTTGAGACTCGCATTTTTGAGTATCACTTTGAAAACCGCGGCGAACAAATCATGACGAAAGATAAGCTACTCGCCATTGGCGATAAATACGAAACGCAAATCGCAGCTGATCGAGCTGCTGATTCGGCGTTCCGTTAAGCGCTGGCAGACGAGGGGGCTTAATTTTATGAGTTTTGAACTGTTCTTGTTCTACGTATTCGCAGCCATCACCGTGTTCGGTGCGGCTTGCGTTATTACGGTACGAAACCCCGTGCACGCCGCCATGTTCTTGGTGCTAACGTTTTTCAGCACCGCCTGCATATGGATGTTGCTGGAAGCAGAATTCTTGGCCATCACCTTAGTGTTGGTGTACGTCGGGGCCGTGATGGTGTTGTTCTTATTCGTGGTGATGATGTTGGATGTGAACGTTGAGCCGCTGCGTGAAGGCTTTGTTAAGTACTTGCCTTGGGGGGCAGCGGTCGGTTTGCTCATGTTTATCGAAATGGCCTTCTTAATCACGGAACGTTACTTCAGAAGTGAAAACTACCCCATACCCGCGGCATCTGCTGCCGACTACAGCAACACCCAAGAGTTGGGCCGGTTGCTGTACGACAAGTTCTTGTTTCAGTTTGAAGTGGCTGCCGTCATTTTATTGGTTGCCATCGTGGCCGCCATTGCCTTGACCATGCGCCGCCGACCAGAAACCAAATACCAAAAGCCGCATCAGCAAGTGGATGTTAAAAAGTCGGATCGCTTGCGCATTGTGCAAATGCCAACCGAGAAGCGCTGAGGAATATCATGCTTACACTGCCTCATTATTTAACGTTGGGTGCCATCTTGTTTTGCTTGTCGATGGTGGGCATTTTCTTAAATCGAAAAAACGTCATCATTTTATTGATGTCGATTGAATTGATGCTGTTATCGGTCAACATGAATTTCGTTGCCTTCAGTCGTTTTCTAGAAGAGGGTTCGGGCCAAGTGTTCGTTTTCTTCATCTTGACGGTGGCGGCAGCAGAAGCGGCCATAGGTTTAGCGATTTTGGTGGTGCTCTTCCGTAACCGATCAACCATTAACGTGGCTGATCTCGACACACTGAAGGGTTAGGCTGCGATGAAATTAATTTATACGCTTATCCCGCTGGCCCCCTTAGTGGCAGCGATTGCCGCTGGGCTGTTTGGGCACAAGTTGGGTCGAGTCAATTCGCATCGGGCCACCATCGCAGGCGTTGCGATCGCCTTCTTGCTGTCGGTGGTTGCGTTTTTTAAAGTGGTTGTCGGTGGGGCTGAGCCCTTCAACGAAACCCTGTATGTCTGGATGGTCAGTGGTAATTTGCGTTTTGAAATCGGCTTTCTGGTCGACAATCTGACCGTCATGATGATGTTGGTGGTGACGTTTGTATCACTTATGGTTCACATCTACACCATCGGTTATATGGAAGAAGATCCTGGCTATCAGCGCTTCTTCAGTTACATCTCCTTGTTCACCTTTTCGATGTTAATGCTGGTGATGTCGAACAACTTCCTGCAGTTATTCTTCGGTTGGGAAGCGGTGGGTTTGGTGTCGTACCTGCTAATCGGGTTCTGGTTTAAAAAAGAGACCGCCGTGTTTGCCAACATGAAAGCGTTCCTGGTGAACCGTGTGGGTGACTTTGGGTTCTTACTGGGCATTGGAGCTGTGGTTCTATACACCAACAGCCTCGCCTATGAAGATGTGTTTGCAGCGGCCCCATCCTTAGTTGGGCAAACCATGAATATCTTTGGCAGCGCTGAATGGAGCGTCATGTCGGTGATGTGCATCTTGCTGTTCATCGGCGCCATGGGTAAGTCTGCTCAGGTGCCGTTGCATGTTTGGCTGCCCGATTCGATGGAAGGGCCCACGCCCATATCGGCTCTGATTCACGCGGCAACCATGGTAACCGCCGGCATCTTTATGGTGGCGCGCATGTCACCGCTGTTCGAGTTATCCGAAACGGCGTTGAGTTTCATCCTGATTATTGGTGCCATCACAGCCTTCTTCATGGGCTTGATTGGCATCGTGCAAAACGACATCAAACGGGTCGTGGCTTACTCAACCCTGTCGCAACTCGGTTACATGACGGTGGCATTGGGTGTGTCGGCCTACAGCGCGGCGGTGTTTCACTTAATGACGCACGCGTTTTTTAAAGCCTTGTTATTTCTGGCCGCAGGTTCTGTGATCATGGGCATGCACCATGAGCAAGACATCCGCAAAATGGGCGGCTTGAAAAAATACATGCCCATCACTTATTGGACGTCCCTCATCGGGTCACTTGCCCTGATTGGCTTTCCATTCTTATCCGGCTTTTACTCAAAAGATCTGATCATTGAAGCGGTACACGCCTCTAACATTCCCGGTGCGGGCATCGCTTATTGGGCGGTGCTTTTAGGTGTGTTTGTTACCGCGTTCTACTCGTTCCGATTGTTCTTTCTTGTGTTCCACGGTGAAGAACGCTTTGATGATCACACGCGCGATCATTTGCATGAATCGCCTAAGGTTGTCACTTGGCCCTTGATCGCACTCGCTGTGCCGTCGGTGCTGATTGGGGCATTAACGGTGAGCAGTATGCCGTTGGGGGATTATTTCAACGGTGTGATATCCGTATTGCCAGAGCACGACACCTTGGCAGCGGTGAAAGAACATTTCCATGGGCCTATTTCATTCGGATTGCACGCGGTACAAACCATTCCGTTCTGGTTGGCGATGGCCGGTGTGGCAACGGCCTATGTGTTCTACATGGTGGCACCCAGTATTCCTGCCATGCTCGATCAAAAATTGGGTTTCTTGCGACGCATCCTGGACAACAAGTACGGCTTTGACGATTTCAACCAAGCGGTGTTTGCGGTGGGCAGTGTGTCCTTAGGGCGCATGCTTTGGAAAGTGGGGGATCAAGCCATCATTGATGGGGCTTTGGTTAATGGATCGGCCAAGAGCGTCGGTTTGTTTTCAAGTTTGGCTCGAGGTGCGCAGACGGGATATCTGTATCACTACGCGTTCGCCATGATCATCGGCCTGTTGGCGCTGATGACTGTGTTTTTCTTCTTAATTTGATCGTGCGTTATCGCCTTCGATCCCTATTGACGTCACGAGTGAAGACTGCATGCCCATACTGAGTCTGACAATTTGGCTTCCCATTTTGGCCGGTCTAGTGATCATTGCACTAGGCAATGCGTTCGCCAGGCCAGCCGCCTTAGGCGTGGCTGTGCTAACGTTTTTAATCAGCCTTGGGCTGTGGTTTGGTTTTGATACCACCACCGCCGAGATGCAATTTCGTGAATCGATTGCTTGGCTGCCAGCGTTTGATGTGAACTACTCGCTGGGTGTGGATGGCATCTCCATGCCGTTAATTGTGTTAACCACCTTAATCAACATCATCGTGGTTATCTCCGCTTGGGAAGTCATCAAAGATCGAATCGCGCTGTACTTGGGTGCGTTTCAAGTGATGACGGGTTTGATGGTCGGTGTCTTCTCGGCACTGGATGCAATTTTGTTTTACATCTTTTTTGAAGCCACGCTCATTCCGATGTTCTTAATCATCGGTATCTGGGGCGGGCCCAGGCGCGTCTACGCCACCATTAAGTTTTTCTTGTACACCTTCTTAGGGTCGGTGTTCATGTTGGTCGCACTCATTTATTTGTACCGGGTAGGGGACTCGTTCAGCATCCTGGGCATGCACACGCTAGAGCTGGGTGCGCGGCAACAATTTTGGATTTTCTTAGCCTTCTTTGCAGCCTTTGCCGTGAAAATTCCGATGTGGCCTGTGCACACGTGGTTGCCGGATGCGCACGTGGAAGCACCAACTGCAGGTTCGGCAGTACTGGCCGCGATCATGTTGAAAATGGGTGGCTACGGGTTCTTGCGTTTTAGCTTACCCATCGTGCCCGACGCCAGTGGCGAACTGGGCGGTTACATGATTGCTATTTCATTGGTGGCTGTGGTGTACATCGGTTTTGTCGCCTTGGCGCAGCAAGACATGAAAAAGCTCATCGCTTATTCATCCATCTCGCACATGGGTTTTGTCACCTTGGGTACCTTCATCGCGTTCATGTTGATCGGTAAAGGAGATGTGGACGGTGCGGCCCTTGGCCTTGAAGGGGCCATGATGCAAATGGTGTCGCACGGTTTTATCTCCGCTGCCATGTTCCTATGTGTGGGTGTCATCTACGATCGGATGCACACGCGAGAAATCGCTGACTACGGTGGTGTGATGAATGTAATGCCGAAGTTTGGTGCGTTCATGGTGTTCTTCGCCATGGCCAATGCGGGTTTGCCAGGCACATCAGGATTCGTGGGTGAATTCATGGTGATTCTCGCCAGCTTTAAAGCCAATTTCTGGTTAGCGTTCTTAGGAGCGATGACCTTAATCTTAGGGGCGGCCTACACCTTATGGATGGTGAAGCGCGTCTTGTTTGGGGAAGTGGCCAACGACAACGTTGCCGCTCTCACTGACGTCACATCCCGAGAATTTTGGATGTTGGCCGCTTTGGCGTTTTTCGTACTGTTGTTGGGTTTATGGCCTGATCTGCTGGCGAACGTCATGCATGCATCGGTAGAAAACCTTGTTCAACACATCAGCATTCCTAAATACTAACGGGCCTGACGATGGATAATTTAGCAATCGCAACCCCCGAGATTTTCATGCTGGTGGCCACCTGTGTGGTCCTTGTGGTGAGTCTGTTCATCAATGAAAATAATCGAACTATCATCTACTGGTCATCGCAGGCAACTTTGCTGGTGACCTTGCTGCTGGCCTTTAGCCAAATTGGCGACGAGGCAATGACGGCTTTTGAAGGGGCTTATGGGCTTGATGCCATGAGTACCGTACTGAAAAGCTGGATACTGATTGTGTCAATCGGTGGCTTTTTATATTCACGTGATTACATCAACGAGCGAAAGATTGCGCGCGGTGAATACTACGTGCTGGGCTTGTTTGGCATCACCGGCATGATGATCATGGTGTCTGCCATCAACATGCTAACCCTTTACCTAGGGCTGGAATTACTCGCCCTGTCTTTGTACGCCATGGTGGCTTTGTACCGAGATAACAGCGATGCATCGGAAGCTGCCATGAAGTACTTCGTGCTGGGTGCCTTAGCATCGGGCATGTTGTTGTACGGCATGTCGATGATTTACGGCGCAACCGGTTCTCTTGGCTTGTCTTCTATTCACGACATACTCGCCGGTAAAACCGATCAGAGTGTGGGTGCCCGATTTGGCCTAACATTCGTCATTGTGGGTATCGCGTTTAAATTGGGGGCCGTGCCCTTTCACATGTGGGTGCCGGATGTATACGACGGTGCGCCAACCTGCGTTACCTTGTTCATCGGTACCGCACCAAAAATAGCGGCTTTCGCCATGATCATTCGACTGTTGGTTGATGGTTTAGAAACCTTGAGTGTGGATTGGCAGCGCATGCTGGCCATCCTTGCCGCATTGTCTATGGTGGTGGGTAATTTATTGGCCATCGCGCAAACCAACCTCAAGCGCATGTTGGCCTACAGCACCATCTCGCATGTGGGCTTCTTACTACTAGGCATCATCGCGGCCAACCCAGAAGGGTATAGCGCCTCCATGTTCTACGCCATTACCTATGCGTTCACTACCTTGGCAGCCTTTGGTGTTTTACTCGCCTTATCTCGCGGTGGCTATGAAGCGGTGCATTTGTCCGACTTGGCAGGCCTTGCCAAACGCAACATGCTCCTTGCCTCTGTCATGATGATTGCCATGATCTCACTGGCGGGCGTGCCGCCGATGGTCGGCTTCTACGCCAAACTCGTCGTGCTCAAAGCCGCGGTTGGAGCTGATTTTCTTTGGCTTGCGATTGTGGGTGTGGCCATGTCGGTGGTGGGAGCCTTCTACTACCTGCGCATCATCAAACTGATGTTTTTTGATGAGCCCATCGTACCCGTCAGCGCTGCCGCATCCCCGGATGTGTCTGCAGGGCTAGCGATAAACGGCGCAGCCGTTGTGTTACTCGGTGTATTCCCCGGATTAATCATGACCGCCTGTGTTGCAGCGTTTTCATAACGCATAACCTGTTAGGAAATTCCCATGTTGGATCAACTTCAAAAAGCAGCCCGCGATGCTGGCGCTGCCATTATGGACGTGTACGCCAGTGATTTCGAAGCCATCGAGAAATCGGATGGATCCCCAGTCACGGCCGCTGATACCGCAGCCGAAGCCGTTATCATTCCGGTACTCAAACAGCTGGAACCCGATACCGTCATCATCTCGGAAGAGAATGCAGACAGTCATAAAGTGAAAGCGCCCGATCGTTTCTTTTTGGTTGACCCACTCGATGGCACCAAAGAATTTTTAAAGCGAGATGGCAAAGGCTCGTTTACGGTAAACATTGCGCTAATTGAATACGGCATTCCCATTCTGGGCGTGGTGTACGCGCCAGCGCTTGATCGCATGTTTGTTGGCAAGCTGGGTGAGGGTGCTCGTGAGCAGTCCAATGGTGAATGGAAAGACATCACCATTCGTGATATTCCTGAAGCCGGCGCAACGGCTGTTGCCAGTTTGTCGCACCGTGATGAGAAGACCGATAATTGGTTAAAGGATCACGACATTGCCGACGCCATATCCATCGGTTCGTCATTAAAATTTTGCTTAGTGGCCGCCGGTGAAGCCGACGTTTACCCAAGGTTCGGCCCCACCATGGAATGGGATACCGGAGCAGGGGACGCGGTGCTGCGTGCAGCCGGCGGTGTGGTTTATGACGGTGAGGGAGAAGTGTTCCCATACGGTAAATCCGACTATCGCAACGGTGCGTTCGTGGCTTGCGGAAAAGCCGGGCACCCCGCCTAGTGACTGCAGCGTGTTGCCGGGTGGAATGACCCGTCTTGGGATTACCTGTCTTTAGATAACTAGAGTCTTTCTAAGGCACCAATTACACGTCGAAACGCTTGTAATTGAAATTTTTCGCCTCTATAATAGCGAAGTCGGTGCGGGGTGGAGCAGTCTGGCAGCTCGTCGGGCTCATAACCCGAAGGTCGTAGGTTCGAATCCTACCCCCGCTACCAATCTGGCTTGATGAGTTACATCGCCGTCCATCTCCGAATTAAATCAGATCCGAACCTACGACCTTGGTCGTATACCGTGGGCGGCCCCGTTCGAATCCTACCCCCGCTACCAAAAAACTATTATAAGTTGGTTGTCTCTTTCCATTCGAATTACACCCTATCCGAACCTACGACCTTGGTCGTATACCGCCGATCGCTAGGTCAGCGAAGTGCCCTAGCGGGTCATTGGTTAAAGTGCGTGATAACTCGATCTTTGGAAATGTGACGACACGTTTCAACTTCAAGTGTCCTCATCGATTTGATCGACTTCAACCCTTCAACCGATTTCAAATTAGGGCAACTGTACAAATCAATATGTTGAATTTCTGGGAAATCTTCTACGCCACTTAGAGATTCCAGTTTTCTTGAAGTAAGCAGCAACCGCTGCAGTTTCTTTGATCGAATCGATTTGAGGTCTGCATACGGGTAGTTTGAAATGTTTACATATTCTAAGGTCATTAGCGAAAGAAACGGCTCAATTTGCTTTTTCCAAGTAGCTAGAAGAACGCGCAAATTAGGTCGCCAGTTTTCTATTCCCATTATTTTCTTTGCTTGAATTCCTAAAACCTCAATATTGTGCAGCTCAGATAAGGGTGCAGGTTCCGTTCCCGCCGGATAGGCGGCTGAGAGATCGAATACAGTTCTGTATCGGTGTCGTTTACAACCTTCCTAACGAGTGGTTTGGGCCGATATCAGCATTTCGTATGAATCAAAATTCGTGGCCATATCATATGCCAGTTATCGCAAAATCCAGAGCAGCAAGAACCTGAGACCGGCAATGCTCCAGCGTGCCAATAGGTTTCGATAACAAGCGATCAGGTACCGCAGAAATCTGTGGTGTCATCAACACGAAGTACTGTTCGTCAAACAGAACTTCAGGCATCAAAATATCCATAACGGCACCATTAACTAAATCCTTGTTACTTAGCGGGATAACTATTCTGGTGGCCAAAGTTGATAGAACAGAATGCTGGACATCGACTAAAAGCGGATACTGTTTTCTGGTCGGTCTGTTTGTGTTTTGGTAAACATCAAACTGTGCCATCAAAAGTTTCGAGTCGAATCGCTGAAGCAACCCTGTTCGTCAACCAAATTGTTGTAAGCCACGATAGCCAATTTGTTTCTTGCCTGCCAATTTTCGTTTTCTGCCTGCGCCAGTTTTTCAGTAAGTGCAGCCTCGAGAAGTGCCGACAGGTTAATCTGCATTTTCCTGGATTTTTCCAATAAATCGCTATTGATACTGAGATTAGTCGGCTTTTTCTGCGCGTCCTCTTTATACAGTGCGCCCATGGTGAGGTCTCATATGATGATATATGCGCATAGTAATGCGCATTCAGAAAAATATCAATGCGCGAGCAACAGATCGTCCAGCGGAAGTTGAGCCGAACAACCTTTCCTATGCCCGCTTCGGGCAGATTTTGCGAAACCCCGTCGATGCAAATCTAGTCAAATTTATATTCAGGAACATAGATAGCAAAGCCTTCCGTAATTTCCTGTCTCAGTTTTGAAAGCTCCATATTCTCGTCAGATTCGAAAAAACTCTTTGCCGCTTCTTGCTTTGGGAATTTATAAGCCACCATGTGTGTGTATGGCGAACCTCAATTCAATGACTCCATCGGGCCAAAAAAATACTATCGACAGGTGATAATTTTTGTCTGCTTTCACAATGACATTTGATTTAAGCATACCCCACTGCTGTAGTTCGTAAGGTTAAGCCCAACGCGTACTTTGTTCCGGTCAGTCGCAAACTACTGAGCCGGTGGTACATTCTTCCAACACCAATCCAAAAACTCAGAGAACCCCACCGAGATGGATCAAATACCCCTGTCTGAAAACCTCACGGTCAGCCGCTTAATCTATGGACTATGGCGTCTAGGTGATGATGCTGATACCTCTGCGGCTCACGTTCAAGCTAAGCTGGAAGCGTGTTTGTCGCAAGGCATAACCACCTTTGATCAAGCTGATATCTATGGCAACTATTCGTCTGAGCAAATATTTGGTCAAGCTTTAAAGGCAGCGCCAGCTTTGCGGGACCAGATGCAGATCATCACCAAGTGCGACATCATGCTGGTATCGGATCAGTATCCATCGCGTCGTGTGAAGCACTACGACACCAGCGCTAAGCACATTGAGGCGTCGGTAAATGCATCATTGACGAACATGAACATTGAAAAAATTGATGTGCTGTTGCTGCATCGCCCAGATCCGTTGATGGATCACTTAGAAACCGGGGCTTGTTTGGATGGATTAGTGCGGTCGGGTAAGGTGGCGGCTATCGGGGTTTCTAACTTTAAACAGTGGGACTGGGATTTACTGCAGTCGGCGATGAGTGAAAAATTAGTAACGAACCAAATAGAGATTAACCTCAACGCGCATGAGTGTTTTACTGATGGCAGTATTGCGTTTTTACAGCAAGCGGGTATTAAGCCGATGGCTTGGTCACCGTTGGCCGGTGGCAAACTGCTTGCTGATGGGGGTGATTTAACGGATGTGCAACGCGCATTAAAAACAATAGCTGATAAGCAGGGAGTGGGGACGGATGCAGTGGCAGTTGCTTGGTTACTTAAGCACCCAGCCACCATCTTGCCGATTCTCGGGACGAATAACTTACAGCGCATACACTCACTGTCGGATGCGTTGAAAGTTGAAATGAGCCGGGAAGACTGGTACGTCCTGTACCAGGCTGCGTTGGGTGGTGAGGTTCCTTAGAAGTTACCAAACAAGAACTTACCAAACGATATTAAGTTCGTTTTTCGCCTTCCATCTTTCCCCGGATGCTCTTAACTTAACAAACAAGGAACCGCCGCTTCGAATGTACTGCAGGCCTGGGCCTTGTTTTAAGGCTTCAACACTGCCTGCCTGAGAATAACCCGGGGTACGTACTGAGGCATTGGCTGGCAAGTTGCGCAGTTCAAGCACAACGGTGTCATTGTTGTGGGCGAATTCAATGCTGGCGGTTAAGGATCGCTTATTGAATACGCCAGCATCAAAATCGTAACCGTAGTGATAACGGTTGTGGTTTACCGACACCACACTTTGATAATGCGCACGCGGTGCTAGTGGGCTGCCAATGGCTTCACGGCCGTCGCTACGAAAGTGCCGGATAGGCGGTAAGTTGCGTTGGCCACCGAAGCTGAATTTCGCTCGTACATAACGGTTGCCACACAATCGTCCTGAACCGTAAACGTCGGTGCACGTGGAATCGGTCATCAAGGGATGATCGGCAACCAATGCACTGTTGGGCCCTAAACCTAAACTGCCGTCTTCGTCATGAATAACCGCACCCCAAGCTGATGGACGCATGTCTTGGGGTTGTTTACGACGATCGTAGTACAAGTATGAATCGGCTAGTGTGACGTTAGAAATTGGGTTGCTGGTGATGCGCACATCCGCATCCCGTGCTCCAAACATATGGCTGCCACCGTATTCCATATTAAAGTTTACGAAATGCACATTGCGTAAGTCCACGCCAAAGTCGTAGATGCCAATCGCACTGCGCATGCGGCCACGTCCACCTTCAGAGAGTCGGCTGTTGGCAACAAACAATGAATCTTTAACTGTAACCGGTCGCGGTGCAACAAAACCTGCGTGGTGAGAATGCCCGGTATCGGTCACTTTTAAATCTGTGAACAGTTGATCGCCTTCACAAGGCCAAACTGCACCGTCACCACCTGAAAACACGGTTAAGTTCTGAAAATTCGCTTGCGTTGGGGGCAGGTAGCCGTCGGGTCCGCTGCTTAAGTTACAGGTACTGAACGCCATGTCCGATGAATGCACGCGGTTATCACGAAACTCACCAAACGCTGACTTTCTTGGGTTGGTGTTCTCGTAGCGAGTCAAGCGCGCTGAGCTACCCACAACATGGCTTTCGGTGTCGTACCAAAAACCCAGCCCGTCAGAACCCGCTGCCGCGTTGCCAACGAAGGTGTTGTCGCCGTTTGAAATCCAAAAAGTGGATGGGCCGCGTGCGGCTTCACCGTCTTGAATGTCACTAGGCAGTAAGGCCACATTGTCGGCAGGGCGACGAGTGAGTAAACCTAAGTTGTGTTTAAACACATTGCTGGTTTCGCCACCGTCTTCTAGAAAGTAGCCATGACCGACGTGATCCATACACACGTTGTCTTCCACTAAAGCCTTGTGAGCGCCGTGTACGGTGATGCAGCGGTTATAACTTCTCACAATCGAGGAATTACGAATGTATTGACCTTCCACGTTGTTGGCTAGGTGCCAATGGAAGGGGTAGCGGCCCAGAATGCCTTCTTGACCCACGCGACGAAATTCAACGCCTGAGATTAATCCAGCCGAGCCTTCCATGATCATCACATGCGCACCAAAGCGACTTTGTTCAGACGCTTGGTCGCCTTGAATTTTAATGTTTCGTGTCAGCAAAGCCACTTCAGCACGGGTATCCACGTCCCAATTTCGCGTACCGTTGGAGAAGGATTGTACTTCGCCAAAATGCCGATACTTAAGCGCATCATTTAACGTAATTGTTGTGCCTTCAATCTTTTTAATAGTTCGAACTTCAGCGTGTTCCATCGAATCATCCGTAGATGTGATCACGATCGAGTCACCCGCACGCCAGTTGGTTGTGTATTCAGTGTTGATTGTTCTAGCGCCTGGATTCACAGTGCCATTGAGCATTAACCAACTGGTTCGAGGCTGGCCATGTAAGGAAATGATGCCACCTCCCATAGCGCCCAGGGTTTTTGTGCCCATGTTCATCACTGACTCGTTTTTATCATTGCCCGTTAAGGTGATGTTTAAGCGATGCTGAAACGGCTCACGGTCAGTTCCACACTGAAAAGTGCCGTGCACCATGATCCATCGAGCACTTAAATCCAAATCTCGGTTGTCGCAAATTAAGGTGCCGTTCACTGTTAACGTGGCAGCGGACACATTGGAATCGAGCAGAATGGTTTGGCCGCGGGGGATAACAATGTCGGTGTTTTCGGCAGGTACAACGCCGCCCCAAGTATTGGCATCAGACCAACGAGTGGCGTTTGACGAATTGGTTGCTACCTGCACGGACGGCGCATCGTGGTACACGGCGTGATCGCCCGATGACGAGCCACCGCCGCAAGCCGATAGAATCATCGCAGGTAAAAGGATTAAAATTGAACGAGTTAAATGGCTTCTCATCGCTACAACCGTTTTTTTTGTTTTTGTTATGGGGTGTAGAGTGCCAGTAGAACGCCTGTTCGGCTAGGCAGAACTGTTCAAATTCTTAAGTTCCTTACGTTTTATTATTTTCTTATCCAGATATTCAGATATTGTCCACAAAATAGTGCTTAATCCGCGGTGTTAACGCGGTGGGATGGATTGCCAACTACGCCTCAATTTGCTTCGTTTTTTGATGCAACTCACATCCTACTTATCTTGAATAAAGGCGTGTCTAGCTGCACTCCAATAGCTGCGTTTAATCGAATCGCGCAGTTTCCGCGGCATACATCAATACCAAGCCTCGGGCAGTTCCTCTTTTCGTTTGGCAACAAAGGCATCCAATGCGTCCTTTATGGATTCTTCCAGCGCAGGAGGTTGGTAGCTGGCCAACATAGCTTGCCAACGTTCATACGCCCGTTGGCGCATATCTTTACAACCCTTTTCTTCCCAACTTTCCACGTTTTCACTATCGGATAAGGCCGGTTCGTAAAAGGCGTTTTCATAGTGTCGTAAGGTGTGGGAGGAGCCGAGAAAATGACCACCGGCCTGAACTTCACTGTAGGCGTCTTTGGCAAAAGCCTCATCGCTGGTGTCTAATCCGATGTCTAGAATTTTTTGATAGGAGCCTAATCGATCGGCGTCCATAATCAGTTTTTCATAGCCGGTGCATAAACCCCCTTCCAGCCACCCGGCCGCATGCAACACATAATTTGCACCCGCCAACATGGTGGAGTGCATGGAATCCGCTGACTCATAAGCGGCCTGTGCGTCTTCGATTTTTGATGCGGTTAACGAACCTCCGCAGCGCAGTGGCAGGCCCACTCGTCGAGCTAATTGCCCGATCACGTAGTTACTGATCACAGGTTCTGGCATACCGAATGTGGGTGCGCCCGATTTCAAAGACATTGATGATAGAAAGCTGCCGAGCACAAAGGGCGCGCCGGGTTTTACCAATTGGCTATAAGCGCACACCATCATGGCTTCAGCCATGGCCTGGGTAATTGAGGCTGCTGTGGATACTGGCCCCATGGCACCGCTTAAAATAAAGGGTGCCACGATAATGCCTTGGCCACGGCTGCAATAGGTGCGTATCGCTTCCGTGACGACTTTATCCACCAACAAGGGTGAATTCGTATTAACGTTCCCCATAATGACGCAGTGTTCATCCATGACCTCTTTACCAAATACGATCTCAGCCATGTCCACGCTGTCTTGTGCGCGAGACATTTCTGTGATCGCACCCAAACACGGCTTATCATTTAATACAAAGTGCGCCATTTGCATATCGAGATGCCGTATTGATACGGGTACATCACAGGGCTCACAAACCACAAAGCCACTGTGGTGTAAGTTCGGGTGTGAATAAACTAACTTAACTAAATCATGAAAGGCGTTTAAGTCACCATAACGTCGACCACTGGCTTCATCACGCACAAACGGTGCACCGTAGATCGGGGCAAACACTTGATGGTTGCCGCCAATGCGAACCGAACGTGCTGGGTTGCGAGCGAGCTGTGTAAATTCGGAAGGGGCCTTGGAACACAGGTTGCGAATGAAATCAGCAGGTGCTGTGACTAAATCCCCTTTTATCGTTGCACCGGCTTCTTGCCAAGTGATTAAAGCGATCGGATCATCTCTAAACGCAACCCCAACATCTTGCATAAACCAATCGACTTGGCTTTCCAACTGGGTGAGTTGCTCTTCGTCCAGAATCTCAAACCAAGGTAGCTTGCGCCGAATATGGGGCGATGGCTTAGGTCCGCTGGATTCACTGCGCCGACGAGCCGATTTTTTCTTGCGCCGAACCATATTCACACCGAGTTCAATACACTGGCGCCAGACTACCGATGTGCGAAAACTCTGTACATACCCGGATGTTCTGTTCGCGTCATAACTCGGGCGTAAGCTGAACAGAACCTAAAGGCTAGCGCCGGAGGAGTTTCATTGAGTATACTGGTGTTCACCAATGGCTTTTAAAAACTATCGATTATGCTAAATCCTGATATCAATCTTGCGCAGAAAACGGCCCTGATCACAGGCGCTAGTCGTGGCATTGGGGCGGCGAGTGCGAAGCGATTGGCCAAAGCGGGTGCGAATGTGGTGCTGTTTGCGCGCACCGCGGCTGAGATTGAATCCCTTGCGGCTGACATCGGTGACACAGCGCTTGCAGTGACTGGCGATGTTTCTCAATGGGACGAGGTTGAACGTGCGGTGAATCAATGCGTGCAACATTTTGGCTCTTTGGATGTGCTAGTTAACAATGCCGGGGTGATTGATCCGGTGGCACGAATCGAAGACGCCGATCCTGCCAGTTGGAGCCAGGTGGTGGACATCAATTTAAAGGGGCCGTTTTACGCAATTCGTGCCGCCTTACCGCACTTAAAAAAGCAAGGTGGTGTGGTTATCAACGTGTCCTCAGGTGCGGCAAGTAATGCCTTGGAAGGTTGGTCGCACTATTGCGCCACCAAGGCAGGGCTGTATTCTCTTACGCTGTGTGTGCACAAAGAGAATGCACAGCACGGTGTTCGATGCGTTGGTATCTCCCCAGGCACTGTCGCCACTGACATGCAACACGTGATTAAATCCTCGGCGATGAATCCTGTGAGTCAATTGGATTGGTCACAACATATTTCGCCCGAAATCGTGGCGGATGCAATCACGTGGTTATGCACCGAGGCATCCAGTGAATTCGATGGCACGGACTTCAGTTTGAAGACAGAAGAAGGGCGGGCGGCATTGGGTTGGGTTAAAGTTTAATAAAGCGCGTTTAAAGGCGATGAGCGAACACTTGTGCAAATAAAAGATTTAGATGTTTGGGTGGTGGGTAATCCGCCGCCACACTTTGGTGGACGTTACTTTATTTTCTTACGCCTTCGCACCGCCTGTGGCATTGAAGGGGTGGGTGAGGTTTATACGGCAACCTTTAGTCCGATGGTTGTTCGCGCCATGATTGAAGATGTATTCACTCGACATTTTCTAAACGCCAGTCCGTTTGATATTGAAACCACTTGGCGACGTGTTTACGGCAGTGGTTACACCTTGCGGCCGGATATGTCCCTTATCTCCGTGCTCAGTGGTTTAGAGATGGCGTGTTGGGACATCGTGGGTAAAGCTACTGAACAACCGGTGCATGCATTGTTGGGGGGGCGCGTACACGATCGCTTACGCACCTACACCTATCTCTATCCCGATGAATCTCAAGATGAATCTTTTTATCTGGACGCCGAGCTATCGGCTGAACGCGCCTTGCACTATGTGGATCAAGGGTTCACCGCACTCAAATTTGATCCGATGGATACGTACACCGTATTCGATGGGCGACAGCCTTCTTTAAGTGAATTAACACGGGCTGAAAATTTTGTTACCACGCTAAGAAAAGCGGTCGGTGATCGAGCCGACTTATTGTTCGGAACGCATGGGCAATTCACCCCCAGCGGCGCGATTCGTTTGGCTCGACGCATCGAGGCTGCTGATCCGTTGTGGTTTGAAGAGCCCATACCGCCCGATTACCCTGACGGTATGGCGCAAGTGACCAAGCAAACAACGGTACCCATTGCCACTGGTGAACGACTGTGTACAAAGTATGAATTTGCGCGAGTGTTAGAGTCGGGAGCTGCATCGATTCTGCAAATGGCGTTAGGGCGAGTGGGTGGTTTGCTGGAGGCGAAAAAAATTGCGGGAATGGCAGAGACCTACCACGCGGTGATCGCACCGCACTTATATTGTGGCCCCATTGAAGGTGCAGCCAATGCACAACTGGCTGCCTGTACGCCAAACTTTTTAATTTTAGAAAGTATCGAGCGGTGGGAAAATTTTCATGCCGATATTTTAGTGAAACCCATGCAATGGGAAGACGGGTATTTGCATGTGCCGACAACACCAGGATTAGGTGTGGAGCTTAATGTGGCTGTGGCAGAGGCGAACCCTTATCATGGCGATAAGTTGCATTTGGAAATGCGCGGAACGCATCTTCCGCCAACCACACCCGCATGAATTAGAACCTTAGCGTATGTCGACTTATGATTTTATTATTGTGGGTGCAGGTTCTTGTGGTTGTGTTTTGGCCAACCGTTTAAGCGCACAATCCAAACATCGAGTTTTATTACTCGAAGCCGGCCCATCAGACCGAAGTTTCCTTAAAGGCTTTTGGACGCACCTTCCTATCGGTTATGGAAAACTGTTCACTGACGCATCGGTTAATTGGCGTTATCAAACAGAAAGTGAACCCAATTTGCAAGGGCGCAAGATGTATTGGCCGCGAGGCAAAGTACTAGGTGGCTCGAGTTCCATTAACGCCATGGTTTGGGCGCGTGGATTCCCCACCGACTACTATGCGTGGAATCAAGTGGCGCGGGGTTGGGCATGGAATGATGTTGAACCGGTGTTTCGTCAAATTGAAAATTGGTCGGGTGCGTCATCGGCTGCCAGAGGCCACGATGGTCCGCAAGCGGTGTTTGATACGAGAAATGATGCGCACGCCTTATCCGAGAACTTTATTCGCGCCGCCACATCTTTAGGCTATCCAGAAACCTCTGACTACAACGGCACTGACTTTGAAGGCGTTGGGCGATATCAGCTGTCTATCTCAAGAGGCATGCGCGCCTCAACCGCTCGAAGCTATTTGCATCCGATTAAGTCACGACCTAATTTAACGGTCATTACTTCTGCTGAAGTGACTGAGCTGAACTGGTCAAATAACCGAATTAGCGGCGTGAGCTGGCAGAAAAAAGGTCGAGTGCACCAAGCTGTGGCAAAAAACGAAGTGGTGTTAAGTGCCGGTGCCATTGGATCACCGTTGCTGATGCAGCGAGCCGGTATTGGTAGCCCCGAGTTATTGTCTGAACTCGGCATCCCAGTGCGACACGCCAATTCGAACGTAGGCGCAAACCTGCAAGATCATCTAGGGGCTGATGCAGCGTACAAAGCATCCGTACCCACCTTAAATAACGAGCTACTCGGTTGGCCTGCGCGCGCAAAAGCGGCTGCTCGCTATGTGGTGTCACGTCGCGGTCCGTTGTCGTTAAGTGGCAATCACGCGGGTGGGTTTGTACGTTCCCAACCCAGCGAGCCGATACCGGATTTGCAATTGTATTTCTCCCCGATGAGTTATTCGCGTGCACCGTCTAACACGCGACCGATGATCACGCTCGATGACTTTGCCGGTTTTTTAGTGGGATTCAATCCCTGTCGTCCGACCAGTCGCGGGCGAGTGCAAATTACCTCGCAGGATCTGCGCGCGGCCCCTAGCATCGAAGCCAATTACTTAAGCACGGAACACGACCGGCAGTTAATGCTGCGCGGGATGCGAATTGTGCGTCAGCTGGCCGCTGCACAGCCCTTAGCAAAAGTCATCGACAATGAAATGTCGCCCAGTGCGTCGGTGCAATCTGACGATGAGTTAATGGCGTTTGTCGAGCAAGCGGCCTGGACGGTGTTTCATCCTTGTGGCACCTGCCGCATGGGCGACAATCCGGTCGATGCCGTGGTGGATGCGACACTTCGGGTTAATGGTGTGCCCGGGCTGCGTGTGGTGGACGCCTCGGTTTTCCCAACGGTCCCTTCGGGTAACACCAATGCGCCGTGCATCATGGTGGCTGAGCGGGCTTCAGGCATGATTTTGCGAAATTATTGATCTTCCATCGGTGTCGACATTCGGTTATGTGGCTTTTTGAACGCTAAGTTCTACACTTATAGTTACCAGCAACAGCATGTTGCAGCCTGTCAAAAAAATATCGGTTTGTCGCCCTAGGATGCTCGGGTCTTTCCGTTGGTGTAAAAACACGTGTGTTCTCGTTCCACCAAACTCAAGTTAGCGCATGCATTGGCGCCCTCTCGCAGAGCTCAGCTGTTGGGTGGAATTGCGCTCGCAGTAACGTGCTTTGGGCCCATGCCATCAGCGCATGCCTTGGCTTTGGGCGAACTGACGGTATCGTCTCACATCGGGCAGTATTTGGAAGCCGAGATTGAACTGCTGTCGATTGAAGCAGGTCAGGGTGATTTACTAATCGCTCGTTTAGCAGACAAAGCCCTGTATACCCAGTTTGGAATACCTCGCGCCGATGTGTTGTCCGATTTACGTTTCGTGGTGGATAACTCTGATCCGAACAACGCTGTGGTTCGAATTCAATCGTCGCGACCGATCAATGAACCGTTTCTTAACTTATTGTTAGCGATCGAAGGACCCTCTGGCACCATCATTCGTGAAGTGGCAATTTTGCTGGATCCGATGGTATTCGCCCCAAGATCCAGCACGGCATCTTCAGTCAACGGCGGCCAACCGGAAGCCCGCGCTGGCAGCGAGTCTCTGGACAGTTTGCCGATTGCAGACACTCTGCCGATGGCTGAGACCTTCTCGGTTAATGAGCCAGCACTGGGTGCAGCTAGCATCGACGAACACGCTTTAAACCATGAATCCGTTGTTGTGGGAGAAATTAGCGAGATTTGGGTCAATCGCGGTGACACGCTTATGGCGTTAGCGGCGGCAGTTGCACCGCCAGGTGTCACGGTGTCGCAAGCCACGGTGGCGTTGTATCGAGAAAACCCGAGCGCTTTTCGTGGGTCAATTCACCGCATGCGGCACAGTGTTTCGCTGCGTGTGCCTCCCATCGAGGCGATGACATCCATATCGCGCCGTGAAGCTCGGGCAGCAATCCGAATGCCTGCGGCCACAAACTCAAAAACGGCGACCGCTGACTCGAACAATGCAATCACGAGCGCCGAATCGGTGCAAGCGACAGTATCCGATTCATCGGTTCAAGCGGATGTGTTGGTGGAGATGACTCAGTCAGGATCTGAAAAAGGCGACTGGGTGGATGAGGGTGGCAACGATTGGAGCGAGTTCTTTGATGTCGGTGTTATCGAATCCCCTGAGGCGGCTCTTCAGAACGAACCGGTGGCTGCCACGGCAACCGAAAGCAGCCAGTCGGGATCGAGCGATTCGACAGCGGCAACTAACAGCGCAATAAATGATGCGCGTTTGTTAGCGACTGTGTTGCCAGCTGACACTGAATTAACCGAAATGCGCGGCATCATTGCGGATTTAAAAATGGTGTTGGATGGATTGGATACCTCGGTTGCAGAGAAAATCAGCCAGCTTGAAACCATGGATGTTCGCGTTGTGGAATTACAAGCCACTTTTAATCGGCTTCAGTCTCAGATAAAGCTATCTGCAAATGAAGCCATACCGACAGCAGTAACAACAACTGCAAGTACCGATGCAAACAGACGTTCTGACGACAACAGTGGTGCAGCACCAAAGAGCGCTCAAGCTGAGGCCGCTCAGTCTGACTCGGTGGATGCAGATGTCGGTGTGCCTGCAGAGGCAGCTCCGGCAGTTAGCGTTGAATCGTCAGCCAGTGAGCCAGCCAATCCCGAACAGGTTGAAGACATAGAAGCCTTAGCCGCTGTGTTGCTGGATCCGGTAGCCATTGAAACAGCGCGCGAAAATGGCAACTTGGCAGAGTTGGTTGAAAAGGCCAAAGAGACTGCTTTGTTGGAGGCGATTGATCGAGGTGCGGTTAATCAAGAGCCGGTAGCTGAGGCTATTCCGGATGCATTGCTGAATGATTCGGATCGTGAAGCGGTTGAAAATAATATGGCTGGGTCAACATCTGCTGCAGGGGCTGCAGGGGCTGCAGTTGTTGCCGCGTCTGGGGATGCGGCAACGTCTGGCGACGTTACGCGAAAACCGGTGGGAGTTTCTGACGAAGTATGGCGTGGTGTGCGTATCGTTTTTGGTCAAGAAGCGGATGTCGAAAAGATACGTCAAACCCTGCTAAATGGCGGCTTAGTGGTTATAGCCGGTACTTTGTTTGCGTTCTTATATCGGCGTTGGTCTTGGCGCAGAGAAGTGCGCATCATGGAAGAGGAGCTGGATGAAAATCGCCCGGTGGATACCAGCAACACCTTGGCTTATTACCACAGCACCTTAGATGTTCAAGAGCTGCAGGAAGAATCGCTGAAAGATGCTTTAAGAAAAAATCGCGCGGCCCATGATGTGCGGTTACAACTTTTACGTTTCTATGCGGCTAAACATAATGTGACCCGCTTTGGTGATTGCGCTCGGGATATGTATCGTTTAACGCGTGGTCGCGTGCCTGAATGGCAACACGTTATAGAAATGGGTTTAAAGCTTGACCCCAACATGCAGTTCTACGATGTAGATGAAAACGAGTCGGCTGAAGCTTGCATCATTCAACGCAGTGAAATTCAAGAGGCTCAACCAGAAGTTCCCCCGGCGGCCCCGATCGCAACGGTTGGTCAGGCAAATTCAAATCAGGGCTTTCAGGAGTTAGATAGTTTTGGTACCGCGACCCTAGCTGACAAAGCGCCGTTGGCATCGTTGGATGCCGATGAGGGCATTGAGGCCAATAACGAATTGAATGTTGACCCCACGATTGATGAACATGCCGAGCTTGAAGTTCATTTTCACGATGAATCCCTAGCCGAATACGCAGAGAATAATTTCGCAGCGGACAAGGAACTAGACAGTCACGACTTCGGTGATGATCTATCTGATAGCGCTGAACATGCCTCGCAACGTGATTTCACCGAAACCATTGATTTGGTCGAACAGTATGCTGCTGTGGCGGAGAGCTCTGTCGATTTGGATTTATTCGATGACAGTGAAGATGTGAGTGTTAAATCCGCCCACTTAGAGCTCGATGCAGCGATTGCGGATGACGGGGATGATGAACAAAACCCGAACAGCCTCATCAGTGAGGAAATGGATGCTGATCAGATGGCCCAGGACGATTCGTCACTTGCCGGGTCATTGCATGAGTCGTTGGATGATTTAAGCGTTACGGATGTATCAAAAAATGATGCGGTGTCGCTGCAGTCTAAGGCGAGTAACGAGGACGTGCAGGGCAGTGATGAGCGCGTGGTTGATGAAGGCACGCAAAGGGATATGGAGTTAAAGCTTGTGCTAGCGAGAGCCTATATCGATAACCGTTTTCTGGGTGAGGCGCGAGCCTTGTTGAACGAAGTGCTTGAAAAAGGGGCAACCAACCAGCAAATACAAGCCGAGCTATTGATGCAAGAACTTCGAGTTAAGCAGAAAAATCGAGCATCCTAAAGCTTAAGCATTGCGATACGATAGGGTGATGACTATCAAAGCCCCAAAAAAAGACGCACTGCAATTGGGTGCCTACGCTCCTTCTGACGAAGAGGCACTGAGCCAATATGTCACCCTGCACCGGTATTTTGAGGAAGAAAACCCTGACGCCTGGCTGAGTGAACATGGGGCGAAGATTCAAATTATCGCAACCCGGGGGGATTTAGCGGTGCCGAAACCCCTGATTGATCAGCTCCCGAACCTGGAACTCGTTGCCGTCTACGGCGTCGGCTTTGACGGGGTTGATTTGGATGCCTGTCGAGCGAGAAATATTCGCGTAACCAACACGCCGGATGTGCTCACCGATGATGTAGCCGACGTGGCTGTTGGCATGATGTTGGCGCACTATCGTGGGTTGGTTGGGGCCGATGCCTGGGTTCGTGGTGGCCAGTGGGCTAATGAAGGTGCTTATCCGTTAAAACGCTCATTGAAGTCATTACGCGCAGGGGTTTTAGGATTGGGCCGAATTGGGCGGGCGATTGCACAGCGAGCTGAAGTGTTCGGCCAACCCATTTTTTACGCCGCATCCGCACCGAAAACGGATGTGCCAGGTGATTGGACCTACGCGGACTCGGCGCTGGCCTTGGCACAGCAGTGCGATGTGTTGTACGTCGCATTGGCAGCCACCCCGGAAACTCGCCACATTGTGAATGCAGATGTGATGCGCGCGCTTGGGTCTGACGGCATGATCGTCAACATCTCGCGTGCGCAAAACATTGATGAATCTGCTTTGCTGGATGCTTTGGAGGCCGGCACAATCGGTGGTGCAGGGTTGGATGTGTTCGAGGGTGAACCCCATGTGGATCCGCGCTTCTTGCCGTTAAATAATGTGGTGCTACAGCCGCATCTTGGCTCAGCAACCGCTGAAACTCGGGCTGGTATGGGGCGCTTGGTGCTCGACAATATTGTGGCGCATTTAAATGGTGAAACGCTGATAACACCGGTTGTCTGAATCGGCATCACGGCTATGCCACGATGGGCTGAATCTGGCAAAAAACGTGCGGCTTAAAGCGTTGATGAGTTGTTGCCTACGTTCAGCTTTGATACACTTAGCGAAATAGGCTGGACCGAACTCCCTCAAAGCATCGCTTTGATAGCGCCGATCCTGCCGCCGGATCCGTTATGTACCGCATTCCAAGCACTTTTGGGTTGTCTGGGTACCTCTAACGCAATAAGAACGTTGATCAAAGGCTCCTCAGTGGAGCCTTTTTCATTGGCTATAACTTAATTTATGCAACGGGTAGCTCCTAAAATTCAGGCAGTGGTAGAGCCCGTGGTCGTTGGACTGGGGTACGAGTACGTGGGGGCCGAGTTCGGTCAGGCTGAAAATGGCACCACCTTGCGGGTCTTCATCGATACGTCCAAGGGCATTGAAGTAGATGATTGTGCAAGTGTGAGTCGTCAGCTCAGCGCCGCATTGGACGTGGATGACGTAATCAGTACGGCGTATTTGCTGGAGGTGTCATCACCTGGCGTGGATCGCCCGTTGTTCACTGAAGCGCAGTTTGCGGCTCAGGTGGGCGAAGAAGTTCGGGCAAGAACGGTAACAGCGCACGACGGTAGGCGGAATTACAAAGGGAAGTTAGTGAGCGTGGCCGACGGTGAAGCCACTATAGAAATTGACGGTGTTGACTTTTCAGTACCCATTGACGATGTAGAGCAGGCCAACCTGATAGCAAAGTTTTGAACGCCTAAACTCATAACGCGTTGGGCAAAGAGTGACGAACCATGAATCAACATGTTGAAATATCAAATTATGCTGGAGCCTACTCATCATGAGTAAGGATATTCTTCTAGTAGTAGACGGCGTCTCGAACGAGAAGGCTGTAGATAAAGAAATCATCTTCGATGCATTGGAAGCTGCGCTGGCGTCGGCTACCCGAAAGAAACAGGGCACCGATATCGAAGTGCGCGTGAGTATTGATCGTGAGACGGGCGATTATCTGACTTACCGCCGATGGGAAATTGTGCCAGACGATGAAGAGCAAGAATTTCCGCTGCGGCAGATCACCATCTCCGCGGCCCAAATTGACGAGCCGGAAAAGGGCTTGGGCGACTTCGTTGAAGAGGAAATAGAATCAGTAGAATTTGGGCGAATTGCGGCGCAAACAGCGAAACAAGTTATCGTTCAGAAGGTTCGGGAAGCGGAGCGGCTGCGTGTTGTAGAAGCGTATCAAAGTCGAATTGGCGAACTGGTGATGGGGATTGTTAAACGCTTAGAGCGTGGTGGTGTTTACCTCGATTTAGGCAACAACGCAGAAGCTTATATCTCTCGCGAAGACATGATTCCTCGTGAAGCGGTGCGCCCTGGTGATCGGTTGCGGGCGTTCTTAGCCGACGTTCGAAACGAGCCTCGCGGGCCGCAGTTATTCGTGTCAAGAACCGCGCCAGAATTTCTAATTGAATTGTTCCGTTTGGAAGTGCCTGAAGTGGGTCAGGGCACCATTGTGATAAACGGTGCCGCTCGTGACCCGAGTCAACGAGCAAAGATTGCCGTGTCCTCACTGGACCCGCGACTGGATCCAGTTGGGGCCTGTGTCGGGATGCGAGGTTCACGGGTGCAGACGGTATCCAATGAGCTCGCTGGCGAACGCATTGACATCATCCTTTGGGATGAAAACCCGGCGCAGTTCGTTATCAACGCCATGGCGCCGGCAGAAGTTAAAGGTATTGTCATTGATGAAGAGCGACATTCAATGGACATCGCCGTGGAAGAAGAGAAGCTGTCACTGGCGATTGGTCGTGGCGGGCAAAATGTCCGATTGGCATCCGAATTAACCGGATGGGAATTGAACGTGATGGACGAGGCAGCTGCTGAAGAGAAAAGTGATGCCGAAGCGCGAACGCATTTACAAGTGTTTGTTGATCAACTGGATGTTGATGAAGAAGTGGCGTTAATTCTGGTTCAAGAAGGCTTTACGACCGTAGAGGAAGTGGCCTATGTACCCGAACAAGAACTGCTGGATATTGACGAATTTGACGATGAAATTGTGGGTGAATTGCGTAACCGCGCTCAAGATGCGCTGTTAACCAAGGCACTGGCAACAGAAGAAAAACTCGGTGGTAACACACCCACTCCTGAACTCATCGCGATGGATGGTATGAGTGAAGAATTGGCCATCAATATGGCAGCGCATGGCATTTGTACGGTGGATGATTTAGCCGAACAAGCCATTGTTGATTTGATGGTTGTTGAAGACATGAACGAAGAACTCGCGGGCACTCTCATTATGAAGGCTCGTGAAAGTTGGTTTGAGGAAACGGATTCCTAACAGACGCTACAACGAAGCGTAGTCAAGCCGTTTTGGGCTTTTGGAATAGAAGAGGCGTATGGCTGAAGTCACGGTAAAACAACTCGCACAGGTGGTCGGTACACCGGTCGAGAAGCTGCTTGAGCAGCTTCGGGAAGCGGGTGTAGTGAAATCCGCTGAATCCGATTCAGTAACGGATGAAGAGAAGTACGCACTGCTGCAGCATTTACGTAATGCTCGCGGCCAGCCCGCGGCTGCGCAGGCTGAAAGTAGCGGCAAAAAAATCACCCTGCGGCGTAAACGTCGCAGCGCTCTGAAGTCTGATTCCTCGGGCCGGAAAACGGTTAACGTTGAGGTTCGCGGTCGCAGAACGGTAGTCAACCCGGCTGATGAATCATCCGATCACGAAGCCGATGTTGACGACGATGACGATGATGACGATTTAGCTCATCACGCGGAAGAGGCGGACGATACCGCGGCACCAACAGAGGTGGTCCAAACGGCGGGTGCGGATGAGGGCGATGAAGATGCAACGCAATCTGATCATGAGCCGCTCGACGTTGCAGCCCCTGTTGTGGAAGAGTCAGCGGAAGTTGATGGCAGCGATGTCTCGGACTCTGCTGCAGATCTAGCCGATGATGAGGCTATCGATGACGCCCCTGTAGTGGACGCCAATGCTGCCGCTGAAGCCCGTATTCGAGCTGAAGCAGAAGCTGCCATGGCCGCGGCTGCGGCTGCGCCTGTGGTAACGGATGCGCCGGCTGAAGTCAGTGACAACGCATCGGCCGTGTCAGCAGCCCCTGCGGCTCCTTCGCGCTCAGCACCCAGTAGCGAGCAGGCCCGCATGGATGCCGCACGCCGAGAGTTTGCTGAAAAGCAGGCACGAGAAGCGGCTGAACGACAAGCGGAACGAGAAGTGTCGTCGCAGCGTCGTCGTGAAACAGAAGAGCAACAGAAGAAGGAAACTGAGCAACGCGCTGCGCAGCGTGCGCTAGAAGAAGCTCAAAAACGTGCCGCGGCAGAGGCGCAACAAGCAGCATCCGGTGATCCGGCGGCCGCAGGTGGTCGTGGCCGTGGTAAAGGCCGGGGTAAAGGTAAGGCCGGCGGTGGCGGTGGCGGGGATACTCGTTACGGTCGTAATCAATTGCATGTGGCCAAAGATAAATCGGGTCGACGTAAAGGCAAGTCGCGCCGTTCGTCTCCGGCAAATATGGAAGCTAAGCACGGCTTCGAAATGCCAACCGCTCCCGTAGTTCGTGATGTGGAAGTGCCAGAAACCATAACGGTGGCAGAACTGGCCAATCGAATGGCAGTGAAAGCTGCTGAAGTGATCAAGGCGATGATGGGCATGGGTGTCATGGCCACCATCAACCAAATGCTGGATCAAGACACGGCTATTTTGGTGGTCGAAGAGATGGGCCACAACGCAGCACCAATGAGTGCTGACGATGTCGAAGCGGAATTGGCGATGCGCATTTCCGGTGAGCGCACCGGGAACGAGGTACCTAGACCGCCAGTAGTAACGGTGATGGGTCACGTTGATCACGGTAAAACCTCTCTGCTTGACTACATCCGTAATGCACGTATCGCCTCAGGTGAAGCGGGCGGCATAACCCAGCATATCGGTGCCTATCAGGCTAAAACCGATACCGGGTTAATAACGTTCCTGGATACGCCAGGTCACGCCGCGTTTACCGCGATGCGAGCTCGTGGTGCACAAGCGACCGATATTGTGGTTTTGGTGTGCGCCGCGGATGACGGTGTTATGCCGCAAACCATTGAAGCGGTGCAACACGCGAAAGCTGCCGGTGTGCCGATTGTGGTTGCGGTCAACAAAATGGATAAAGAAGGCGCCGATCCTGAACGGGTGAAGAATGAATTGGCGGCACACGATGTAATTCCAGAAGACTGGGGCGGGGATACGCAATTCATTCCAGTTTCTGCCTTACAAGGTGCGGGTGTTGATACGTTGATGGAAGCGATCAACTTACAAGCTGAAGTACTCGAGCTTGTGGCCCAAGAAGACGGCAATGCGACCGGTATCGTGATTGAAGCCACTTTGGATAAGGGGCGCGGTCCGGTTGCAACGGTGTTAGTGCAAAGCGGTACCTTGAGTCGCGGCGATACGGTGTTGTGTGGCCAGGTTACCGGTCGCGTGCGTGCCATGTTTGATGAGAACGGTCAGCAGATAACGGCTGCGGGTCCATCTACTCCGGTTCAACTGTTGGGTCTTTCTTCCACACCGAACGCCGGTGATGAAATGTTGGTTGCTGCGGATGAGAAAAGCGCTCGCGAATTGGCAGAGCTGCGTGAAGGCAAGCAACGTGATCAACGCTTGGCCGAGCGTCGACCGGCGAAGTTGGAAGATGTGTTCTCACAAATTAAAAGTGGCGAAACACCGACCGTTAACATTGTGGTGAAGGCCGATGTTAAAGGCAGTTACGAAGCCATTCGCGATTCGTTAGAAAAATTATCAACCGATGAAGTGAGTGTTCGTGTGGTTGGCGGCGGTGTCGGTGGTATCACCGAATCGGATGCAAATTTAGCGGCCACATCCAGCGCAATTTTGGTGGGCTTCAATACCCGTGCAGATGGTCGGGCCAGAAACTTAATCCAAGAGCAGGACATCGAGCTGCACTACTACAGTGTTATCTATGAACTGATTGATTTGATTAAGTCGGTGGCCGGCGGCTTGTTACCTCCAGAGATTCGCGAACGCATCATTGGCACCGCAGAAGTGCGCGATGTGTTTACCTCGCCTAAGTTTGGTCAAATCGCCGGTTGTATGGTGGTTGATGGGGTTGTGAAGCGGGATGCGCCTATACGCGTATTACGTGAAAACGTGGTGATCTATGAAGGCGAACTGGAATCTTTACGTCGATTTAAAGACGATGTGAAGGAAGTGAACATGGGTACTGAATGCGGTATCGGTGTGAAGAACTACACCGATGTTCAGCCAGAAGATTCCATTGAAGTGTTTGAACGCACAGAAGTGGCGCGTAGCCTGTAATGGCAGGAAGTAGCTCAAGGCCAAATCGCGTTGCAGACTTTATTCAACGCGAACTCTCAGAGCTGATACGCACTGGGTTAAAAGATCCTCGCATTTCACCGATGCTCACCATCGCATCGGTTGAAGTGTCGAGAGATTTGGGCGTGGCACGAATTTACTACACACTTATCGATGCTTCTGAGGCGAAAGAAACTCAAGCGGGTTTGGAGCGCGCCAACGGGTTTTTACGATCTCAAATTGCCAAAAGCCTGAACAGTCGCAGTGTGCCGCAGTTGCGGTTTAAGTTTGATGATTCGGCTGCTAAAGGGGCTGAGTTGTCCGCGTTAATTGACAACGCGGTGAAATCCAACACCACGGCTGCTGATGATGAGGATGAACGATCCTCTTAAGCCAGGCGGGCAGCCCCGTCGCGAGAAACGAGCAGTTCACGGCCTGTTGTTACTCGATAAACCGTGCGGCGGCAGTTCTAATAAGGCCCTGCAAAAAGCGAAATGGTTGCTGCGTGCAAAGAAAGCCGGTCACACGGGCAGCCTTGATCCGCTAGCAACTGGGATGCTGCCGCTGTGTTTTGGCGAAGCCACGAAGTTGTCGCAATACTTTCTGAACGCTGACAAGGGTTACGAGACCAGCTTACAGCTGGGCGTGATTACGGACAGCGCCGATGCCGATGGGGATGTTATCGAAACGCGCCCAGTTCCGACGCTGACTTTGAACGATTTGGAAGCGGCCTGCGCCGAGCTTCGTGGGCCCATCAAGCAAGTGCCACCGATGGTGTCGGCGCTGAAAGTGGATGGCAAACGCTTATATAAGTTAGCTCGTGAAGGCATTACGGTAGAGCGTAAAGCGCGCGATGTGATCATTCATCGGTTGGAGGTGAGCGCCTTTGATGCCGCATTAGGCACAGCCTCTTTGCAAGTGGATTGTTCCAAAGGCACCTACATTCGCAGCATCGTGACCGATATTGGTGAGGCCTTGGGGTGTGGTGCTCACGTCACCGTGCTGCGCCGAACGCACGTATCCCCATTCCAAAATACACCCATGGTCACGTTGGAACAGTTAGAGAACGCGGATGATCCTGATCAATATTTGCTCCCGCTGGATACCGGGTTAGAGCATATGCCGGCCGCTCGGCTCAGTGAAGCAGGTTTGGCAGCCTTTAGGAACGGACAGCCCGGTGAGGGCCAGGCATTGGGCCACCTAGGCGCGGGCATAAGTGCCCCGCCCAGCACGGAGGCCGAGTGGGTCAGGATTTACGACCCTACGGATCAGTTCATAGGCCTGGGAACGCCGAATGGTACCGATTGTTGGCGACCTAAGCGGGTGCTCCAAGTCTGAGGGAACTGCTACAATGCGCGGTTAATCAAACCACAACCCAATATAGGTTATGTATGTCATGTCTCAGCGCCGAGCAAAAGGCGGAAATTGTTAAAGAACACCAGATCGACTCTACGGACACGGGGTCCCCAGAAGTACAAGTAGCACTACTGTCCGCGCGCATTGTTCACCTCACGGAACACTTCAAAGAGCACAAACACGATCACCATTCACGTCGCGGCCTGCTGCGCATGGTTAATCAGCGCCGTAAGCTCTTGGATTATCTGCACGCTAAAGACGCCTCGCGCTATCAAAACCTTATTAAGCGCCTCGGCCTACGCCGCTAAGCGTCCCTTTCGTGCAACGAATTGCCAACAACGGCTAAGGAATTCAAGTGACCGCATTCTCGAAAACTTTTCAATATGGCGCTGATACAGTCACGCTGCAAACCGGTGAGATCGCCCGGCAAGCAAGCGCTGCCATCATCGCCAGCATGGGTGACACCGTGGTGCTTGTCACCGCGGTAGGCCGTAAAGAGGCCAACCCAGGGCAAAGCTTTTTCCCACTCACCATCAACTACCAGGAGCGCACTTACGCCGCTGGAAAGATCCCCGGTGGATTTTTCAAGCGAGAAGGGCGCCCCAGTGAAAATGAAACTCTGGTATCTCGTCTCATTGATCGGCCTTTACGACCTTTGTTCCCTAAAGGCTTCATGAACGAAGTGCAAGTCATTGCCACTGTCATCTCGATGGATCCCGCCATCAACCCGGACATTCCCGCAATGATTGGCGCCTCGGCGGCTTTAGCTTGTTCCGGTATGCCGTTCGCAGGGCCCATTGGTGGTGCTCGCGTCGGTTACATCGGCGGTGAATACGTGCTGAACCCCACCTACGAGCAGATGGAATCTTCTGAGCTTGATCTGGTGGTTGCTGGCACCAGCGATGCGGTTCTGATGGTTGAATCCGAAGCAAATATATTGAACGAATCCACCATGCTAGATGCGGTGGTTTTCGGTCACGATCATTGTAAAACGGCCATTGTGGCGATTAACGAATTAGCCGCTGAAGTGAACACAGCAGCATGGACGTGGGAGCCGCCAGCGGTTGATACCGACTTAGCTGACAAGGTTCGTTCGGTTATTGAAGGCGACTTAACGGCCGCCTACAAAACTCCGGAAAAGCAAGCTCGTCAAGATGCGGTATCTGCAGCGAAAGAAAAAGCGGTGTCTGAAATTGCGGCTGAAGACGGTGCTGATGGTTGGTCTGCCAGTGACGTGAAAGGTGCTTTTAGCACCTTAGAAAAATCCATTGTTCGGCGTCGCATCATTGCCGGGGAACCGCGTATTGATGGTCGTGACACGGCCACTGTTCGCCCCATCACCGCACAAACCAGCGTACTGCCAAGAACCCACGGTTCGGCGGTATTCACACGCGGTGAAACGCAAGCGATCGTTACCGCTACGTTGGGCACCACGCGCGATGCACAAATCATTGATGCGCTGGCGGGCGAATCTCGCATGCCATTTATGTTGCACTACAACTTTCCTCCGTTCTGCGTGGGTGAAACCGGATTTGTAGGTTCACCTAAGCGTCGCGAAATAGGCCACGGTAAGTTGGCCAAGCGTGGTGTGCAAGCAGTGATGCCGAATGATGAAGAATTTCCGTACACCATTCGAGTGGTGTCGGAAATCACCGAATCTAACGGTTCCAGCTCAATGGCGTCGGTTTGCGGCACCAGCTTAGCGCTGATGGATGCGGGCGTTCCTTTGAAATCACCGGTTGCGGGTATCGCAATGGGTTTGATTAAAGAAGACGATGGCCACGCGGTTCTGTCTGACATCTTAGGTGATGAAGATCACCTAGGCGACATGGACTTTAAAGTAGCCGGTACCTCAGAAGGCATCACGGCCTTACAAATGGACATCAAAATCCAAGGCATCACTCGCGAAATAATGGAAACGGCTTTGGCGCAAGCGAAAGACGGACGCCTGTTCATCTTGGGCGAGATGGCGAAAGATTTAGACGCACCGCGTGGGGACTTATCTGAACACGCACCGCGTTTTATCACCGTGAAAATTGATCCTGAAAAGATTGCGGCAGTCATCGGAAAAGGCGGTGCGGTTATTCGTGCACTAACCGAAGAAACGGGTGCCACGATTGATATCGGCGATGATGGCTTAATCAAAATCGCATCCAGCGATCGTCTGGCTGGTGAAGAAGCCAAGCGCCGCATCGAATTGATCACAGCCGATGTGGAAGTGGGCACCATCTACGAAGGCAAAGTTCAGAAGATCATGGACTTCGGTGCCTTCGTCAACATCTTGCCGGGTAAAGACGGGCTGGTTCATATCTCGCAAATTTCTGAACAGCGCGTTCAGAACGTAGCGGATGAACTCTCAGAAGGTCAAACGGTAAAGGTTAAAGTACTGGAAGTGGATAAGCAGGGTCGTATTCGCTTGAGTATTAAAGCGGTGGAAGAGGGCGAGGAGCCTTCGGCGTAAGGTTCTATTTGAATCGCTTGGGCGGTTCGCCCGAAGCTGCAGTATTGGAAAGGGAGTCTCATTGAGGCTCCCTTTTTTCATGGCGATGATGTTAGCCTCAGACTATGTCTAACCCACATCGCCAATCCATAGATGAGCGCTATATGCAACTGGCACTGGATGCTGCCGCAGTCGCTCTAGAATTGGGTGAGGTGCCTATTGGTGCTTTAGTGGTCATGGATGATGAGGTGCTTGGCACGGCCCACAATCGTTCGCTCACCGATTCCGACCCGACGGGCCACGCAGAAGTGCTGGCGTTACGACAAGCTGCGTTAAAAAAGCAATCAGCGCGTCTGGATGGGGCAACTCTTTACGTCACGATTGAACCTTGCACCATGTGCGCAGGCGCTTTGTTGCAAGCGCGCATAAAACGCCTTGTTTTTGGGGCCAGAGAACCTAGAACGGGCGGCGTCGTCAGCATTGCCGATACGCTCATGAATCCCGCTAACACGCATCACGTCGCTGTCACCGAATCGGTGCTGGCCGATGAGTGCGCTGAATTTATGCGGCGGTTTTTTCAATCACTTCGTGAATAGCGACTGAATTTTTCTATGACAAATTTATGATCAGCGGTAGTGGGTGGGCGGATTTCATAGCGGGTACCAGCGTTGCTATGCCGTTATTTTTTATCGGTGTTGCATCCCCAGGCCCTGGCACCTTGGCCATCATGAACACGTCCATGCGCTTGGGTCGAGCTCAAGGTGTTGCACTGGCTTTGGGCATTTGCAGTGGCTCTTTGTTTTGGGGGTGTTTATCGGCCTTTGGATTGGGTGGAGTTCTAAACGCGCAATCTCAATGGGCTGTTGTGCTCAGTGTTGCAGGCAGTCTATATTTTCTGTGGCTGTCGTTTAAATTGTTACGCTCAGCCATCCAAGGCAAGCCACTGACAAGCGCTGTTCGTTCGGACTACAAAACCTACATCCGACAATATGTTTCGGGCTTGATGCTGCATTTACTAAACCCCAAAGCCATGTTTGTTTGGATGGCCATCATATCCATTGCCTTGTCCCAAATGCTTAACCCCAACCCTGTTGCGGCTTTTTTTGTCGCCTTCGCCTGTTGGAGTATTTCCGTGGTGGTGTTTATGGGCTATGCGTGGGTGTTTTCCACGCCGAAGGTGGTGAGCGCCTATCGCGGTGTAGCTCGTTGGATTGATGGTGTGTGTGGGATTTTATTTGCGGCTGCCGCGATGGTTTTACTTGCTACGATTTTGTTCTGAAACAGGCACTGTGTGGAAGTTGTGTTGTGCGTTAGATCATAGATTGGTAACCCGTTTGACTCGGCGCATGGCAATAATGACTGAAACAAGCGTGGGTGGAGTATGCTTATCGCAAGCTTCTTTTTGCCGTGAGAACCCTGCATGAATCGCTTAATTTCTGACAATTTGGGTGCACTGTTAGTTTGTTTATCAATGGCTGGAATAGTGGGCTCAGCGACCGCGCAAGACTTAGCCCCAGCCGATTTGGATGCCCTGAACACTGCAACGGTGGAAGAGACCCTAATTGAACTTAAAAAAGATCCAGAACGCGTCTTCGTTGATCACAACGGATGGTTAGTGGGGGAAAAACGCATTGAGGGTGGTTCGGAACTGTGGTCCTTCACGCCCGAAGGTCACGATGCGTATCCTGCCGCTATACAACGCTTAATTACCGATGGTGATAAAGCATTAAAAATAGAAATGAATATTCAGTGCGATGCGGTGAAAAGTGCCTGCGAAGATTTAGAAAAATTATTTTCAGTGATGAATGAAAATTTAATTGCTGTGTCGGAAAAAGCGCCTGCGATACGTTAGGGTTTTGGCAGCTTGCCAACGAACTGGCCCATACGAACCGCATCACCTTCGCCCATATCCACTCGCCAACGAACCGGGTTTTCGAACACCGCAATAATCGTACTGCCCATGTTAAAGCGGCCCATTTCAGCGCCGCGCGTTAATTCAATGGAACGGTTGTCTTCATTCTTTTCTTGATACGACCATCGGTTAATGGCTTTGCTAGCAGGCGGGGTGACTAATCCGTGCCATACCGTTTCTATCGCGGCCACATTAATGGCACCCACCAACACCAAAGCCATTCGTCCATGCTGCGTTTGGAATGTGGCAACCACGCGTTCGTTTTTGGCAAACAGACCATCAATGGTACGAACCGTGTGCGGGGCAACGCTGTATAAGCGCCCCGGTATGTGGGTTTGGCTGAGTAGGCGACCATCGATAGGCATGTGCAGGCGATGGTAATCGCGTGGCGATAGATACACGGTGATAAAACTACCGCCTTTAAAATCTTCAGCCAGTTGTTCATCGGCTAATAGTGTGGCCAACGAATAGTGCTTGCCTTTGGCTTGGAAAACTTGCGCATTCTCAATCGGGCCCAGGGCAGAAATTCTGCCATCGGCAGGGCAGGCGATTTCATCTTCGCCAGCGGCAATCGGCCTGGCTTCGGGTTTTAACGCGCGCGTGAAAAATTCGTTGAATGTTGAGTATGCGCTAGGATCTGGTTCTACCGCGTCTTGCATTTCCACATCAAACATCGCAATAAAACGTTTAATGACCGGAGTTACTAAGCCCCCTTTGCGGCGTGTCAGCCAAAACACCACGCGGGATACCGCATGGTGTGGAAGTATCGCTAAGGGTGCCGCTTTGCACCAATCAATTAACGCCTGCATGAGTTATTGAACTTGTTATGCGTGTTGGTATAGCTTAGTGGACTTACTTGGTGATGTCGTCGTGCTTCATGCCATCCATTTCAATTGCACCCTCATTCATGTCATCGTGCTTCGTTGTGCTGTGTTCCATAGCACCATCTTTCATATTGTCATGCTTCATATCGCCATGGCCATCTTTTGGCATCACAATTTTTTCAGCCACACGCACCTCGATACTAATTTCACCCTGATTGGTGTGAAAAACCAGAGGAATTTGTGCACCGGGAATCATCGGGGCTTCTAAGTCCATCAGCATGATGTGGTAGCCGCCGTGGGTGAATACTAAGGTTTCATCCGCAGGAACATTCACGCCATCTTGCCTACGCATCTTGGCAACGTCATCAACCACAGTCGTTTTATGGATTTCCACTCGGCTGAAGAGCGGACTGGACACTTTTGACAAGGTGAGTGGCTTGTCACCTGGGTTGTGTATTTCCAAGTACACCGCAGTGACTTTGGCCCCGGGTGGTGTTGGGTTTACTGTCACGTTTTTAATGTGTGGAAGCTCGGCAAAAGCGGCTCCTGAAATTAAAGCGGATAAGGTGGCAACGGCGATACGTATTAGTTTCATAACAATAAGTATGGGGTTTTAGTTTCTAGTGTTGAGCGCCGCACTTTGGGTCGGCACAAAGGTCTTCATTATGGTGATGTAGTCCGTCACAATGGTGTCTGCGGTGTGAGGCGCTGTCAGTTTTCCGCGTAGACGCCCTTGTGGATCAATCAACAGCATCGATGCGGTGTGATCAACATCATATTCTTTGGGGTTGTCTTCACGCGCCGTGTAGGCGGCAACGATACCCAATGCTCTTGTGAGTTGATGAATACCGTTGAGTTCACCGGTTACTCCAACAAATTCTTCATTGAAATACCCGATGTAATTTTTTAGCACGTCAGGGGTGTCGCGATTGGGATCGACGGTGACGAAAACGGTTTGTGGTTGTGGCACATCCTTACCTTTAAGTTGCGTCACCACATCTTGCATAACGCTTAAGGTGATCGGGCACACATCAGGGCAATGAGTGAAACCAAAAAACACGATGCTCCATCGATCACTAAAGAGGCTTTGATCAATCGGTTCTGCGTTCACGTTCAACAGTGAGAACTCAGGCACTTGCTTATAATCACTTGGGAATACCAAGGTGCTGAGCAGCTGCTCCTGCATGGCTTCCAGTTGTTTCGCTTCGGCCGCTTGTTGCGCGCTAAGGGCTGCGTTATTGCTGCCGTCGGCCGAACCATTTGCAGAAGGGCGACTGGTGACGATGCCGGCACCGATTCCAACAAAGAGGCACAGGCCTGCAATTAAAAACGGCATGAATTTGCGGGGCTTTGTTGAACTCATGGCTGGGTGACTCGTGATTCGTCTGTGATGACAGATTATACTGTTCCAAGCCACGTAACGATCACTGTCTTATGCACCCAAATCCTGTTCTATCACCGCACGGACCCTTAACCCTGGAACAGGCCATTAGGGCTGCGGCAAACGCGTTCGAAAAGGCTGAGTTAAATTACGGGCATGGCACGGATAACGCGCTAGATGAGGCTAGCTGGCTATTGTTGCATGTGCTGGAACTGCCCGTTGATCAGGCGCCAGACTATGCGCAATCTGTTGCCGAATCGCAACGTTTGCAATGCAATCAAATGATACATCGACGAATCAATGAGCGCGTGCCGGTGGCTTATCTAACCGGCACAGCCTGGTTTGCTGGCCATGAATTCCTTTGCGATGAGCGTGCGTTGGTGCCGCGTTCGCCGTTGGCAGAATTTATAAATTTAGATTTCTTTGGCTTATTTCAAAGCGCAGGCTCAGTGCTGGCCACACCGCCTCAGCGCATCTTGGACCTGTGCACGGGCGGAGGTTGCATTGGCATCAGTTGCGCTTTGGCGCAAACCGATGCGCAAGTGGTGTGTTCGGATCTATCGCCCGATGCGTTAGCCCTGGCACAAGCCAATGTGGAAAAGCACGCACTGCAGGATCGTGTGCGTGTTTTACAAAGTGATTTATTTGAAAACGTAGAAGGGCGTTTTGACTTAATCGTATCCAACCCGCCTTATGTCGATGATGAAGACATCGCTTCCATGCCAGAGGAATTTCATCAGGAACCGATGTTAGGATTAGCGGCGGGCAACGATGGCTTAGATTTAGTTCGAGTGATTATGAAAGATGCACCCAAACATCTTTCGCCCCGAGGGTGGCTTGTGGTGGAAGTGGGCAATAGCCAGCAAGCGATGGAAAAGGCTTACCCGAATCTAGAACTTATTTGGTTGGAGTTTAGCCAAGGTGGGCACGGAATTTTTGCTGTGCCCGCAAAGTCTTTACTCGCTTCTCATTAGAAACGTAGTTTTAAACTCATTCCTGCCGCGTTTTCATCCACATTGCCAAGGCGAATGGCGGTGAAATCTGCACGAGCTGAGAAGCGATGCGAGAAGTAGTATTCCCCATACACATTGGTTTCGTGTGAATCGGTTAAACGACCATCGGCGTATTCATACCAAACACCGAGCGAACTGCGCAGGCTTGGGTAGTAAGCCATGCCGATATTAACGGCATACTCATTGTCTTCGCCTTCAATCATATAGCGACCACCAAAATCATAGGCTAGCCAACTGTCTTCGCCCACGTAAGGGGAGGTGTGATGAATGCCTGCGGTGAATGTATCGACGTTATCCAATGAGTCAATCACGTAGCCAATAAACATGCTGTTGCTGGCATCGGTGAATTTACCCAACTGAACTTCGTAGGTGCTGTTGTCGGTTTCTTCACTATCGATATCGCCGATGGCGGCGAAGTACAATCCGGAGCCTGTGACATAGCGGGCACGCACTTCACGACTAATGACATCTTCTGAATCTTCCGAAGCCACGTTCTCTTGCGAGAAGCCGATGTAGGAAGATCGATTGAGAAACTGAGATTCGTTGTACGGGATGTTGTAGGTGCTAACGGAGCCTAGATTGATGGTGAGATCAACGCTTGCTCGGTTAAAGGTTACCTCGGGTTCGCCAGGTTCATCCACTTTGATGTTACCGGCTCCACCGCCAAAGACGCCTTCGAAAAAATAATTTGATGACTCTGCGGCAACGGGGCCGGAGAGACTGGCTGCGGTTATCGCCGCTATAAGAATTCGCATAAGTCACCTATCGAGAGAACAGTGACCTAGTTCGCAAAGTCTATGCCATATAGGATTTTCAGTCTGCTGAAAATAAAGCAGCTGGTTGCTATGAAAGCCAACCAGCCGAAGGGGGTAACACCTGAGAAAAGAGTAGAACTGAACGGCTATCGAGCCTTAAAACATATTCCATTTGCCTTGGAAGAACATCACAGCATTGTTGTGATGGTCCTGGTAGTCGATTTCTGGAGAGCCGCTGACGTTTAATACAAAACGTTTGGACATCTGGAATTCGATGGTTGGCAATGGGACGATCTTGGTTTCGGGATCAGAATTTGGGTGGTATTGCTTGTGCAACGCCGTGAGGCCCAAAATGAATCGCACTCGGCCTCCCAGCGCGGCGTAGCGCTGAGTTGCGTAATTGATGCCGACGTATTTCGCTTGGTAGCTGAAACTGTCTTTTACTGTACCGACGTGAAAACCCAACTTGCCCGATGGGGAATACTCCCATCCGACACCGGGAGTCACGTTATTACGGTCGTTGTGATTCTTGAAGTGAAGAGCGAACGTGTTGAATGTGAGATATTGATCTGCAGCGTGTGCATGGTTAGATACACCCAAAAGCGCAAACGTTATAAATACAGCGGTGATTGACCCCAAAAAGCGTTTCATTATTTTTTCTCCGAATGCGTTGCTGATCTTCTCGCCAGCTGTGCCTGTCTCTTCGTTGTGTCGAAGTATTGGCGTGCACTGTATTCCCACGGCTAAGTGCCGTCGAGGAAGTAAGTCTCACTTCGCTCAATCGCTTTGAAAACAACAGCTTAGCGAAATAATTTGATTCGTCAAAAAATCGTCTACAAGCTCGGTTTGCTTGTAAGTTGTTGATATTTAGAAATTTTAGGGTGGTTTTATTGCGGCAGCGTGGGCGCATGAAAGCCGAGCTGGGTTAGCGTAGAAGGGGGGTCTACGTGAGGGATTCGTTCGCAAGCTGTGTGCGGTTTCACAAACACGAACCGATGCCGATGCGATTTGCCGGCTGAGGAAACGCTGGCAACAGGAAATGGGGTCAGTGGCGGAAGGCGTTAGTGCCTTCGGGTGCGAGCGTACAAAGGTAGAAAGGTAGAAAGGAAGTTACAGGGCGGCCGTTTTATCGTTTGCTGGCTGCGCGGCGTTTTCAATATCTAACTGCTGCGTCACCGCTTGCAGTACCACATCGGCAAAGCGGTCCCATTCTCGGCTGGCGCGATTGGGTTCGTTATCCGGCATGGTGACCCGGATCTTCACCATGGTGCCATCGTGTTCGGTTTGATACACCAAAGTGTACGAGGCTAAATTCTGTCGTAAGTAGGTAGCTTGAACGCGTGCAACGGTGCGCAAGCCTTTGGCTTTGGTCGCGGCATCAATCACATTTAGGTTTTGGTAAACACCTTCCTGAACGGCTTGTGCGATCGCTCGCATGGTGGCTTGGGTAGAGCCCATGACCAATTCAGGGTGTTCAAGGTTTCGATTATTCTCTGAAACAGGGTAGACGAACACATCCGCACGCCGGTGCTTGCGCGGGTTGGCGTAACGAACGGTAACGCCTTCACCCTCGGCATCGAACGCTTGCGCGCCAGCCATTTCAAAAGACTCAATGTTTTTAGGCAAGTTGGCAACAATTTCAGGTCGTGGAGTCGCTTCTAAGTTATCCGCATCGGTTGCGTCATCCGTGCTGGCCTGACCCTCAACGAGACTTTGGTCGCCAGATTTTGCAGCGGATGAATTGAAGGTTGCACAGCCCGAAACCATCAAGGTGATGAGCGTGACAGATAAGGCAATCTTTACAGACATAAATCGGGCACAAATGGGTGTGTGCTTGGTAACTCGCAAGAAATGCGCCGCCGCCCTTATGAATGACTACACTGGGACCATGGCTGCGACTACTTTTAAATCGACCCGGCGGTGCTCGTTGTTGCTCATCTCAGCATTGCTGGTTCTAACGGGCTGTGTAACAACACCACCGGCGCAACCGGAGAACATTTGTTCTATTTTCACAGAAAAGCCAAAGTGGCATACCACGGCAAAGCGTGCGCAGGAAAAATGGGGAACATCCATGCACACGGCCATGGCCATCATGTATCAAGAATCGGCTTTTGTAGATGATGCGCGACCGCCAAGAAGAAAGTTGCTGGGCTTCATTCCGTGGAAACGGCCCAGTTCGGCGTACGGATATTCTCAAGCGGTCAATGGTACTTGGCTGCAGTACAAACGAAGCACGGGGGAGTCTTGGCGGCAGCGCGATAATTTTACTGACGCAACCGACTTCATCCATTGGTATCTGAATCAATCACGACGACGAAATGGCTTGTCGCCAGACGATGTGTATTCTCTGTATCTTACGTATCACGAAGGTTGGGTTGGGTACAAAGCCAAAAGCTACCAATCCAAGGCTTGGTTAAAAAATGCAGCGCAAAATGTTGCCCGGCGATCCAAGCAGTACGCCATTCAATATGGCGGGTGTAAAGATAAATTTAAGCGTGAAAGCTGGTGGCGGCGTTTGATTTAAGGTAAAACACTTCCAATCACGGAAAACGACTTTAGGATTACCTCATGGGTCTTGGATCAATTTTTGGCAAGCTGTTTGGCTCGGGTTCGCCTGCAGCGGATGCTGCCGCTGAGCCGGTTGAACATAATGGGCTGCTGATTGTGGCTGAGCCTATTAAAGAAGGTAGTCAGTACCGCACCGCAGGCTTTATCGAAAAACGCGAGGGCGATACGGTGCAACGCACTCAATTTATTCGGGCCGATAATCACACCACCCGCGATGCAGCGGTTGCTCATGCGGTGCAAAAAGGAAAGCAAATTATTGATGAGCAGGGTGAATCGGTGTTGCAACGAGATCACGCCTGAGTAATCTCGCGCCGTCACCAACCCAGTTCAATCTTCGGGCAATATCACCGGCTGCAGTTCGTTGAACACATCCCCAGGGCCTGGGTTTTCAGGCCACGTTTTGCCGCCGACATGAGTCAACACGCCCCAAACGGCGTTTAAGGCTGTTTGCATAGCGCCTTCGGCCCAACCCGGCGTCCAAGACACATCATCACCGGCAATGAATATGCCCTGTTCAGCGGGTGGAAAGGCTTGTTGCATAAAATGCGTGTACATGCGTCGGTTGTAACGGTAGTGCCCGGGAAGTGCGCCTTTAAAGGCACCCAGAAAATTCTCATCTGCTTCCCAAGATACCGTAATCGGTTTGCCGACAATATGAGAACGGATATCCAGGTCAGGATAAATTTTCTCTAGCGCTGATAGCGCCAATTCTGCGCGTCGTTCCGCAGACAGCGGCAGCATTTTTAAGGCGTCTGCCATCCAGGTGTAGGTTAAACAGATAACCCCTGGGCGATTCGGGCCATTGTCAAATAAATAGGTTCCACGAGTAATCCGGTCCGTCAGCGTCATGCTCATGGGATAGCGTTGTGTTTTAGCATCACGTTGCGTCCAAAACGCTTCATCAACCATCACAAACGTTTTAGACGATTGCATGTAACTGGTTCGATCCAGTGCCATCCAATGCGATTGTGAGAACAAAGACTCATCGGTGTCGATGCTGGTGGTAAGTAACCAACTTTGACAGCACACCACCACAGCTTTAAATTCGTCTGTGTTGTTGTAGGGGTCCGTGATGCGAAAGGCGTTGCTGCCAAGACGTTCAATAGCGGTTACTGCACCGCGGGTGGCACCTTGATGCAAGCTGGATAAACTGGTGCCCAGTGGCCAATGGTTAAGTTCCTCGGGTTCAAGTTGCCACAAGGTGCGCGGCAGTTGTTCAGCGCCACCAACAATATAAGATTGATGATCATCACAGGCGGTCACCACAACCCGTAATATTTCCAGCATGGTGTTACGAAAATCCGAATCCCAACCTCCGGTGCCAAAACCGACTTGACCAAAAATTTCACGATGTCGAAAGCTTAAATCCTTAAACGCTTTGGACGTTGAGATAAAGTCGTAGAAGGTACGATCATCCCACTCACGTACCAACGGATCCCAAATGGCTTTTATACCTGCTGCATCTCGGTTTCTTATGGCCTCTTGTAACGGCTGGAATGCCGCTTCCTCATCCAGTGCTTGTTGCCATGCGTTCGCAACGTCTTTATAAATCTGCGGCAAATCTTGCGCTGTTTCCGCATACAGTGTTTCACCGGATAAGTCGATGACGGTGCTTAGTGCTGCTTCGGTTAGTGGATTGGGAAACGGTTTGGTTTCAAGTTTTGTCAGGCCAACGTAATGATTAAAGGTGGTAGCCGATTCTGGGAATCGCATGCCACCGAGCTCTGCCACAACGTTGTCGGTGTTTGGAAAACGTTCTGAACGCAATCGACCTCCCATACGACCCGCTTCATACACAACCGGCTGTAAACCTAGGCGCATTAATTCATAGGCGGTGACAATTCCTGATACTCCCGCGCCGATCACTGCAACCCGAGTACCGGTCGCTGATGCTGGCAGGGTGCCTAACCCTTTGGGATGACGCAGCCAATCGTCGTAGGCGAATGGAAAGTCGGGACCGAAGACCGAGACGGGTGCTTGCATAGAGGGCCTGCGTTAATGGTTTTGTGGCAACAAACCGAGTAGGTTTAAGTTAGGTACTTGGGTTAACGGCTTTTTTCGGGGTTCAAATGACTAAGCGGCTGGTTGATGGCGTCGTACAATTCGGGGCGTCTTTCAGTTAAGTAAGGAAGTGACGTTCTGGCGTTAGCTAACACATTACGTTCCAAGGTCGCTGTGAGTAAGACCGGTTCGGATTTACCGCTGGCCAGCACCTGACCGTTTGGATCGGCGATGCAGCTATGGCCAACGTACGATAAGTCGCGCTCATCACCGCAGTAGTTCGCATACGCCACAAACATTCGGTTCTCATAGGCTCTGACGGGTATGACTTGTTCGGCCACTTCCGTCCAGGGTGACATCAGACCGGTTGGCACGATAGCCAGTTCAGCACCGTGCACCACAAGATGTCGAAGTGTTTCTGGGAACTCAGCGTCGTAGCAAATCGCGACCCCAAGGTTCCATCCACACACCTGAATAACGGGAGAAAGAGATGCTCCGGGCTGAAACAAGCTCCGATCAAGTGCGCCCCATAAATGCGTTTTGTGATAGTTCAGTAATGAATTGCCGTGTTCGTCGATCAGTTGTGCGCTATTAAAATAATTTCCGTTGCCATCGGTCTCCGCATAGCCGTAAAGGATGGCAAGTTTATGGGTTTGGCAAAGTTTGGCAATGGATTGAAAGATGGGCCCGTCAGAGGCTTCAGCCACGTGAGCAATTTCTTTAGCGGTTATGTTGTATCCGGTTACGCTCATTTCCGGTAACGCAAGAATCTGCACATCCCACAGGGCTGCCTGTTCTGCCGTACGACTTAACCGGCTTAAGGTTCCATTAACATCTAAGGGGTTAGGTTCCTGCTGACTCACGCCAATAATCAATGAGTTTGCTGTGGGTAGGGTCGTCGTTGCTGCGCTCATGTTTAAGACTCCATCCAAATCGTGCCGCTTGCGTTCGGTTCAACGCGGTCCATCAAATAGCAGAAGGCGCCGGCTTGTTCATCAGCTAAAGGGGACTCGTGTTCTAATTCACCACTAAATGCACGTCGACGAAGTCGGGTTCGCATGGGGCCAGGTTGCACTCCGTGGATAGCGACCTTGGGGTGTTGGTTGTCGTCTAATAAGTTGTCGGTTTCATCGGCGAACATCGTTGTTAATGCTGTGACTGCGGCTTTTGATACGCCATAACCGCCCCAATATGCAGAGGTTCGATTGTCTAAAGTGAACAAGACGGATGCTCGGGTGGTTTGACTTAATAGCGGCAAGCACGCCATAGTGAGATCTCTGGCGGCATGCACATTCACATCGAATGCCTCTCGCCATTGGGCGTCATCGATAACTTGTATCGGGGTGAGTTCGCCCAGATGAGCTGCTGTGTGCACAAGTGCATCCAGTCGGGAGAAATTTTGCATAATCACATCGGCGCTGCCTTGCAAAATTTCAGGTGTGGTTTCTTTAAAGTCTTGTTCAATCATGGCGGGCTCGGGTGCGCCAGCGGCAATCAGCTCATCGTAAATACCTTCCAATCGAGCTCGGTGCCGGCCCATCAGAATAACGGTTGCTCCGGCTTTGCCTAGTCGGTGACATAACGCAGCTCCCAGTCCACCGGTTGCGCCGGTGATTAAAACGACTCGATTCTCCCAGCTCTTTGGCTCGAAGGCGTAACCGCGCATACTTTGGCTGATTTGTGAGGTATTCATCATGCTTTGAGTGTAGGGAATCTTGCCGCCCTTGGGGTGTTGAGCTGACATCTTGCTTCCGCACAGGCAAACTTGTCACAATGCGGTTGGAATGCCCCTTTTGGAGATGGATTGTGGTGATAGTTGTGGGTTTTGGGCCTCGAATGACTGGGCTTTGTGCGCGTATCCTTGCAGTGAGCACGTTGCTGTGCGCAATGTCTGCGGGTGTGACCGCAGCGCCTGAGAATCCGGTCATTGTGGTTCAGTCCACCACGTCTACGGCGAATTCGGGTTTATACGATCATCTGATGCCGCAGTTGACGCAAGACACCGGTGTGATTCCCAAAATTGTTGCTGTTGGCACAGGACAAGCCATTCGCAACGCTCGAAATTGTGATGCCGACGTATTGTTGGTGCATGCAAAGTCAGCAGAAGAGGATTTTGTTAGGGATGGGTATGGGGTAGCTCGGCACGATCTGATGTACAACGATTTTATCGTGGTGGGCCCGGAAAATGATCCATCCAATATCGCTGGTGAGACGGACATCATCAAAGCGTTAACCCGGATTGCAACTGAAAAAGGGGTATTCGCATCCAGGGGGGATGATTCGGGAACTCATAAGAAAGAATTGAGTTTATGGAACGAAGCGGCTATCGATGTGGTTGCCGCCTCTGGCAGTTGGTATCGCGAAACTGGGTCAGGCATGGGCGCAACACTAAACGTGGGAGTGGGAATGGGGGCTTATGTGCTCACCGATCGGGCGACTTGGATTAGCTTCGCTAACAAAGGCAATCACGCCATCATGGTGGAAGGCGATGCGGATTTGTTCAATCAGTACGGCATCATCTTAGTGAATCCCGAGGCGTGCCCCAATGTGAATACCACCGCCGCAACCGTTTTTGTTGATTGGTTGTTGTCAGCGAATGGGCAAAAGGCCATTAGTGAGCACAAAGTGGATGAGCAGCAGTTGTTTTTTCCGAATGCGGCCGCGTCAAACTAAGGTTAGCGCTGTTTAAACGCGATAAACCATTTCCTTAACGGGGTCAGCGTGACGGATTCGGTAAGTAAGTTGGGTTTTTGTTGTTGCCAAAGTAGAAGCTGTGCGCGTCTTAGGTGTAGCCAAGATGATAGGGCACGGGTGTTAACGTTAGAACGCAATTGCAGGTGGGCATTGGTTGCAATGGCAGCATCCACGGCGGATAAGGCATCTGTAACTCCAGCATGAATCCATTGGTTGATACGATCTTGAGTTGCAGCATCCAGGCCTGTCTCCTGCCGTCCTTCAACGCGCAAATTCGTTTGCACAAGGGTTCGAGTCATTTCAAACTGTTGGTAAAGTGAGGGTGGCAAATTAATTTGATCGTGATGAATGCGCTGCGGCAAGGTGCGTAAAATTTCCATCCACGCAACAGCCATGGCTAGATCGCTAACATCCGCTGCTTCGGGATGGGTTTCAGTTTGCACCGGCTCATGACTTTGGAATTGGGTTGGAGCCACTGAAGCATGCATTAACTGCAGACGTGCCGCATAGTCCTGTTGCAAAACCGAGCGCCAATCGTCATCGTTTTCAGGGGCGTCAAAACGCGCTGCGGTTGCCGCATCCAATACCGAGGTGAGTTGAGTGTGTGCTGAAGCCTTTCCGCCTAGCCATTGTGCGCAACGTTTTGTTGTCGGGTGTCTGGGTTCGTTGCTGGCCAAACGCTCAATTTCATCGGTCCACCACTGTAATTTGGTCTGTGCAACACCGGGCTCTTGTACACCCACTAAAGTGGATGCGATGGCATGCGTGAGTTCGAACACACACAGCACTCGTTCTCGGGCAGGGGTGTCCATGCGCAGGGTTGCGTAGTGCAGGGTGGAGCCTTCCCGCGGCTGACGAACTCCGTCCGCGTTGTGCATGGACGGTGGGTTCAGGTCGTCTTGGTTTTGTCCTTTAGCAATCGTTTCGGCTAAAGGGGTTTGATTCAGTTTGTTGGACACGGATTATTCTTGTTGGCAAGCAATCATGTAGTTCACATCGATGTCCGCGGAAAGCTTGTAGTGACGCGTGATGGGGTTGTAGGTCATGCCGGTGATGTCTTTTAGTTGCAATCCGGCTTGTCGGCAGTGGTTATTGAGTTCCGAAGGTTTAATAAATCGTGCATGATCATGTGTGCCCTTAGGCAACAATTGCAAAATGTATTCAGCGCCAACGATGGCCATAAGCCAAGACTTAGGGTTTCTGTTCAACGTGGAGAAGAAGACTTGGCCACCGGGTTTCACCAAAGCTGCGCAAGCGGCGACGGTTGAGGCGGGGTCGGGTACGTGCTCAAGCAATTCCAAACAGGTGACGACGTCAAATTCTCCGGCGTTGTCGGCCGCGTAGTCTTCGGCGGCAATGCATTCGTAGTCCACATTCACTTCGCTGTCTAAGGCGTGCAGGCGGGCGACAGAGATGGCGGGTTCAGATAAGTCGATGCCTGTTACGGTTGCCCCATGTTTTGCCATGGCTTCAGACAAAATTCCGCCCCCACAACCCACATCCAATACCCGTTGCCCATCTAGCGGGGCGTGTTCGTTCACCCAGCCAACACGCAACGGGTTGATGTCGTGTAGGGGCTTGAATTCACTGGTTGCATCCCACCAACGACTGGCCAAATCTGAGAACTTCTTTAGCTCGGCGGGATCGGCGTTGGCTGAGGCTTTTGAGGCTGGGCTCTCGTTGGCCTGTTCAGCACTTGAATTCATGGGTTCTCCAGGGCTTAAATCGGGGGTTTATTGGGGCATTCATGTTAAGATTACAGGCTTAAGTGTGCACATATAAATAATGTGCTCAGCACCTTGATTCGGTCCAGCGTTTACTATGTCTGATTTCGCGAAGGAAATCCTTCCCATATCGCTCGAAGATGAGATGCGAGAGTCGTATCTCAGCTACGCCATGAGTGTCATTGTTGGGCGTGCCTTGCCCGATGTCCGTGACGGGTTAAAGCCTGTCCATCGCCGTGTTTTGTACGCCATGCACGAGCAAGGGTATGACTGGAACAAGGCCTACCGCAAGTCTGCCAGGATTGTGGGGGATGTGATGGGTAAGTATCACCCACACGGCGATTCTGCTATTTACGATTCCATGGTGCGAATGGCTCAGCCATTCAGCATGCGTTACATGCTCATCGACGGGCAGGGTAACTTCGGTTCTGTTGATGGGGACCCGCCAGCGGCTATGCGATACACCGAAGTGCGCATGGCAAAAATTGCACAAGAACTCTTGGCCGATATTGGTCAGGAAACGGTTGATTTTCTGCCTAACTATGACGGGTCTGAAAGTGAACCGGCAGTCTTGCCTTCGCGTGTGCCGAATCTGTTGGTCAATGGATCCTCCGGTATTGCCGTGGGCATGGCCACCAACATTCCACCGCACAATTTAAACGAGGTGGTTAACGCCACGATCGCCATGATTGATCAACCGGACATCACCGTTGAACAATTAATGGAGCATTTGCCCGGGCCTGACTTTCCCACCGCGGGCATCATCAATGGGGCTCGAGGCATCAAAGAGGCTTACCGTACCGGGCGTGGCAAAATTCATGTTCGTGCCTTGGCCAATGTCGAGCACAACGAAAAAACCAGCAAAGACACCATCATCGTTACCGAGCTGCCGTACCAGGTGAACAAGGCGCGTTTGCTCGAAAAAATTGCTGAGCTGGTTAAAGACAAAAAAATTGAAGGCATCTCAGAACTACGCGACGAGTCGGATAAAGACGGCATGCGCGTGGTGATCGAGCTTCGACGCGGTGAGTCTGGTGACATCATGTTGAACCAGCTGTACAAACAAACCCAGCTACAAGTGGTGTTTGGCATTAACACGGTTGCGTTGGTGGATGGGCAGCCGAAGCTCTTACCGTTAACTGAATTACTCCACTGCTTTATTCGGCATCGTCGTGAAGTGGTTACTCGTCGCACGGTTTATTTATTACGTAAAGCGCGCGAGCGTGCGCACGTCTTGGAAGGTTTGGCGGTAGCGCTGGCCAACATCGATCCCATCATTCAGCTGATAAAAGAATCGGCTACGTCGGCAGAAGCCAAAGGTAAATTGGTTGCGCAAACCTGGGAACCGGGTGTGGTCAACGATATGCTGGAACGAGCGGGGGCAGCCGCCTCACGTCCGGATGATTTGGACGACTCGTTTGGTTTGGTGGATGGTCGTTATCAACTCACCGAAGTTCAAGCTCAAGCCATTCTGGATTTACGCTTGCACCGATTAACGGGCCTGGAGCAAGACAAAATCATCGCGGAATACCGCGAAATCTTGGAAAAAATTGAAGCCTACTTATTAATCCTGACGGATCCGGAACGCTTACGCCAGGTGGTTCGTCAAGAACTGGTGGATGTGATTGAGCAGTACGGTGATGAACGCCGCACTAAGATCCAAATCGATCATTCTGAAATGACGGTGGAAGACTTAATAGCCGATGAGCCGGTTGTGGTGACCTTGTCGCACGGCGGTTATGCCAAAGCGCAACCGTTATCCGATTACCGCGCGCAAAAACGCGGTGGTCGCGGTAAGTCTGCGACGGCGATGAAAGACGAGGACTTCGTCGATAAGTTGTTCGTTGCCAGCATGCACGATACGGTGTTGTTTTTCACCAGCGTGGGTAAAGTGTATTGGAAGCGTGTCTACGAATTGCCGGTGGCCAGCCGGGGTTCACGTGGGCGACCGATAGTGAACTTGTTACCGTTGGAAGAAAACGAGCGCGTTAATGCGGTGCTCACGGTGCGTGAATATACCGATGATCAATTCGTATTCTTTGCCACCAGTAAAGGGGTGGTAAAGAAAACGTCGCTGACTGACTTCTCACGTCCTCGGGCAAACGGCATCATCGCGATTGATTTACGGGTGGATGACTACTTAATTGATGTGGCACTCACTGATGGAAACAGCGATGTCATGCTGTTATCCAGTGGCGGCCGTGCGATGCGCTTTAATGAAGAAAAAGTTCGTACCATGGGTCGAACAGCGGCCGGTGTTCGTGGCATCAAGATGCCAGAAGAAGACGCCGTCATTGGCTTAATCGTTGTTGCGGGTGATGAATCCAGCGATGCGATTGAGGTGTTGACCGCCACACAGAATGGCTACGGCAAGCGCACGAAAGTGGGTGATTACCCGACTAAAGGCCGCGGTGGCATGGGTGTCATCGACATCAAAACGTCCGAACGTAATGGCCCTGTGGTGGGCGCGGTTAGAGTGGGTCAAGACGACCAAATTATGCTCATTACCGATGGCGGGACCTTGGTTCGTACCTCGGTGGCCGAGGTGTCATCCTTGGGTCGTAACACGCAAGGCGTGCGACTCATTCGCACTACCGAAGGTGAGAAGCTGGTTGAGATTACCGCTATCGATGAATCGGATGCGTCGGTCGGTGAAGATGTGGAATTCGAAGAAAGTGGTGAGGCAGATGCGCTTTCTGATGCGGGTACACCGGCTGATGTCCAGTCTGCAACTGACACAGATGCCGATGCATCAAGTAATGCCAGTGATGCGGCGGCAGATTCTGCAGATGATGCTGACTCCGTGGATAGTGACGATGAAGCCCAAGATGATGTGAGCGATTCTGAAGAGCCAGGTGATGCCACCTAGGCTGCCGGACGAGTCCATTGAGGTCAGCGATGCTGAGATTAGCGATGCATTAGCAGCGATTGATCAAAGCATCTTAGAACAGTTGCAATTACGTGCCGCTTGGCTAGCTCGTTCATCGGCTGCCAAGCCGGCTGAAGATTCGGATGCGACAGCCGGATCCGTGACTGACTTAGCATCGCAGGCTACGCAACGCATAACGGATGTGTTGGCGACGGCGAAAGCCACACGTGTTCAGTATCATGCGGCCTTATCTGAACAGCGTGAATTTGATACTCGCACGGCCACCGAATCTGTTTTTCGTGATATTGATGCCCTTTGCCGAGGACAGTTAGCGCCGGTTAAAGTCGCTTTCTTAGGCCCCTTAGGTACCTACACACACGATGCGGCTAACCATCAATTTGGTGCTGCTATGCAGGCGATTCCAGTGGATAGTTTCGCTGAAATATTTGCTGCGGTGGAAAATGGCTCGGTGGATTACGGTGTTGCACCGATTGAAAATTCTACTGAAGGGGCGGTTAACCAAACGCACGATTTGTTAGTCACCAGTCAACTGCACATATGCGGAGAAGTGCGTTTACGCATTCGGCATTGTTTAATGAGTCAATGTGAATCACCGAGCGATATTCGTGCGGTGCATGCGCATCCTCAATCTTTGGCACAGTGTCGAGATTGGCTAAACGCGCAATTGCCAGGTGTTGAGTTAGTCAGTGAGCCCAGTAATGCAGCAGCAGCCCAACTCGCCAAACAAGCTGATGCGAATTCAGGGGTTGCGGCTATTGCCAGTGAATCTGCAGCTGATCGATATGGGCTGCATTTAATGGCAAAAGGCATTGAAGATACGGCCAACAACACCACACGCTTTATTGTGTTGGGGCGACATCAACCGGCGCCTACGGGAGATGATGCTACTTCACTGTTAATCAGCGCACCCAATAAGCCGGGCGGATTACGTCGCATGTTGCAACCGTTTGAAGACGCGGGTGTGAGCATGACGCGCATCGAATCACGTCCTGCGCGCACACAAATGTGGGACTACGTGTTCTTCATTGATGTCAGCGGTCATTGCCAAGATGAACACTTTGCCAATGTGTTGCAGCAACTAAAAGAAGAAACACCCTTAGTGCGTGTACTAGGTTCTTACCCTCGAGCAAAAGTGTAAACACTATGCACATAGTCGTTGTCGGGCTTGGGCTCATTGGCGCATCATTTACCGCCGCTATTCAAAAGGCAGGGTTTACAGGCCAACTCACGGCGGTGGTGCGCAGTGCAGAGGCGGGTAAAGAGGCGGTGGCAAGATCACTGGTCCATGCCTATTCAACCGATCTATCCAGCGCGGTTACTGACGCCGATGTGGTGATGTTGGCTGTGCCCATGTTGGCGATGCGCGCGCAGTTGAACGCCATGGCGGACACCTTACCCGATTCAGCCATCGTGACGGATGTGGGCAGTGTGAAAGGGTATTTTGTTAAAGAAGCTTTAGCGGTTTTGTCTCACCCGGCACGCATTGTTCCTGCACATCCTATTGCAGGGCGCGAACGCTCGGGTATGGATGCTGCCGATGTGGACTTGTTTCAACAGCGTCGGGTCATTTTAACGCCTTTGCCTGAATCCAGTTCAACAGCGGTTAAAACGGTTGAAGGCTTATGGACTCAAGTCGGTGCGGTGGTGGAGACCTTGGCAGTGGACCACCATGATCGGGTGTTGGCGCACACCAGTCATGTGCCTCATGTGCTGGCATTCGCTTTAGTTGATGCATTAGCAAAACAGCAAGAGGCGGAAGAGATTTTTCGTTATGCCGCCGGTGGTTTTCGGGATTTTAGCCGGGTTGCGGCCAGTGATCCGGTGATGTGGAGTGACATCTGTCGCACGAACCCTAAAGCGATTTTAGAATCCCTGGATTTGTTTAGTCAGCACCTTCAGCACATTCGGTCCGCCATAGAAACAGGTGATGGCGATACACTGGAAAGCACCTTTGAGCGGGCACGAGTTGCGCGCAACCAATACAACGACGTTCAATCATGAGCACACGACAGGGCAGTGGCGAACCACAACTAATTTTTAACGTAGCGCATGGCGGTAAGCTTGAAGGCACAGTGAAGGTGCCGGGGGACAAATCGATGTCCCATCGATCCATTATGTTTGGTGGCATAGCCGAAGGCACCACCGAAATTAGTGGGTTTCTGGAAGGTGAAGATTGTCTTAGAACATTGGATGCGTTTGAGGCGATGGGCGTTCGCATCGAACGATCCACTGGCGGTCAGGTCACCATTCACGGTCAAGGCACACACGCTTTAACGCCAGCACCCCAGGCGATTGATTTGGGAAACTCTGGCACTGGCATGCGTTTAATGACAGGCCTATTAGCCGGCATTGGCTTGCCAGCGACCCTCACTGGGGACGCATCGCTCAGCGTGCGGCCAATGCGTCGTATTACCGACCCCCTAGCACAAATGGGTGCGTTAATTCGTGCTGAAGAAGGGGGGACGCCACCGTTAAGAATTTCTGCGGATCAACCCTTAAGCGCGATTGATTACGTTTGTCCCATGGCCAGTGCACAGGTCAAATCTGCAGTGTTATTAGCTGGGCTTCACGCTCGCGGCACTACACGGGTTACTGAGCCTGACATCACTCGTGATCACACCGAACGTATGTTGCAAGGCTTTGGAGTTGAGGTTGAAACGGGTCATTTAACCGCTGCGATAAAAGGTGGGCAAACCTTGCAGGGCACTCGCATTGATGTGCCAGGTGATATCTCATCCAGTGCGTTTTTCCTGGTGGGTGCTGCCATGACGCCAGGGTCTTCGTTAGTTCTGGAGAATGTAGGTATCAATCCAACCCGCACTGGGGTGATTGATATTCTGCGTCTTATGGGCGCCGATATTCAAATTCAGAATTCGCGTGAAACCGGTGGTGAGCCGGTGGCTGATCTGTTAGTCACCGGGACTCAATTAAAAGGCATTGAAGTGCCAGAATCTCTAGTGTCGCTGGCCATAGATGAATTTCCGGCCATTTTTGTGGCCGCAGCTTGCGCGACGGGTACCACGGTGGTGACGGGCGCTGAAGAGCTTCGAGTGAAGGAAACGGATCGAATTGCTGTCATGGCGGATGGTTTGAAAATACTGGGCGTGGACATTGTTGCAACGGACGATGGTGCTCGAATTGTAGGTGGGCCCATCCAAGGTGGCACGGTAGACAGTGTTGGCGACCACCGCACGGCTATGGCGTTTTCGATGGCTGCGCTACGCGCGACTGGAACGATTACCATCATCGATTGCGAGAATGTGAATACCTCATTTCCAAACTACGCCGGAATCGCGTCAGCCGCGGGTTTGCGGGTGACTTCTACTCAAAGCGCTGCACAAGGCAAGACCCAGGGCACGAGCTAGTGAGCGTGGCTATCCCCGTCATTACGATTGATGGCCCATCGGGTGCGGGGAAGGGCACAGCGGCAGCGGCGGTCGCTTTACAACTCAATTTTCATTTGCTCGACAGTGGCGCGGTGTATCGGGTGGCGGCGCTACACGCCCTGCGAAACAACGCTGATTTGAACGACGAAGCCTCGGTGTTAGCGACTTTCTCCACGATGCGGGCGTCATTTGAGCCTAAAGGTCCAGACGGGGTGGCAGCCTTACTGGGCGAGGAAGATGTGTCGTTGCAGATTCGTACTGAACAAACCGGCAATGCCGCTTCAAAAGTGGCCGTTATGCCGGGTGTCAGAGCGGCTGTACTGGATGAACAAAGGGCGTTTCGCCGGTCTCCTGGGTTGGTTGCGGACGGGCGCGATATGGGAACGGTGGTGTTTCCTGACGCGCAACTGAAGGTTTTTCTCACTGCGTCCCCGCAGGAAAGGGCCATAAGAAGGGCTAAGCAGTTGAAAGACAAGGGAATTAAGGCTAGTATAGCCGACTTAGCTCGTGAGATAGGTGAGCGTGATACCCGGGATGCGTCTCGAACTCATTCACCCCTTGTCCCCGCTGACGATGCAATCTCCATTGAATCAAGCGCATTATCCATTGATGAAGTGGTCGAACGCATTGTTCAGGAGTGGTCAACGCGAGCTAAAAGCGAGAGCTAAGCCATCGGGCTAACTCTTGCATGGCACTGTTCGAAAGAACGTGTGAATGAACAAGTAATTCTTACTCGCCATTGCTGGATGCGATGGTTTTTAATCAAAACCACTTGGCTCAGCGGATTTGAACCTTGTGACTGTAACTCCCCCCTAGGTCAACAACTTAATGTCTGAATCTTTCGCGGAACTCTTTGAAGAGAGTATCTCCAACACAGAAATGAAAACTGGTTCCATACTATTGGGAACCGTTATTGATGTAACCGGCAGCTATGTCATAGTTAATGCCGGACTGAAATCGGAAGGCGCTGTTCCGATTGAAGAATTCGCCTCCGAAAACGGTGAAATCAACATCGGCATAGGCGACACGGTCGAAGTAGCTCTTGATTCTATCGAGGACGGCTTCGGTGAAACAAAACTCTCACACGAAAAAGCACGTCGTGCACGCTCTTGGACAATCCTTGAGAAAGCGCAGGCCAATGATGAAATTATCAAAGGCAACATCACCGGTAAAGTTAAAGGTGGCTTTACGGTTGAAGTCTGTGACATTCGTGCATTCTTACCGGGTTCTTTGGTTGATGTGCGTCCCGTGCGCGACACCAGCTACTTAGAAGGTAAGGAACTGGAATTCAAAGTTATCAAGCTCGATCAACGTCGTAACAACGTGGTGGTTTCACGTCGTGCCGTAGTTGAAAGCGAATACAGCGCGGAACGTGAAGCGCTGCTTGAGAACTTACAAGAAGGTCAAGAAATCATGGGTATCGTCAAGAACCTCACTGACTACGGTGCGTTCTTGGATTTAGGTGGTATCGACGGTCTCTTACACATCACTGATATGGCTTGGAAGCGAGTGAAGCACCCATCTGAGGTGGTTGAAGTCGGCCAAGAAATGCAGGTTAAAGTATTGAAGTTTGATCGTGAGCGCAATCGCGTATCGCTTGGCTTGAAGCAATTGGGCGAAGATCCTTGGGTGGATCTCACGCGTCGATATCCTGAGAACACTCGCTTGTTCGGTAAGGTAACGAACATTGCTGACTACGGTTGCTTTGTTGAAATCGAAGAAGGCGTTGAAGGTTTGGTTCACGTATCCGAAATGGATTGGACTAATCGCAACGTTAACCCGAACAAAGTCGTTGCCTTAGGCGATGAAGTTGAAGTCATGATTCTTGACATCGATCAAGAACGTCGTCGAATCTCTCTTGGCATAAAGCAATGCAAGCAGAACCCATGGGAAGAATTCAGCGAATCATTCAACAAGGGCGACAAAGTGTCGGGCACCATCAAGTCCATTACCGATTTCGGTATCTTTATTGGACTAGAAGGTGGTATCGATGGTCTCATTCACTTATCTGACTTGTCTTGGAATGACACGGGCGAAAATGCCGTTCATAACTACAAGAAAGGTGATGAACTGGAAGCGGTGGTTCTTGCAGTTGATCCGGAGCGTGAGCGTATCTCCTTAGGTGTTAAGCAAATCGAACGTGACCCATTCGGTCAATTCATTGCGGACAACCCGAAGGGCAGCATCGTGACAGGTACTGTTCGCGAAGTTGACACAAAGCATGCGGTTATCGACTTAGGTGAAGGTGTTGAAGGGGTTCTTCGCGCCAGTGAGATTTCACGTGAACGTGTGGAAGACGTGCGCCATCACTTTAAAGAAGGTGATTCGGTTGAAGCGAAATTCACAGGCACCGACCGTAAATCACGCATGTTGAGTCTCTCGATTAAAGCGAAGGACTACGAAGAAGAAACTGAAGCGATGAATGATTACTCAAGCTCGCAAGGTGAACCTGCAAGTGCCGGAACTCTCGGTGATCTGTTGAAGGAACAGTTGGGAGATCGTGGCGCTGAAGGTAGCGACGACGCCGACGCCGACGCTTAGGTCTTTTGCAAACGATTAAAATCCTGACAGCGGCCAAGGAAGGCCTGTCGGATCGCCCATGAGGATATTTTTTCCATGAGTGATGACAGCCAGAACGACACAAGCTTGACCAAGTCTGACTTGATCGAGAAGCTTGCGAACAGCCAAAGCCATCTTGAACGGCGCGATGTGGAATTGGCGGTTAAAGGGATCCTGGAGAAAATGAGTGCCGAACTCGCGAGTGGTAACCGTATTGAAATTCGCGGATTCGGCAGTTTTAGTTTGCATTTCCGTGCAGCGCGCATTGGACGTAACCCTAAATCGGGTGACGCTGTTGCGTTGGCTGGCAAGCACGTTCCCCATTTCAAACCCGGTAAGGAGCTCAGAGAGCGAGTCGATGGCGGTTATAAATCGCGCAATGACGACGAGTAACTGCACGCCCCGAGTCCTGCCATGCTAAATCTATTGTGGTTTCTGTTGCCGGTTGCGGCGGCGGCGGGCTGGTTTGCTGCGCGTCGAAGTGCAGCCAAACATCCGGATGCGTTTTGGGATCACGCGCAAAATTTTCATAAAGGTTTGAATGTATTACTCAACGAGCAAACCGACAAAAGTGATGAAGTATTATTTGCCAATCTGGATGATTTGAATCTAGAAACGGCTGAAACTCACTTAGCCCTGGGTAATTTCTTTCGCCGTCGAGGGGAAGTGGATAGGGCGATTCATTTGCACCAACGCTTGATGGAAAAGGTTGAGCTGGGAGAGCCGGTGCAAGCCGCAGCTCGATTTGAACTGGCGCGAGATTTTGAATCAGCCGGCTTGTTAGATCGATCCGAAGCGACGTTTCAAGAGTTGTTGAATTCTGGGCATCGGGTTGAAGACGCCTGCAAAAGCTTAATGCAATTGTATGAACGCGAACGCGATTGGGCGCAAGCGACGGAAATTGCCAAAAAAGCATTGGCCTTGAGTGAAAGCGCCAACGATGATGAGCGCAGTGACTCATTAAAATACCGAATGGCTCATTATCGCTGCGAATTAGCGGAAGAGGCAGCTGAGGCGGGTTATACAGAACAAGCTCAGAAATTATTGTTGGAAGCTGATGAGTTATACCCCAATGGAGCCCGAGCGCAATTAGCGTTGGCGAACGCGGCATGTAATACCGGGGACTGGGATAAGGCTGTTCGACACTTTGAATACGTGGAAGCGGCGCAACCTTCACTGCTGCCTGAAATCATTGATTCGTGGTTGAACGCATTAGCGCAGCCCTCTTCTTCATCCAGCTTGGATGAATTTATCAAAAAGATCTCAGAACGACGTAATGCTTATTCAGTGATTCGTGCAACGCGCGAGGTCATTGCAGAGCGACACGGTCGCGAGTTAGCGAACCGTTTTTTTAAAGATCAAATTTTAAAGCGACCGTCACTGCGTGGTTTACGCGATTGGGTGTCGGACCAAATCGAAGTTGCCCCTGATTCTGAAAAGGAAAAAGTGCAAACAATCCGAACCCTTTTGGATGAAGTCATAGAAGACAAGGCACAATATCAATGTGCTTCTTGTGGGTTTAAGGGGAATCAATTGCATTGGCGCTGCCCCAGTTGTGGCACTTGGGATACCGTACAAACGATCATTGGTGCAGAAGGCGAATAGTGAGTTCTAGTAAAGTCATCACGGCTCTCGATTTTTCTAAAGCCAGCGATGCGTTAGCATTTGCTAATACCATCGACCCGAATTTATCCCGCGTTAAAGTGGGGAAAGAGTTGTTCACGCGGGCAGGGCCTCAAGTGGTCACTGAATTATCCCGCTTGGGGTTTGATGTCTTTCTGGATTTAAAATTTCATGATATTCCGAACACAGTTGCAGCAGCTGTCACAGCGTCTTGTGAGTTAGGTGTGTGGATGGTTAACGTGCATGCCAGTGGTGGTCAACGCATGATGGATGCGGCGGCAACCGCTGTGCACAATGCTGGCAGTGATACCTTATTAATAGGTGTCACTATTCTCACCAGCATGACTGATGAGGATGTGAAGGGCGTTGGCTACAGCAAAAGTGCCGCTGATCAAGCGGTGGATTTAGCAGTACTCGCGGCTCAATCTGGTTTGGATGGGGTGGTCTGTTCGCCGCAAGAAGTGCCTCGCATTCAAGATAGCGTGAGTTCTATTAAAGCTGACTTTCTCACTGTCACTCCAGGGGTGCGGCCGGCGGTTAAAGCGTCGGGCTCGTTGCTGGCCAGCGACGATCAGCGACGTACGATGACGCCATCAGAGGCGGTACAAAATGGCAGTGATTTCTTAGTTATTGGACGACCCATCACGCAAGCTGTAAACCCTAACGAAGCCTTAGCTTCCATTCTTCATGAAACGCGTCTTCCAGGAATGGCGGGCACAGAGTCTTAATTCATGGCTATAGATAAAACTTTTATTACTGCTGAAGATTTAATGCAAGATTCTGTCGAGCTCGCGCGACAAATCTTGGAAAGTGATTTTCGCCCTGATTACATTGTGGGAGTTTGGCGTGGCGGCACACCGGTCGGCATTGCTGTGCAAGAGATTTTGGATTTCTTTGGCATTGAAACTGATCACATCTCCATTCGTACATCCAGTTATCGCGGCATAGAGCAGCAGCGTTCTCGTGTTCGCGTACATGGCTTATCGTATTTAACAAAACAGATTAATGCTGAAAATTCGTTATTAATTGTTGATGATGTGTTTGACACGGGTTTAAGCGTGCAAGCCATCATCGAAAAGATCAGCGGGCGCGCCCGGAAAAATGCGCCTGAACGTATTAAGGTGGCTACCGCCTATTACAAGCCGACCAAAAATAAAACAAAAATGAAGCCAGACTATTTTGTTCACGAAACAGCAGAATGGTTAGTGTTCCCACATGAAGTGGATGGCTTAACACGTGAGGAAATTCGTGAACATAAACCTTATTTAGACAAGGTGATAGATTCACTGGATGGGCGAATGACGCCGAGTAAAATGGCGTCTAGCTAGGTTAAAACCTTTTTTTAATCAGGGGAATCTTAGACTTTGACCGTTCCGTTCATATCGACGAAATTTTATAAGTTCAGTAGTGCGAGTAACTGATTCTCTACAATAACCTTGTCTAAATCACCCAAGGCGTCGGTTGCAGTCATACTGGCGTTGCCGGTGGTCATGGTCACACTGCCATCGGGTTGATTCACCAAAGCGGCTGCGCATCGTTCTACCGGATCGTCTTGGCTGCAAAATTTAAATACCCCATGGCTGTGACTGGGATCATTCTCGTAGCGCAATACGCTGACTAGCGTCCAATCTGCGTATCGTCTTGCACTGACTAATACGCCTGGCATCTGCGGTTGCGTGCCAATTAATAATTCTCCTTCATCGCTAGTTTGCACACGTACCGGCCCCTGTGATTCAATCGCCTCAGCCACATGCGCGGAAGTTATCGCGTGGTGCTCAGTGAACGGCATGTTGTCTTGTGTGCGATAGACCCATGTGATCGCAACCATGCCGGTAAGAAAATTAACAGGCTCTGGTAAAGCTGCTGGTGAGATCAATTTAAGTTCCACTGTCTCCGCACGAGCGACTTCTGCGCTTGCCAAGGCAATTGCCAGGGCTAACATTAAAATGAAGCAAAATACCGGGAGCTTAGGCTGTGGGGATTCGGCTTTTTGTTGCGGCTCTTGGCGGGCAATTCGTCCAGTTTGCAGTGTATATCCGTTCATCAGTGCGCTCGTGGGGCCTGTGTGCTTATTGGGTATAACGTACGAGGAATGTCTGTTTGACGTTTTTTGGGTGTACCTTAAACTTTTTACGAGTTTGAGCCAAAAAAAGCAGCATCTGCATCTGCATACAGAGCAATCGTTCGTAATTTAGCGTGGTGTGTATCTACGATATCTCATAAAACAACCATAGAATTGAGTATTTGTATGTCTAAGTTCGTACCCAAACAAACAGCTTGATGAGTAAAATCATCTTTAAAGGCGAGTTGTTGATTAATATCTATTGTCTGGGCAAATAGGGTAACGAAGCCAGTTGTTCGAGACATCGGTGTGTCATTGACAGTTAAAAAACTAACCTCCGGTGCTGGGCTTAAATCAAACTGCGTAAGAGCGTCATTGGTAATCGCATTTAAGTTACTGCCTGGGCTGTAAAACGAATTAATTACACAGTTAGGCAAAAAACCGTTCTCATTAGTTTCAGGGCTTAAAAATTGGGCTGTACCTCCGTTCGGATTAGTATCTAAAATCCAGTCGGCGGGATAATCAATTTGAAGAAAACTGTCGGTATATCTCACCGTATTGGTGCTAGGCATAGTTTCAGCTGACGCAGGTAGGTCAAAACAGCGCAGCGGTATATCAGATTCATCAACTTGTGAATGCATGGCGCGAAGCGCAGTAGCTTCCAGAATCAATTTTCCGTCCTCGATGCGCATGGAAATCTGATCGCCAGCCCCAATTCCCTGGTCGATAGTGAAAGTTGATGAAGACAGTAATGTTGCATCGATGCGCACACATTGAGTCGAAGGTAGATACCCGAAGTTAGTGATACTGTCCTGCATGACGACCCAATAGTTATTGGGGAATAATTCATTTTGCCAATACCCGATAAACTCCGAAGATACAGTTATGCCGTTTTCGCTCTCGGTGATATTGTTGGTAGGATCAGTATTTTCTTGATTAGTGTCTTGCTCAGCTGACTGGCTTATTGAAACAGTGTCTGGCGAGTTCAAATTATTATCGCTACCACTTCCACCACAGGCTGTCATAGCCAATACACATGCGAGTGCATTTATTAATCTTTTCACTCTATAACCTTTTCTTTTTTATCGAAGAATGTAGGTGCGAAATTTTGAAAGAGCGCTTCTCCTACACCACAACACTATCGACGATCAGCGGCAACTATATTTTGGTATAAGTATTAGATAAATTAGTGACCAAGGGTGCATGAATGCTGCAAATTAGCTTAATTTATATAGGTGTCATTGTACTGATAATATATATAGTAAAACTGCACAATGGAATTCGAAACAATGTAAAAAATGCCAGCATGTAAAAAACGGAAGTTTAAACATGAAAATTTCATTGGGTTCTTCATCAAAAAATACTCAGCCTGCAAAGCAGAAATCGCAGGCCCAAAAAAAAGCTCATACTCAGCCAGCTTTCAACAGTGGCAAAGAAATTGAAGCACTGGATGCTGAAATTGGAAAATTGGGTCGTACCATCAATTCGGCAAACTATCAATTGATGGTTCTTATCCGCGAATTTGATGAACGAGCAGGTTGGGCAAAATGGGGGTTCTCAGATGCGCTTGCTTGGTTGAAGTGGCGGTGTGATCTTTCTACTGGCGCGGCTCGCGACAAACTAAGAATGGCTCATGCTTTAAAAGAATTACCTCTGATCTCGGATGCGTTTTCCACGGGCAAACTTTCCTACACCAAGGTGCGTGCAATCACCCGCATCGCCACACCGGCGAACGAAGCCGAATTAATAGACATGGCGTTGCGCATTACGGCTCGCCATGTTGAGGAGCATTGTAAGCAGCGCCGCAATGCGCAGAAGAAATCTACGGCGGCTGCTAATCGTGCAAATGAGAAAAGGGATATACGTATCTGGCAGGATCCGTCCGGTGATACCGTGCATTTTTCCATTGAGCTGGCCGTGGATGACGCTACAGTGATAGAAAAAGCGCTAGAGAAGGCGGCGGTTCAGCTGTCCAGTGACACGGGCTCAATCACTAGGCTACCCGAGGAAGCAATTTCGTGGCGGGCTCAGCAAGTGGATGCGTTGGTCAGCGTTTGCCGCTCGTTTCTTGATGGCACGGGTATCGGTGTTAATTCAAGCTATGAAAACAGCTCTGAAATTAGTTCGCTCCAGAAAGTGTCATCAAGTACGGCTGATCACTACCAGGTTGTGGTGCATGTTGATGAAACCGCACTTGCTGGCTCTGAAGCAGGCACGTCCCAATTGCCGATTGAATCGGTTCGTCGTATTTGTTGTGATGGCTCCATTGTTCCTTTGATTGAATCCGAATCGGGTGAGCCTTTAAATGTCGGGCGTAAAGTTCGCACAGTTCCAACAGCGATCCGCAGAGCCCTTTGGGCGCGTGACAAAGGCTGTGGTTTCCCAGGCTGTACGCATACTCGATTTGTAGATGCGCATCATATTAAACACTGGGCTGATGGGGGAGAGACCAGCGTTGATAACATGGTATTGCTGTGTTCTGCCCATCATAAGCTGGTTCATGAAGGCGGGTACTCAGTGAAACGAGATAACGCTGGCCAGATGTTCTTTCGCCGACCCGATGGTAAAGCGGTTCCACATTGTGGCTACCGATTGGATGATCTACTGTCTAGTGATACGGGGTTTGATTTATCTGAGTCGATGGATTCAATAGTGCCAGAGGATGTAGATTCTGCAGAGTTATCAGATAAAAAAAACTCGCAGGAGTTTTTTGATACCAGTGAATCTTCGGTTAGGGAGTTGCCAACAGCTTATACCTGCCGGGTGGTTAATAAAGCTGCTATGTACAATTTAACCCAGTCTCTAAATCAAACAAATGCACATGAGCGGCATCAAAATTAAATTTCTTCGCATGAGGTTGTCCGGGGCTACCAGCACCGACTGCAATTCCGGGTAAATTAACGGTTAACAGCGCGTTGGATCCCTCTAAGCTTCCGTGTAGCAATGTGGTAGCGCCTAAGGGTTCAGCGTAGCTAGACGCCAGCGACAAAATGCCATCATCGGCTGGGAAAATGTGCTCAGGTCGAATGCCAACGTGGACGGGTCCCTGATGTTTTGATGTGAATGGCATGGAAGCGCCATTCTCTAGTGATAGAGTTTGATTATTCACGTCGCCTTTCAACACATTCATCGCAGGACTGCCAATGAATTGCGCTGCGAACAAGCTAGCGGGGTTTTCATACACTTCCAGTGGGGTGCCGATTTGTTCAGCCAGTCCCTTGTTCATGACGATCATGCGATCTGCCATGGTCATGGCTTCCACTTGATCGTGAGTGACGTACAACGAGGTAACGCCCAAAGAGGATTGCAGCTGTTTAATTTCCAAACGCATTTGAACCCGCAGCTTGGCATCTAAATTAGATAAGGGTTCATCAAATAGAAATATCGCTGGTTCGCGCACAATGGCACGCCCCATTGCAACGCGCTGGCGTTGCCCCCCAGACAACTCCCTAGGTTTTCTGTCTAGGTAATCAGTTAACTGCAATCGTTGTGCTGCCGCCGCAACTTTTTCATCGCGTTCCGGTTTTGGTACCTTCGCGACTTTCAATCCATACGCCATATTTTCTCGCACACTCATGTGTGGGTAAAGTGCGTAGTTCTGGAATACCATGGCTATATCACGATCCATGGGTTCTAAATCGTTCACCGTTTTCCCGTCAATCTCGATGTTGCCACCGGAGACTGTTTCCAACCCCGCCACCATTCGCAGCAACGTGGATTTACCGCAGCCAGACGGCCCCACAATCACGATGAATTCCCCATCGTTTACCGATAGGTCTACACCATGAATCACATCGGTTTTGCCAAAGCTTTTTTTAACGTTCTCTAAAGTGAGCGTTGCCATAGTTATTTTTCGCTATCAACCAAACCGCGGATGAATAATTTTTGCATTGAGACCACCACAAATACCGGTGGAATCATGGCCAGGATGGAGGTGGCCATGATGACAGGCCAGTCGGCCACATCGTCACCGGATGGGAACATTTGTTTTATCCCCATAACAATGGTGTTCATTTCAGGGTCAGTCGTAATCAAAAGCGGCCATAGATATTGATTCCATCCGTATATGAACAGAATGACAAATAGCGCAGCGATGTTGGTACGACTCATAGGCAGTACGATATCGATGAAAAAGCGCATTGGGCGCGCGCCGTCTAAGCGTGCAGCCTCAGTTAATTCATCAGGAATTGTCATAAAAAATTGCCGAAATAAAAACGTGGCAGTCGCTGAAGCAATCAACGGAAAAATCAACCCTGAGTAGCTGTTTAATAAGCCAAATCCCGCAATCACTTCATAGGTTGGCACGATACGAACTTCTACCGGCAACATGAGCGTTAAAAATATTAGCCAAAAGAAAAAGGTTCGACCTGGAAACTTAAAGTAAACAATGGCGAAGGCGGATAGTAAAGATATGATAATTTTACCAATAGCAATGCCCAGCGCCATGATCAACGAATTGATCAGCATGGTCATCACCGGAACATTTACACCCGAAGTGAGCGCCTTGGTGTAGTTATTGATAAATTCGCCACCGGGCAATAATGGCATGGGAGGTTGAACAATTTCTTGTTGCGTAACCGTAGATGCCACAAACGCCAACCAAATCGGAAAGAACACCACGAGCACACCGGCAATCATCAACGCATGAGTTAACCACAAACTTGTGCCTCGTTTCTCCACCATGCCTGAGTGCGATTGAGTACTCATTAATAGTGCACCCGCTTTTCTACAAATTTAAATTGAAACACCGTCAGTGCACCCACCACAATTAATAATATGACCGACTGTGCCGCCGAGGATCCTAGGTCTTGTCCTACAAATCCATCCGAGAAGACTTTGTAAACCAAAATGGTGGTCGCCTGTTGTGGTCCGCCAGAGGTGATGGTATGAATCACGCCGAAGGTTTCAAAGAATGCGTATACGATGTTTACCACCAGTAAGAAGAACGTGGTGGGTGACAGCAGTGGCAGTACGATCGTGAAAAATCGGCGCCAAAAACGCGCCCCATCTATGGCGGCCGCTTCAATGACAGAGCGAGGCACCGCTTGCAGGGCCGCAAAAAAGAATAAAAAGTTATAACTAATTCGGCCCCATGCTGATGCCACAACCACCAAGCCCATCGCTTCGCCGTCGTTCAATACATGGTTCCAATCGTATCCGAGTTGCCCTAGATACCACGACACCACGCCCACACGTGTGTTGAACATAAACAACCAAAGCACACCAGCCACCGCCGGTGCCACCGCGTAGGGCCAGATGAGTAAAGTGCGGTAGGTACCTGCACCTTTGATCAAGCGGTCCGCCAACACGGCCAACAATAACGCTGGAACCATGGAAACGACAGTCACCAAAGTCGAGAACAGAGCCGTGGTGAAAAACGAGGCGCGGTAGTACTTATCTCCCAATAAGTATTCAAAATTTCCTAATCCAACGAACTGCGATGACAAACCAAACGGGTCAGGAATAAACAAAGATTGATAGAGTGCTTGCCCAGCAGGGTAAAAAAAGAATACAGCCGAAATCAAAAGCTGAGGCAGCACTAACAGCATCGGCAGCAGCCAGCCGTTAAAGGTGACACGTTTCTGCATAGGGTGCCTTAGTGAGCGGGTTCGTTCGGAAAGAGCGCCCCCAGTAACCGCTCAAAGTCACTGAGGGCGCTTGGTCTTCCCTATATCAAGCGTGAATGACGTAACGATTTATTGGCTAGCTTGCTCAAATCGACGCAGTAATTTATCACCACGTTCTGCAGCGCTGTCCAAAGCCGCCTGGGCTGTTTTATCTCCTGTCCAGACCGCTTCTAGCTCTTCATCAATGATGCCGCGAATCTGATCGAATGATCCCAAGCGCAATCCTTTTGAATTAGCCGTCGGCTCGTTCGCAGTCATTTGAATAACTGCGATATCCGTACCGGGGTTCTCATCATAAAAACCATCTGCCTTAGTCTTGTCGCCCGCCGCAATGGTGATGGGGAGATATCCAGTGTCTTGGTGCCACTTGGCTTGAATATCAGGTGTAGATAGGAAGTTCAAGAATGCCGCTACCCCTTTGTATTCCTCATCTTCATGGCCTGTCATAGCCCATAAAGACGCACCACCGATAATCGTGTTTTGTGGAGCGCCTTCAACACCATCCCAGTAGGGCAGTGGGCGAACTGAGAAATCGAACTGAGCTTCCGCTTTGATGCCAGCATAGCCTGCCGAACTCTCTGTGAATAACGCGCATTCACCAGCACGGAAATTTGCGCCACCTTCGTTACGACGACCGGCATAAATAAATTTGCCATCTTGCGCCCAATCACCCATTGCTTGAATGTGTTGCACTTGCAGTTCACCGTTCAACGCTAATTCGGTGTCAGCTCCAGCAAACCCATTGTCTTTAGTCGCAAACGGCGTGTTGTGATAGGCAGATAAATTCTCTAGGTGAATCCAACTTTGCCAAGCCGTCGTTAATGGGCATTCACTGCCGGCTTCCTTCAGTTTCCCTAAAACGTCATCGACCTGCTGCCAAGTGGATAAATCAACACTAGGATCAATACCCGCATCTTTTAGCGCATCGTTGTTCACCCACAGAACGGGGGTAGACGAGTTGAATGGTAATGACAACATCTGCCCATCGGTAGTGGTGTAATAACCTTTAACCGACCCGATGTAGGCGTCTGGATCGAATTCTGCACCCGCATCAGCCATCACTTCGTATACGGGCTTGATGGCACCTTTAGCACCCATCATGGTGGCCGTACCCACTTCGAATACCATCAATAAGTGGGGTTGTTCTTTCGCGCGAAATGCAGCAATACCGGCATTCAGTGTCTCTGAGTAGTTACCTTTATGCGTGGCGACCACGGCATAATCGTCTTGGCTGGAGTTAAAGGTAGCGACTTGCTCAGCAACCAATTCACCCAATCGGCCAGTAAATGCGTGCCAAAATTGAACTTCTGTGGCCGCTAAGGCGGATGTGCTCCATAACGTCGTGGCAGCAATAGCCGTAGACAGTAAGTGCTTGCGGTAATTCATCATCAATCTCCGTTAGGTGAGTGTGTACGTGTTTGATTATTTGTGGTTCGTTTATGACGCACGTTTATGACACGCCGATTACAATTCTGGTGAGAATTGCCGGATTATGGTGAGCTTTCTAACAAGTTGTGTCAAACCGAATGTGTGAATTCCTGCGTCATCGCTCTACCTTGCCAGTTTATTAGATCTTGCCAGTCATTTTGTCATTTACCCACTGACTTGTTGTATTACCAAACTAACCTCACGGCAACGTGATGGAAATTTTTCGCAGAAATTTGTGCCTTCAAGTAACGAATCAGAAACCTTGATTTTGCAGTCGGTCTTTTGTATAGTCCGGCAGCCGACAGCGATGGCGTCGCTAGAAAGGCATTCATGGCTGGGTTTTGATTTTGACGTTGCTGTTGACGTTGGGACAAAACCTTATCTTTGAGAAATCCTGTACGCCCGGATATTGACCCGGGCCGTTCATGCATAAAAGCCCGGTGAATACAGGTGATTATGATGAGCAACCTTCCTCAACGTCCTGATTTTTTGCCCATACCCAATGGTGCAAAAGACACTTTACCTTTCTCCGATCATGAGTACGAACAGCGGTTAACGCGTCTGCGTACAACCATGGCAAAGCGTTCCGTATCGGCAGTACTACTCACCTCAATGCACAACGTGGCTTACTACAGCGGCTTCTTATATTGTGCATTCGGCCGACCCTACGGTTGTGTTGTCACCGCAACCGATTGCATCACTTTGTCCGCCAATATTGATTATGGTCAACCCTGGCGACGATGTTATGGCAACAATGTGGTGTACACCGATTGGCGCCGCGATAACTACTGGCGAGCGGCAAAAAGTGTACTTCCTGAGAATGGCACCCTAGGTGTTGAATCTGATCACTTAACGTTATTGCAAAAAGCGAAACTGGATGCGTTTTTTACGGGACGTCAGGTTGAAGATGTTAGTGATGACATCATGCAACTGCGCATGGTGAAGTCAGCCGAAGAGATTGCATTGATAAAAGCGGGTGCACGCATTGCCGATATTGGAGGTGAAGCGGTCAGAAACGCCATGACATTAGGCGCGCGTGAAATCGATGTTGCGATGGCAGGACGCGATGCCATGGAACTGGCAATTGCTAAAGATTTTCCCGACAGTGAAATACGTGACAGTTGGGTATGGTTTCAATCAGGCCTAAATACCGATGGTGCGCATAACCCCGTCACCACTCGGCAATTGCAGCGTGGTGACATCACCAGCTTAAACACGTTCCCCATGATCTCAGGTTACTACACAGCGCTGGAACGCACATTATTTGTCGGTGAAGTCGATGATGCATCGTTAAAAATTTGGAACGCCAATGTTGAAGCGCATGAACTGGGTATGTCGATGATTAGGCCAGGAGTTTCTTGTGCAGAGATTTGTTCGGTATTAAACGATTTTTTTGCCTCAAATAATCTGTTGCAATATCGCACCTTCGGCTATGGGCACTCGTTTGGTGTGCTCTCTCACTACTATGGTCGCGAAGCAGGGCTCGAGTTTAGAGAAGATATCGATACCGTGTTGCAGTCCGATATGGTGGTATCGATGGAGCCCATGCTAACGATACCGAATGGCGAGCCTGGTGCAGGTGGGTATCGAGAGCACGATATTCTGGTCGTCACTGAATCAGGCGCTGAAAACATCACAGGCTTTCCCTATGGGCCTGCACACAACATTGTATCTGTCTAATACGCTGAGAATAAAAAGCCCGATTCAAAAATCGATTTGAATCGGGCTTTGAGCAGTTTTTTAACGTTCTGCCGCTAGCGCTTCGATTGCATAAACCGCATTGCGATATTCTTCAGCTACGGTTGAATTGTTTGAAACAGATCGTTCCGCTGAGCCTTGTGCTCCATAGGCCAGATAAGGGGCTGGGTTGGGTAGATTTTCAAACCCAATGTTCGCACCGATTGATACAGTGATAGTGCCGTCCGGATTGCCAGTTAGGTTTGAACTGCAGGCGTCTTGCGTATCGTTTGCATCACAGCTTTCGAACACACCAGACCCAGATGTACTGTTATCCAATGAGTACAAATACCAGACACGATTGATAAGCTGAAAATCGAAAGCGCGTAAACATAAGTACTCTTGAGTCGCCTCTACAAATGAACACACCGCCGGACCTACGGTGTCTAGTGTGCTGAGGACGGGTAGCCCACCGCTGGTTACATCGTAGTCGGATTCTGAAAAGGAAAACTGATCGGTTACCAGTGTGTTATCGGCATTGAAGCGCATGGACACATTGATTGGCCCACGAGTGAGAAGCTGTAATGCCTCGTCTGCAGTTGATGTTGAGCCAACGGTTGGTGGAGGTGAGGAGGGTGTCGATGGCGCTGTAGGTGGTGAAGCGGGTGTCGTGGGACCTGTAGGAGTTTCAGTGGTCGGTTCATTACCTGGATTGGTAACTGGATCAGTAACTGGATCAGGGCCCGGTTCCGATTCCGTCGGATCCACATTGTTAGCCGGATTAGCGGCAATAGCAATAGGTGAAAATAAAGCCGACGGATCGATGAGAGATTGTGAGTCCGGTTCACACGCTGTCAATACGATTGGAAGGGCGATAACGGTTAAAAGACGAGTCGTATTTCGTCGTGGCTTGCGTTGAGTTAGAACTGTCATCATTCCTGTCCTTGATGATAAATATTGGCTAACGATATTATGCTGCTGTTGATTACATTAACGTGTGGTCTGTCGCAGTCAGTAGCATTTGGTTTATGTGCATCGAATCGATCGGGAAGTTACCGGTTAATTCGTTTGGCTCGTCGAGTGCGCTTTGCTTTAAGTAGTCTAAGTAAGCGCCTCCTTGAACTTGATAGCGCTCATCATTGTAAGGCAATGTCGAGCTTGCTATACCCGAACGAACCGATAAGGCGCCATCGGGTGATGCTACAAAATTGTCGGTACATTCTTCAAGTGAAATACCCGCCGGGCAAACTTCAAAAGCACCGTTGCCCTGATTATATGCATTTAATTCAAATGCGTTGAATACAGCGCTGCCGGTTGGAAACAGGCGAAAACACAAGTAAATGGGTGAGGCGAATCGGCAGATTAAGCGCTCGCCAATAAATACGTTTGTCTCCAACGAAGCACCGCTGCCATCGGAATCCAGAGAAATATCACTTGCTGAGACGGGTAAAATCTCCTCTACGATCTGATCATTACTGAGAAATCGATAAGTAAACTGTGTCGCCGGTGTCAATCGAGCTAGAGCACCGGTTTGATCATAAGCGGGTGGTTGTTCTGATAGCTGCGCTGGCGTGGACACCGTCTGTTCTGCTTGGTCGGGTGAGGGTGCTGGAGCAAGCTCCGGTGGCTGCACATCCATTGCGATCGGTGGGTCGTTTTGTGTGTTTACTAGCGCTGGAAGAGGATCGAGCTCGACTCCCTCTAAACACGCGACTAATAATAAGGTTGTGCAAACAAGCCCGAATGTTCGAAAGGCTTTTAATGCGCGATTGCCGCGGTATGAACGTCTGTCTAGGTTACCCATCCGTAGATATTCCTATGTGATCGGTTGGAGTAGTGGTTCGCTATAAATTGAATAACGAACCCCATCCTTTTTTTTGACAGAGTTCTCTGTCTGCCACTCCTACATCTTTCGATTTTTCTAGTGAGCAGCCACCACGGTGCGTACGATGGCAGTCCTGATTTGTTCCATGGTTAAGCTGGAATTTCTAGGCGCGCGGTCATTGACCAAGCTGGAGTTGTTTCGTGCATACTGCATCCAAGCTACGGCCTCATCCGGACTTCTCACAAAACTAGATGTTCCACTGGCCACTGCAATTGGGTTCGGGGAGGATTCGAATATCATATTCCCATCAGGGTTATCCACAATATCTTCCATACAGATATCAATCGCCTCATTAGGAAAGCAGTAAACAAAAACGCCTAGCGATACGGGATCTTCGGGTACGAACAAATGCACAACTACCGATTCGTCACTGTAAATTCTAGCGATCGAATAAATTTCTGTGTTGGTATCTGTATCGACAAGGTAGAGCACGATGATAGAGCCACTGAAATCGGGCAAGGCTTGGACTATCTGCGGGCGTGATTCGGAATCAAGCACGATGTTGGCATTAGAGAAAAAATAATCTTCAACCACCCACGTCGAGTCGGTCTCGTTCAGAATCCAGCGAAGTCGGTTGTAACCCAGTATGGCTTCTAAACCGGTTCGTGAAAATATGACCGAGCTTTCACCGGTTGGCTCAGGATCAGTAACCTCTGGGCTATCCAGTGGGGTTGGGCCTTCATCGGGCACATTCGGTGTGTCCGTGCCAACGGGCACATCATCAGGCGTGCCTGTGTTACCCGCGGTTAAATTAGGATTATTCAACCCTTGAACAATGGCATCGGGATTAATCGCCCCCAATGTAATCAACCCGTTGTTACTGGTATCGCAACCAGACATCAAAGGTAAGGAGACAGTCAGCAAGGCAAGTGTACGAACGGTTCTAATCATCATCATTGATCTCGGCTTCCTTTGTGCGTTGACTCACTAACCCGGTAAGCAGGGTTGAGTGACTCGGCCGCGCACGGTGTCTTGAATGTTTGTGGGTAACAACGCGATAGCGTCAGCGCTGGGTTGGGCAGCGGATTGATCCAGGGAGTAGGTAGAGAGCTCGCCGTCTTTCATCACGATAGTCAGGTGACCGGCATAGCAACCTGGGCCTGGTTCCACGTCAAATGCGGCAACCGGCAGTGTCTTTGCCCTATGCCTTGCCATAACTTCTTCCTGTACCGGGCGGCATGTTGTGCGACCGTCTTTTGCCGTACGACATTTTACCGTGCGATAAACATCCACCACAACATTATGGCCGACTGAATCGATCGGGTAGGTACCGTAGGGCATTTGTAATACCGAGGTGCCTGTGGTGCTGAACGAGTAGTAGACAAATTCGTCGGCAGTGGTTCGACCTTTTAAAGGCACTGACACTCGGAAGCACTCGGGTACAGCGCCCAAACTGTTGGGAGTGCCGCAACGAATGATGAGTTTGGTGCCGGTTTCAGAAGGATGCTTGTCGGTGACATTGAGAGTGATGTCATACGACACCACCATTGTGTTGCGTTTGCCGTCGTCAACCATATCGTCAGCGGATCGGACCGATTTTCCGGTTGCACATCCTGTGATCACCACAACGCTGATTAACAGCCATGTCCACAGCAAAGTGCGGTGTGTGAATAGTTTGTCGATTTGGGTCATATTTAACGTGCTTGCAGAATCGGGACTTCCTGCCCTCCCCAAAGGGTAACGCACAGTCTGGCGGGTTTGACGTGGCTATATCAAAAACCTTACGTGTTACTCAGAATCGTTAAATGAACTAAGAAATTCCTAACCTATTGAATTTAAAGATATAAATCTACGAATCAGCTAAATACTTGAACCTATTCGTGGTTTCTTGGTAGCAATACCGGAGTTGGTAAAGCGCGGGCTTATGTGTCACCCAAGAGCCGGACTCCGTGACGGATGTCTGACAGATGCCTAAAGTTGGATGCTGGGAAGGATTTATGGTGCCGGAGGAGAGACTTGAACTCTCACTCTGTTGCCAGAACCGGATTTTGAATCCGGCGCGTCTACCGATTCCGCCACTCCGGCACGAAGGGGGAACTGCTCATGCAGTGTGGTCACAGTATAACAGGCTGTGATTCCTTTAAACTGCGTTGCGATGCAAACAAGTGATTTCCATTTCGATTTACCCGAAGAATTAATCGCCCAAGCTCCGTTAACGCGGCGAAGTGACAGTCGCCTGCTGACGCTAACCCCACCCGATGCCATTGCGCACAATCGGGTGCAAGATTTACCACAGTTGTTGTTACCGGGCGATCTCTTAGTGTTCAACAACACGCGCGTTATTCCCGCTCGGTTGTTTGGGCAAAAAAGCTCGGGTGGAAAAATCGAGATGCTGGTTGAGCGGGTGTTGTCAAACGAATCCCTGTTGGCAAAACTGCGTTCCAGTAAGTCGCCAAAGCCAGGCACTAGCGTTGTGGTTGCAGGCCTAGCACTCGAAGTTGTCAAGCGTCAAACAGATCTCTTTGTGCTGCGTGCAACCGCTGCTGATCTTATGAATGTGGGTGCGATATCGGTGGCAGATTGGCTCGATCAGCACGGGCAAATTCCGCTGCCCCCTTACATTAACCGGGCGCCCGATGCGACCGATTTGGATCGCTACCAAACGGTTTTTGCATCAGAGAAGGGGGCCGTGGCTGCACCGACCGCCGGTTTGCATTTTGACCAGAACCTGTTAGCCGCGTTAGAAAAACGGGGTGTGCAACACACGCACGTGACTTTGCACGTCGGTGCTGGCACTTTCCAACCAGTGAGAGTGTCGGACGTTACCGAACACACCATGCATGCTGAACGTGTGATTGTGTCGAAACAAACCATAGAGGCCGTGAATCGCACGAAAGCCGCGGGGCATCGGGTCATTGCGGTTGGCACGACCTCAGTGCGTTCGCTGGAAAGTGCAGCTTTGGCCACTGGTGAACTGCAGCCTTTTGACGGAGACACGGATATTTTTATCTACCCAGGCAAGCAGTTTCATGTGGTGGATGGCTTGTTGACCAACTTCCATTTACCCGAATCCACTCTGCTGATGTTGGTGTCAGCCTTCGCTGGAACGCAGTCGGTTTTATCGGCTTACCAAGCAGCAGTAAAAGAGCGATATCGATTTTTTAGCTACGGCGACGCGATGTTGGTGTGGCCCCAAAAAGTAACTTAACTCATGACTCTTCAGTTTGAACGGCTTGGCCATGACGGCGCAGCTCGGCGCGGCCGATTGCATTTTGAACGTGGCACCGTGGAGACACCGGCGTTTATGCCAGTGGGCACCTACGGCACAGTAAAAGCGATGACACCCGAAGAACTTCGCGACATTCATGCGGAAATTATTCTCGGAAACACCTTTCATCTGTGGCTGCGCCCCGGCACCGAGATCATCAAAAAGCATGGTGATTTGCACGATTTCATGCACTGGTCGGGTCCTATTTTGACCGACTCAGGCGGCTTTCAAGTATTCAGTTTGGCAGCCATGCGCAAAATTGATGAATCGGGCGTGAAGTTTCAATCACCCATTGACGGATCCAAGGTGTTTCTCAGCCCAGAAGTATCGATGCAAATTCAGCACGCTTTGGGTTCGGATGTCGTCATGGCCTTTGATGAATGCACGCCGTTTCCTGCCACCCACAAACAGGCTGAAGTCTCCATGGAGTTGTCGATGCGCTGGGCAAAGAGGTGCCTGGAAGCACACAATAAATTGGAAAATACCAACGCCTTGTTTGGCATCGTACAAGGCGGTATGCACACCGATCTGCGCGAACGTTCATCGGCGCTGTTGGTCGATATGGACTTACCTGGATACGCCATCGGTGGACTGGCGGTGGGGGAGCCTAAGGAAGAACGTGAACGAATGTTGGATGAAACCGTCCACTTTTTGCCCGAACACAAGCCGCGCTATCTGATGGGAGTGGGCAAACCAGAGGACATCGTAGAAGCGGTAAGACGAGGCGTGGACATGTTTGATTGCGTCATGCCTACCCGGAACGCGCGCAACGATTATTTATTTACCGTGGACGGTGATATTCGGCTTCGAAATGCTCGGTTTCGTGAAGATACCCTGCCGATACATCCCGAATGTGGGTGTTACACCTGTAAGAACTACTCACGTGCCTACCTGTATCACCTGTCCAAATGCGGTGAAATTCTAGGTGCTCGGCTCAACACCATTCACAACTTGCACTACTACCAGCAGGTAATGCAGGGCATTCGAGAGGCTCTTGAGGTGGGTCAGTACGACGCCTTTTCCGATGCATTCTATCGTCGCCGAGCACAAGGGGTGGCGTAAGCAGGCCTGTGGCATAATTAAGGATCAATTTCATCATTTATTTCCGAGCCCCCACATGAGTCTTTTGGATTTCTTCATCAGCCCAGCCCATGCCCAAGCAGCCGGTGGTTCGCCCGGTGGGCTAATTCAGTTTTTGCCCATCGTTTTTATGCTGGTGATCTTCTATTTCTTGATGATCCGGCCACAGCAAAAACGTATGAAAGAACACAAAGCCATGGTCAGTGCGCTGAAGAAAGGCGATGAGGTTGTGACCAACGGCGGCTTAGGTGGCACGCTCACCAAAGCCGATGACGATGCTTATCTGACATTGAAAATTTCCGATGGGGTCGAGGTGAAGATTCAGCGTCAAGCGGTTGCGGCACTTTTGCCAAAAGGCACCTTGAAAAACGGTTAAGCCGTCACCAGCTAGAATTAACCGAATCTGCCCCGAGTTTGAGGGGCTTTTGTTGTTATAGGCAACCATGACTAACACCAATCCTCTGTGGAAAGTGCTGCTGCTCGCAGGCGCTCTCATCATCGGCTTAATCTTCGCGCTACCCAACATTTTTGGCAGCGACCCCGCAGTTCAGGTCTCATCCAGTGATGGGGTATTGTCTGATGGCGTGAAGAATCGGGTCAAAACCGCCCTTAGCCAGGCAGGCTTCACAGATTTAGAGTTTCGTGAAGAAAATAATCGCTTGCTGGCTCTGTTCGCCAATGAAGACGATCAGTTGAAAGGGCGGGATGCGATCCGAGAAGTCACCGATGCGGGTGTCACCAATGTGGCGCTTAATTTGGTGTCAGCCAGCCCCGCTTGGTTGCGCAGCTTTGCAGAGCCGATGTACTTGGGTCTGGATTTACGCGGCGGAGTGCATTTTTTGATGGATGTGGATATGGACGCCGCCATCGCCTCGTCAGAGCAGCGCTACGTATCGGATTGGAAGCGAGTGGTGCGCAGCGAAAAAATTCGCGGCACCAACATTCAATATCGAGACGACAAAATACAAGCGCGTTTTCGGGGCGCAGAAGATCGCGACCGCATGATGCAAATCTTTAGTAACAGCGCACCCGAGTTGTTCTTTACACCACGCGATGAAGGTGAATTTTTCTTTGTTGATGCCGCGTTGTCAGAGTCGGCAGAACGAGAAGAACGCACTGCCGCCCTGCAGCAGAACATCATCACACTGCGCAATCGAATTAATGAATTAGGTGTCGCCGAGCCGGTAATTCAGCAACAGGGTTTAGATCGTATCGTTGTGCAATTGCCAGGGGTTCAAGACCCAGCCAAAGCGCGAGACATTCTTGGCGCCACCGCCACCTTGGAATACCGTTTGGTTTACGGCAGCGAACCCGATTGGGCCAGTGCTGCCAATGGTGGCCCCATTCCTACCGACGCTCGCTTATACAAGCGACGTGGAAGTGGCGCGCCCGTATTATTGCAGCGTGAAATTATCGTGACAGGGGATCAAATTAAAGGCGCATCCGCGGGCATCGATCAACAATCTGGGGGCCCTGCAGTATTCGTTAACTTAGATGGCGTGGGCGCTCGCAACATGCTGGAAGTGACGCAGGAAAATGTGGGCAACCCGATGGCCGTTGTTTACATCGAAAAAAAGAAATTCACTAACTTGGTCGATGGCGTTGAGGTAGAGGAAACACGCGACATTGAAGAAGTGATTAGCGTGGCCACCATCAACGATGTACTCAGCCACCGTTTCCAAACAACGGGCTTAACGGCGACCGAAGCGGCAGACATATCATTACTGCTTCGCTCCGGCGCTTTGAAAGCACCCATTCAAATTGTGGAAGAGCGCACTGTTGGCCCGAACCTGGGTAAAGCCAATATTCGGCAAGGCTTTATGGCAGCGATTGTTGGCTTAGCGGTAGTGGTCGTTTTCATGGCCCTGTACTACCGCGTGTTCGGTTTAATTGCCGGCGCAGCTCTTATTATTAATGTTGTACTCATTATTGCTGTGTTGTCTGCGCCGGGGTTACAAGCCACGCTCACCCTGCCGGGTATTGCCGGCATTGTGTTAACCACGGGTATGGCGGTGGATGCCAACGTGTTGATATTTGAACGAATACGTGAAGAACTTAAAGCCGGTGCTGCGGTGCAAACGGCGATAAACGCAGGTTATGACAAAGCGTTTGTCACCATAGCCGATGCCAACATCACCACATTGATCGCAGCGGTTGTTTTGTTCAGCATGGGTACAGGCTCTATTAAAGGGTTTGCGATCACTTTGTGCATCGGTATTTTAACGTCGATGTTTACCGCCATTTTCGGCTCGCGCGTCATTGTTAATGCGCTGTTCGGCAATCGCCGTCTATCTACTTTGCCGATTTAAGGGGCTGCCAACATGCGTCAAATCATACAAGATTCCAACATCGATTTTATGGGTCGCAAGCGGCTTGCTTGGATCGTGTCGGGGGTGTTAATTACCATCGCCATTTTGGCCATACTAATTCGTGGTTTGAATTTGGGGGTGGACTTCACCGGCGGTTACACCATTCAAGCCGCTTATGAAGAAGCGCCGGACCTTAATCTTGTGCGCAGCACGCTGACAGAGGCAGGCTTTGAAGAAGCGGTGGTGCAAAACTTCGGCTCCAGCACGGAAGTGTTGATTCGGATGGCGCCACAACCGGGTGCATCATCGGTTCAGGTAAGTAACGAGGTGGAAGCGGCCTTACAGCCTTCAAGTGAAAAAGCCATCACCATGCAGCGTGTGGAATTTGTCGGCCCACAGGTGGGGGAAGAGCTGCGCGAGAAAGGCGGCATGGCGATCTTGCTGGCGTTGGTGGGCATCATTATTTACATCTGGTTCCGCTTTGAGAAAAAATTCTCAGTTGGCTCTGTTGCCGCGTTGGTGCACGACGTCATTCTTACCGTTGGTGTGTTTGCTTTATTTCAAGTTGAATTTGATCTCACCATACTGGCTGCTATTTTGGCGGTCATTGGTTACTCACTGAATGACACCATCGTGGTGTTCGATCGCATCCGAGAGAATTTTCGCAAGATGCGATCAGGAACGCCTGCGCAAGTGATGAATACGTCCATCAATCAAACCTTGTCACGAACCTTAATCACCTCGCTCACGACATTGTTGGTGCTGCTGTCTTTGTTTATCTTTGGTGGGAAAATCATCAACGGCTTTGCTTTGGCGCTCATCATTGGCGTTATCGTTGGAACCTACTCATCTATTTTTGTCGCCAGCACCGCCGTGTTAGCACTGGGCATTTCAAAAGAAGATTTAATGCCAGTCGAGAAAGAGGGTGCGGATCTGGAGACGATTCCTTAAGTGTGCTTACGCAGCATTTCACCCAAGGTTTGTAACATCGCGTGATGAACCTTGGGCGTACCCGCGAGCACATCGCCTGACTCCAACCAGGTGTCCCCGCCTTGGTAGTCATTCACCAAACCACCGGCTTCACGCACCAGTAAGGCACCGGCGGCAGAATCCCAAGGTTTTAAACCGCCTAGCCAGGCAGCATCAACTCGGCCGGCCGCAATGTACGCTAAATCAAGCGCGGATGAACCCTGGCGCCTAACCCCACTGGTTCTTTCCAACAGGGCTTGCAGCGTGGCCATTTGAAAATCCAAATTTTGGCCTTCTCGGTAAGGAAATTCTGTGCTCACTAAAGCATTTTGCAGTTGGCTTGCGCCACTGACTCGGATGCGCCGACCATCTAGATAAGCGCCTTCGCCCTTGCCGCCTGTGAACAGTTCTTGACGAACCGGGTCATAGATTACCGCTTGGTATGCGCGTTTATTTTGATAAAGCGCGATGGATACACAGAAGTGTGGCAGACCGTGCATGAAGTTCATCGTGCCATCGAGCGGGTCGACGATCCATTGGTATTCGGAGCCGGCGTTACCCAGTTGGCCACTTTCTTCGGCCAAAACGCCATGATCGGGGTAGGCCTTTAGTAAGGTTTCTACAATCTCAGCTTCGGCCGCGCGATCCACCTCGGTCGCAAAATCGTTGTGGCCTTTTTTTTCGACCCGGATGGAATCTAGACGACCCATGTTTTTTGTGATGACTCGGCCGGCAGCGCGTGCGGCACGAACACCGATGTTTAGCATCGGATTCATAGGATTTGAAAGTTTCCGGGTGAATAAAAGGAAGTGCGACAGCGATTGTAGTCCGAAATGGGTAGCAGGTTGTGTGAGTGATTTACACTTCCCCCCATGAAAGTAGAGTTAAGTTTTGTGCTGATAGGCACTACACACACGGGCAATATAGGCGCTGCGGCACGAGCCATGAAGACCATGGGCTACAGCAGCTTAAGACTGGTAGACACTTGTTCGCATCGCACCGACGAGGCGAAAGCACGAGCTTCGGGTGCCGATGATGTGCTGTTGTCCGCTCAACGCTACGAACGTCTGGAAGAGGCCGTGGCCGATTGCCATGCGGTTATCGGAACCAGTGCCAGGCCCAGAAATTTAGCCGTACCCATGCTCAGCAGTCGTGAATTAGCCGACACCCTAAACACCCTAGCCGCTAACGCAGAGTCCGTCTTACGAGTGGCATTGGTGTTTGGCAGGGAGCGTTCGGGTCTTAATAACCAGGAGCTTGATCGCTGCACTCACTTGGTTCAAATACCCGTAAACCCGGACTTTAGCTCGCTAAATTTAGGCAGTGCCGTGCAGGTATTAGCCTACGAATGCTCAACGGGGTTGCACGCACTCAGGGATACCACGCTAGAGGCGAAACCGGCTTTGCCCAGCGACGGTGCCGCCATGGAGCGATTGTTTGAGCACTTACAGCAAGTGATGTTGCAATCGGGTTTCTTGGACCCGGACAACCCTAAGCATCTGATGCGTCGACTGCGTCAGTATTTTGAGCGGAATCGGCCTGACGAGATTGAAATGAATGTCTGGCGCGGGTTTTTAAGCTCTGTTCAGCGGCCTGTGTCCGGCGCTCACGACAATGAGGTAAATCCAGATCCAAGCGAATAGGTTTATGATGTTGCAAAATCGGGCAATAGCGAATAGCGCGGGGTGAACTACGATGGGCATTTGGACATTGATGAAAGAAGATGTGTCGTGCATCTTTGAACGCGATCCCGCTGCGCGTAACCGTTTCGAAGTTCTCACTTGCTATTCCGGCGTTCACGCCATTCTTTTGCACCGCATGAACCATTGGTTATGGGGCAAAGGATTACGTTGGCCAGCCCGTTTTTTCGGCAACGTTGCTCGCTGGCTCACCGGTATCGAAATTCACCCAGGGGCAGTGATTGGTCGAAGATTTTTCGTTGATCATGGCACCGGTGTGGTGATCGGTGAAACCGCGGAAGTGGGCGACGATGTCACGCTTTATCAAGGCGTCACTTTAGGCGGTCGAAGCACTAACGCTGGGAAGCGCCATCCCACGGTGGGTAATGATGTTGTCATTGGTGCAGGCGCTAAAATTTTAGGCCCCTTCACTGTGGGCGAAGGTTCGCGCATTGGCTCTAATGCCGTGGTGCTTGAGGCCGTGCCGGAAGGCGCAACGGTGGTCGGCATCCCGGGGCGAGTGGTGCGATGCCGAGATGAGAGCCAGCGGTGCCTGGAACTGGTCAAGGTGCAGGATGGTGAGGAAGCCGATCAGCTCAGCGTGTTCGAAGCCTATGGGGTCGATTCTGATACCACCGATATTGCCGATCCGATCGAAGAGCTGCGCGCGGAGGTGGCTCGATTGCGTGAGGAATTAGAGGCTGTGCGAAACGCTCATGAGAGCTTGGACACCCGGTGCGGTTAGAGACGCTTTGAATTCTTGACTAATTTAGTCGGATATGAGAAATTTAGACCACGGCGAAGCTAGGGGTTTCTCATGAAGTTAACAACAAAGGGGCGATACGCGGTCACCGCGATGCTTGATTTGGCACTTCATGCCCAAGATAAACCGGTATCTCTAGCCGAAATTTCTGCGCGACAGGGAATTTCCCTGTCTTACTTGGAGCAGTTATTCTCTCGATTAAGAAAGAATAAATTGGTTTCTAGCACGCGCGGCCCCGGTGGTGGGTACCGTGTTGCGAAGCCATTAGCGGATGTGTTTGTGTCCGAAATCATCGGTGCCGTGAATGAGTCCGTTGATGCAACACAATGTGGTGGCCGAGAGAATTGCCACAGTCACGGTCGGTGCTTAACCCATGATCTATGGGAGGGCTTAAGCGCTCAGATTGAAGAATTTTTGAGTGGTGTGTCATTGGAAGATCTGATTCACCAGGAAAACGTAAAAACTGTCTCTGTACGGCAGCTTCAAGAGATGGTTCGGCAACCTTCGCCCATGGTCGCCGCCGTATCGCATTAGCCAGATTACTACTGAGGTCTACATAACGTGAGTTCATTGAACATCCCCATTTACATGGATTACTCCGCTACAACGCCCGTGGATGAGCGTGTGGCGAAAAAAATGGGTGAATGCCTAACCCAGCAAGGGTACTTCGGCAACCCAGCGTCTCGTTCGCACAGCTTTGGCTGGCAGGCGGAAGAATTGGTTGAGGAAGCACGCCAACATGTCGCCACTTTGCTCGGTGCTGATCCGCGCGAAATCATCTGGACATCCGGTGCTACCGAATCAGACAATTTGGCCATAAAAGGTGCTGCTCACTTCAACAAGAAGAAAGGCCAGCACATTGTAACGGTCAAGACTGAACACAAAGCGGTGTTGGATACGTGTCGTCAGCTTGAACGTGAAGGCTTTGAAGTCACATACCTTGATCCTCTAGAAAATGGTCTGGTTGATTTGGATCAGTTTCGTGCCGCCTTGCGCGATGACACCACCGTGGCGTCAGTCATGCATGTGAATAATGAAATTGGTGTCATTCAAGATCTCAAAGCATTGGGCGCTATTTGCCGTGAAAAAGGCGTGATTTTTCATGTTGATGCGGCTCAAAGCCCAGGCAAGGTGGCCATTGATGTGGACGACATGAACGTCGATTTAATGTCATTGTGTGCACACAAAGCGTACGGTCCCAAAGGCATCGGCGCACTCTACGTGCGACGCAAGCCTCGTGTTCGTTTGGAAGCTCAAATTCACGGTGGTGGGCATGAGCGAGGGTTCCGTTCAGGCACGTTAGCAACACATCAAATCGTTGGGATGGGTGAAGCTTTTCGCATCGCTCACGAGGAGATGGCGGAAGAGAATGCTCGTTTGTCTAAACTGCGTGACCGCTTACTCGATGGCATTAAAGATCTCGAAGAAATTTACATTAACGGGGACTTGGAACAACGGGTTCCTGGCAACTTGAACATCAGTTTCAGTTACGTGGAAGGTGAAAGCCTCATCATGTCCCTTAAAGATATTGCGGTTTCCAGTGGCTCAGCGTGTACCAGTGCCAGTTTGGAGCCCTCTTACGTACTGCGCGCCTTAGGGCGAGCGGATGAATTGGCCAGTAGTTCTATCCGATTTACACTGGGCCGATACAGCACGGAAGAAGAAGTCGATTACACTGTGAACTTGATTAAGAACGCGGTCTCGAAATTGCGCGATTTGTCCCCACTTTGGGACATGTACAAAGAAGGCATCGACATTGACTCGGTCGAATGGGCGCATCACTAAGTATTTTCATTGAATTTAGAACCTGAATTCTCAACGGAGAAATTGGCATGGCATATAGCGACAAGGTCCTCGACCACTACGAAAATCCCCGCAATGTGGGCGTTCTTGACAAAGACGACCCCAGTGTTGGCACCGGTATGGTAGGCGCGCCTGCTTGCGGTGACGTGATGCGTTTGCAAATCAAAGTCGGCGACGATGGCCGCATTGAAGATGCAAAATTTAAAACCTATGGTTGTGGCTCAGCCATCGCTTCCTCGTCGCTGGTTACCGAAATGGTAAAAGGCAAAACGTTGGAAGAAGTGGAAGCCATCAAGAACAAAGACATCTCTGAAGAGTTGGCTTTGCCACCGGTAAAGATTCACTGCTCAGTGTTGGCTGAAGACGCGATCGCTGCGGCAATTGCCGATTTGAAGTCTAAGCAAACTGCTAAGGCTAGCTAAAAACACCTTCTATAGAAGGAGCTTCATTGCCATGAGTATTACCATGACTGACAGTGCCGCCGCTCACGTACGGCGGCACCTTGAACAACGCGGAAAAGGTGTTGGCTTGCGCTTGGCTGTGCGAACCACAGGCTGCTCAGGCTTAGCTTATGTATTGGAGTTTGCCGACGAAGTAGCGGCAAACGATGAAGTGTTTGAAGATCACGACATCAAAGTCATCATCGATAAGAAGAGCTTGGTGTACCTCAGCGGTACCGAGCTCGACTTTCAAAAAGAAGGCTTAAATGAAGGGTTTTTATTCCGTAACCCCAACGTGAAAGACGAATGTGGGTGCGGCGAATCGTTCACCATATAAAACGGCTTTGCGCTAACGCTGTGTGCTGCGATGTCGGTTGATTTCTCCAACAATCATTTTGAATTGTTCGACTTACCTGTCGCATTCAATGTGGACGACGCCAAGTTAACTGAGCGCTTTCAGTCGTTGCAGCGAGAACTTCACCCCGATCGATTTGCCTCGGCAACGGCGACTGAGAAACGCTGGTCGATGCAAGCGGCCAGTTTGGTGAACGAAGCGTACCAAAATCTCTCAAAAGCGCTATCCCGGGCAACCTATCTTCTCGGAATTAACGGTATCAGCGTAGATGAAGAAACCGATACGCAAATGGACCCGATGTTTTTGATGCAACAGATGGAATTGCGTGAGGCGATAGGGGATGCGCCTGAGGCGGCGGATCCGTTTTCAGCATTAGACAAAGTACGACTGGAATTAAACGCAGGAATAGAATCCTGCAGCGAGCGCTTTAGTGCATCAGCGGATTCGAAAGACTGGCCAACGGCACGCACAGTCGTCAGAGAATGGCAGTTTTTCGATAAATTGAAGCGTGAAGTAAAATCTATCGAAGCCAGGCTGGATGCCAGTCTTGATGAATAACTTACTGATAACACCGATTCACTGACGTGGCCCTACTACAAATTTCAGAACCTGGCCAAGCGCCAGCACCACACCAGCGACGCGACGCGGTGGGTATTGACCTGGGCACCACGAATTCTCTGGTGGCGACTGTTCGAAGTGGCACCCCAACGGTGTTGCAAAACGATGCCGGGCAGAGTGCTATCCCGTCGGTTGTGCATTACGCGCAAGATGGATCCGTCACAGTCGGCCAAGAGGCACAAGAGCAAGCCATCGTTGATCCTCTAAACACCATTCGTTCAGCAAAACGATTGATGGGTAAAGGCTCGGCTGATTTAGAAGGCACGTGGCTGGCTGGACACTATGAGTTTGATACCACCGTCAATGCCATGCCGGCCTTTGTCACTCAAGCTGGTAACAAAACGGCGATCGATGTGTCCTCAGCCATTCTGCAAACGCTTAAAGACGTCGCCACGCGTTCTGTTGGTGGCGATCTGGTCGGTGCGGTAATCACCGTGCCTGCGTATTTCGATGACGCGCAGCGTCAGGCCACAAAAGATGCGGCTACTTTGGCGGGCCTTTCGGTATTGCGCCTGATTAACGAGCCCACCGCTGCCGCTGTTGCCTACGGGCTAGATAGAGACGAATCGGGCACCGTGGTGGTGTACGACTTGGGTGGCGGTACCTTTGATATATCCGTATTAAAAATGCAAAAAGGCTTATTTGAAGTCTTGGCCACCGCAGGGGATACGGCCTTGGGTGGGGATGATTTTGATGAAGCACTGGTGGCTTTGTTATGCGAGCAGGCGGGTGTGAGTGACATTGAAGATCGCGGCAGTCAGCGTCGTGCTCTGCAGCAGGCGCGCGCTATTAAAGAAGCATTAAGCGCCGATGATACGGTGGCTGTGGATTGGGACATCGATGGCAACCAAAGTTGGCAAGGCAACATCACGCGTGAACAATTAAATCAGGCTATTTTGCCGCTGGTGAAGAAAACCTTATCGCCCTGTCGTCGTGTGCTTCGCGATGCCGATATTGAAAAATCTGAACTCTCCGCGGTAGTGATGGTGGGTGGCTCAACTCGAGTACCTTTGGTACGAGATTCAGTGAGTGAATTTTTCGAACAGGCGGTGCTCACCGATATCGACCCGGATCAAGTTGTCGCGATTGGCGCTGCCATTCAAGCGGACATGTTAGCGGGCAACAAGCCGGACACCGATTTGTTGTTATTGGATGTTATCCCGCTGTCCTTAGGTTTAGAGACCATGGGCGGATTGGCTGAGAAAATTGTGCCACGCAACACCACCATACCGATTGCTCGGGCGCAAGAATTCACCACCTATAAAGACGGTCAAACCGCGCTTGCCTTGCATGTTGTGCAAGGAGAAAGAGAGCTGGTTGCTGATTGCCGCTCGCTAGCAAGATTTGAATTGACTGGCATACCGCCACGAGTGGCGGGTGCGGTGCGAATTCAGGTATTGTTTCAAGTGGATGCAGATGGATTATTAACCGTAAGCGCCATGGAAAAAGAAAGCGGTGTGTTGGCCAGTATCGATGTGAAACCCAGTTATGGTTTAAGCGATGGGGACATCGAAACCATGCTGAAAGATTCCATGGACTACGCCGCGGATGATATGCAAAAACGGCTACTGCAAGAACAACGCGTGGATGCAGAACGCGTGTTGGAAGCAATTTCGAGCGCATTGGCGGCCGATGGAGATGATCATTTATCTTCAGAAGAACGAGACGCCATTGACTCTAAAATTGATGCGGTAAAAGCATCGGCGAAAGGCGAAGACATCGACGCCATCAAAAGTGCGGTAGAACAACTAGAAAAGGGCAGCGCTGATTTTGTCGAGCGGCGCATGAACGCCAGTGTAAAACAACTTATGGCGGGCCAGCATGTGGATGCTGTGGCCGCACAACTTGAAGAATCGGAAGACTCCTGACATGCCTACCATCAAAGTTCAACCTCATCCAGACTACTGTCCAGACGGTACATCGTTCGATGTTGATCCAGGTATTTCTGTTTGTGATGCCTTATTGAGAAACGGTGTACACATTGAGCACGCCTGTGAAAAGTCATGCGCTTGCACGACGTGTCATGTGCACGTGCGAGAAGGTGCGGGCTCGATCGATGAGGCGGACGAACTTGAGGAAGACTTCCTCGATAAAGCGTGGGGTTTGGATCCTGATTCTCGCTTGAGCTGCCAGGCGATTGTTGCCGATGAAAATCTTGAAATCGAGATTCCTCGTTACACCATAAACATGGTGAAGGAAAATCACTAAAGCGACTGCGAGGCCTCAATATGAAATGGACTGACACACTCGATATCGCCATTGAATTGTGCGATAACCATCCAGACGTTGATCCGCAGTACGTTCGGTATACCGATATGCACGCGTGGGTTTTGGCAATCGAGGGTTTTGATGACGCCGCTGAAAATTCCAATGAACGCATCTTGGAAGCAATTCAAATGGCGTGGATTGACGAATCGCGTTAAATTTCCTATACAATACGCGTGGTGGATGACTCGGGGTATGGCGCAGTCTGGTAGCGCATCTGGTTTGGGACCAGAGGGTCGTAGGTTCGAATCCTGCTGCCCCGACCAAAATTCACCTTGCATCTTGTTTTAACTATTCCACATGGCTCCACATCGGCAATGCGCCTGTAGCTCATCCGGATAGAGCATCGGCCTTCTAAGCCGAGGGTAGCAGGTTCGAGTCCTGCCAGGCGCGCATCCCGTCCGGCGCCAAGCCGCACAAGGCCATTGGGCCGCTTACGCGGATAAAATCTACAATTTCAATACTTTAAATGCACATTGATGGGTGCGCGCATCACAATTTCCATACACAAGCTATGGTTGCTTACTGATTAGGGCCGTTAACAACTGTATCGCAACGGTCTTGACGTATGTCCGAATTAGATTCATCAGCAAAAAGTAACGCGAACGACGAAGGTGTGCCCGCAGCTGGGAAAGCCAGTGCGTGGCGGCGCTTCCAGCGCTTTATGGAACGCCACGAGAATACCGTGGTTTTTGCCGGGCCTTACGTCATTTCGTTCTCCTGCGCACTCGCGGTTTATTTGGCTGCCGTGTGGCTGCTTGATGTGCCGCCCAAAGCCGCCTTCTGGTCTGCGGTGTGCGGGGCCATTGTGGTGTTTGGTTATGGTCTAGCCTTGGCGTTTTATTTGCGGCGGCTGTTTCGTCGTGCCACATTGCAACGTGGCGCTTTGAATGTGGTCGATGCCTACCTAACGATTTACGACAAAAACGAACAGGTTGTGCAATACAATCGGGCCGCATCTGAATATCACAAAAGACGCGGTGAGGCTTTGTGGCCCGGGCGTACCCTCGCGGATACGCTGAACTACGCGGCTATGCGCCGCTTTGAAACCCACGATTCAGAAGAAGCCCAACATTGGATTCAGCGTCTTCGAGCTCGAAGACTGGAAGCCATAAAAAGCGGCGAGCCAATGGTCGCTGAAACTCACGAAAGTACGGATCTGAGCAGTACCGATGTGTCTAACCATCGATACATGCAAGTGTTGCTGGCAACGTTGCCAGGGGATTATGTTGTTGACCTTCGCACAGACATTACCGAATTAAAACGTCAAGAAGTTAAATTGGCAGAACGGGAGGCAGAACTGGAAGCCTCGCGAGATCAAGCCGAGGCGTCCAATCGCGCAAAATCTGAATTTCTCGCTAACATGAGCCATGAAATTCGCACCCCCATGAACGGTGTGATTGGCATGGCTGACTTACTGTTAGAGACATCTTTAGACAGTGATCAGCGCATGTATGCCAATACGGTTGCCTCCAGCGCTCAATCACTGCTCTCACTAATCAACGACATTTTGGATTTTTCTAAAGTAGAAGCAGGCAAAATGGAGTTGGCAGCCGAAGCCTTTAATTTGCGCAAAATGCTTGATGATATTGCGGCGCTGCTCTCCATCCGAGCGCACTCAAAAGGGGTTGAGCTGGTTTTAAACTATGCGCCTGAATTGCCCGAGTGGGTGATCGCTGATCACCACCGATTACGACAGATCATGACGAACTTAACCGGCAACGCCGTCAAGTTCACTGATGTTGGGCATGTGGCAATCAACGTTGATGGGCAGGTCGTAGGGGATCAATTGCATCTGCATATCGCTGTTGAAGATACCGGCATCGGTATTCCTGAAGACAAGCGTGATGCTGTGTTTCAAATGTTTGAACAAGTGGATAGTGCGTCGAACCGACGCTTTGATGGAACCGGTTTAGGGCTGGCGATTGCCTCACGCTTAGCGCGTTTAATGGGAAGTGGAATTAACTTAGAATCAGAGCCGGGTAAAGGATCGATATTTTCGTTTGATGTGACATTTGCCATCGATACCGTGCAAAAAAATAAAGACGATTCGGCACAGCAAAGTGGGATGTCTTTAGCTGGTATGACGGTGTTAATCGTGGATGATTTGGTGTTGAACTGCACGCTGCTGGAACGCCGTTGTGAACTGTGGGGTATGAACACAATCGTGGTCAACAGTGGGTCAGCGGCCATCTCGTTAATGCGTGGTGAAGGCATCGAGCCGCCGCACATTGATGTGGCTGTGATTGATTTTCAGATGCCCGGAATGGATGGACATGAGCTCAAACGTGAGTTTATGAATGATCCCAATTTGAAACATATTCCGGTGTTGCTGCTGTCATCAGTTGATCAGGCCGTGCAGGGCGAATCTGTTGCAACGCTGAACTTTCATCGCACCTTATTAAAACCGGTACGTAACGAATTTTTATGGGAAGGCTTGCAGTCGGCTGTTACCCAAAGCACTTTATCGAATCCGGATCATTCAGCATCGCAAGCTACAGCTGACGTTGTGTCCCTGCATGATGCTGACAAAGCGGTGCCGGCGTTGGATAAAACGGTGTTGGTGGTCGAAGACAATTTAGTGAATCAATTAGTCATTACCACCATGTTGGAGAACTTAGGCTACACCGTGGAAATGGGTGAAAATGGGCAAGAAGGATTCGATGTCTTTGCCGCCAATCGACCCGATTTGGTACTGATGGACTTATCAATGCCAGTAGTGAACGGCCTGGAATGCACCAACATGATTCGGCAGCTAGAGCAAAAAGAGGGCGGTTGCCGCTGCCCGATCATTGCACTCACCGCCAACGCTATGGTAGGAGATCGAGAGCAATGTATTGAAGCAGGTATGGATGATTTTCTTACCAAACCGGTGATCTTGGAACAAGTGAAAGTCATGCTGGATCGCTGGTTTGATGGTCATTCGAGTCAAGACACTAAATCCGCAGTGGGTTTCTAGTACACAGCTAACCCGGTTTGCGCTAATATTAAGCCTATTGTGGTGGGCGTAGCTCAGTTGGTAGAGCGCAGGATTGTGATTCCTGTGGTCGTGGGTTCGAGCCCCATCGTCCACCCCAATTCTCCCCTTTGTACTTGTTGTACCGCACCTTTTCCTATACGACTAGGCAACGGTGCTGTCAGCTTTCCGGTATAATTTGCCGGCTAATGTTATTGCCTTTGCGAGAGTGGCGGAATTGGTAGACGCGCTGGTTTTAGGTACCAGTGTCTTATGGCGTGGGAGTTCGAGTCTCCCCTTTCGCACCATTAAATAAACGACGATTCAATCATGCAAGTATCCGTGGAAACCATCGAAGGCCTGGGTCGTAAAATGACCATTGAGTTGCCTCAAACTGATATCGACAGCAAGGTCAGTGAACGCCTGCAGTCCATCAGTAAGACAGCGAAAATCAACGGCTTTCGTCCGGGCAAAGTGCCTATGAACGTTGTAAAAAAACGTTTTGAGCCTCAAGTGAAGGGCGAGGTTTTGGGCGCTTTGATCAACGATTCGTTCTACAAAGCGGTGCAGCAGGAAGAATTACGGCCAGCCGGCCAACCGGAGATCAAGCCGGTCGAGGGCGCGGAAGACAGCAAGGATGGTTTCAGCTACGAAGCCACATTTGAGGTGTACCCAGAATTTGACCCGAAATTCGATGAATCACTAAAAATCACCCGCCCAGTGGTTGAAATTCAGACCACCGATGTGGATGAAATGGTCAACAAACTGTTGGAACAACGCACCGACTACAGCACGGTTGAGCGAGTATCGGCTGACGGTGACCAAATTGTCATCGACTTCACTGGTCGAATGGATGGTGAAGAATTTGACGGTGGAAAAGCAGAAAAAGCGCCTTTGGTCTTGGGTTCTAAGCAAATGATCCCAGGTTTCGAAGAGCAGCTCGTGGGTTTGCAGGCTGGGGATGAAAAGACGATCAACGTCACGTTTCCGGAAAGCTATCAAGCCGAGAATTTGGCGGGCAAGGAATGCGAATTCGACATCGTTGTGCACGAGGTCAAAGAATCGGTCATTCCTGAGATGAATGAAGAACTGGTGAAGAGTTTCGGGATAGAGGACGGTAACGTCGAGACGCTGCGGGCCGATATCCAAAAGAACATGGAACGAGAGTTGAAATCTCGACTCGATAATGAAGTAAAAACTCAGGTGATGGATGGGTTACTGGACCTAAACCCCATTGATGTACCGGCGGCCCTAGTGAAGGAAGAAATCGGCCGTCAGCGGGAGCAATTCATGCAGCAAATGGCAGCTGAGGCTGATGCCTCGATGCTGGCCGACGAGTTGTTTGAAGAACAAGCGAGGCGCAGAGTGCGACTTGGCCTGATTGTTGGAGAAATAGTACGTCGCGACAGTATTACAGCAGACGCTGGCAAGGTGCGGGAACAGGTTGAACACATGGCCGGTTCTTATCAAGATCCGCAGCAAGTCATCGACTACTATTACAGTAACCCGGAAATGCTGCAAAACATTGAAGGGCTGGTACTGGAAGACACCGTCACGCAGGCTGTGGTGGCCAAGTCTTCTGTTACTGAAGAGCCTCGAGCTTTTGCAGATGTAATGAATCCGCCGGCGCCAGAATCCGAATCAAAGGAGGAGGGCACCGCCGAAACCACTTAAAACGGAACGATACAACATGAGTTTTGGCTTTTCTCAGCCCGCACCACATGGACTAGCTCCCGAAGTCAGCGCCACTGGCCTTGTGCCCTACGTCATCGAGCAAACCCCCCGCGGAGAGCGCTCGTACGACATATACTCACGGCTGCTGAAAGAGCGAGTCATCTTCATGGTGGGTCAGGTGGAAGACCACATGGCCAACCTCATCGTTGCTCAGATGCTGTTTCTAGAGTCGGAGAACCCCGACAAGGATATCAGTCTGTATATCAACTCCCCGGGTGGGTCTGTGACGGCTGGAATGGCCATCTACGACACCATGCAGTTCATTAAACCGAGCGTTAGCACACTGTGTATTGGGCAGGCTGCCAGCATGGGCGCCTTCCTTTTAACCGCGGGTGAAAAGGGCAAACGCTTCACACTACCGAACTCTAGAGTCATGATTCACCAGCCTTCTGCTGGTTTTCAGGGCCAGGCCACGGACATCGACATTCATGCCAGGGAAATATTGTCGATGAAAGAACGTATGAATCAGTTAATGTCTCACCACACCGGGCAATCGGTGGAGACAGTAACAGCAGATACTGAACGTGACAATTTCATGACGGCCCAGGACGCGCTAGCCTATGGAATTGTTGACCGTATTGTTGCGTCGCGCCAAGAAGAGGTGAACGTGGCCAGCGGTGGTGCACCAGCAGCGATTGGGGTGCCCAAAATCGACGATACTTCCGGAGATGGAAGCAAGTCGTGAATCGTGTCTAGTTTCTGCGACCGGTAATGGTTGGAGAGGTCCAAATTGTTTGGACTGAGGCGCTTGAAATGTCGGATAAAACACGGCAAGGTGAAGCAAAGGTAAAGAGCTCGGTTTATGACTGACGAAGACAAAAAAGACGACGGCAAACTGCTCTACTGTTCGTTCTGTGGCAAAAGCCAGCATGAGGTGCGCAAATTAATTGCAGGACCTTCTGTGTTCATCTGTGATGAGTGCGTTGATCTATGCAACGACATCATCACCGAGGAAATGCAAGATACCTCAGACGGTGGTGACAGCGAGCTGCCCAAGCCGCATGAAATCAATGACCTGCTCGATTCCTATGTCATTGGCCAAAGCACGGCAAAGAAGATTTTGTCGGTAGCGGTATATAACCACTACAAGCGCTTGGAATATAAAGACAAGAAGGGCGATGTTGAATTGGCAAAAAGTAATATTTTGCTGATCGGCCCAACTGGCTCGGGTAAAACGCTCTTAGCTGAAACCCTAGCCAGAACTTTGAATGTGCCTTTCACAATCGCTGACGCCACCACCTTAACCGAAGCCGGTTACGTGGGCGAAGATGTGGAAAACATCATTCAAAAGCTATTGCAAAAATGCGATTACGACGTTGAGAAAGCACAAACGGGAATTGTCTACATCGATGAGATCGATAAAATTTCTCGTAAGTCAGACAACCCATCCATTACTCGTGACGTATCGGGTGAGGGTGTGCAGCAGGCGTTGCTAAAACTCATTGAAGGCACGGTTGCCTCGGTACCACCTCAAGGGGGTCGTAAGCATCCGCAACAAGAATTCTTGCAAGTCGATACCTCAAACATCTTGTTTGTTTGTGGTGGTGCTTTTGCAGGGCTTGAAAAGATTATTCAAGATCGCTCTGAAAAGGGTGGTATTGGATTCGGTGCTGAAGTGACGTCAAAAGATGATGCCAAGAACATTGGTGAGTTGCTGCATGATGTGGAAGCGCAAGATCTCATCAGCTTCGGTTTAATCCCAGAATTTGTTGGTCGTCTGCCTGTGGTTGCCACCTTGGAAGAGCTTGACGAGGAAGCCTTAGTGCGCATACTCGTTGAACCCAAAAACGCCATCACGAAGCAGTACGAACGCCTGTTATCCATGGAAGACGTCGACATTGAATTCCGTAAAGACGCCTTATATGCTGTGGCGCAAAGCTCTTTGGAACGTAAGACCGGTGCACGTGGATTACGCACCATCCTAGAGAACGTGCTACTCGACACCATGTACGAGCTGCCCCGTATAGAAAACGTCAAGAAAGTTATTCTTGATGGCGCGGTGGTCCGGGGTGAATCAAAACCGTATCTACTCTTAGAAGGTCAAGAGAAGGTGATGGAAGAGGAGAAGTACAAAAAAGCGGCATCGGACGACTAATCCAGCCGGTTTTTCGTGCTTAACCCTTCAAAAGGCCCGCTTGTCGGGCCTTTTTTGTTTTGTCGCCCCTTGAATTCGACTTGGCTCGATACCATCTCGTGTATTCTGAAATATGCGAACTCCGCTTAAAGCCTGAGGTGCTAATACGTGTCTGAACACGATTCTAACGAAGCAGCCGAATTACCCGCTGATGCGGATTCAGAGCAGCGCATACCTGTGTTGCCGTTACGTGATGTGGTGGTTTATCCGCACATGGTCATTCCGCTGTTCGTGGGCCGGGAAAAGTCCATTGAGGCCCTTGATGCGGCCTCAGCGGTTGATAAACGTATCCTGCTTGCAGCCCAAACCAGTGCGTCGGTGGATGAGCCTTCGGCTGAAGACATTCACAAGGTCGGCACCGTTGCCACCATTTTGCAATTGCTCAAGTTGCCTGACGGCACCATCAAAGTGTTAGTGGAAGGTCAAGAGCGAGTGCATATTAAGTCTCTCAGTAATAACGAAGCCGATGGATACTTTACAGCCTTAGCCCGATCCACCTCCGCCATCGCAGCAGCTGATGATGCCAAGGAAATGGATGTGCTTGTGCGCTCGGTCACCAACATGTTTGACCAATACGTAAAGATGAACAAGAAGGTGCCGCCTGAGGTGCTGAACACCTTGTCTGGTGTAGACGACCCAGATCGATTGGCTGACATGATTGCGGCTCAAATGTCGTTAAGAGTGGATGAGAAGCAAGCCATATTAGAAGTTTTTTCCGCCCGTGAACGTTTAGAGCACTTATTAAACCTCATGGAATCGGAATTGGATTTGTTGCAAGTGGAAAAGCGTGTTCGTGGACGCGTAAAGCAGCAAATGGAAAAGAGCCAACGCGAGTACTACTTGAATGAGCAAATGAAAGCCATTCAAAAAGAACTGGGCGAAATGGATGATGTGCCGAATGAATCGGAAGAGCTTGCCAAGAAAATTGAGAAAGTAGGCTTATCCAAAGAGGCCTACAAAAAAGCGACCGCTGAACTTAACAAGTTGAAAATGATGTCGCCCATGTCAGCTGAAGCCACGGTGGTTCGAAACTATATCGACACCATGGTGGGCTTGCCGTGGAAGAAAAAATCTAAGCTGAAGAAAACCATGGCGGATGCGGAACGCATCTTAGAAGACGATCACCATGGTTTAGAAAAGGTGAAAGAGCGAATTTTGGAATACTTAGCGGTGCAAAAACGCGTTAAGAATGCCAAAGGCCCCATTTTGTGTTTGGTGGGCCCGCCGGGTGTGGGCAAAACCTCTTTGGGTCGTTCCATCGCGCGGGCCACCGGCCGAAAATTTTCTCGGATGGCCTTAGGTGGTGTTCGGGATGAAGCTGAAATTCGCGGTCATCGCAGAACGTACATTGGTTCTATGCCAGGCAAAATTATCCAAAGCCTGACTAAAGTTGGCAAACGTAACCCACTCATCTTGTTGGATGAAATTGACAAGATGTCGATGGACTTTCGTGGTGACCCTTCTTCGGCTTTGTTGGAAGTGCTGGACCCTGAGCAGAACCACACATTTACCGATCATTACCTTGAGGTGGAATACGACTTATCCGATGTGATGTTTGTGGCCACAGCAAACACCATGAATATTCCTGAACCATTGCTCGATCGTATGGAAGTGATTCGAATTCCAGGTTATACCGAGCAGGAGAAAGCGGCCATCGCTAAGCGTTATTTGTTGCCGCGCAAAATGAAAGACAATGGGTTAGAAGAAAATGAATTGGCGTTAAGTGATGATGCCATTCTGGAAACTATCCGCAGTTACACACGCGAGGCGGGTGTACGAAATCTAGAACGCGAAATCAGCAAAGTGTGTCGCAAGGTGGTGCGAGAAGTGATGGATGTTGAGTCACCCGAAAAGGTGCACATCACCGAAGAGAATTTAAGCGATTACATAGGGGTGACACGTTTTCGTTGGGGTCGTGCCGACGCTGAAGATCAAATCGGCCAAGTCACCGGTCTTGCTTGGACCCAAGTGGGGGGTGAATTACTCACCATAGAAACCTCTGTGGTTCCTGGTAAGGGCAAATTCTCTTACACCGGTCAGTTAGGCGATGTCATGAAAGAATCGATTCAGGCAGCCATGATGGTGGTTAGGAGCCGAGCGGACAGTTTGGGTGTGAAGCCGAATTTTCACGAAGACACCGATTTACACGTTCACGTACCTGAGGGTGCCACGCCAAAAGATGGCCCCAGTGCCGGTATCGGTATGTGCACAGCACTTGTGAGCGCATTAACGGGTGTGCCCGTGCGCGCCGACGTGGCCATGACCGGTGAAATCACCTTGCGTGGTGAAGTTCTTCCGATTGGTGGATTGAAAGAGAAGTTGTTGGCCGCACAGCGAGGCGGCATTAAAACGGTTTTAATTCCAATCGAAAATGAGAAGGACTTAAGTGAAATTTCGGATGAGATTACCGAAGGTTTAAACATCAAACCCGTGCGCTGGATTGACGAAGTATTCGATCTCGCGTTGGTCGATTCACCATCTGATCCTGCGCCTATTGGCGATGATCCGGTGGGTTCCGGTAACGACAAGAGTGAGCCGTCAACTCAGAGATCGGGCTTACGACATCACTAATTTCCAACCGTTTGGTCAAAACCTGAGCAAAAATCAGCGTTTTTTTACTTTAATTACGTTTATACACACTCTAAAGGGCGATAGACCGCGGATTTATGACCTACAATCGTGTGCATCTGGTGTTTGCCCGGCACTTTGCCTAGGGCTGCCATTGGTCATTTAACAGGGGAACGAGAAACATGAACAAAGCAGAATTCATCGATGCAGTTGCATCCAAAGGTGATATTTCAAAATCGGATGCGGAAACCGCAGTGAATGCAGTTTTAGATTCACTCACGGATGCCATGGCCAAAGGTGAGCAAGTCACACTGGTGGGCTTTGGTACTTTTCTTGTTCGTCCTCGTAAAGCACGTCAAGGTCGCAACCCTCAAACGGGTGCTACCATCGACATTCCAGCATCAAACGCACCTTCTTTTAAGGCTGGCAAAGCGTTAAAAGATGCTGTAAACTAGGGAGTTCAGTTGGGGGTGCTTAGCTCAGCTGGTAGAGCATCGCCCTTACAAGGCGAGGGTCGGGGGTTCGATCCCCTCAGCACCCACCAAACAGTGGAGCGGTAGTTCAGTTGGTTAGAATACCGGCCTGTCACGCCGGGGGTCGCGGGTTCGAGTCCCGTCCGCTCCGCCACTTGATTTAAAGAAAGGGTGCTTAGGCACCCTTTTTTCATTGTTAATCGCTAAATTATTAACAGACACGGAATCAAAACCTCATGTTGCTCGATCTTCGCGAAAAGGTACGCAATTCAAAGCCGCTCAAGTATTCCTTGATCACGATCATTTGCATCCCCTTTGCATTAGTGGGTATTGGCTCGTACCTAACCGGCGGTGGTCCCCCACCTGTGGCAGAGGTTAATGGTGTTGAGATATCTCAGCAGTCGTTGGAGCAGGCCTACCGTTTCCAGCGTAATCAATTAAGCAGCATGTTTGGCGGCCAAATCCCAGAAGGCTTAGCTAACGATACCGCTTTGCGTGAACAAGCCCGTGACCAGCTAATCAATCAGCAAGTGGTACAGAGTGCGGTTGAAGAAGCCCAATTCGCGGTGGGTGATGAAACATTGGGCCTTGCCATTCAAAGTAATCCTGCCTTTCAGGTAGATGGAAAGTTTGATCAAGAATCCTATTTGCGAGCCGTCAGCGCGCGCAGCGGGTCACCTGCGAACTTTGAACAGAGCTTGCGTGCTCAAACCGCATTAAGTCAATTTAGTGAAGGATTGATTGAATCCGGGTTTACCTTGCCCGGTGAGGCAGCACGAGTCGATGCGTTGCGTCGGCAGACCCGCAATGTGGATCTAATCACTTTGAGTTTAAGCGCCTTGCAAGAAAGCATTGAGGTCAGTGATGAAGAGGTGCAAAGCTATTTCGATGAAAACGCTGATTCGTTTCAGTTTCCAGATCGCGCCAAGGTTCAGTACATTGAATTGAATTCAACCGATCAAGCCGAATCCATTGACATCTTAGATGAGGATGCGCAAGCGTATTATGATTCGAACAAGCGTCGATACGTCACGCCAGAACAACGTTCGGCCTCGCATATTTTATTCGCAGCTGACGGCGACAGTGAGCTGGAAGAGAAAAATAATCTAGCCGCTGAAGTTAAGGCTCGCATTGAAGCGGGTGAAGCGTTCGCAGATCTTGCCAAAGAGTTTTCTGATGATCCAGGTTCTGCAGATTCTGGTGGCAGCCTCGGTCCAATCTTGCCGGGGCAAATGGTTCCCGAATTTGAAACGGCTGTGAATGAGTTGGCGGAAGTTGGCGGCGTGTCCGAACCGGTTGTATCGCAGTACGGTGTTCATTTAATCAAATTGGATGCTATCCAACCGGAAAAAGGTAAGCCCTTTGAAGAAGTGAAAGACGACATCATCACTACCTTGAAACAAAATGAAGCCAACTCAGAATTCAATAGCTTGTTGGATAAGCTGGAAGAGTCTGCGTTTGATTTTTCGGATGAACTGGACACCGCTGCGGCTGAAACCGGATTAGAAGTGCAAACCACCGATTGGGTGGATGTTGACTCTGACAACGGCCCCTTGTTTTCTAACCCGGCGGTTCTGCAGTCAGTGTTCAGTGATGAAGTGTTGCTGGATGGCCTTAATTCTGAAGCGATTCAGATTGCACCGCGTCATGTTGTCGTGTTGCGTGTTCTAGACAGTGAAGGCCCACGGCCGAAAACCGTCGATGATGTGCGTGAAGAGATTAGCGAGAAGTTAAAAAGTGACTCTGCAGCAGAACAATTAGACACGCTGGCCAGTGAACTGCGCGACAAAGTTGCAGCAGGTGAAGATGTTGTCGCGTTAGCCGATGCTGAAGAGTTGGCGGACGTGATCATGGATGAGTCTGTTGAGCGCAACGGATCGGATATTGATGCAACCGTTGTCAATGCGATTTTTGCAGCCGCTAAACCGGCCGCTGATGCGGCAACGGTATCAACACTAACGGCAGGCAATGGTGATCGAGTTGTGTTTGCATTGCGATCCATTGATGTAGCAGAGCCTGCGGAAGATGCGCCAGAGCCGACTGTTGCAAATCAGGCGGCAGGCAATTCAGCGTTCGCTGCCATGGTGCAATCCATGCGCTCTCGAGCTGACATAAGTTTGGATGACGATGCACTCACATCGGGTGTAACGGGCGGCTACGGTGGGGGCTATTAAGCCTCAGCTTTTATTGCTCTGAAGAATCAGCGGTTTGTTCATTCGTCACGTCGGTGTTGGCGACCACTTCCTGCAGTGCTAACGACTCGGAAGTGTTCGCCTCAATTCGGCGCAGAATAAATTCGACACGTCGTAAATCATCGGAAATTTGCGCCTCTTCCACTAACTCGTCAATCTTGTCGCGCACGTCAGTGAAGTATTCCCCAATGACGGGAAGCGATACGGCTTTTGCAATTATCCATACGGAAAACGCGATAACAGCGGTTGCCCCCACAGCAGCACCTAAGCCACGCATCATTCCTGCGAAGAAATTGACCGCCATCACCCGCCAGGGTGAACGCAGGTAAAGCAAGTATTCCTCAATCTCACGACCCGTTGCCACACGGGATGCACGCTCAGTTTCGGAAAGTTTGCGACGAAAACGCCAGTTGAGCTTTTTCTTTGGGCTCGTCATTTTCTTACTACACTGAGGGTTCGCGAAAGTTTTTTCGTTTTAATGGAGCAGTTAATCGTGAGCATGATGTCTGAATTCAAAGAATTTGCCATGAAAGGCAGTTTGATCGATATGGCGGTGGGCATAATCATCGGAGCAGCCATTGGCAAGGTGGTTGGGGTATTGGTGGAGAGCATCTTGATGCCACTGATCGGGTTGGTGATGGGGGGTGTGGATTTCTCCACCTTGGCCATAACCGTTGGGGATGCGAATGTGGGCTACGGGGCCTTTATACAGGCGATAATTGACTTTTTAATTGTTGCGTTTGTGATTTTCATGATCATTAAGGCGTTGAACAATATGAAAAAAGCCGAAGCCGAGGAGCCTGAAGAGCCGGCTGAGGATGTCGCTTTGCTGACTGAGATTCGAGACTTACTTAAGCAACGATAGTTTTTATTGTTTGCACAAAAAAGCCGACCCTGTGCGTAGGGCCGGCTTTTAATTTTTTTTAATTTCAAGATTTGCGGCAGCACGTTGACGAGCAATTGCTGACGCGTCAAGAAATGCGCGCTAAGCGCTAAGCGCTAAGCGCTGGGCATTGTGCGTGAAGCGTGACCGAGTTACTTCGCGGTTAAGTCTGGCATCGCAACCACGTTGTATCCCCCATCCACATAAATCACCTGGCCGGTAATACCCGATGCCATGGATGAACCTAAAAACGCTGCTGTGTTGCCCACCTCTTCAATGGTGGTGTTCTCTCGCATGGGCGAAACCGATGCCACGTGCGCCAACAGCTTTTTAAAGTCGCCAATGCCTGCAGCGGCTAGGGTCTTTATGGGTCCTGCTGAAATGGCGTTAACTCGAATTTTTTGTGGCCCCAGTGCATTCGCCATAAAGCGTGTATTGGCTTCAAGGGATGCTTTGGCTAAGCCCATCACGTTGTAGTTAGGCATAGCGCGCACCGCGCCGAGGTAGGACAAGGTGAGTAGGCTTGCACCTTCGTTAAGCATGGGGCGCAGTGACTTGGCAATGGCGGCAAAACTGTACGAGCTGACGTCGTGCGCGATGCGAAAAGACTCACGATCAACGGAATCTAAGTAATCACCGTCCAGTGCTTCACGCGGTGCAAAGGCCACCGCGTGCACGACGACATCAACGCTGTCCCAGTGTTCCTTAAGCCCAGCCGTCATGGCTTCAATTTGCGCATCTTCGGACACATCACAAGGTAAGACAATGGATGAGCCGCACGCTTCAGCCATCTTCTCCACGCGACTTTTTAAGCGATCGTTTTGATAGGTGAATGCCATCTCGGCTCCCTCGCGATGCAGCGCTTCGGCAATTCCCGATGCGATGGAGCGATTACTGGCTATTCCAAAAACTAAAGCGCGTTTGCCATCTAGCATGCCCATGGTGGTGTTTCCTTTTGCAATACAACTTTAAGAAGCGTTGGTGAGTAATTCGACTAGAACGTGTTCGTAAATCAGTGATGCGGTGGTGAGTTCGTCTAAGTCTACACATTCATCAATTTGGTGAATGGTTGCGTTGGTCGTCCCGAATTCTATAACTTCTTCGGCTAGGGTGGCGATGAATCGTCCATCGGATGTGCCACCAGCTGTGTTTAAGGTGGCTTTAACACCCGTGTGCTTCACAACCGCGCGCTCTACTGCTGCGGTTAGTGGGCCTGGTTGGGTTATGAATGGGTTAGCGCTGTCCAGCCACGTGAAGTCAGCATCCAATTGGTGATCCACTGCTAATTGTTCAATCGTTGAGCGAATGCTCTCGGGTGAAGTGATCGGGCAATAGCGTAAGTTGAAATCCACCACAGCACTTCCGGGTATGACGTTGGTGGCACCCGTGCCTGCGTGGATGTTGGAAATTTGTAAAGTCGTGGGCGGGAAAAAGTCGTTACCTTCATCCCACACAATATTCACCAATTCAGTCAGAAACGGTGTTAAGTCGTGCACGGGATTACGCGCAAGATGCGGGTAGGCCACATGCCCTTGAATGCCTTTAACCACTAGCTTTACGCCCAATGATCCCCGACGCCCATGCCGGATAACATCACCGAGCCGATCACTGCTGCTCGGTTCCCCAACAATACACTGGTGAATGTTTGTGCCTCGAGCACGCAACGTTTCCACCACATGTCGAGTCCCATCCACCGCGGGGCCTTCTTCATCGCTTGTGATTAAAAAAGCAATAGAGCCATTCAGAGTTTTATGAGACTCGATAACTCGCTCTGCAGCGGTAATCATCGCAGCCACACCGCCTTTCATATCCGAGGTGCCGCGACCGTACATCTTGTTGTCAATAACCGAAGCGCTAAACGGTGGCACCCGCCATTCAGATTCATCACCGGTGGGCACCACATCGGTATGCCCGGCTAAAACCACTAACGGGTCTTTATCACCGAAACGCGCCCATAAATTTTTCACATCCCCAGCAGGCATGTGTTCAATGGTAAATCCGATACGCGCCAGTCGATCAGCAATCAGCGCTTGGCAGCCGTGATCCTCTGGGGTGACGGACGGTCTTTGAACCAAGTCTGTGAGTAAATCGATGGTGGCATTGGGTGAGGTCATAAATTCGATACCGTGTTGACGGCTAAAGTTCGTTCTGCAAACGTGCTGCGATGCTTTGTTGTGCATTCAGTTCTGTTAACGCGCTTCCATCGCCAGTACACACGGTGAATACATCTTCAATGCGTTCACCGAGTGTGGTTATTTTTGCACCCGTAACCACTAAATTAGCACGCACGAATATTCGGGCGATGCTACTGAGTATGCCAGGACGATCGGCCGCCGAAATATAGATGTCAGTACCTTCTTGTGGTGTTTCGTGATCAAATTCGACTTCAACAACGATGTCAAAATGACGCGCCTGTCTGGGAAGGCGCCCGGTGGTAATGTCGGATAAATCGTGCGGCTCTTTAATCCGTTCCAGTATCATGAGGCGCACTTCATCGGCACGTGCGGTGTCATCAATTACGGATCCGTCGGATTCTAAAACGTAGAATACATCCAAAGCATGACCGGTTCGCGTGGTAGTTAGATTGGCGAACATCACGTCTAGTTGCAATTCTTCCAACGCACGCGTAATCATCGCAAACAGCGTGTCGGAATCGCGTGTGTAAATGAGTATTTCCGTTGCACCGCGAGATGCAGAGCGTCGAGTGCAAACCAAAGCGGTGTTTGGATTACCGTGTGCCAGAATCGATTCGGTTTGCCGCGCAATTTCAATCGATTGATATTGTCGAAAATAGTCATCGCGAAATGAATCCCACAGAAAGCTTATGTCATTTCGGCTGACCCCATTGGCATCGAGCAGCGCCAGTGCATGACTTTGCCGAGCTTCAATAACAGCCGCATCATCTAACGCTTGTTGTAGCCCGCGATTTAATATTTTGCTGCAAGTGGTGTACAACGATTGCAGCAGAGTTTGTTTAAATGAATTCCACAGTTCAGGATTGGTAGCCCGGATGTCAGCCACAGTGAGTAAATACAAATAATGTAAACGGCGAAGGTTGCCTACCTCGCGTGCGAATTCTAATTGGACTGTGGGGTCGGTGATGTCCTTTCTTTGTGCGGTGGTGGACATCAACAAGTGGTGTCGAACCACCCATTCACATAAGTCCACATCCTGAGTGTCCAGTTGATGATCAAGCGCGAAAGCGCGAATATCAACCGCACCTAATTCGCTGTGGTCCCCACCACGACCTTTGGCAATGTCATGAAACAGACCGATTAAATACAATAAGCCGGGTTTATCCACTTGCGTCATCACATGAGAACAATGCGGCAGTTCTTGTTCGTGCTGTTTGATGGCAAAGCGTCTGGCGTTGCGGATGACGCGCGTGGTGTGTTCATCTACGGTGTATACATGAAATAAATCGTATTGCATGCGTCCAACAATCTCGTCGAAAGCAGGGATGTAAGCCGCCAATACCCCATAGCGATTCATCATACGAATTTTACGAGTGATTTTTTGAGGGTTGTAGAACACTTGCAGAAACAACTCATGCACCGCTGGATCGCTGCGAAAGTGGTCATCAATTAGGTGTAGATGGGCGCGAATTAAGCGAATGGTGTTAGAGCGAATATTATTTGCACTGGGCGAATTCCCAAACACATTAAAGATTTCTAGTAGCGCTTGAGGTGATTCGCTAAACACATCGTCATGCGTGACTTCCAAAAAACCATTTCGCACTTGAAATCGTTCGTTAATCACTTCAACCGGAGACGAAGCTGTGATGCCAGATATGATGCCACCCACACCTTGCAACAAGATGTCATTTAGCCGTTGCAGTTGCATGACCGTGCGATAGTAGCGTTGCATAAGCTCTTCTATACACTGGTTATTGCCTTCATCAACAAAACCAAACGCGACCGCAATTTCACGTTGATGATCGAACAATAGTCTGTCTTCGCGTCGGCCCGTGGCTCGGTGCAACAAGTAGCGCACACGCCAAAGCAGCTCCAAGCCATCCCACAGTAGGGAAAATTCTTCGTGGGTCAGAAGCTGATTGGAAATCAAATCACTCAAATCGTTGGTGCCAAACTGACGCTGGCACACCCATGAAATCATTTGAATGTCACGAAGCCCGCCGGTACTTTCTTTAACATTGGGTTCTAACAAATACGCGTTCGTTAGGTAGCGTTCACGACGCTCTTCCTGTTCCACCATTTTTGCGTCATAGAATGCTTGCGAAGGCCATATGTTGGAAGGCGCAATTACCCGTTCCATGGCTTCAAATAGCGTCGCGTCACCGCAAAGGAATCGGCTTTCCATTAGATTGGTGACAACCGTAATGTCAGCGGCTGCTTCAATTTCACAGTCGTGCGGTGTACGAACGCTGTGGCCAATATCCAAACCTAAATCCCACAAGCTGGTAATCCACGTCGCCAGAGTTTCATCCGCTTCCACTTCGGCGCGATCTCTAATCAGCACACAAATGTCGACGTCTGATGCCGGATGCAATTCACCGCGCCCGTAGCCGCCGACGGCAACCAAGGTGCAATGGCTGTTCTCTAGGCCATAACTTTCCCACGATGTTTTTAAAATGAGGTCGGTCAGTTCGGTTTGCAGTGTTAGTAGATCGCGCGCCGGGGCGCCGGTTTCAAACACGGAGTGAATCGCTTCACGCCCGGCCGCTAACGCGGTGCGGTAACTCGCCGCATCTTTGGGTGCGCCCTGTATGGATTGACCGATGGCTTGGATATCAAAGGCAGGGTATCGCGTTATGATCGAAGAGCGATTCACAATGCGCGCTTCACAGTAAGTGAATCATAGGAAGAATCTTAATCGTAGGCATCACAGCGAGCGGCCAGGGGCCAGCGTGAGTAAATCGTATCCGGTTTCTGTGACCAGCACGGTGTGCTCCCACTGCGCCGATAAGCTGCGATCTTTCGTCACTACTGTCCAGCCATCGGGTAGGACTCGGGCGTGTCGTTTGCCCTGATTCACCATCGGTTCGATGGTGAAGGTCATGCCAGCTTCCAGCACCACCCCGGTGCCAGGGCGACCAAAATGCAATACTTGGGGCTCTTCATGGAACGCACTACCGATCCCGTGACCGCAGTATTCATGCACCACCGAGTAGTGCCGGTTTTCTACTAGAGATTGAATGGCGTGACCCACATCCCCTAAGGTGGCACCCGGTTTCACGACTTCGATGCCACGCACCATGGCTTCATAGGCTGTGTCACACAGTTTTTGCGCGTGCGTTTGCGGCGGCCCCACATAGTACATACGACTGGTGTCACCAAAGTAGCCGTCCTTAATAACGGTCACATCGATGTTCACAATGTCGTTTTTCTTCAGTTTTCTATCACTCGGGATGCCGTGACAGATTTGCTGATTAATCGAGGTACAGATGGATTTGGTGAACCCCTTGTATCCCAGTGTGGCTGGCACAGCGTCTTGCACGTTCACTATGTGCTCGTGGCAAATCGTGTTGAGCTCATCGGTGGTGACCCCCGGCACAACGTGCGGTTCTATTAAATCCAACACCTCGGAAGCCAATTGTCCCGCCACGCGCATCTTTTCGATTTCGTCAACGGTCTTCAGTTTGATGGTCATAGCTTGATTGTTGGGTATCGGCCGCGTCTTTTGGGGCTCCCATTTTACCGAGATGGCCCTGAATGTGTTATAAAGTCTGGCTGTGCCTTTTGGTACATAAACTACACACACCGTTCAACACAGTCTCGATTGGGTGCCGGCGTTTACGCAGGTCTTTCGAACCGAACGGTGGAGGCTCAACCCGCTACAGGAAAACTTACGAATGACTGACGTCACTATGCGCCAGATGCTTGAGGCTGGCGTGCACTTTGGCCACCAAACGCGTTACTGGTCGCCCAAAATGGCTCCCTACATCTTTGGTGAGCGCAACAATATCCATATTTTCAACCTTGAGAAAAGCCTGCCGGCGCTCGAGGAAGCGGCCAATTACTTGGGCAAAGTCATTGCCAAGAACGGTCGGGTTTTGTTCGTGGGCACCAAGCGTGCCGCGCGTAACCCCATTAAGGACGCTGCAGATTCTTGCGGCATGCCGTATGTCAACCGCCGTTGGTCTGGTGGTTTGATGACCAATTTCAAAACTGTAAAGCAATCGGTTCGCCGCCTGCTTGAACTGGAAGCGATGGCCGCTGACGGCAGTTTGGATAGTCGCAGTAAAAAAGAAGCACTGGGCTTGCAGCGTGAGCTGGACAAGCTAGAGAAGGGCATGGGCGGTATCAAGCACATGGAACGCCTTCCGGACGTGCTGTTTGTGGTTGATGTTGGCCACGAGCGTATTGCCATCTCTGAAGCCAACAAGCTCGGCATTCCCGTGGTTGCGGTGGTGGATTCGAATAACTCACCCAATGGCGTGGACTACGTCATTCCAGGCAATGACGATGCGATCCGCGCCATCCAGCTGTACGCGGATGCGATGGCGGCGGCTGTGCGAGACGCGAAAGTCGCCTCCGGTGGTGGCGTCCAAGCTTACGAGCAGCCAACCGAAGCGACTGCAGCGGTTGCGGCTCCAGCTGACGAAGCACCGGCGGAAAGTCCGGCTGCAGCGGTTGCCCCAGCGAGCGAAGCACCAGCACCGGCTGAAACTGCGGCCCCTGCTGCGGAAGCGTCTGCCGCTGAAGCAGCACCCGCTGCTGCACCCGCAGCTGATTCTGGGGATGCGCCCAGCGCATAACGGGCCTTGTGCCACATTACTGAAATGAGGTGGCGTTTCCTAACGCCACCTTAGTTCAAATTCATTCACGATTTTATTGGAGAGCACGGGCATGCAAATCACTGCAGCCATGGTCAAAGAATTACGCGAGCGCACCGGTGCTGGCATGATGGAGTGCAAAAAAGCACTCACCGAAGCCGGTGGCGATATGGAAGCTGCGGCGGATCAAATGCGCATCACGGGTCTTGCGAAAGCGGACAAAAAAGCGGGTAACACCGCAGCCGAAGGCGTTGTTAACATTAAATTATCCGGCGATGGCAAACGTTTCGCCATGGTGGAAGTTAACAGCCAAACTGATTTTGCTGCGAAAGCGGAAGACTTCATCGGCTTTGTTGATTCAGTCACCGATGCGGTGTTGAATGATTCTCCAGCCGATGTGGATTCCATCCAGATCAACGGTGAAACTGTTGAAGATGTTCGCAAGGCTTTAGTGGCCAAGATTGGCGAGAACATCCAGGTTCGTCGTTTCGCAAACGGCGAAACCTCAGGCACGTTGGGTGATTATTCGCACGGCGGTCGCATTGGTGTGGTGGTTGAGCTAGAAGGTGGGGATGAGGCATTGGCCAAAGACCTGGCTATGCACATTGCCGCATCCAAGCCTGTGTGCATCGCTGAAGATGACGTTCCTGCCGAGCTACTGGCCAAAGAGAAAGAAATATTGATGGCCGAGGCGGCTGATTCGGGCAAGCCAGCTGATATCATCGAGAAAATGGTTCAAGGTCGGATTCGTAAATATCTTGCTGAAGTCACGTTGGTTGGGCAGCCTTTTGTTAAGGATCCTGATCAAACCGTTGCTGCTTTGTTGAAAGCTGCTGGTGCCAGCGTGAAAGCATTCCATCGCTTGGAAGTGGGTGAGGGAATTGAAAAGAAAGAAGAGAATTTTGCTGATGAAGTGATGGCGCAGGTGCGTGACGCCGAGTAATCAACCGGCTAGTATTGTCCAAATGAAAAAGCCGGGTATATGCCCGGCTTTTTCATATCTTTAATTTATACCAAGGGCAAAGTGCCTTTTGTTAATGGCTTTGGGGATATCCAATCAATGACCGACAGCGCTCAACCGAAATACAACCGTATTCTGCTCAAACTCAGCGGCGAGGCGTTGATGGGCAAGTTCGATTACGGCATTGATCCCGCCTACATAAAAACCTTGGCGAAAGAAGTTAAGACGGTTTCCGATATAGGCGTTGAAGTCGCTATGGTGATCGGCGGTGGTAATATATTTCGTGGTGCAGGTTTGGCCGAAGCGGGCATGGATCGCGTGACCGGGGACCACATGGGCATGTTGGCGACCGTGATGAATTGCCTGTCCATGCAAGATGCGCTTGAAAACATTGGCGCCTATTGTCGTGTGATGTCCGCGTTACCCATCAACTCCGTCTGTGAAGACTACATTCGTCGCCGAGCCGTTCGACACCTTGAAAAGGGGCGCATCGTATTGTTCGCATCGGGCACAGGCAGTCCGTTTTTCACCACCGATTCGGCCGCCAGTTTAAGAGCGGTTGAAATTGGTGCTGATGTCATGATTAAAGGGACAAAGGTCGATGGAATCTACGACAAAGATCCCATGAAGCACGACGATGCCAAACGCTATGATGTCATTAAGTACGATGATGCCATTGAGCAAAAGTTAGGTGTGATGGATACCACCGCCATTGTGATGTGCCGTGATAACGATCTTCCAGTTAAAGTATTCAACATGAACGAATCGGGTGACCTGATGCGCCTTGTGATGGGCGAAAGCGTTGGCACCACTGTTCAATAAGGGCTAGAGCATGATTGATGACATATTAAAAGACGCAAAAATTCGCATGGGTAAAAGCGTGGAATCTTTGGAAAGTGAGATGACACGTTTACGCACCGGGCGCGCGCACCCCAGTTTGCTTGAACATGTGCGGGTGGATTACTACGGTTCTGAAACCCCTTTATCGCAAGTGGCGAATATCAACACCGAAGATGCGCGAACGCTCACCGTAACCCCTTGGGAACAAAGCATGGTGCAAGCAGTGGAAAAAGCCATCATCAATTCAGATTTGGGATTAAACCCGAACACGGCGGGTACCATTATTCGCGTACCGGTGCCGCCGATGACTGAGGAGCGCCGTAAGGACATGGTGAAAGTGGTGCGAGCTGAAGCCGAAAGTGCTCGGGTATCCGTGCGTAATATTCGCCGGGATGCCAATTCAGATTTAAAAGAATTAGAAAAAGAAAAAGAGATCTCGAAGGACGAATTAAGAAAGTCTGAAGAGGACGTACAAAAATTAACTGACGCTGCCATCAAAAATGTGGATGAAGTGCTGGCGAAAAAAGAAGAAGACTTAATGGAAGTCTAACGGGCCTATCGATTTAGCGAGTTAATGCATGGGTGAAGATTCTAGTAGCGGTCCACGCCATATTGCCATCATTATGGATGGCAATGGACGATGGGCGCATCAGCGCGGTGGCCCTCGTGCGCACGGACATCAAGCGGGTTTCCGTAATACGCGTGACATCGTAGAAGCCTGTGGCAAATTGCAAATTGAATCCTTAACACTTTTCGCCTTCTCTAGTGAGAATTGGAAACGTCCGGAAAAGGAAGTCGGTTTCTTGCTGGACTTGTTTTTGCGGGCTTTGCAATCTGAAGTGGCGAAGTTGCATGAAAACAACGTGGTCATCACGTTTATCGGGGAGCGCTCTGCCTTTTCCTCAAAGCTGCAATTACAAATGCAGAAAGCTGAAGAGAAAACCGAAAACAATAGCGGATTAAAATTGGCGATAGCCGTTAATTACGGTGGGCGTTGGGACATCGTGAATGCCACTAAAAAAATAGCTGAAGCAGTACAACAGGGCACCATAACGCTAGACGAAATTGACCAAGCCTTGTTTAACGATTACGTTTCCCTTGCACATAACAGTGAACCCGACTTATTCATACGCACCGGCGGTGAAAAGCGTATCAGTAATTATCTGTTATGGCATTTGGCCTATACCGAACTTTATTTCACGGATGTTCTTTGGCCAGACTTTTCTGAAGATGAGCTGAAAAAAGCGCTGGAATTCTATGCAGGTCGGCAACGCCGTTTTGGTCGAACTGGTGAACAAGTGGTGAATCACAATGCTTAAACAACGTGTTATTACAGCCGCTGTGTTGTTGGTGGTTTTTGTTGCGGTTTTTTTTGCGGCTAACGAGCGTGTGTTTCAACTGGTTATGGCCATCGTGGCTGCCGCTGCAGCCTATGAATGGGCGAACTTGTCGGGTTGTAAAACACGAACCAGCCAAGTCGTCAGTGTGATCGTTGGGTTTCTTGCTTTACTTATCAATGGCTTCATGTTGGGCACAGGTTTCGTTGGGTTTATTGCTGGTATGGCCTTACTTTTTTGGGTTTACGCCCTGCATAAACTCAGAACCGCACCGGTTCGCTTAAGCATTCGGGCAGAAGATTGGCCCGGTGTGTTGTTAGGCGCTGCATTAATTCTTGTAACCGTTGCGTGTTTGCAAACATTGCGATTCAACGCACCGCATGCTTCCGCTTGGTTGTTGCTGTATTGCTTATCGTTGGTTTGGGTAATGGATACGGGCGCCTACTTTGCCGGTAAACGTTTTGGCCGCATAAAGTTAGCTCCAAAAATTAGCCCTGGAAAAACTCGGGAAGGTGTCATTGGTGGCGTTGCGGCAGCCAGCTCCTTGTTCTTGCTAACCGTGTTGTTCGGGCGCTGGCCAGAAGGCACGCTGTTCGCGGTGTTCTTTGGCACGCTCGTAGCGGCACCGTTTTCTGTTGTTGGGGATTTGTTTGAAAGCCGAATGAAACGAGCCGCTGGTGCTAAAGACAGCAGTGATCTGCTACCAGGTCATGGTGGGGTGTTAGATCGCATCGATGGTGTCTTAGCATCCGTACCGATGTTTACCGCCATTTATCTGTGGTTGGCGTAGACCGCATACGCAACGTGAGCCATCCCCAGGTCATCAGTGTTTTAGGGTCAACCGGATCCATTGGCACCAGCACGCTGGCGGTGCTCGATCTTCATCCCGACAAATACCGTGTTTATGCGTTAGCTGCGAATTCTCGTCACGAAGCTCTGTTGGAGCAATGCCTTCGCTACCAACCCACTGTGGCAGTGCTTATTGACGAGAATGCGGCAGAGCAGTTACGCCTTGCCTTGGCTAAGACCGATTGCCCCACTCGAGTTGAGGCCGGTGAGCAGGCGGTCATTGAGGTGGCAAAAGCCGCTGAAGTCACCACGGTGGTTGCGGCTATCGTTGGTGCTGCCGGATTACCTTCAACTCTAGCTGCGGCTGAGGCAGGTAAACGACTGTTGCTGGCGAATAAAGAGTCGCTGGTGATGAGTGGTGAGCTGTTGATGGATGCAGCGAAAGCCTCAGGTAGCTTAATAATGCCGGTGGACAGTGAGCACAACGCCATCTTTCAATCGTTGCCGCAAACCTCAAACGGGGTAAATCTGTCTGGCGTGAAAAAAATATTGCTCACAGCCAGTGGTGGTCCGTTTCGTAATTGGACAAAAGATGAGCTGTCTGTTGTAACGCCGCAACAGGCCTTGAACCATCCGAATTGGTCCATGGGGCCGAAGGTCACCATCGATTCCTCTACCTTGATGAACAAAGGCTTGGAGCTGATCGAAGCCTGTCATCTGTTCCATGTCGGGGCCGACGATGTGCAAGTGTTAGTGCACCCGCAAAGTGTGGTGCATTCGATGGTTGCTTATGTGGACGGCTCTGTAATCGCACAGCTTGGCCTTCCTGATATGCGAACGCCGATCGCCCATGCACTATCGTGGCCATCACGCATTGAATCAGGTGTTCAATCTTTGGACTTTTTAGCACTATCCAACCTCACGTTTGAAGCTCCAGACTTAGATCGATTTCCGTGTTTGCGATTGGCTATTGAAGCCCAGCGGGCAGGTGGCACAGCACCCACCGTTTTAAACGCTGCCAATGAGGTGTGTGTTGAAGCGTTTTTGAATGAATCTGTGGCTTTTTTACAACTACCAGATACCATCGAATACACGCTGTCACACGCAAAAATCACCCCAGCAAGCGATTTGCCCACTATCATTGAAGCTGATAAATCAGCACGTCAGATTGCCCGGGAAATGTTGGGCCGTTTGTCCGCCTAGAAACCCAGGTCAAATACCTCGCTATGTTGAGTAATCTTGTCGTCAATGCGATAGCCTTCTTAATCGCTCTCGGCATCCTCATCGCCATCCATGAATTTGGACACTTTTGGGTCGCCCGTAAGGTCGGCATCAAAGTGCTCACGTATTCCTTGGGTTTCGGAAAACCGTTGTGGAAACGCACCGGGAAAATCGACAACACCGAATTCGTGATCGCCGCTATTCCTCTCGGTGGCTATGTAAAGATGCTGGATGAACGTGAAGGCACCGTGCTAGCCCATGAGCGACACCGTGCCTTTAACAATAAACCCCTTTGGGCTCGCACCCTGGTGGTGCTTGCAGGTCCCGTCGCCAATTTTATTCTGGCCGTGTTCGCCTACTGGTTGGTCATGCTCATGGGTATCTCAGGCATCGCACCGATTGTGGGGGAGGTTCCCGATGGCACCGCAGCCGATCGTGCCGGATTTCAAATCGAAGACAGAATACTCTCTGTCAATGGTCGCTCCACAAACACATGGACTGACGCTCGTATCACATTGATTGATGAGGGCATTGATCGGATTGAACCCATTCCCATTGAAGTGGAAACCCGCAGTGGCGAAACGGCACGACGTTTATTGGATGTCACCTCCGCTCCGCTGCTGGACGCTGAAACGGATGCATTCGACGTGTTGGGGCTCACCATTTGGCAACCGGAGATTCCCGCCGTTGTTGGTGGCTTCACCGATGACAGTGCAGCGAAAGTGGCTGGACTGGAAGCGGGCGATGAAATCATTGCAGCCAATGGTCAGTCGATAGACAACTTCAGTGATCTGGTTGCCATCGTGCATCCCAGCGCAGGCAAACCGATTGACTTTACCGTGCGTCGAGAAGGGCAAAACCTCAACGTAAACGTGACCCCCAAAGCCACCGAGCACAATGGGCAACAGATTGGATTGATTGGCATAGCGCCCAGTCGCCCAACTGAGGCCTATGATCGTATGCAAGTTAAAGTCAAATACCCCCCTTGGCAGGCTTTCACCAAAGCGCTTCAGCGTACCTACGATATGACTGCCTTAACGCTGCAAATGTTGGTTAAGTTAGTGGTGGGTGAAGCTTCACTGGATAACATCAGTGGGCCAATCAGCATTGCGCAGTTTGCGGGGCAATCCGCATCCATTGGCATTGATCACTACATCAACTTCATTGCACTAATTAGCTTAAGTTTGGCTGTGTTGAATTTAATGCCCATTCCCATGCTCGACGGTGGGCACTTGGTCTATTTCGCTGTGGAGGCGATCACTCGGCGACCAGTATCTGAACGGGTACAGATATGGGGACAACAACTGGGCATTGTTTTATTAGGGAGTTTGATGTTTTTGGCGTTCTACAACGACATCGGTAGGGTGTTGCAATGAGCGAGTCGTTAATCGCTTGTAAGATTAAAATCTGGGTGAACACTGCAGCATTAATCATTGTATTGCTCGGTGTTAGTGTTGGCATCAGTACCCCAGCATTGGCACAGTCCACCGTTGCAGCCCCGTTTGTGGTGTCCAGCATTGCCATTGAAGGTAATGAGCGCATTGACGAAGGCACCGTACTGACGTATTTGCCGGTGCGCGTTCGAGATCGGTTTGATCCAGCACGTGATAGTTCCAGGGCGTTGCGCGCTTTGTATGACACTGGCTTGTTCGATGACGTGGTGGTCAGTCGTCGCGGTGCAAACACCTTAGTTGTCAAAGTCGTTGAACGACCCTCCATCGGCAGCATCGATATCGATGGCAATAAAAAGATTCCCACCGAGGATTTAGAGAACTCGCTGCGCGATGCCGGGATTGCATTAGGGCGAGTTTTCAACCGCTCTGTATTAGAAACAGTGGAGCGAGAGCTTCGCCGGGTGTATTTCAGCGCAGGTAATTACGGCATGCAGTTAGATGTGAATGTGAACGAATTGCCGCGTAACCGAGTTGGACTGGACGTTGATATTACCGAAGGGGCTGTGGCTCGAATTCGACACATCAACATTGTCGGTAACGAATCGTTCAGTGAAGAGACGCTGACCAAGCTTTTGAATTCTGATGAAGATCCATTCTGGCCCTACAGTTCTCGCGATGAATACTCGCAAGTAAAGCTGGAAGCCGACATTGAAGTGCTGCGTTCTTTCTATCAAGACCGAGGTTTCATTCGCTTTGATGTTGATTCCACTCAAGTGTCAATATCCGCGGATAAGCGTGAAATCTTCATTGTTATAAATGTTCGCGAGGGTGATCGTTACACGGTCAGTAAAGTGGACTTAAGCGGGGACGTGGATGTACCCGAAGAGGACTTACGCGCTTTAGTAACCGTGAATGCGGACGATGTTTTTGCCCGGCGTGACATCGTGCGAAGCACAACGGCCATTCAAGATCGATTAGGGCAAGATGGATTTGCCTTTGCTGAAGTGAATGTGTTGCCTAATATCGATGATGAAAATCAGGAAGTTGAACTGAATTTTGTTATTAACCCGGGTAAGCGTGTTTACGTACGACGTATTACATTTACTGGTCAATACAAAACACGCGACTATGTACTGCGTCGTGAAATGCGCCAGTTAGAGGGCAGTCGTTTCTCGCCCGCCTTGGTGAATCGTTCACGTATTCGTTTGCAACGGCTAGCTTTTATGCAAAGCGTTAGCATCGATACCGCCATTGTGCCGGGAACTGATGATCAGGTTGATTTGATCGTCACCGTGCAAGAGGGTCCGTCTGGCTCATTCGCTGCAGGTTTTGGTTATGGTTCTGATGGTGCGACGGTGAATTTATCGTTTTCACAAGAGAATTTATTTGGTACCGGTGAGAACTTACAATTCTCATTCGATAACTCTGATACCACACGCCAGTTGTCATTGTCGTTTCGTGATCCGTACTTCACAGACGATGGTATTAGCCGAACCGTGCGAGGGTTTATACGCGAAACTGACACCGCGAACGCCAGTTCGGCGACCACCCGCTTTTTAAGTAGTACGCGCGGTGCCAACATAAACTTTGGCATTCCATTGAGCGAATTTTCAACCATGCGTTTGGGTGCTGGTGCCGAACGAACGGAAATAACCACGACCTCTGGCACACCCGATGACATCAATGAATTTGTTGATGAGAACGGGGATACATTTGATCTTTACAACGTCACCGCTGGTTTTTCTTACGACACACGCAACCGAACCGTATTTGCAACGAAAGGTTTTGTAAATAGTTTCAATGCAGAAATTTCTGGGCCGGGTAGTGATTTAACGTATTACAAACTTGGCTACCGGTTTGAGTTTTATCAACCCATCACTGAGCGGTACACGTTTTCCACCACCTTGCGCGTTAACGGTGGCGCTGGGTACGGAGATTTCGAAAAAATCCCGTTTTATAAGCGATATTTTGCCGGTGGTGTACGAACCTTGCGCGGCTTTGGCACCGGCACCTTGGGGCCTCGAGATTCCACTGGTGCTGCCAGCGGCGGAGATTTTCGCACCTTAGGAACGGTGGAAGTTATCTTTCCCCCACCGTTTGTTGAAAGCCCCGGTGCCACACGATTCAGCCTATTCACAGACTTTGGCAACGTATTTACCGACGCTAACGACTGGAATCGCGATGATATTCGAGCGACCTACGGCATTGCCTTTGTATGGCTCAGTCCTGTCGGACCATTGACATTCAGTTATGCCTACCCTTATAACGAGTTAGAGGGAGACAGGATTGATAATTTCCAATTCACCATCGGATCGATTTTCTAGATCCCGGCGAGAGAATGAACCACAAAACACCCCATTCGAAAACACTGAAAGCAAAACTGATCGCAGTCGTGATGTTGGTGTGCGGCTTATTAAGCCTTAACTCCGCATACGCTAACGAAAACGTTCGCATCGGTTTTGTCGATATTCCCTATCTTATCCAAGAAGCCCCGCAGGCTGTAGAGGCGGAAAGTCGATTGGAAGCCGAATTTGCGCCACGCCAGTCAGAGCTGGCTTCCGAGCGCGAACGTTTACAAGCCATGAGTGCTGAACTCAACGACGTGAGCAGCACGCTTTCGGAAGATGATCGCTTGCAGCTTGATCGAGAAGTTCGCGCCTTAGAGCGGCGCATAAAGCGCAGTGAGCAAGATTTTCGGGAAGAGCTCAACATTCAAAAGAATAACGAATTCAAACACGTTCGCGAGCGCGTGTTAGACGCCATCGCCAGATTTGGTCGAGAACACGATTACGACTTGATTGTGAGTGATGGGGTGTTATATGCCAACGAACGCATTGACGTCACTGAACGTATTCTCGAGGCCCTGACCATCGAAATCGCTCAGCGCCGCTCCGCGAACTGAAGTTGCTGTAGGCGATGAAGCTCCACGACCTAGCCCAACGGCTGGCCTTGAATGTGGAGGGTGAGCATGACGGCAACATGGACATCGAAAAGCTGGCCAGTGTTCAAAGTGCCGGGCCAGGGGACTTAACCTTCGTTGTATCAGCAAAATATCAAAGCGCTCTTAGTGCTACGAACGCATCCGCCGTCCTAATTCCAGCCAGTTTGGCAGAACACGCACCTTGCGCCTATTTAGTTTGTGATTCACCTTATGCTGCCTACGCCAAAGCCAGTTGGCTATTGCATCCTGATCACGCTATAGCGCCGGGCGTGGCGAATAGCGCAACCGTTCACCCCAGCGCGAGCGTTCCCAACACCTGCAGCATCGGAGAATTTGCCGTCATCGGTCCCAATGTGACCTTGGCAGAAAACGTAAGCATCGGCGCGCACTGCACACTGGGTTCGAATGTGAGCATTGGCGCTGATACGCGCTTGATGCCGAACGTGAGTGTGGCGCATCACTGCCAAATCGGCAGCGCCTGTCGGGTTCAAAGTGGGGCTGTGATTGGCAGTGAAGGCTTTGGCTTTGCACCGACAAAAAATGGCTGGCAGGCCATTCACCAAGTGGGGCGCGTTGTCGTCGGCAATCGCGTGCACATTGGGGCTAACACCACCATTGATCGCGGCGCACTGGACGACACCGAAATCGCTGATGGTGTGATTTTGGACAATCAGATTCAGATTGCCCACAACGTCAAGATTGGCGAGAATACAGCCATCGCAGGTTGTGTCGGTATCGCGGGTAGCACCACCATTGGAGCGCATTGCCAAATTGGCGGAGCGTGTAACATTGTTGGGCATATCTCCATCGCTGATGGCGTTGTGTTGAATGCCGCATCAACCATTACGCAGTCTATTGAGCAGGCGGGGCGTTACGGTTCGGCGATGCCATTAATGCCGGTATCGCGTTGGCGCAGAGTGTATGTTGCTATAAGCCAGCTCGATCAATTAGCCAAACGCGTTCGTAAGTTGGAACGCTCGTAAAATAGCGTTCGTTAGTTTCGGAGATTGACACACAGTGATCGATGACGTTCGAGAGATAGTCAAATACTTACCGCACCGGTACCCCTTTCTAATGATTGATCGGGTGCTCACGTTTGAAAAAGACGTGTCCCTTACCGCGCTGAAGAACATCACAGCCAATGAACCGATTTTCACCGGCCATTTCCCGCAGGCACCGATTTTCCCTGGCGTGTTAATCACAGAAGCCATGGCACAGTCTTGCGCCATGTTGGCCTTCAAAAGCCAAGGTGGGTATCCGAGTGAGAAAACCTTGTACTTATTGGTCGGTATCGACAATGCGCGCTTTAAGCAGCAAGTCATCCCAGGGGATCAAATACATTTTGCTGTAAAAACGCTCAAGGTGCGCCGCGGCATTTGGAAGTTTGATGCGGTGGCAACCGTGGATGACAACGTGGTTTGTACCGCCACCATCATTATTGCTGAAAACGAAATTGACGACTGATCAGGCCAAACGTTTGATACACGAAACCGCCATAGTAGCCGACACTGCCAGCGTAGCCGACGGCGTTGAAATTGGTCCTTACGCCGTGATCGGTGACCACGTTCATATCGATTCAGGCACCGTCATTGGCCCGCACGTTGTCGTTAAAGGGCCCACTCGTTTGGGCAAGAACAATCGAATTTTTCAGTTCGCCTCCATCGGTGAGCAGCCGCAAGATTTAAAATACAACGATGAACCCACCGAACTCATCATGGGGGACAACAACACCATCCGTGAATACGCCACCATCAATCGCGGAACGGTCGGCGGCGGCGGCATCACTCGCATAGGTAATCACAACTTATTAATGGCGTACATTCACGTCGCCCACGATTGCCAAATTGGCAACCATGTTGTTTTCTCAAACGGGGCGTCCTTAGCTGGACATGTTGTGGTTGGGGATCACGCCATACTGGCAGGCTTTGCACTCGTGCATCAGTTTTGTACCGTCGGTGAGCACGCATTCCTGGGTTTGAATTCAGTTGCTAATCGCGATGTAGCTCCCTATATGATCGCTGTAGGTAGCTACGCCACGGCGCGTGGCATCAATAAAAACGGATTGCGTCGCCGTGGGTTCAGTGAAGAAACCATCCAAGCCTTACACCATGCCTACATGACTTTAATCCGACAACGCGGAGACCGGCAAGCCGCTTTGGACAGCTTGGATTCCGATGTGAGGGCCGTTGCCGAAGTGCAGCGCTTAATAGAATTTATTCAAAGTAGTGAACGTGGGGTTGTGCGTTAAGACGCTCGCATAAGCGAAGCGCTCATGTGGTGATGTTCCTGCTACCCTTGCGTGCGTCGCTACCAATTCCACTTAGCTTTATGAGCCACACCATTCAACCGGCCACTCGTGCTGATTTCGACGCCATTCGAGCGTTGCTGCCTCGATTGGCAGATTTTGAGGTACCAATCAACCGCAACCCGAAGGATCTTTGGCAGGGTGACCAGGAACTGTTTAACGACTGGGCGGCAGGCAAACGTGATGATGTTGATGTGTTAGTGGCGACTGAATCCAATCAGGTATTGGGGGCCGCGATTGTGTCGTACCGAAAAGAAATGTTGAGTGGTGAACCCAGTGCTCATTTAGAGGTACTAGTGCTGGCAAAAGAGTCAGAGGGTAAAGGCATTGCGTCTGCTTTGATGAAACAAACGGAAAAATGGGTTATGCAAAAGGGTGCCCATTCGATGAGTTTGCATGTATTTGCGAATAATACTCGAGCCCGTGCGTTATATGAGAAGGAAGGTTATCTGGGTGAATTGTTGCGCTACCAAAAACAGTTCACTGAGTGACGGGTCACTCGCTGTGGTTCTTTTCTAAACCACTTAAAAGAGTGCGCCCATTCACAAAATATTTAACCTAAGTGTGAGAATTTACCATTGAGTGAGGGTGGGTAGGCGGACTCTGTTGCCTTGAATCTCAATATCAGTTATTAATAAATGCGTCGGGAAGGACATTCCCAACTGATTAATTTTGTCCATAAGGATATGTACACTCATGACAACGCGTCAACCCATTCTATTACTCCCACTTTTAGCGTCACTCGTGGCCTGTTCTAGCAGCGATAACGCCGAGTTACCCGACCCGAACCCAGTACTTCAAGATTCCTTAAGTGCAAGCGAGTCGTTACGGCAAGCCATCGTCAATAACGCCGGTTACGCCAGCGTTGACGACTTGATATTGCCCGACAGCACAGACTACGCGGCCATACCGCAAGATGTGAACAACCCGCTGTCAGCTGAGAAGGTGGCACTGGGTCAATTGATTTTTCACGACACGGCCTTTGCACAACGCGGGGTGTCCGGTGAAAACTCGCTCAGTTGGTCGTGTGCCAGTTGCCATCATGCCGCAGCGGGGTTTAAGTCAGGCAATGTACAAGGCATTGGAGAAGGCGGGATTGGCTTCGGCAACGCAGGTGAAAGTCGTGTGCTCAGCCCAGAGTTCGACGCTAACGCGCCTTCTGGATCAAGTAATAAACCCGATATTCAGCCGTTTTCATCCCCAACTATCCTAAACACCGCCTACCAAGACGTGATGCTGTGGAACGGTCAATTCGGCAATTCACAAACCAGCTCCATTAATGCGTCGGTACCGAGTGAACTGCTCATGACCGAAGGCACACCGAAAGAGGCCAACAGCCGCGAGTTATCTGGTTTAGAAACTCAAGCGATTGCTGCCATGGCTGTACATCGATTAAAAATTGATAAAGACATTTGGCCCCTAACGAAAGACGACTACATCGAACTTTGGGGCAACGCCTATGTAGACGGCAGTGAAGACGCACTGGCCGATGCAGGCAAAGCGGTAGCGGCTTTTGAACGAACCGTTTTAGCGAATAAAGCGCCGTTTCAGCTTTGGTTACGAGGTGATGACGATGCCATGAGTGTTGCTGAAAAACGGGGCGCTGAATTGTTTTTTGGAAAAGCGGGTTGTTCGGCTTGTCATCGCGGGCCGGCTCTGAGTTCTGAAATGGGTGCGAACGCTGACGAAGTATTCTTTGCCATAGGTTTTCCCGACTTTAATTTTGATGATGTTAATGTACATGGATCTATTTCCGATACGGAGGCCACAGGCCGGCAATCCTTAAGTGGTTTGGATTCTGAAAAATTCACCTTTAAAATTCCGCAGTTGTATAACCTTGCCGACGTCAACTTGTACGGGCATGGCAATTCGTTCACGTCGATTAGAGAGGTGTTGGACTATAAAAATAAAGCCATACCAGCGAAAGCGGAAACCGAACCTTATTTGGACAGCCGATTCGCGCCATTGAACTTAACTGAAGCGGAAATGGATGAATTGGAAGTGTTCTTGAATGATGCCCTACGTGACCCAGATTTAATGCGATATCAGCCTGATTCTGTGCCAAGTGGGGAATGCATTATTGTTGATCCACTGAATGAGATAGCTGAATATCTGTGCCCGTAATTGCTTGGGTTTGTTAAGCCTGATGCATCTAGACCCTTAAATCTCGTTTTACACCCAATGTACGCACCGGTTTAACAGCCGATAGTTCGAGCGCCATCGAAGCATCGAGCGCAGGCGTGTGCGTATGGTTTAACTTCGTTGCTTAAGCTGGATGAAGACGATGTTAAATGAAACAGTTCAAATCTTTCTATTGGGTTGGGTGGGTTTTTGTAGTGCCGCGATATCCCCGGGGCCTAATATGGTCGCTGTGGTTTCCCGAACGATTGGATCGGGTTTGCACGCAGGCTTACGGGTGGCGCTTGGAATCGCCATTGGGGCTTTCTTCTGGGCATGGGTGTCTGTGGCCGGTTTTGGCCAGCTCTATACACAACACGCAGTCGCAGTGCCTGCGCTGAGTTTACTGGGAGGCGGTTATCTTTTGTATTTGGGGTACAAGGGCATCCGAGCTTCTTGTTTTGGAGGCAGTGGCTTTATTGGAGCTTCGGTAGGTGCTAATCCGCTTGCTGATGTATTACATGGTTTGATGGTTACCGCATCGAATCCCAAAGTGGCAATGATGTGGGCGGCGTTAGCCACACTGGTTGCACCTGGTGCTCAATCGGTGTTTGCCGTCACAGCCTTTGCGACCGTGACAGCACTGCTCGCATTTTTGATTTATGGTGGTTACAGCGTGATGTTTTCCGCTGGAAGGGTTCAACGGGTGTTTAAAAAATACAGTCGTTGGGCAGATGCTTTGTTCGGCGGTGTATTCTCTGTATTAGGTGGAACACTTTTAGGGCAACTTCGATCATGACAGACGGACCCTCAATCGCCAAATTAGCTCAACTGATAGCGGAACCTGCGCGCGCTGCGATGTTGACTGAACTAATGAGCGGTCGTGCATTAACGGCGACCGAGTTGGCTAACGTGGCCAATGTCACAAGGCAAACAGCCAGCTCGCACTTAGCTAAATTACATAACGCAGAACTTCTCGTGCTACACGCGCAAGGTCGGCATAAGTATTTCGTGCTGGCCAATGAGGAGGTGGCGGAAGTATTAGAGCGTTTAATTGGGCTTGCGGCAAGGGCCGGGCATGTTCCGTTGGTGACAGGCCCCAAAGAGGCAGCTATGCGCACAGCGCGCAGCTGTTACGATCATCTAGCGGGTCCTTTAGCGGTGGCGTTTTATGAGAACGCGGTTCAACAGGGCTGGATAGATCAACAAGTGAGTCAAGGTTGTTTATCTCGCACAGTGCAGCTCACAGAGCAGGGAAGCACCCAATTGCAATCATTAGGGTTGCCCATCGATCGCTTGCAGCAAAGCAAACGTGTGCTTTGCCGGGCTTGTATGGATTGGAGTGAGCGTAAAAACCATATGGCTGGCGCCTTAGGTGCCGAGCTGTTAAAGTTCTGTATCGTAAAGCAATGGGCAGCTCAAGATAAGGGCTCTCGGGTAGTCAGCTTTAATCCAGCCGGTGAAACAGCGTTTCGCAATGCGTTCGTTAAGCCATGCGTTCCTTAAGCACTGACTCTTTCTACAAACCACCAAGCGCCCAGTGCTGCAATGACTATTGAAAGCGGTATTCGAACTCGGGATGGGTACCACGAGTGATTTCTTGTCCAAAAACCGATGCTTAGGAAAAACAATGCCACCACCAACAGTTGACCCAATTCAACCCCAACGTTAAAACTGGCCAGTGATAAAATTGGGGCTTGGTTGCCATCACCCAATTCACTAAGCACGTTGGCAAATCCTAAGCCGTGTAGCAAACCGAAACCAAACACACACAACATCCGCAACCCATTCATCGCGCGATCAGCTAGGTTGTCCAGCCCGATGTACACAATCGACAGCGCAATGCTGGCCTCAACCCAAAGCGCTGGCACCGACACTTTCCCTAACATGGCGAGCCCCAAAGTGATGGAGTGGGCCAAAGTAAACAACGTTACTTGCCACAGCACCGGTTTAAAACGTGGATGCAGCAGCACCAGGCCAAGCACAAACACGATGTGATCCAGCCCCTTAGGAATAATGTGAATGAACCCCAGTCGAACAAACTCCCCTACCGTTTCCATAACACTTGCGTGTGCCTGAGGGCCGCTGACACTGATCAATGGGCTGGCTTCAAGCGCTTCTAGATAGTGCGATACGTTATTTTCAGGATGCTTAAGGTCGGTATACCGAAAAATTATCGGTGCATAGCTATCTTGCCATCGCCAGCGCCACTGATGGCTGCCCGCAGGCAACTTGGAATTGATGGTAATTAAAGAATCTCGGGCGATTGATGCGTTGTCAGCCGGTATCACCTCAATCGAGTGAATTTTATTCTGCAACGCAGCCGCGTGTTCGTCAGTTATGTCGAATCGCTGCATCAGCTCAGGCGACAAAGCGAAGAAAGTAGTTTTTAGTTCAGCCGCAGATAAGTCTCGCAAGGATTGATACCGTTCTGTATTGGGATCGGTATCCGTGTCGTCATGTTCTGCACTGATACCCGCCATGATCGCTTCAAGATTCACTCGCATAACCCATTGAACCGTGTCTGCATCGAGCGTACTGGCGTCGACAACAATCGGTTTTATTTCGTGTGCAAACGTGGGTGATGGAAAGCACCAGAACAGTAGCGACAGTACGCTACATGCTAGAAAATTGAAAAATCTTTTATGCATAGTTGGATCATGGGTTCACTTGAACAGTAAAGCTTGCCCAATCGGTGTTGATTCGCGCTTGCGACGAATCGCTTCGTTCCGCCTTTACCGCGTTGATTAAATATCGAACGTTTGGCGTTAACGCCACCTCAATTTGGCCCGATTCATCGGTGAGCTGAAGCGTGCGTTTAACGGTGTTGCCAGATTTTGAAAAAACTTCTGCTTGACGACTGGCCAGGGGCTCGCCATTGAATAACAACTGAAGCGCTAGCGAGGCCGATTCAGCCGGTCGAGCTGGACGCTGCACCAGCACCCACTCAAGCTTAAAATCTTGTTTACTCCAAAGCAGTTCGCCAGCGCTGGTGGACTCGTTTTGAGAGGCCGATGCAGAAGCTGCGTCGTCTGAGCTAACATACAGCAGGGTTTTGGCGTAACGGGTATATGTCTCCTCGACCACAATGGCGTCGTCGTTTAGGTCAGGATGTTGTGATGAAAACTCTTGCAGGCCATGGGTAGTGATGAATGCAGAAAATTTTCCAGGCTTTTCATAAGATAGATCTTTGGGCTTGGTCTGAAGCGCGACTATCTGCCATCCTGGATGCTTAGGGGTATAGTGGAGTGCTGGGAAATCCCCCAGCCGTCCGGCCAGTTCGCGGCTTCCATTCCTGTGGTGTAGCGACACTGTTACCAAATCTTCCGGAATTCTTGGCAGGCTAATGCCTTGAAAATTTTCACCGTTTTTTAGGTTGGCGAGTACCTTTTCTCCGAGCGTTACATGATGCTTTAACGGCTCGATCCAATACTCATGCGCCAGGGCGGCTGTTGAAAAGAGCGCATGAAAAAGAGCCATCGCTAAAATTGCGATGGCTCTTTTCGTGCAGATTAGAGTGTTAGTCAACACACCGCTCGCAGTAACTTACTGCTTAGGTAATAGAACCGCGTCAATGACGTGAATAACGCCGTTGGAACTTTTCGCATCTGCAATGGTTACCGCGGCTGAAGTGCCGTTCTCGTCAGTGAACATTACTTTATCGTCGGTGTAAGTTGCTTTCAACATGCAACCTCCAACAGTTTCCAGCATGGCTTCGCCACCGCCGTTTTCAATCATCGTCAATACATCAGTGGCCATCGCAGCAGCTGGAATTGCGTGGCAGCCAAGGATAGTTTGTAAGGTTTCCTTGCTTTCAGGCTTCAACAATGTTTCGACGGTGCCTTCGGGAAGGGCTGCGAAAGCATCATTGGCTGGAGCCAATAGCGTGAACGGTCCTTCACCGCTTAAAGTTTCCGCAAGCTCTGCTGCTTGGACCGCTGCAACTAAGGTTGTGTGATCTTCTGATCCGGCTGCATTCTCAACAACGTTTTTGTCATCAGTCATTTCAAAACCACCGACCATGACACCGTGACCACCGGCGAAAGCCGAACTAGCTGTTAACAGGAGCGTGGTGGCTAAAAGAGTTCTTGTTTTAATCATTGTAAAAATTTCCATTTATATTATTAAGGTTCAATACAGTGACGAATACGCGTCGCTATGATGCTTGTGCATACTGTGACACCGGATACGCAGCTGGGGTAGGTTCGGATTCACCGGTTTTAACGCAAGTTCATTGCAAACGATCCAGGTTTGTCTTTAGTGTTCTTGCATGGGGTAGAGCTTACTAGGCTCTTTGTGAACAGCGCGTGATTGCTGCTCATAGTGCGTGATGTTGCGTGGGCCTAGCTGCAGAGACGCTGAATTAAGCGAGCCACCTGTTCTGATGCTCCACCGTCCCCCATGGTGTGTTTCACCTGGGCTAAATTTTTTATCATCTCTTGTTGATACGGCTTATCGGTAAGCAGTTTCTCAAGCTCAATTGCGATGGCGCTTGCAGTGGCCTCATCTTGCACAAATTCTTGCACGATTCGACGAGTGGCAACGATGTTCACTAATCCGATATCATCAATTTTTATCAGTCGACTCATTATCTTGTACGTTAATTCGTTCACACGATACACAATGGTCATCGGGGTACCCATTAGCGCGGTTTCTAGTGTTGCGGTACCCGAGGCGGTAATGGCGGCATCGGCGGCTCTTAGAACTGGGCAAATTTGACCGTCAATTAGTGTCATTGGCAATCCCGATTCAGCCACGGCTTGTTCAATATCGCACTTGTTCAAGGTGGCCGCACACGGAATAACAAATTCTGTGTTGGGTAAGGTACGTAGTAAGGTGTCGGCAGCGTCTAACATGACGGGAAGGTTTCGCCTCAGTTCACCGCTGCGACTGCCAGGCAGTAAGGCAACTAGGTGTTGTTGTGGTTGTAGAAACAGTTTTTTTCGTGCTTCTGCTTTGCTCCAATCACATTGAGCGGAATCAATTAGTGGGTGCCCCACGTAAGTCACTGGAATATTGGCGTTTTCATAAAACGGCACCTCAAAAGGAAAGATTACCGCCATATGCGAAATACGTTTACCGATTTTATGCACGCGTTTCGTGCGCCAAGCCCAAACCTGCGGGCTAATGTAAAACAAAATGGGAATGTTGAGTTTTCTAACCCACCAGGCAAGCTTTAAGTTGAACTCAGGGTAGTCAACTAGCACGATCAAATCTGGGCGCCGTGTTTTTATTAACTTCACCAAATAAAACAATCGCCGATACAAAGCGGGCAAGTTACGCAATACTTCAACGAGCCCGATAACGGCCAGTTCTCGGCAGTCCACATCAATTTGAACACCAGCGTTTTGTAATTCGCCAGCGCCCATGCCAAAGGCTTCAAATTCAACACCCTGTTGTTTTAGAGCCAGTAAAGCGTGAGCTGCGTGTTGATCACCGGACGCCTCTCCAGCGGACACCATGATGGAAAGGCGTTTAGCCATTGTGATCTACTGAATTCGTCGCACGAGCGTGTTGCATAAATCCCTTGACCTTTTGCAGACAGTGTTAGTCGTTCGGGATGGCACGTCTTACCACGGATGCAATACGTTCAATCGTTTCATTCGGAAGTTCTGGGTAAATGGGTAGTGACATGCAACGCGCGCTGTGTTGCTCTGAAACAGGGCAAGCAGGCGTCGAAGTCATTTCATTTTGAATGGCCACCTGTTTATGCAGCGGAATGGGGTAGTACACAGCACTAGCAATGTGCTCAGCACTAAGTGCCGCTTGTATCGCCTCTCGGTGATCGGTTAAAAACGTGTATTGGTGGAAAGCGGGAACCGATGGCGTTTCTGAACTGGGTGCTTGCAGCAGTGGAAGCTGAATCGGCAGATCGGACAAGAGCTCGTTGTAGTGAGCCGCAACCCGTCGTCTTTCTGCATTAAAACGCTCGATATGTGGTAATTTTTGCCGAAGAATGGCTGCCTGCATTTCATCTAAGCGGCTGTTATATCCGATGACGCTGTGTATGTAGCGTTCTTTGCTGCCATGCGCACGATACATCTTCAGTTTTTCTGCTAAGCCGTCATCCTGGGTCGTTACCATGCCACCATCGCCAAAAGCGCCTAAGTTTTTACTGGGGAAAAAACTAAAGCAACCAATGGTGCCGATACTGCCCGTTTGCTGATGGTTTGATGTGGCACCAAAGCTTTGCGCACAGTCTTCAACAATATGCAGTTGATGCTTTTTTGCCAAAGCAAGTATCGGTGTCATGTCGCAGGGCATACCAAAAATATGCACCGGCATGATCGCTTTTGTGCGAGAGGTAATTGCTGCGTTGATGCCGTCCACAGACAAATTGTATGTGTCAGGATTGATATCAACGAATACCGGTGTGGCACCGACATAGGCAATAGCTTCAGCGGTAGCGATGAAGGTGAATGGGGTGGTAATGACTTCGTCGCCAGGCCCGATGTGCAACGCCAGCAACGCAAGGTGGAGGGCGTCAGTCCCATTGGCGCAACCGATGGCGTGTTTAACGCCGATATAGTTTGCGCATTCCGCCTCAAAGGCTTGGACATTACTGCCAAGAATAAATTGAGTCTGTTCCAGCACATCGGCAAGGCTGTTGTCGATGTCAGGCTTTAAGTCGTGGTATTGCTGTCGTAAGTCCACCATAGGGACTGCGGCTGGAACTGAGCTCATTGGGGGATCATCGCTGTGGCTGATCCCCCATTGTAAGCGTTTTACACCATCTTGACCTCAGCTTCGACGACGACTCAGTGCAACGCTTGTTAACAGCAACAGAAACCCAGAGTAAGGTGATAAAGCCCCGCCTTTGTTGGAGCTGTCCATATTACCGTTCGTTGTGGGCGTGATCACGTTTTCTTTATCGTCAGAGCTTTCCGGCAAGGCAGCCCCGGGATCGCTCGGTGTGCCATTCGAGTTGTTGGGGTCATTTTGCGAGGGCTCTTGTGGCTCAAGGTCCTCTCCGCTGCTATCGCCGCTGTTAGCCGGTGTACTGGCCGACAATACCGGCGGTGCTGTCACTGCTCGGTTGTGGCCGTTATTTTCGTAATCAGTCTCACGAGTTTTTGCTAACAATTCGCCAGTCAAAGCTTCTGCCGAGGCCCCATTGGCTGTGGCAATCAAAGTAAAAATACTGGTTGCGCTGGTGTCGAGTGTCTCTCGGCTGCAGGCCAGCGTTGAACCGTTTGCAGCGCAGTCCCATCCTGAGTTGGGGGACATGGACAACCAATCAGCCGCTGTTGGAAGTTCCAACGTAAGGGTCAATTCATGAGTACCCATTTCGCCCAAGTTAGTCACTTGAATATCAGCCGAAATCGTACCGCCCGCAAAATCATTTTGCGAATTCACCAAAAGTGACAAGTCGGTTTCGTACAGTGAATTAGCACTTTGAATATCTTTATCACTGAGTGCATCACGTTGACCAATTGAACTGCCGTCAAGCACGGTGATCGTTGCATTGCTGTTTGAACTAAAGAAGTTCTCGCCGTAGTGCATGATGGAGCCGTAATCGTATTCACCCAACAATGTGGCATTGGAATTTAGAATATCGAAGTTGAATTCTTTACCCTGTACAATGTTTTCCCATTGCACATTAATGTAGTTGTCTCGATCGTTTCGGGTGTGTTCGTGAAATAACCCAACCGCGTGGCCAAGCTCATGAATGATGCTGCCCACACCACAACTTGCGGAAATCCACAACTGCTGCTCACCACCGCGCATGCCGACATAGGATGCACAGCCGTTACTGGCTTCAAAGCTTATGTAGTTTTCGAATTCAGCTCGATTCTCATCAGTTAATTCCACTAATGTAATTGAGGTGTACTGATTCCAATGAGCGATGGCTTGCTCAGCTAAGTCGCGTTCTTCTTGGGATATACCTGTATTGAATTGATAGGGGATGATGCCGTTGGTCCATCGGTCCAGAAATCTTGATTGACCCAGACCACGTTTGGCTGAATCTAATACATTACCCTGTCGATCCACCGGGCCGAGCACCATATCGCCCTCTGCCACCGCATAGCCTTTTATCACTTCATAACCGATGCCAGAATAGGAGCCGGTGGTTGCGTCTGCTCCATCGAAAAAAAACAGCGAAGCGGCCCCCGGTGCGAATATCTCGTTATTGCTTTGGCCATGCACCACGAGTGGGGTACATGCGCAAAGCATGGCGGCAATTGCCGCGTATGTTATTTTGTTTTGCATGACGGTGCTCTTTATTGTTTTTATTTGATTGGCACAGTGTCGAGGGATAAATGACCTCCCTTTGAGCTTGTATCGGTCGAGTTGAAAATGCATGAACCGGCGAATCAATACAACTGAGAGTTGTGTCCGCCGATCTTGCTGCACGTTCATCAATTCCGTGCCTTTATGAGACCCATAAAACGCTGCGGAGCACCGGTGTTTGTGAATTCATCCAGGATGAGTTGTGAAACTGATCTCGTTTTTAATCCGCTAAGATCGGCTTAGATGCCCGAATGAACCGCCCGCTTTGATTTAGCTGAATAACCAACCCTTTGAGACAATTTATGACGACGGATTCTGAGGCGACTTTAGCGGGATGGCGAACACCGGCTTGGGTGTTGCTGGCTGGCAGTCTGATTGCATTGATTGGGTTCGGGGCGCGTTCTTCACTGGGGCTTTTCATCGCTCCCATGGGCCAGGCGGACTGGTCATTGTCGGTCCTGGCGCTAGCGCTGGCCATACAGAATTTATTTTGGGGTTTAAGTCTGCCTATCGCGGGCATGTTGGCGGATCGTTTTGGCGCAAGGCCCGTCATTATTGCTGGCGCTTTGGTTTACGCTTTGGGCCTCTTTGGCATGACCATCGCTGATACCAATCAAACGATGGTGTTGTTCGCGGGTGTGTTGGCGGGTACTGGCATTGCTTTTTCTGCCTTTTCTATTGCGATGGCCGCCATGGTCAAAGTGGTTGGCCCTGAAAAGCGATCAATGACTTTGGGTTTAGGCACAGCAGCCGGTTCGGCAGGGCAAGTGGTGTTCTCTCCATTGGCCTTATTCTTTATTGAATCGATGGGTTGGTCGCAGGCACTCGTGGTTCTCGCGGTATTGGTTTTGTCTCTAATTCCTTTGGCTTTCGTTTTACCGAAAACACAAGGTAGCGCCGGGCGGCTTGTGGTCGAACAAACGATTGGCGAGGCTTTATCGGAAGCACTGACTCATCGCGGATATGTGCTACTCACATTAGGCTTTTTTGTGTGCGGATTTCATGTCGCGTTTATCACCGTGCATTTCCCTCCCTATATTGCCTCTTTGGGTCTACCGTCATACATCGGCGCCTGGTCGATTGCGCTCATTGGTTTGTTTAATATAGTGGGTTCGTTTGGGGCAGGTTATGTGGGGCAAAGGTTTAGTAAAAAGCGGGGTTTAAGCGTTATATATTTGTTGCGCGCGGTAACCATTGCAGCTTTGTTGTTAGCGCCAAAAACCGATATCACCCTGTTAATTTTTGCCAGTGTGATGGGAATTCTGTGGTTGTCTACCGTGCCTTTAACCACCGGCATCATCGCTCAAGTCTTTGGTGTGCAATACATGGCCACCTTGTTTGGAATCGTTTTCCTGAGTCACCAAATCGGCAGCTTCATCGGTATTTGGCTGGGCGGTTATTTATTTGAAACAACGGGCAGCTACGATGGCGTGTGGTGGGTCGCTGTAGTGCTCGGCGTCGCCGCCGCGGTGGTGCATTGGCCGATCGATGAGAAACCGCTGGCGAGGTTATCGCCAGCAGCTTAAGCTTCACTTTGTTCGCAAGCACTTTAGGTCGCTACGTGAGCTAACAAAAGGCGTTCACTCGTTGCTTACAGTAATCGCACGGCCTGCACGAGAACCATCAGCTGAGCGAGCGCGAACGCGATTGCCGGCATTAGCAGCACCGCTGGTATAAGCCTGGAAGCTGTTGCCGTCGGTGCTAATTTCCAGCGGCAAGCCGGGGAAGGCGATATTCAATCCGCTGGCTGTGGCACCCGGCACCGGTATGCGGTAACGAATACCGGCAGCGTCTAACTTACTTAATTCTTTGGACCCTAAGGCTGCTGCAAAGCTGGCGTAGTCAGCATTCAAAGCCGCTTTGTCCACAAGGTTCGTTGAACCAGAATAGGTAACGCCCGCTTGATAGTCGTTTTCCCAAGCCCCTTTGTGCCACGCGCGTTCGGCTAAGGCGAGTAAGCGAGGGAACACCATATAGTCAAACTGTTCTGGGGTACGAACCGTTTCACTCCACAACTGTCCTTGCATACCCAAAAACCCTTGATTGCCTGAGTTCCCAGTTGCACTCCAGGCATTGCCTTCACGATCAACCGAGGTTTCCGCGTTTTGTGGCAAATTCTCTGGCGCAAATGAAAAGACTTTTTGCGTATCGGTGTAACGAGTTGCCCAGTAATAGCCACGCTCTTTAGGGTCTACTTCGTAAGGAAAATCAAAGTATAAAAAGTCTGGGACTGCAATGATGGTTTCAAAGCCTAGATTGGAAAAGAGATTGGCTGAATTAAAACCACCCCCCCAAACGATTTCCCAAAAACCCACCCCGGCACGCGTGGTCGCTAAATCCTCAGGGGACACCTCATAATTGCCACTGCTTGATTCTTCTCGATAGATATCTTGATACGCATACAATGCGGGCACACCCGCATCGGCCACAATCTGGGAAACTCGTTGAATGAAATAGGGTGTTAAGTCACCGCGATTATTCACATCGTTATTGGACTGAATCAGCGCTTCACAGGCTGGGGATTTTTCCCATGGGAAATCGGTTTGACTTTTATCGGTGTTGCCTTGCCAAGGCGTCACGCCTCCTGAGGAGATATCTTCAAAGCCGGCGCCTTTCAACACATTTTTGGCCTCGTCACCGCCCATATGAAAGATTTCTAAGGGCACTCCCGCATCGGAATACATCGATGTCACTTCCGATACGACGGTGTTTATGAAGTTGTAAGTGCCAGGCACGCAGGGGTTGATGATGCCGTCATCGTAATGTTGCACGGTTAAGTAGCGAGAGGTATCGGCTGGATCATCAATGCGCACGTTAACATCGGCAGCATCACCTAAATTGGCCGCTCGGGCACGCATGGCCACCACCGCAGCTCGTGCGTGTGCTGGCATATCAATTTCCGGAATAACGTCAATGTGAAGGGCGGTGGCATAACGGATTAAATCAACGAACTCACTGCGTGAATAAAAACCGGTGCCTTGATTGTTGGTGCCAGGCCCAGAACCCAATTGCGGCATTAAGCTAAATCGTTCAGTGACACGACCATCGTTATCCAATACGAACTGGCGTTTTGCGGCCACTTCAGTCAGTTCGGGTAAGCCCGGAATTTCCAAGCGCCAACCTTCATCGTCAGATAGGTGCATGTGCAGCTTGTTCATTTTGTAGGCTGCCATTTGATCCATCAACTTTTTAAGTTCATTCACTGAATGAAAGTTTCTCGCCACATCAATGTGCATTCCGCGGAACTCAAAGCGGGGTGCATCGGTGATGGATACGTAGGGCAGGGTACCCACACCGGGTTGAACCAAACTTAAAACAGTTTGTGCCCCATAAAATAGATCCGCATCGGTGCGGCCTTGCACAACAATGCCCGCATCAGAAATGTTAAGCGTGTAAGTGTTTTCCGCTAAGTTAGGTGCCAGTTGTGTTATCACCGGCGTGCCACCCCCATTACCCACAAACAAATTAGCGCGTGCTTGCACAGCTTCTGCGGAAGCGTTTGATAAATCACCGCCTAAAAAATTTAAACCATTCGCAATGGACAGTGAACCCACACCAGCGGTTAAAGAGGACACTTGAGGCACCACGCGCAGCTGTACATCTTGTGCACTGAGTGCATTGGCCGCATTGGTGATGGGTTGATTTTTTTCAAATCGGGTGGAAGAGGTGGCCAGCGGATTCGGTTCGGTATCCCAAGCTTTCGCATTTAATCCGGTGATCTCTACCGCATAGGTATTTTCATCGGTTTCACTGTCGGTATTAACGATAAGTTCGGGCGTGCCATTGGCTTGCACCAACCAAAAACGCGGCATGAAGTCGGTTTCCATCAAGTAGTTAAACTCGGTAATGAGTTTGATGGAGGCCACGCTACCTGCGAATGGCTGGAAGTTTGCGCCTGGGGCAATGTAATTTAAATCACCATTAACTAAGGCGACTTCAAATGCATCGCTGTCGACTCGAAGTACGCGTCGAATGCTGTGGAAGTAAATTTTCCAGTCGTTACCAGTTAAGACACCGTTGGCATCTTTAATATGCAAATTGACCACGCTGCAGGAGGCGTACTCTGCGCCGAGTTCTTTGCAACTTACACCAGTATCCCCCGAGTGGTTCTCAACCGCTTCGATAACAACACCTAGGGGCTCTGGTAACGCATTGGCTTTGTCTCGACCTACCGTGGACACCAGTGGATCATTGGCAGTAGCGTTTGGGCCAACCGCCACTGGGGTGCCAGCGTGGCTGAGATCTTCTGCGCCATCGCTACCACCGCCGGGGTTGCTAGGGTTTTCACCAGGGCCGCCAGACACAGGGGGATTGCTCACGCCAGGGTCACCGCCATTGTTGGCGGAGGAATCCCCGTCGCCACTGCTGCAGGCCGATACAGCGCCGACTAAGACGAGGCAAAGCGCGAAATGAAATGAACGAAACATAGAGACTCTGCGTACTATAGATGATATTGACATTATGCCTTGTAGACCAGTTTGTGCTGTGGGGTAGTAATCACCTTGCAATGAGCTTTAGGCATTCCCTTGACCGTCATCCGCCCCCCTAACGCCCTAGACCTTGGCCGACTGCTGCTGGTGAGCGCTTTGTGGGGTACGTCATTTTTGTGCATAACGCTGGCATTAAACGATTTTTCACCTTTGGCCATAGCTGCGTGGCGGGTGAGCTTAGCCAGCCTCCTAGTGTTAGTGATTTGTGCCTTTCGCAAAGTTCGCTTGCCTTGGGACAAAGCCAGTTGGGTTTTGTTCGCCAGCATTGGCCTATTAAACAGCGCCGTTCCGTTCACATTAATCGGTTGGGGGCAGCAAACGGTAGACAGTGCCACTGCAGCGATTCTCATCGCCACAACCCCATTTTCAACGCTCTTATTGTCGCATTGGTTAACGCGCGATGATCGCATCACTCGCAATAAGCTATTGGGCTTAATTTTAGGATTTGCCGGTGTACTGGTTTTACTCGGGCACGACGCGGTGGTTAATCCCGCATCAACCGTTGGGATGTTGGTGATTTTATTCGCCGCCTGTTGTTACTCGCTTTCCAGTTTGTTAATTCGCCGGCTGTCGCATTTAAGGAGTTTTGCCATCGTGGCAGGTTCATTGATCACCAGTTCTGCCGTGCTCATCCCGGCCTGTCTGTGGTTCAGTCCGCCGTGGCAACAAACAGCCAGCAGTTCGGCTTGGTTCGCTGTGTTGTTTTTAGCCGCCGGCCCAACTGCCGCAGCCTATCTGTTGCGAGCAGAGATTGTGAAGATCAATGGTGCGGTGTTTATGTCAAACGCTGGCTATCTCATACCGGTATTTGCGGTTATTTGGGCCTGGCTGTTGCTTGATGAATGGCCTGCCTCCACCACTTGGGTAGCGATGGCACTGGTTCTTGCAGGCATCGCAATCGGTCGGCTTCCAGGCCGCTATACTCAATTGAAACCAACAGGGCAGTAAGTCGTCAAACAGCGATCTGCCCATAAAACCCTCTTTAAGGAGACACTGACGTGACTGATGCAGTTTGGACTCAACCCATGCCCGAGACGCAATTTGATCTTATGCAGCGCATCATCTCTGCGCCTAGCCCCGTTGGACTGGAGTCGGCAATGACACTGGGTGTCCTAAAACCTTACTTCGATAGTTTCATGCCATCGAGTTGGGCAATGCATCAACACACCGGGAACGCCAGTGTGGTGTGGGATTCCCACCCTGGGGAGGACGATAAATTTTCCGTCATGATCATCGGTCACGCCGATAAAATTCGTATGCAAGTTCGAAATATTGGTTCTGACGGTAAGGTATGGATCAATAGCGATTCCTTTCTGCCGTGTACCCTCATTGGCCATGAAGTGACGCTGTTCAGTGAAGACCCCGATGCCCCCGGTCAGTACCGATCACTGACAGGCGGAACGGTGGAGGCCATGGGCGCCATTCATTTTTCGGATCCCGCACAACGCACCGGCGATAAAGGTATTCGGCCCACCCAATTGTATTTAGACCTGCAAGTGCACGGTAAAAACAAAGGCGATCAAATCAAACGCTTGGGCGTAAAACCCGGAGACACCTTGTTGTTGAATCGTCCAATAAAGCGTGGATTTAGTCCCGACACTTTTTTCGGTGCCTACCTTGATAACGGTTTAGGTTGTTTCGTAACCGCAGAACTGGCTCGTCTCATCGCCGACGCCGGTGGTACTAACAACGTGCGCTGCTTGTTTGCCATTGCATCGCACGAAGAGATCGGTCGATTTGGCAGTCGCGTGATTGCCGGTGTCCATCAACCAGACGCCGTCATCGCCGTGGATGTCAATCACGACTACGTCGCCGCCCCAGGTATTGGCGATCGAAAGATGTCCCCGTTGACCATGGGGAAAGGGTTTACCTTAACAACAGGCGCTATCGTTAGCGAACAATTAAATTCCAGAATCAAACGCGCCGCTGCCGCTCATGACATACCCATGCAAATCGATGTCAGCGGTCGCGACACAGGAACCGATGGCATGGCGGGTGTACTCGCCAGTATTGATTGCGCTGCAACATCGGTTGGTTTCCCCACTCGCAACATGCACACCATTTCTGAATCAGGACACACTGGGGACGTACTGGCTGCTATTCATGTTCTTAAAGAAACTCTTTTGGAAATGGATAAATCATCTGACCTACGAGATGATTTTAAAACCTCACACCCACGGTTGGATGAGACTTCTCCGATTACGCATCAAGGGTTTGAAAAACTTGAGGAATCTAAATAAACAGGCATTCTGAAGTGGTCGAAATAAAGATTTGTCTCTGAACGCGGAGCCCACGCGTCAGTTATACGAATGCAGTGGATCCGGAGCCCACGCGTCAGTTATACGAACGCAGTGGACGCTATAAACTCGTCCATGAGCGCTTCGCGACGGCATCCATGCCGTCGAGACCACTGCATTCGTATAACTGGCGCGTGGGCTCCTAGTTTTTGATGTGTATTAAGTTTTCCTTGGGGCTTTGCTGTTTTGGCTGCTCGCACACCGGCGTTTAAGTTAATTTGTTGAATGCGCTGCGCTTTGCTTTGTATGCAGCTTTATTCTGCTCACATGCGCCACGCAAATCAGAACCAACCAACGACGAGTGCAATCCTTGAAGGATTTATGTCATGAAACTCAACAAACCGTTGGATAATCTACTTTGTTCCTATGAGAAAACGATGCTAAATTAGTAGTTAGGGATAGCTGCATATTTTGTCAGATTGTCGAGCGTAAGCTTCCGTTGCACGTAATTAATGAAACAGATGATTTGATCGTCTTTGTTTCACTTGAAGGGCATCCATTGATTGCCCCAAAAGAACACATTACTGATCTTTTTCACTTAGATGGAAAAATCGCATCGAAAATAATGCTGGAAGCTGTACGGGTGTCTAAAGCGGTTATGGCCCTCACAAAGTGTGAGGGATTAAATTTAGTCCAATCAAATGGTTTTGCGGCTGGACAAGATGTATTTCATTTTCACTTGCACATAAAACCGAGATGGGTGGGTGACACGGTTGTGTTCAGTTGGGACACGAATCCTGTTGAAGACGAAAAGCGGAGGATTCTAGCTCGCGATTTATCTAAAAATTTGTAGTCATATTTTTCTTGATGATACCAACCTTAAAAGCCAGCCTCGACCCTAGAGTTACTCAATCAAGTACCAACTAAACGAGCGACCAAGCCCCCAACACCCCCAACATCCCCAACACTCGCAAAAAAGCAGGAGCCCATGTACCAGCCCCACCTAAGCAGTGGTCTCGACGGCAAGGATGCCGTCGCGAAGCCCTCATGGACGAGTTCATGGCGTCCACTGCTTAGGTGGGGCTGGTACATGGGATTCGGATTCGAAGTGAGATCCCCCCCCGATGCCGTCGCGAAGCCCTCATGGACGAGTTCATGGCGTCCACTGCTCAGGGGGGCACGTGGGCACAGGATTTCGAAGTAAAGCCTTGAAAAAGGCCATCCATGCGTCCACGGCATAATCGTTGTATGCAAACAGGAAGGAAGTATTGGCGTCCCGGGAGGGAGTCGAACCCCCGACCTGCCCCTTAGGAGGGGGCTGCTCTATCCAGCTGAGCTACCGGGACACGCATTTCACAGTATAACGAACTCACGTTATCGGATAGGTGACTTACACTATGGGTACGAATTCAACCACGGACAAATCCATGGCCGATGGCCAAGGGCCTTTAGTCAAACTCGAGCGTCGTCGTGCTGAGCGGGTACAAGACGCTGTTGGTCTAAAAATTATCCGATTACAAGATCAACCAGCGGCGGGTGATGCAGAACAGGGCGGTGGTGCTGAGCCGGAGGGTCAAGCTGTGCCCACGCACAAAATCAGTTTGTCTTCTGTTGGATTGGCCTTTGCGCATGATGTTTTAATGCAACCGGGTGAACTCATCACTGTAGAAATAACCTTGTTTCCTTCGGTGCACATCGTTCGAGCAGATGCCAGAATTGTTGCAGCCAATGACGCACCTGAAATTGCGGACGGTGATAAACCCACATACCGCATCGCATTTGAGACGATCGACTCATCTGATCGTGATTTTATTGAAGAGCATATAAAAAAATTATCGCGACACCGACTCTCCATTGAGACGTGATGTGCAACATGATGCATTAATTGACAATTCCATTAGAATGCTGATTTTATCCAAGAGTCTGAAAGTTCCAAGATTTTTAACCTAGAGTCTGAAAATTTAATTCCTCTATCGGGTTCGATTTCCCATGCATACACATCACGTATTGTTTTAAAACGATCAACGCCTTACCTTCCAAACCCTTAATTTAACAGCGTTTACGCTGCTTTCCCCTCGCAAAAATTTACCCCAACTTCGCCAGCACTGGCTGGCTTGAGCCTCCCTCGCGGGTCCAATTCAATCGAGATTGATGGGCTTAAGACAGCGCGCTAGTGGCCGCTCAAATCCAAGACGACGTTTTTTCTGCAAAGGCCAGTCTGTGCGAATCGTTGCGCGCCAATAATCAGAAATTTTTTACTTTTACCGCTACAAATTGTCAGCTGAGGCTTTTTCGAAGAATTCCAGTCAAGGATTGCCCAATGATTATTCCCTTTCGCATGCGCTTGCTGACAGTTGCCACCTTGGCAGCCATGTCGCAGCCGTTGCTGGCCCTAGAGTCGATAGCAGGCATCGTGACAGACTACGCTGGCTTTTTCGAATCCTATGACAGCGCCCTATCGGTGGTGCGTCCCGATTCCTCGCATGATTTATTGGGTTTTCAACAGAACGGAACGATCTACAGCACAGGTGATAGTGACGGCATTCCTGATTGCCTCGACACCGATACCGACCCTGGCGCTGATGGCTGGATTGTCGATGATGAGCTTGGGATTTCGCCGCCGGTTTAAGGCTTTACGTAACCCCGTGAGCAAGTAAGTAAAAAACAGATTTACCGTTGTACCCGGCCGTGGATCGTTGCTAACCCTACTTTAGGGCCCCTCTTTAAAGCAACGATTCACGGTTTTTTTTGTGCCTTAAATAGACACATTCCCCGTCTAAAACCCGTCACCCAAATGAGACTAAATGTAAAAACTAGCCGGAATGGCGTTGGAATTGCAGCATCGCTGAGCGGATTGGAAGGTAACGTAAGTGCTTGAGACGCAATGGAATAAAGCGCTTGTTGGGCCTGCTGATCACTCGAATTTCAACTAAAAATCGTAGGAATAATGCTGTGAGCTTACCGTCAAGGTACACAGAACTTAGCGTTTCAGGGAAGTCATTGGGCTTAGCATTATTCGGCAGATTAAGTGTTTTCATCTTACTGCTGGGCTGGTGTTTTTCAAACGCTGCTCACGCGCAAAGCGTGGATGTTGGCCCATTTGGCCCCGGCGCGGCTTCGGGTACACCCCCATTTAACACCACTGGATTCTGCGGTGATGCGGGTGATGATTGCAGTAGCAGCGATGTACGCGTGCGAACATTGGATACTCAAACGCATTTTTTCTCCCTAGTGGTGGGTGGCGTACCCGCAGGAGATCCACCGCTGGAATCGGTCATCCTTGAGCACACAATCGTGCCCGGTGTGGATGCGGAACTTGAATTCCACGACATACCCGCCATTTGTTTACCACCGCCAGCTGGAACCGGTGGAGCAACCCCGGCATCGGCTATCACAGCTAACGCTGATGGTTCCTCAACCTTATTGTGTAACTTAGGTTCGATGGATAACGGTAACCAGAAATCGTTTTCTATAAGCCTGAAGCCTACCGCCAATTCAGTCAATGGATCCACCTTTACCGCAAACAGCGTTGCCTATGGTTTAGATAGCAGCGGAACAAAAATAACGCCCGACGATGTTTACAGCGATGGTGTGGTTTACGAAATTTCAGCAGCTCCAGCGTGGGACTTAATCGGTGATCGTCACTCCATCTATATCGATGGTGTGACCATACGAGATATGGGTACGGGACGAGGGCCAGAGCAAGGTTATTACTTATGGACCAGCGCGCATCTAGCCGCGGATACGAATCGATTAGGCAAAGGCATCTCGTCGCTGAGTAACAGTTTCTCTTTTGATATGGGATTTTCAACGACGGGTAGTGATGGTGTGACGGCATTTCCAGTTGAATACATGATCACTCAATGCATACCCAACCCATCGGCTTGGAGTCTAGCCGTTTTCGGTAACGAGGTCGTTGCAGGTGCGAACCCCATCACGCAAAAGGTCGTTGATTCAGGTGCTTGCGCAATTAATGGCGATCCAATAAACGGATATTCTTTAAGTGTTAATAACGCGGACACCAGTGGCACTCGATTTCCAACAGAGACTGTAAACGGTACGTCGCTGTTAAATGGCCCGTTCTTTTCGGTTGCGCATCGAGTACAGATGTTTGTACCTTTCTCTGAAATTGATCGTGAAGACGCAACCGCCAATTCGGGCGCGGTACACGCCACGGTATGTCTAAATAATTTTGATCCAGTCGATGAGCACGGATTGTCCAACTACGCATCGGGTTTAGAGCCTGGTTATAACGGCACTGCCATGCCCGATGGTTCCGCCAGTAACAACTGTACCGGACCCTTAACCATCAATCTGACGAATCGCGGTGGCATGAACCATCGCTCCATCAGTTCTTACAAAGCGAATAATGTTTACACTTATGCGCCGTTTATCAGTGCGTACCATACCGGCGATGGGGTAGTGGAAGCCAGTGTTGCTTACGGCACACTCACCAACGTGATTAACCAGGGCAGTGTGGCTTGGGAGAATCACACCCAATGTGCGGTGTTTGATAACACCACTCAGCGGCTCACTGATCGCGGTGACATTGGGCACACGCCAGGCACCTACGCATTTGGCCGTTTTTTAGGGGGTGCCAGTGCGAATGATTGGCGTATCGAATACGCCAGTTTGGATTTTTCTAATTTCGATCCCTTAGATGGCGATGCTGATGGTAACCCCGATTTTAATCCCACGTCGGGTCGTTATGAAGGGGACTGGTCGGATATGCAAGCCTCGCGCTGCGATACGCCAGGCGTTACTTGGAATACCGATCCTGCAGCGATAGGTATTGATAATGTGAATGCTGTTCGAATGGTTCCGATCAGTCCAAGTACTACCTTAAACGGTGGTGGGCAACTGTGGTTAATAACACCGCTTGTGGCTCGTTCGGACTTTAATGGTGGTCCTTATGATGGCACACCTATACCCTCCGGCACGGTGATGGCCACGCACGGAAACGCACGCAGTGATCAATGGTGGATCAATGGAATCAATAACACCTACACACCAGCACCCGAAAGCTCGTCTGGTACTGGGGATCGAATGACGTTCACACGAGCGACCATTGATGTTTCCAAATCTGCTGTGTCGCCACCAGCGCCAGCGGGTACTTCAGTGACAACATTAGCCGGCAATGACATCGTCTGGTCTTTGCAACCTACAGTGTCTTCCGTTCTACCTGGTGGTGGTTTTGCAACCACGTTAACGGTGGTGGATGTGCTGCCGCCTGAATTCTCATACGATCAAACCTGTACCTTGGCGCATGTGGGCAGTTCCGTGCCCAATCAAGTGCTGTACAACACCCCGAGTACCGGAGAAACCACACTCATATGGCAACTCGGTGATGTGTTTTCCACTAACCCCATACCGCCAATTGACTTTTGCACGAGTTCTGACTCTACCGTGCAAGATGGAACTGCCATCATAAACACAGCCCATGTAACAGCCGGCAACGCGGTACGTTCAAATGATGCGGCGCAAACGGTGATCTTGGGCCAAGCCGGTGCCATCGGTGCGGCTGCAAAGTTAGATGTACCGGTGGATCTAGTCGACGATACACAAGAACATACATTGGTTTTGGCTAACTACTCTCTAGCAACAACGATTGATAAGCCGGTAGTCGTGAATGTATTGCCTTACGTAGGGGACTCTGGTGATTTAGCGCCTCGTTTACCCGGTTCAAATTTTACCGGCACATTAGAACTTAGCGGTCCAGCACGCGATACGTGGTCAGACGGGTCCGTGCCAACAGCGCTTGATCCGTTTGCAACCATCGGTTCGATTTACTATTCAGCCGATGCGTCTGCCACCGTTAATCATGACCCCGATTCAAACACCAGTGATTGGTGTAGCTGGAACGGCAGTGCGTTTGTACCCGAAACAGTTGGTATGGCATGCCCCGCAGCCTTTGCGAATGTCACAGCGATTAAGCACGTGTCTAATTATGATTTAGAACCGGCAGGGAATGTGCGTGATGCTATTCATCTTGATTTCCAGCTCAGTACTCAGGGTAATTCACCATCCGATCTATACGTTAACGTATTCGGCGTTGATTCTATGGATCTGCCAGCAGATCAATTTATTACCTCAAACCGTTCGATCTTAACCATTGCCTCTCATTCGATTGGCGACTTGGTTTTTTTGGATGTGGATGCAGACGGAAAGTACGACAGCACCACTGATCAACTTGCACCCAGCGGCATACCCTTAGAGCTACGCGATGCGAACACAGACGCCTTGGTGGACACCACAATCACTGTGAATGGAACCTACTTGTTTGATGGTGTCGGTTCGGGTAACTACTACGTACAAATTCCAGCGACTTGGTTTGCCTCGGGTGGTTATCTGGCGGCATGGACGCAAAGCCCAGGTGGCGTTTCCGCAAACAGCGATAGCAATCATGATGTGGATCATAACGCGACCGTTTTGGGTGCTTTGAGTACGAATGGCATTGTGACCGATATCATTACTTTAAGCTCGTCTGTGCCATTACCTGGTGCGGCTCCCACAGGGGATGAACCACTCGGCGATAACATACTGCCCATTTTGGATAACAATACGAACGACAGTTTTTCTAACCTAACCATCGACATTGGTTTAATTCCAGGGGATGCGGACGGTGATGGCATTCCCGATGTGATTGAATTGGCTAACACCGATTTTGCTAATCCACAAGATACGGACGGCGATGGCATTGTTGATTTTCTCGACAACGATTCCGATGGTGACGGCGTTCCCGATGCCATGGAATTCGGTGGCAATGCGAACGCGTTTGCTGACACCGATGGTGATGGTACACCCGATCACTTAGACCTCGATGGCGACAACGATGGTATTCCTGATTCTGTTGAAATGGCAGCTAGCACAACCGATACCGATGGTGATGACATCATCGATGTGTTTGATGTGGATGCAACCGGTGGTTCCGATACAGACGGTAATGGTTTAGACGATGCCGTTGAAGCGATCGGTTTAGTGGACACCGATGGTGATGGCATTGTCGATATTCATGATTTGGATTCGGACAACGATGGATTAACCGATACCACCGAAGCTGGTGGCGTTGATGCCAACGGTGACGGCATCATTGATGGTTTTACCGATGCCAACGGTGATGGCATGGATGACGCCACGGCCATCACAGCCTTACCGGTGGACGACACCGATGGGGACGGTGTGCTCGATTATCTTGATATCGATTCAGATAACGACGGCATTAACGATTTAGTGGAAGCCGGTGGTGTTGACGCAAACGATGACGGCGTGGTCGATGGTTTTACCGACACAAACAACGATGGTTTTGATGACACCGTTGCAGCCTCCCCATTAGCGAATCCGAATACAGATGTTACCGGTAACAACAACGTGACCGATTTTGATTCGGACGGTGATGGTATCCCCGACGCCTTAGAAGGTAATGTCGATACCGACGGTGATGGTGTACCAAATTATCTGGACTTAGATTCTGATAATGATGGTTTACCCGATGCGGATGAATCGGACGCTAGCGGCAGTGACAGCGATGGCGACGGCATTGATGACGCCTATGATGTGAATGCCACAGGTGGGACGGACGCCAACGAGGACGGCATTGATGACGCGGTTGCCGCAACCGGTGTTACCGATACCGATGGTGATGCAACACCAGACTACTTAGACATCGATTCGGACAACGATGGCATAGATGATATTGAAGAAGCCGGTGGTGTAGACGCTGATGGCGATGGTCAAGTGGACGCATTCATGGATGCGAATGGTGATGGATGGGATGACAGCACGTCTACCACGCCATTGCCGGGTCCCAATACCGATGGCAGCGGTGCGCCGAATCAAGTGGACTTTGATTCCGATGGCGATGGCCTGCCCGATGCGTTTGAAGGCAACATCGACAGCGATGGTGATGGGGTGCCGGATTACTTAGATATTGATTCGGACAACGACGGCATTCCCGATGGATTGGAAGCGCGTCCTATGCCGGCACTACTTGGCACGGACAGCGATAGTGATGGGATTGATGATGCATTAGATATTGATGTGACCGGTGGCAATGATGCCAACGGTGATGGGATTGATGATGACTTATTACCTTTTGATCAAGACGGTGATGGTGTACCTAATTATCTTGATCTCGATTCCGATGGCGACGGTTTAAGTGATACGGATGAGGCAGGCAACAGTCCTGTACTACCCGCAGACACCGACGGTGATGGGAATCTGGATTTCCTAGATTTAGATTCAGACAACGATGGTATTCCTGATACCGTTGAAGCTGGCGCCGCGCCGAGTACTCCGAGCGATTCTGATAACGACGGTATCGCCGATTACTTAGACACCGACAGTGACGGCGTGGCCGATCATTTGGATACCGACAGCGATGACGATGGGGTACCCGATGCGATTGAAGCGGGTGCAATCCCAGCAACTCCAGTGGATACGGATGGCGATGGCGTTATAGATGTACTAGATACTGACAGCGATAACGATGGCATTGATGATGCGATCGAAGCCGGTGCAAATCCTGCCACACCGATTGACACCGACGCTGACGGTGTACCGGATGTCCTAGATATGGACAGTGATGACGACGGCATCAGTGATGCGGTCGAAGCGGGCACCAATCCGGCAGCGCCGGCAGATACCGATGGTGATGGTGTGCCGGACATGCTGGAAGTTGACAGCGATAACGATGGCATCAGCGACACCGATGAAGCAGGCGTCACACCTGTCCTACCTGGGGATTCTGATGGTGATGGTATTCCGGACAGTGTTGAAGGTGGCGTGGATTCTGACGGCGACGGTACACCCGATTTTCTGGATACCGATTCCGATGATGATGGTATTCCTGACTCGATTGAAGCGGCTACTAATCCAACAACACCTGTAGACACTGACGGTGATGGTGTCCCGGATTACTTAGATACCGATTCAGATAATGATGGTGTGTTAGATGTAGTGGAAGCGGGCGCAAATCCGGCAACCCCTGCGGACACCGATGGCGATGGCGTGCCGGATGTGTTGGATGCAGACAGCGACAACGACGGTATCGACGACTCAGTTGAAGCCGGTGCTGATCCAAGTAATCCTGCGGATACGGACAACGATGGTGTGCTGGATATGCTGGACACCGATTCTGATGACGATGGCATTGCTGACAGTGTTGAAGGTGAAGTGGATGTCGATAACGACGGAACGCCTGACTACTTAGACTTAGATGTAGAAGCACCGCCTACGAATCCAGCGCCGGTTGTCGATACCGATGCTGATGGTATACCGGACAGTCTAGAAACTGCAGGTGACGCGGATGGTGATGGAATTCCGAACTATCTCGATTTAGATTCCGATGGTGATGGCATTCCCGATGCCGATGAAACTTCGGTTGATAGCGACAATGATGGCGTCGCTGACTATCTGGAATTAGACAGTGACAACGATGGTCTGGTTGATCTTGTTGAAGCCGGCGGTGTTGATGTTGATGGCGACGGTCAAGTAGATAACTTACTTGATGTCGATGACGATGGCTTGGACGACGCCGTTGCGCTTGCACCTTTACCGAACGATGACACAGACGGTGATGGGGTTGCTGATCGACTCGACCTAGACAGTGATAATGATGGCTTAACTGATTTATCTGAAAGTGCCGGTTTTAATCAAGACGCCAATGCCGATGGTCGCGTTGATGGATTTGTTGACACTGACCACAACGGTGTTGCGGATGAGTTTGATGCGGCGCCGATCGATGTGCAAGACATTGACAACGATGGCGTGCCAGATCATTTAGATTTGGATTCTGACAACGATGGTGTGTTCGACTTGGTTGAGGCCACCTTGGTGGACAACGATGGGGATGGCATGTTGGATTTCATTGTAGACGACAACGGTGATGGGTTTGCTGATGTGTTCTTGAACCCAGCCGTCGTGCACCCTCTGGTGTCTGGCTTACCGGATGTGGATCAAAATGGTATTGCTGATGTTGACGAACCGCCTATTGAAGACGGTGGTCACACTCAGCCAAGTAACCCAGAACCCAGCCAAACCGATGATGCGTTTGGCCCGCCACTCAGTCCCGCCACAGCGGAAGCCAACGAGGGGATTTTTCGAACCGGGTTGGCAGGCAGAGGTTGCAGTATTCAAGATTCGCCTGTAACGGGCTCTGTGGATCCGACGTTTGCAGGCTTTGCAACACTGTCACTATTGATGATGGCGTGGCGACGAATTCGTTGTAGGCAAAGTCGTTAAGGCATAACCAAAAGCTATGGCCACCATGGAAGGCCATAGCACTAGGCTTGTTGTAACGGCTGCAGCCAAGATACCAAGCGTCGGTCCAACCAATGAACGTGGTTGGCTGGCGCGCGGTGTTCAACAAATCCCACATGACCTCCGTATTGAGGCGTATGCATTTGTACGCAACTGGGAAGTTCATCCGCATTGGGCAAAACAGACGGCGTAAAGAACGGATCATCTAACGCATAAAGCAGCTTTGTTGGCGTTTCCACCGTAGCTACGTATTGTCTGGCGCTGCATTGTTCGTAGTAATCGTGCACATCGCGAAACCCATGTAAAGGCGCTGTCACCGCATCATCGAATAACCAAAAGCTGTTCAATCCGTTAGGTAACTCAGGCAATTCAAGTTGTGGGTAGGCCATGCGCTTGGCGTTGTATTGCTTGTGCATCAAGCCCAGAAGATAACGTTGATAAACGCGCGCTAAACCGGTGTTGATGGTGTCTGCGCACGTACTTAACAACATGGGTGGGCAAACTGTCACGGCGATTTCAAGCCCACTGTTGCGCCCCGTTTCGCCTAAATATTTTATTAATGCGTTCGCGCCCAAGGAATAACCCACAGCGCCCACCGGTTCATTCGGAAATCGTTCATGAACCAGTGCAATGACTCGCGCGATATCTGCGGTGTGTCCTGAGTGATAAGAGGTTTTTAAGCGATTGGGTTCGCCGCTGCAGCCGCGGTGGTGCATAAACACGGGGCGAAAACCCGCCGCTTCCAGGGCGGTAATGGCCCCTCTCGCATAGGCGCTTTCAACACAACCGGCCAGACCATGGAACAAACAGACCCAGGGCCCTGAGGTTTTTTTTGACCAATTGAGATCGAGAAAATCGCCGTCTTCGAGTTCTAAACGCTCACGTTGGGTGTCGATTTCAGGGCGCTTCGCCAATTTACTGGCGTAGATGGTTTGCAGATGTGGGTTGCGTAACCACCAGCGCGGACTAAATTTACTCTGTTCATTCAACAATTTCGGAGCACTCCGCCATTACATGCGCATTCTAGTTTCCAACGACGACGGTTACCTTGCACCGGGCATTGCGATTTTGTCAGAGCAACTGTCATCCGTTGGCCAAACGATTATTGTTGCCCCCGATCGTAACCGAAGCGCTGCCAGTCATTCATTAACGTTACGACGGCCCATTGGTGTGCATCAACATTCTGATTCGGTGTATTCGGTGGAAGGCTCACCAGCGGATTGCGTGCACTTGGCGTTGGGCGGTTTGTTGAAAGATGAGCCGGATATGGTGGTGAGTGGGATCAATGACGGGCCCAATCTCGGGGATGACGTGCTGTATTCCGGAACTGTTGCGGCCGCTGTGGAAGGGCGAAATTTAGGCCAGCCAGCGATTGCAGTGTCCATGGCTAGCTTTCAACCGCAGCATTTTGAGACCGCCGCTAAGGTGGTGACATCCCTGATTGAACACATGAATAAGGTGCCGTTGCCCATCGACACCATTTTGAACGTCAATGTACCTGACGTGCCCATGGATCAGCTCAAAGGCATGCGAGCCACCCGTTTAGGCAAACGACACGCAGCGCAAAACGCAACCCTTGAGCCTACACCCCGCGGGGATACCATGTATTGGATTGGGCCAGCGGGCGCGGTGTCGGATGCGAGTGCAGGAACAGACTTTAACGCGGTGGAAGAGGGCTTCGTGTCCATCACGCCACTGCAAATAGATTTAACGCGCTTTAACGCCATGCAGGGGTTAAGCGATTGGTTGGAGCATTTTTGATGAATTTAACGGCCCGCTCGATTGTCGGTGTTGGCATGACTTCGCAGCGAACTCGGGATCGCATGGCTGATCGCTTACGCGATCGAGGCATCCTGAATGAATGCGTAATAGAGACGATGGCGCAGGTGCCACGGCATCTGTTTGTTGATGAAGCCATGGCGACTCGAGCCTACGAAGATGCCTCGTTACCTATCGGTGAAGGACAGACGATTTCTCAGCCCTATGCGGTGGCGCGTATGACCGAATTGCTGTTAGCCGATGGCCCTCGCCGACGCGTGTTAGAGGTAGGCACCGGGTCAGGCTATCAAGCCGCGGTTTTGTCACAGTTGGTGGATGCGGTGTTTACCGTTGAACGCATAAAGAATCTATTGGATAAAGCGCGCAGCCGGTTTAAAGCATTGGAATATCGCAATGTGAGCACCCGTTACAGTGATGGAAGTTGGGGTTGGGCTAGTAACGGTCCCTACGACGGCATCATTGTTACCGCTGCGCCGCGCAATGTGCCCACCGCTCTTTATGATCAGCTCGCCATCGGCGGGCGCATGGTGGTGCCCGTGGGTGGAAAATTTGAAACTCAATCGTTATTGCTCATCACACGTCATGAAGCGGGATTTCATGAAGAGAGCCTGCACGATGTGAAATTCGTGCCGTTTCTTTCTGGTAAGTCCTGAATCGCCGTCTACACTCTTTAATCGCGGCTCTGTTCGGTCGCGCGATTATTCGCCCGCACTTAGTCAGGATAGCGATGAACTGTTTGGCTCACATTCGCGTCTTACTACTAACCAGCTTGGTTTCCATGCTGGCGGTAGGCTGTGCCTCAGTGCCGGATATGGAAACACGGCTGAGAGGTATGCAGCTTGCGCCGCACACCTATGTGGCGCAACCGGGTGACACCTTATCCACGGTGGCTTTTCGTTATCAGCTGGATCCGGTGGAATTGGTGGCCATGAACCCGAATCTGGCAAATGGATTGGTTGTGGGTGCCCGTGTGATCGTTCATCAAGCGCCCGTATCGCAGATGCACGCGCAGCAGGGTGCAACGGGTGTAGGCTCACAAATTTCCTATAACGCGAACGACCGTGCCCTCAATGGCTACAACGGTTCAAGCCAACCCAACAGTGCATTATCTGCCGGTCAACAAGCGATCGCACCAGGCGCTCCAACGAACAGACAAATCATTACGACTGGCACCATCAATCGCTCGCCGGTTACTGTGCAGCCAGGTGGCAGCACGATGAGTTCCGCCGTTGCGCACCCCACACAACCGTATCCCAGCGCCGAAGGCGTTGTGGTGTTTGATCAAATTCGTGAGATTCCAGCGAGTGCCCAATTACCGTCGAACTCAACGCGCGCGCCCATTGAAGAGGTGGTTGCCGATGAATTGGATTACACGAATTTGCCTGTGGCCACAGACCAGCAGTTATTAGCAGGCAATGCATCAGACAATATCGTAACTGCCCCACGCGGCAATGCTGCCAGCGGTTGGGTGTGGCCAACTTGGGGAGAAGTGGCGAGAGAATTTGCGCCAACGGAAGCCGGTGGGCAGGGCATTGACATTGCCGGTGTGCCTGGACAAGAAATTCATGCGGCATCCGGTGGCACTGTGGCATACGCCGGAAGAGATTTAGCCGGTGGTGATTCCAAGTTAATTATCTTGCGACATCACAGCGGATTGATGACTACCTACTCACATGCACAACAATTGTTCGTTGCTGAAGACGATGTGGTGCGTGCCGGGGACGTGATTGCCAGCCTCGGTTCGAACGCTAGGAATGAATCCGTTTTACGCTTCGAAGTTCGTCAGCACGGTAACCCGTTGAATCCGATGAACTTTCTTATGAACTAGATGTAATGATTCATCCAATGTTCAAGTTTTGCCGTTTAGTGGTAAAGAATTCTGTACAAAAAAAAACAGTGTGTAATGTGCAAATTGGTTGAGTAAGTTGACGTAACTTGTTTTAAAATAAGAAGAAATCGTGCTGTTGTTTTGTACAATGTTATTTCGTTGCTCTGGGGCGACAAGAGGAAAAATAGATGTCTATTGGTGAACGCTCGACCTGGAATAGGTCAGGAATTGGGTCTCAGGCGAAGGCTGCCGCTGCCATTGCGGTCAGTAACTCTGACGGGGACGACTCTCAATTGGAGCCGGCTGCCGAAGAAGAACAAATTAAAGCCAGTAAGCTGCGTGATGCCTCTCGTAAAGAGATGGACGCCACGCGCCTGTATTTAAAAGAGATTGAATTCTCCGAGCTGCTCACCGCAGACGAAGAGAAATATTACACACGCCTGGCCCAGAAAGGCTGTGAAAAATCTCGCGCTAAAATGATCGAATGCAATTTGCGTTTGGTGGTCAAAATCGCGCGCCGGTATATGAATCGCGGACTGGCACTTTTGGATCTGATAGAAGAAGGCAACCTCGGCCTCATTCATTCAGTTGAAAAATTTGACCCAGAGCGCGGCTTTCGTTTCTCAACTTACGCCACCTGGTGGATCCGTCAAACCATCGAACGCGGCTTGATGAATCAAACGCGCACCATTCGTTTGCCGATACACGTTGTTAAAGAGATGAACGTGTACATCAAAGCAGAGCGTCGTTTGCAACAGTCGCTAGATCGCGAACCTACCGCAGAAGACATTGCTGCATTAACTGAACGTCCCGTAGCAGATGTTAAACGCTTACTCGGTTTACGTGATCGTGTGACATCGGTTGATGTTGCCATTGGTAAAGACGGTGAACGCCCACTGCTCGACATCATCCCAGATGAAAACAATTTAGACCCTTCAGAAATTTTGCAAGACGAAAGCGTTAACTCGCATATTAACGAGTGGTTGCAAAAGTTAGAAACCAAACAACGCGAAGTCTTAGTACGTCGCTTTGGATTACACGGGCATGAAAAGTCGACCTTAGAAGAGGTGGGACAAGAATTGGGTGTTACCCGTGAACGCGTGCGCCAAATTCAAATGGAAGCCTTAAAGCGCTTGCGCCGAATTTTAGAAGGCAGCGGCTATTCAGCAGAAAACCTATTTATGGCATAGCGGATAACGTTTGATCGGGCTCGCCCGGTTAACTTATGTTTAAAAGGTCGCGAAAGCGGCCTTTTTTGTTTCTTGCACACAGTATATTGACAATTTATCGATATACTAGAATTCAAATCGACTGAATTTGAATGAATATGCCGAAGAATCAAAAGCCAAAAAGAAAAATTGTGTCCTCACGACATCTGGCGAATTCGGAAGGCTGGCAGCTTTCTGAGTTTGAATTCGGATTAATCATCGCGTACAACGGCTTTAGCCGATGGATGAGCAAGTGCATGACAGCCGCCGGTAATTCTGATCTGAACGCGCTTGAAATTCTGATTCTGCATCATGTGAATCACAGAGAAAAACAGAAACGCTTGTCTGATGTGACATTTTTGCTGAATATAGAAGACACCCACACCGTTAATTACGCCTTAAAAAAATTGCAAAAAACTAATCTTATCGAAGGCGAAAAGAAAGGTAAGGAGCTGTTTTATAAAACGACTAAGGCCGGGGCGAGCTTGTGTGATCAATATCGTGAAGTGCGTGAGCAGTGCTTACTCGACAGCTTAATACACATGGATATGAATCAAGATGAACTCAGTGAGATCGCAGCTTCCCTGCGTTCCTTATCTGGCCTGTACGATCAAGCTTCGCGAGCTGCGAGTTCGCTTTGATTGTTAACTGGCCTGATTAGTTATTGGTCATAACCGTGGGTAAGAAGGTAACAACGGCGGGAAACAAAACGATGATCATCACGGCGAAAAGCAGCAACAAGAAGAAGGGAAGTGCCGCTTTTGCGACTCGCAGAATATCGATTCCGGTTAAGCCTTGAATAACAAATAAGTTGAAGCCAACCGGTGGTGTGATTTGCGACATCTCCACCACAATCACTAAGTAAATTCCAAACCACAAGGGATCAATACCCGCTTGTTCCACCATTGGCATCACAATAGAGGTGGTTAAAACCACCACCGAGATTCCGTCCAGAAAACAACCTAAGAGAATAAAAAACACGGTGAGTGCGGCCAATAACGCATAGGTTGATAATTCATACGAGGCGATCCAACTGGCGAGGTTACGCGGGATACCGGTAAAGCCCATGGATACCGATAAAAAGGCAGCCCCACTTAAGATAAACGCAATCATGCACGAGGTAACGGTTGCGCCAAGTAAGCTCTCTTTCAACATTTGAAATGAGACTGAACCGCTTACCCACGCTAATAACAAAGAGAAAACCACACCCACGGCCGCGGCATCCGTGGGTGAGGCAATGCCTAAATAGATTGACCCAATAACCCCTGCAATCAATAGAAAGATGGGAATTAATCGTCTTATGGCCAACAATTTATGTTTAAGGCTGTACTGATCTTGTGAAACGGGGATGAGATTCGGTTTAACAAGCGCTACGACCGCAACGTAACTGGCGAAAAACATCACCAACATCAACCCAGGGATAACGCCGGCAATAAACAAGCGCGCAATGGATTGTTCTGTAGCCACGCCATACACAATTAGAATAATGGACGGTGGAATCAGTAAGCCCAAGGTGGCAGAACCTGCCAAGGTACCCAAGATTAAACTTTCGGGGTATCCACGTTCCTTTAATTCTGGGATCGACATTTTCCCTATCGTTGCTGCTGTGGCTGCTGAGGAACCTGAAACGGCAGCAAAAATGGCGCAACCGAACACGTTAACGTGCAACAACTTACCGGGCAATCGGCCCACCCAAGGCGCAAGGCCACTGAACATGTCATCTGACAGTTTTGAGCGTAGGAGTACCTCACCCATCAAAATAAACATGGGCAGAGCAGCAAGTGACCAAGAATGGCTGTGCCCCCATAAAGTGGTAGCCAGTATGGATCCGATGGGGGCCGATGATAGCAAGGCCATGCCGGCAATGCCGGTGATGATTAAGGCGAACGCGACCCAAATTCCACTCGCCAACATGGCAATGAGCAGAATAAACAGGACAGCAGTGGTGGCTATGTCGCTCATTCGCTGGTGTACTCCGCCAATGCATCGCGTTCAAACAACGAACCCTTTGACGTAATTGTTCGACACACACAATCGACTAATGCGATGGATAAAATGCTTAAGCCGATCAGTACAATGCTTTGCGGAATCCATAGTGGAATGGCCACAATGCCCGGTGATAAATCTTGATACTCATAAGACTCTAAACAAAGCTTGGCCATGTAGAACGTGGCGTAACACGACACGGCAGAACACACCGCGAGAGACAGTATGTCGGCGGTTTTTTGAGCGGGTAAGGGCAGGCGGGTTAACACCAAGTTAACCCGAATGTGCCCACCTTGGGTGAGGGTGTAGGCCAAGGCCAGGAACGAGGAGGCGGCCAGAAAGTAACCGGCAAAATCTCCGTAAGACGGTATCGTTAGGTTGACTGACCTGCCGCCAAAGCGTGTGATTGCATTAAACAAAACTTGTGTGCAAACCAGCAAACAGATGGCAGCGATCAGTAGTGACGCCACAACGCCGCTACCCCAATATAATCTATCGAGAAATTTTCGCATCTTCGTTCCTAAGCCAGGCCGAGAGAAAAATCGACTTTTACCGTACTAAAGCAATACTTACCGCTTATTGCTGGTAAGCATCCGCAATCGATTTTGCTTGGTCCGAGGCGGATTCCTGCCACGCAGCTTGCATGTCAGAGCCGATCGCTTTCAGGCCTTCAAGCAACGCCTCACTGGGTTCAACTACCACCATACCGTTCTCGGCCAATTCAGCCGTTTTAGTTGCTGTTTCTTCTCGACTCATTTCCCAACCGCGTACTTCTGCCGTTGCAGCCGCCTCTAATACAACAGCTTTTACATCCTCGTCTAAGCTGTCGAAGGCAGATTTACTGACGACAACGATGTTCTTAGGTACCCAAGCGTTGATCGGGGAGTAGTGAGACACAAAATCCCAGGCCTTTGTGTTAGCGCCTGTGGAAGGAGAAGTAATCATGGCTTCTACCTGACCGGTGCTAAATGCTTGTGGAATGTCAGCGGCTTCAACCTGTGTTGGAGCCGCTCCCGCTAAGGCTGCAAACTGTTCCAATGAGGCGTTGTAGGCTCTGAATTTTAAGCCTTTCAAGTCATTTACAGAGCTGACTTCACCCTTGGTATACAAGCCTTGCGGTGGCCAAGGCACAGAGAACAACGGCATCATTTTCTGTTTGGCTAACAACTCGGTGATGACGGGCTTCTGGGAATCCCAAAGTTTGGCAGCGTCTTCGTAACTGGTGGCCACAAAGGGTTGCGAGTCGATGCCATAGGCTGCGTCTTCATTGGATAAACGCGATAGAAAAAACTCGCCAATCGGTACTTGTTGGCTACGCACAGCGTTCTTAATTTCAGGGTGCTTAATCAGCGAGCCGGCCGAATGAACGGTGATATTGAGTTTTCCGTCTGTCTTCTCTGAAACTTCTTTAGCGAATTCGATAATGTTTGCGGTGTGAAACGTCTTATCCGAATAGGGCGTGGGCATGTCCCAGTCAGCGGCCACCGCATGACCGCCCGTTAAAAGGGCTGCACACGCAAGGGTGATTAGGTGCTTCATTTTGCTGTTCTCCTCGTCAATTGAAATTATGTTTGATGATTCAATCACCAAACATGCTTATAACGTTGACATATTGTAAGCGTAATAGCAATATACTGTCGAGATTATTTTCTGAACTTTGGTTACTTAGGCAACATCATGAGTAAATGGGATTTTTGGATAGATCGAGGCGGCACATTCACCGACATCGTGGCCAGGCAGCCAGATGGAGCGCTTAGTACGCACAAACTACTGTCGGAAAACCCTGAGGCCTACCCCGATGCCGCCTTGCAAGGTATCCGGGATTTATTGGGTATCGCTTCCGATGCTCGTATTCCCGCGGCCCAAATCAACTCGGTGAAAATGGGCACCACCGTAGCCACCAACGCGCTGCTTGAAAGAAAAGGGGATCGGGTGCTGCTACTCACGAACCTCGGTTTTGCTGATGCGCTTGAGATTGGTTATCAAGCCAGGCCGCGTTTATTTGATCGCGAAATTAAAAAACCGGCGCTGTTGTACGAACAAGTGGCTGAGGTAGGTGGGCGAATTCTTGCCGATGGCGCTGTTGAGTCAGGCTTTGATGAAGCCGATGCGATGCGTGCACTGGCAGAAGCCTATGCACAAGGCATTCGTTCGGTTGCAGTTGTGTTTATGCACGCCTATCGATTCCCCCAGCATGAAGTGATGGCTGCAAGAATTGCAAAAAAAATCGGCTATACGCAAATTTCTTTGAGTCATGAAGTGTCACCTTTAATTAAGTTTGTAGGTCGAGGGGATACCACTGTTGTCGATGCCTATCTATCACCGATATTGCGTCGATACGTTGATCGCATTGAATCGCATTTGGATACCGAACATTCGAATGCCAAATTGATGTTTATGATGTCTTCTGGGGGCTTAACGGATGCCAGTTTATTCCAAGGTCGTGATGCCATTTTATCTGGCCCAGCAGGTGGCATTGTGGGCGCGGTTCAAACCAGCAAGTTAGCAGGCTTTGAAAAAATCATCGGCTTTGATATGGGGGGTACGTCAACGGATGTGTCGCACTATTCTGGGGAGTTAGAAAAAGCCTTCGAAACAGAAGTGGCGGGTGTGCGTATGCGAGCTCCCATGATGAAAATTCATACGGTGGCAGCGGGTGGGGGTTCCATCTTAGAATTTGACGGATCGCGCTTTCGTGTGGGCCCAGAATCGGCGGGTGCGAATCCGGGGCCAGCGTGTTACAGGCGCGGTGGGCCACTCACGGTCACTGACGCTAACGTGATGTTAGGTCGTGTGCAGCCTGATTACTTTCCTACCATTTTTGGTGACACACAAGATCAACCCATCGATAAGGACATTGTTGCTAGAAAATTTGCCGACACCGCAAAGCGAGCCGGATCTGACAGTGCGGAGCAAGTCGCTGAAGGCTTTTTAAGAATAGCAGTTGAAAATATGGCTAATGCGGTGAAAAAGATCTCGGTGCAGCGAGGCTACGACATCACAAAATACGCCTTAACGTGTTTTGGTGGGGCCGGCGGCCAACACGCCTGTGCGGTGGCAGGCGTGTTAGGAATTAAAACGATTTTAGTGCACCCGTTTGCTGGCATTTTATCCGCCTACGGGATGGGGTTAGCTGACATCAAAGCCAGTCGCCAGCAATCGGTTGAGGCCATTTTGAACGAACACTCGCATCATTCCATGCTGGATGATATTGAAACCTTGTCAGAAGATGCACGCCAAGAACTGATGCACCAAGGGGTAGCAGTTAGCGAGATTACAACCACATGCGTTTTGCATATTAAATACAAAGGCACCGACTCGGCCATAGAAATCCGCCAAGCGTCAATTGGCGCTATGCGTAAGAAATTTAGTCAAGTGCATCAAGAACAATTTGGCTTCACCATGCCCGGTGAAGATCTTGTGGTGGAATTGATTTCCGTTGAAGCCTTAGGCGGTGGTGCGGAGTCGGTTGAAAAGACGGAAAGCCATTGCACAGAGGATGCAGCACCCAGTGATACCAAAGCGCTGTTTTTTAATGGGCAGTGGCATGAGGCGGGTGTTTACAATCGTTGTAATCTTAAGCCGGGTCAATCCATCATAGGTCCTGCCATCATTATGGAGGAAATCGGTACGGTTATTGTGGACCCAGGTTGGGAAACCATGGTGAACGGCTACAAACACTTAGTGCTTACCCAGCGGGTATCAGACAGTAACGAAACTTGTCTGAGCGACAAAGTGGACCCCGTTTTACTGGAAGTTTTTAATAACTTGTTTATGTCAATAGCTGAGCAAATGGGGGTACGGTTACAAAATTCGGCACGCTCAACCAACATCAAAGAGCGGTTGGATTTTTCTTGCGCAGTGTTTGATGCCAACGGAGAACTGATTGCGAATGCACCTCACACACCGGTTCACTTGGGTTCCATGGATCGTTCGGTGGCCAGTGTCATTCAAGCTCATCCGAACATGTTGCCAGGGGATGTCTTCGTCACCAACGCACCGTATAACGGTGGCACCCATTTACCCGACATTACAGTGGTTACCCCCGTGTTCAGTAACCGCTCCACCCAGCCCACTTTTTTCGTTGCCTCACGTGGACATCATGCCGATGTGGGTGGTATTGCACCAGGTTCCATGACGCCACTCGCCACGAACATAAATCAAGAAGGGGTTGTGCTTGATAACTTGAAATTGGTGAGCGATGGGCGATTATTGGAAACAGAAATTCGAGACGTTCTGGAGGGCGGGCATCACCCTTGCCGGAACGCGGATCAAAATTTAGCGGATTTAAAGGCGCAAATTGCTGCGAATGAAAAAGGCATGCAAGAATTGTTGTCCATGGTGGAGCAGTTTGGTTTACCCACAGTTGGCGCATACATGCGACATGTTCAAGATTACGCCGAAGAATGCGTTAGGCAAGCGATCTCGGAGTTGAAAGACGGTGCGTCTGAAACGTTTTTTGATCAGGGATGTAAAATTCAAGTTCGCATCACGATTGACAAAAAAGCGCGCAGTGCCACTTTAGATTTTACTGGCACCAGTGAGCAACAACCCGATAATTTCAACGCGCCAGAGCCAGTTACCCGAGCCGCTGTGCTCTACACGTTTCGTTGCATGGTCGACAACGACATTCCGATGAACGCGGGTTGCATGCGTCCACTCAACATCCTCTTGCCAAAAAAATCCATGCTAACTCCGGAGAGCCCAGCTGCAGTTGTGGCGGGGAATGTAGAAGTCAGTCAAGCCGTTACCGATGGATTGTTCGCCGCCCTTGGTGCGATGGCGGGAGCACAAGGCACCATGAATAATTTTAATTTTGGTGATGATGAGTATCAGTATTATGAAACCATTTGTGGAGGTTCAGGTGCCGGTGCAGGTTTTAATGGCTGCCATGCGGTGCATACGCACATGACCAATACTCGACTCACCGATCCTGAAATATTGGAGTTTCGATATCCTGTGGTGTTGGAGCTTTTCCAGATCCGGCGCGGCTCTGGCGGCACGGGTAGGTGGATCGGTGGTGACGGTTTGAATCGTACTCTGCGTTTTTTATCCCCTATGGAAATCTCTTTTCTATGTGGGCGTAGAAAAGTCGCGCCGAAAGGGCTCGCTGGTGGCGGTGATGGCGAGGTTGGCCGAAATGCCCTGCGAAGTTTGGGTGGCTGTGTGGAAGAGCTTGGTGGTCGAACCCAATTTGAATGCAAAGCCGGTGAAGCGGTGATTATTCAAACGCCTTCAGGTGGGGGCTACGGATAATAACCCCACTCAGCTGGGGCAGTTACGAATAACATTGACACCCCGTTCTAAGGTACGTACCATTTATTGCATGTTACGTATCGCCATCGATATCGGCGGCACCTTCACGGATGTTGTCGCCCAGACATCGGAAGGTTTCACGTCAGCCAAAGTGCTCACGCAGCCCACGCAGCCTGAAGTGGGTGCCATGGATGGTGTGCAGCGCTTACTGAAAAAATTATCCAAAAACGTTGCGGATATCTCTGACGTTGTTCACGGCACAACCTTAGCCACCAACGCACTGATTGAACGCCGAGGCGCAAAAACTGCGTTCGTCACGACAGCGGGTTTTCGTGATGTGCTTGAAATGCGTTATGAGAAGCGTTTTGATCAATACGCATTGGATATCGAATTTCCAGAACCCATCGTTCCACGACTTTTACGGTTTGGCCTGGACGAACGTATTTTGGCTGATGGCTCTGTCCTTAAAGCCCCTTCCATTGATGACATCAACAACATTGCGCACGCGCTGAAGCAACAGAATGTTGAGGCGGTAGCGATTGGCTTTTTGCATTCTTATAAAAATCTTAGCCATGAAAAACTGGTGGCCCAGCGTCTGTCTGATCTGTTGGATAAGCAGGTTACGATTTGCCTCAGTGCCGAGGTTGCCGGTGAGATTCGTGAATATGAGCGTTTTTCAACGGTCTGTGCGAATGCCTATGTCAGGCCACTGATGAGTCGTTATCTAGATAAGTTGCTTGGCCAGCTTAACGAGCAGGGTTTCAAGGGCTCCTTTCTGATGATGTTGTCAGATGGGGCGTTAACCACTTTAGAGAATGCGCTGCGTTTTCCCATTCGATTAGTTGAAGGCGGCCCGGCTGGCGGGGTGGCGTTGGCGGCACAGGTTGCAACAGAAATCGGCTCAGCTAAAACACTGTCACTGGATGTGGGTGGTACTACAGCAAAGATCTGTTTTATAGAAAACGGTACCCCGAAAACCGCCAGACGTTTTGAAATTGGCCGCGCATGGAAGGGATTGAAAGGCAGTGGTCTACCGGTGCGTGTGCCGACTGTGGAGTTAGTAGAAATCGGTGCTGGTGGCGGTTCCATTGCAACGGTTGATGCGCTTCAACGTTTACGAGTTGGGCCGCAAAGCGCCAGTGCTGTGCCAGGGCCAGCCGCTTATGCGCAAGGCGGTACCGATGCCACCTTAACCGATGCACACATCACACTCGGTAATCTGGATCCGGAAGGATTTGCTAACGGCATGATTCAGTTACAGCCGTTACTTGCAAGAAACGCGGTAGCTGAGCATATCCAAGCGCCATTAGCATTTGATACAGCGGAGTCAGCCGCCTCGGGTATCGTGGAATTAGCGAATGAGACGCTGGCGAATGCTGCCCGTGTGCATGGCATCGAATTAGGACTGGATATCGCGAGCTTTGACTTACTCGTATCCGGGGGTGGGGGCGGGTTACACGGCGCGCGAATAGCGGAAAAATTGGGCATTAAACGGGTGTTAGTGCCTCGCAATGCCGGTGTTGGATCGGCTGTGGGCTTCTTGCATTCACCGGTGGCATTTAAAAGTGCCTTATCCGTACTGGAACCCTTAAGTGAAATTGATTCTGATCAGCTCGCACAGCGATTAACCGAACTTGAAAATAGCGTGCGATCTGTGGTGGCTGATGCCGTGCCTAGTGAGTGGATCGAAGTACGCGTAAACGCAGAACTTCGATACCAAGGTCAAGGGCTTGAGTTGTCCTTTGAGTTGTCACCTGATGCAGGGTTTAGTGAGGCTTTGGTGCATCTTGAAAACAAATTTAGAAACCGATACCAAGAAATTTATGGTTTTGTACTCGAGAACATCGCTGTTGAACTGGTTGCCTTGAGTGTCAATGCCAAAGATACGCGAACGCCAACCTCAAGCCCCACCTTCATACCAAACACCGTCCGGCTATGCCCTAAAAACACGCGCAGCATACACAACGTACAAACGGGCGACAGTGGTGAATACCGTGTTGTCCCTCGAGACGCGGTGGGTTGCCAAGTTATGGTTGGGCCCATTGTCATACCTGAGGCTCAAACCACCACGCTGGTGCCAAGTGGTTGGTCGGTGGTGGGGTCCACTCATGGGCACTTAATTATGAGTAGGACAAACGCGTGAACCATTCCAAGGACACTGTGGTGAACAATGTTCTGTGGAATCGCTTAATTTCAGTGTGTGAAGAGCAGGCGAATGCCTTGCTGCGCACCGCGTTTGGCGCCATTGTGCGAGAAGCTGGTGATTTATCGGCTGGCGTCTTCAATAGCCGCGGCGAGATGTTGGCTCAAGCAGTTACAGGAACTCCTGGGCATGTGAATACCATGGCTGCATCCGTCAGCGCCATACTGAACATTTTACCGGCCGATACCTTGGTGCCTGGCGATGTATTGGTCACCAACGATCCGTGGATTGGGGCAGGGCATGTCTTTGATTTTGTGGTGGTCAGCCCCGCTTTTTTTAACGGAAAAATTGTTGGCTATCTTGCCTCTACCAGCCACATCGTGGATGTCGGTGGTTTAGGTTGGTCGGCTGAAGGGCGAACCGTTTACGAAGAAGGTGTCACCATCCCCGTCATGCATCTTCGTCGAGGCGATAAATTAAACGAAGATTTGTTATCGGTGGTCACCGCTAATTCGCGCGTGCCGCATGAGGCACGTGGCGACATTCTCTCTTTGCTCACCAGTAACGATACCGGCATCGATCGTTTAGTCGATTTAATGCGTGAATACACGCTTGCCACACTTGACGGTATTTCCGATTTTATCTTTTCACGCTCAGCGGCAGCCACACGCACGGCTTTGGAAAAAGTCCCCGCAGGCACTTATCAAAACAGCTTACAGCTCGATGGTTATGATGCCGCCATCGAATTGCAAGCCACCATGGAAATAGGCGGTGGACTCGTCTCGGTGGATCTTGCAGGTTCATCGGCAGCGCTCGAACGCGGTATCAATTGCCCACTGAATTACACCGCCGCCTATGCAGCCTTTGGCATCCGAGCATTACTAACACCTGATATCCCTAACAACCACGCCTCCTTGGCAGCGGTCAGAATTACAGCACCACCGAATCTCATCGTGAGTGCTGAGAGGCCTGCGGCGGTGAGTGCAAGACACGTCGTGGGACAGGCGCTACCCGATCTGGTACTGGGTTGTTTGGAAAAGGCCTTGCCGGGCAAAGTGATCGCAGAAAGCTCAGGTGCTTTATGGACCATTGCATTATCGGGCGCTGGACCCAGCAAATTTACCTCATTGAATGTGGCGCTAGGGGGTATGGGGGCACGATCTAATTCCGATGGTTTATCAACAACGGCGTTTCCCTCTGGGGTGGGTGCGGTTCCCGTTGAAGCGGCCGAAATTGCAGCTCCACTCATTTATCACTCCAAGGAATTTGTGGCAGATTCTGGTGGTGCGGGGCAGTTTAGAGGTGGTTTATCACAACAAATCGTGATTGGTAGTCGAATAGATGAAGACATCAGCCTCTCAGCTGCCGCCTTTGAACGCTTAAATGCAGGCCCTGCGGGCCGGCAAGGTGGCAAAGCAGGGGCAGCTGGGTATGTTGCGATCAGCGACGGTACAACCATCACGGACAAAGGCACATACGTCATTCCACGAGGTGAAACATTAATTCTGCGCACGCCGGGTGGAGGGGGATTTGGCGATCCCAAAAAGCGCAAAAAAGAAGCAGTAACCCATGATGTATCCCATGGCTTGATTTCAGAAGAATCGGCCGACAAAAACTACCTACTAGTGAACGAGGAGAGTACGAATGAAACGATTTAATCAGTTGCTAGCTGCAACAACGATCATGGCCCTTGGCTGTGGTGTCAGTGTTGCTGAAACAAAATGGGACCTCAGTACGGCTTGGGGTGCAGAAAACTTTCACGCAAAAAATGCAATCGCGTTTGCCGATGCAGTGCGTGCAGAAACCGATGGCTCTGTTGATATAACGGTGCATCTTTCGGGTGAAATCGGTGTAAAAATTACGGAGAAATTATCGGCTGTTGAAAACGGTGTTGTGCAGATGGCGGATATGTTGCTGTTCTTGCAAGCGGGTGAAGCCCCGTTCTTAGGCATTGACACCCTGCCGTATTTAATTCAAGGCCAAGATGAAATGAAAGCCTGGTTGGAAACAGCGGGCCCTGTTTATGATGAAATTTTTGCCAAACACAATCAAAAAGTTCTGTACTACGTACCTTGGCCGTCCCCCGGTGTCTATACAAAGACAGCCGTGGTCAGTGCAGGTGACATCAGTGGTCAGCGAATTCGAGCGTTTAATGCAACGTCTTTCGAATTTCTAGAAAAGCTGGGTGCAGCCCCGGTTGAACTTCCGTTTGGTGAATTGGCGGCTGCCGTCGCTGCGGGTACAGTGGATGGCGCTGCAACTTCAACCTCCACCGGCGCAAACTCCAAGCTTTACCAATTTACTCAGCACTTCAATCCTTTGAACTGGTCAACGTCTCCTGATGCGGTCACCGTTAATTTGGATGCCTGGGATGCACTAACTGATGCAGAGCGCAGCACCATAGAAACATTGGCTGCAAAGATGGAAGCAGAATTTTGGAAAGTATCGGCAGCTGAAGATGCGGAAAAAACGGCCGTACTGGTCGAGAACGGTATGACGGTATCGCAAGCCGATGACAGTCTGAAAGCGAAGATGGCAGAAGCCGGCAAATCGATGTGGGCAAGCTTTTTTGAAGATGTGCCCGAAGCGGAAGCTGTGATCGAGGCTTACAGTTCAAAGCTGGGTAAGTAGCCGTCACTGCACTGTTGCATATATCCTGGAGAGCACCATAAAAGTGAAACGATTCCTAAACGGCATAGATGGCTTATCGCGTTTGGCTGAATCGATCGCTGTGGTGCTCATTTTTGGTTACTGCACATTGATGCTGGCGGAGGTTGTCGCTCGATCACAAGCGCGCAGTTTGTCGTATTCGTGGGAGTTTAGCCAATACGCTATGGCAGCGATATTTGCACTGGGTTCTGGGCCAGCCATACGCTCTGGAACCCATGTGCGCATATCGCTGTTAACCGATGCGTTACCGATGCGCTATAAAAAACCCATCGACATCATCGCTAATCTGATTGCTTTGATCATCGTGTTGCTCATTGTCTCGGCCATGTTTACCAAGGTGGCTACGTCGTTAGACAGAAACATTCTGGCTACCACGGTGACCAAAACCCCACTATGGATACCGCAGCTACTGGTTTTATGGGGCTTTACTCAGCTCTGGCTGGATTTATTGGCACGCGTGATACGTCGCAGCGTCGACGCCCAATACGAGTGGCGTGATGTAGACATCGACATCGATAAGGAAGACTTCGGTGTTTGATATTGCGCTGGTGACATTGATTTTATTTATCGCCTTACTCGGCGGTTCTGTTTGGATTGGGCTATCACTTTTTGCCGTCGGCTACGGTTTACTGGTGTTGTTTAAGCCTAATATTCCAATGGACATTTTCGCCAGTGGTTTGGTTTGGGGGTCATTAATACCCAAACCTTTATTGTCGCTGCCGTTATTTATACTGATGAGTGAATTGTTGGTCAGTGCTGGCATTGGTCGTTTGTTGTTTTCAGGGCTGGCTCCCTGGGTGGGCAGGCTTCCCGGCGGATTAATGCACATCAACGTAGTTGGCTCAACGTTGTTTGCTGCGGTCTCTGGCTCTTCAGCGGCAACAACCGCCATTGTTGGAAAAGTCAGCTTGCCGGAACTGCGTGCACGTGGCTATGATCGGCAATTGGCCATGGGGTCTTTGGCTGGTGCTGGAACGCTGGGTTTTTTAATACCGCCATCCATCATAATGATTATCTATGGCGTGGTGGCTGAGCAGAGCATTTTAGAACTCTTTATTGCCGGCATTGTTCCTGGCTTCTTACTCGCTGCGTTTTATATGGTTTACATCGCCATTCATCAATGGGTGACGTCAAGTCAACCCGTGGTTGAAAAACCCACTTGGAATGAACGATTGCAGGGCCTGCGAGATATCGGGTCGGTGTCGTTGTTAATTTTTTCTATTCTGGGTGCCATGTATATGGGGTTAGCCAGTATCAGTGAGCTCGCGGCACTCGGTGTTTTAGGCGCTCTCATTATCGCCGCATTTTCGGGTAGCTTAAGCTGGGCCATGCTGAACCGGGCGGGCCGACGAGCGGTGCGCACATCCGCCATGATTGGATTGATTATCGTGGGTGCCGCTTTATTAAATTCAGCCTTTGGTTTCTTAGGAATACCGAAAGCCATCGCCAGTCAAATTGCTTCATTGGGTTTGTCGCCCATTGTTCTAATTGTTGTGCTGTTGTTCTTTTACGCCTTGTTAGGTATGTTTCTAGACGGCACCTCAATCATTGTTATGACACTACCGATTACCTTGCCACTGGTCATCGCCGCGGGATTTGATGCCATCTGGTTCGGAATTTTCGTGGTCGTGGCTGTGGAAATAAGCCAAATTACACCGCCCATAGGGTTTAACTTGTTTGTTATTCAATCGCAAACAGGTGAAAGCATTGGCACTATTGCGCGTGCGGCTTTACCCTTCTTTTTTATCATGCTTGGATTCGCAGTCTTATTAGCAGTCTTCCCGCAAATTGCCTTATGGTTACCAGGAATTTTGCAATGACATCATTAGCTCAACAAGTCACTGAACAAATTTTGCAACGCATTAAAGCCGGTGAGCTTAAAGTGGGTGATCAATTGGAGCCCGAAGTGAAATTGGCTTCCGAGTTAGGTGTCAGTCGTTCAACCATTCGACTGGCCTTCACCGATTTGGAAAAAAAAGGGGTGTTGTCACGCCGCAGGCGCAGCGGTACCCAAGTCATTTCCACGAGTCCAAAAAAACGTTTCAGTATGGTGACTCGCAACGTGCAGGAGCTATTAAGCCTAGGGCGTGCGACCCATTTAAAGATAACCCATATTGGGCGCGTTCACACCGAGCAGATTCCTGAACTACAAAAACACCAGGCTGAATCTGAGCAGTGGTTAGAAATCATCGCCACCCGAACTTTACAGGGTGAACAATGGCCGTTTGTTGTAAACCGCGTGTATGTGCCAGAAAAATTCGTGGCAATCGTACCCATCTTAAAAAGTAAACCGACGTCCATTTTCCAAGTGATTGAAGAAGAGTACAACACCGAAGTTGCACGCGTAAGACAAACCACGCGGGCCATGCTTTGTCCAGCCGAAGAACAAACCATCATGGGCTTGTCTGTTGCATCACCTGCCTTGTTACTCGAGGCTGATCTTTACGCGGGTGATGGCAGCCTGATTGAAATGTCAAAAGCTCTATACGATGCGAAACGTTTTGAGGTAGAAAGTGAGGTCACCATTGATTGAGTGCTTACGATTTCTTACTGGTGACATTGTCATCAGCAGGCAACTCTGACAGTTTTTTGTCTGCATCGATAAATGGATCGTTGAATGAGCGACTACGGTACACCCACACAGCCGCCACGAGAAAAAAGCAACCTGAGCCTACCAGTATCCACGGAAAAAATTGTTGGGAAGCCAAGCTGTCGTTAGTCACTAGAAGTATGCCCGCACCCACAAGAATCGAGCCCAATAAAAAACAGCCAAACGCCTCAAATACCGATTTACCTCGATATAAAAACGACAGCACTTTTTTCTGTTTGGGACTGTAAGTAGAACGACTTTGGGCAAGCTGCTCGGCATAGCGACGTGGCCACTGAAGCGGCGAGTGATATCGAACGACGACTTTCCCGCTTTCGTTGAGAGTGGATGATCGAGCCAACTTGAAAAAGAAAAACAGGATGAACAAAAACAATAAAACGAACGCTATTTTTGTATTCGTCGAAATCGCTGCGACGTAGCTAATTAACCGGTTGGCTGCATCACCCATGATCAGATAGCCGGAATCGGTGATGTTTTATGTTGCGTCTGAATTTAATTGAATCAGGGCGGCCGCCACGCTTCGGTATTCACTCACCAGCACGCTGTAGGTTCGGCAGGCAGCACGCGTGTTCATCACTTCCACGATAAGCCCTCGGCGCTTTAAAGCGACCAGCAATTTCATATCAGGGAAGACATGATTGTCGCCTGAGCCAAGCAGCACGATTTCAGGCCGATCCTCGGGCGGCATGTCCAGTAGGGGGGCGAAGTGTTGCTCACTCAGGGCCGCTACATCATTGCCATCACACCAATTTTCGATCACCGCATCTTGGGTTATGAGCAAGTTGCTGTGGTATTCCTGCCCGTTCACCGCCAGTGCGCCGGGCCCATAGTGGCTGATCAGGTTGTGTTCTGAGGTCTCTAGCTGAAATTTCATAGGGCCTAATCCGGTTTACGACGCCGATTGCCTCGGTGGCAGGGGGGCTGCAGACGTATAATACCGCCACTCGTCGGATTAGTTTGAGCAGTTAGGAGAAGGTGTTGAATTCAGTGAAGGTGGGTCTGTTGGGGTTTGGAACTGTGGGGCAGGGTATTGCCACCATTCTCACCCGTAACGCCGATGAAATAACCCGTCGCACCGGCCGGCGTGTGGATGTCACAACCGCCGCCGTGCGCAATGTGGCGAAAGCCGAAGCCGCCGCCTCGGCAGCGGGCGTGGATATCACCATCACCGATGACGCCATGAGCGTGGTGAACAACCCCGATGTCGACATCGTCTGTGAGGTGATGGGCGGCGAACAGCCAGCGTTGGATTTGTGTCTTACGGCTCTTGCGCATGGCAAACACGTGATCACTGCCAACAAGGCCTTAGTGGCGATGCATGGCAACACCTTATTCGCAGCTGCGCAAAAATATAAAGTGATGTTCGGTTTTGAACCGGCGGTTGCGGGTGGCATCCCAGTCATCAAAGCAGTGCGTGAAGGCTTGGCGGCAAATAGAATCGAAAGTTTGGCCGGCATCATCAATGGCACCGGCAATTTCATCTTAACGGCCATGACCGATCAAGGTCGTGATTTTGACGATGTGCTCGATGAAGCGCAGGCGTTGGGCTACGCAGAAGCCGATCCCAGCTTTGATGTGGATGGCATTGATGCGGCACACAAGCTCACCATCTTGGCATCCATCGCCTTTGGCATGCCATTGAAATTTGATGAACTCATGATTGAAGGGATTCGAGATATTAAACAAGAGGATGTGGTGCACGCTAACGAACTCGGTTACGCCGTCAAACACTTAGGCATTGCGCGCCGTCGGGATACCGATACAGGCCCTGCAGTGGAATTGCGAGTACACCCCACTTTAATTCCACAACGTCAGTTACTCGCTAATGTGCACGGTGTGATGAATGCTGTGTTAGTGGAAGGCGATGCCGTTGGGCAAACCTTGTATTACGGCCCCGGTGCCGGTTCTGAACCTACGGGGTCTGCCGCGGTGGCTGATATCACCGATATGGTGCGCGCCATGGGCAGTGATCCCTCACATCAAGTACCGCCGTTAGCGTTTCAAGCGGATGCACTGCAAGATTTACCCGTATTAAAACCAGATGATATTGAGTGCGGATATTACTTGCGGATCACTGCGGAAGATAAGCCCGGCGTAATGGCAGACATCGCCGGCATTTTCGGCCGGCACAACATCAGTCTAGAGGCTATCTTGCAAAAAGAGCCCGACGCGATTAACGCTGCCGATGAAACCACCGCCACGTTATTGCCCATCGTGTTGTTGTCGCACAAAGTGCGCGAAGGTGAAATGCGAGCGGCCATCGCTGAAGTGGAAGCATTGCCGTGCGTACCGTCCCCTGTTACTTTGTTGCGCGTAGAAACTCTATAAGGCTGAAAGAAGATTAATCATGTCAAACCCCAACCACTATCAAGGTCTTGTAGAACGCTTTCGCAGTCGGCTACCGGTGAATGACGATACGCCAGTCATTTCATTGTGTGAAGGCGATACCCCGCTCATACGTTTGAACAACCTGCCGAAAGAATTTGGGTTGGATGTTGAGATGTACGTAAAGTTTGATGGCACCAATCCAACATCCTCTTTTAAGGATCGTGGCATGGCCATGGCGGTCACCAAAGCAGCCGAGAAGGGTGCCAAAGCGATTGTTTGTGCCTCCACCGGTAATACGTCTGCGGCTGCCGCAGCTTATGCGGCTCGCGCTGGCATGACAGCGTTTGTATTAATTCCCGAAGGTAAAATTCCGATGGGTAAATTGGCGCAAGCCATCGCACACGGAGCGGTTGTTCTGCAAATTCGTGGCAACTTCGATGATGGCATGCGACTCGTTAAAGAAGTCGCAGCGCAAGCCCCTGTTGAAATCGTTAATTCCGTGAATCCGTTTCGCTTACAAGGCCAGAAAACCGCTGCCTTAGAAATTGTTGAATCGTTAGGCCGGGCACCGGACTATCACTGCATTCCTGTTGGGAACGCCGGAAATATTTCTGCCTACTGGATCGGTTTCTCAGAAGCGGCCGGTTGCAACACCCAATCGTGCACCCTATGCAATGGTAACTGTCCGTACTTAGACGAAAAGCTCACCGATACGCGTCCTGTGATGGTGGGCTATCAAGCGGCGGGTGCTGCGCCATTTTTGCGGAACGAACCTGTAGATAATCCAGAAACACTGGCCACCGCGATTCGCATCGGTAACCCACAAAGTTGGGATTTAGCAAAAGCGGCAGTGGAAGAATCCAACGGTTGGTTTGATGAAGTCACCGATGAAGAGCTCCTGCACACGCAATCGTTACTCGCCACCAAAGAAGGTGTGTTCTGTGAGCCGGCATCGGCTGTGTCGGTTTGTGGTGCCATTCGAGACATCAAGAGCGGTAAAATCAAAGCCGGCAGTATGGTGACCTGCACCCTCACAGGCCATGGGCTCAAAGACACCGCCACAGCGATTGCCGGGCGTGAAAATGTTAAAACCATTGATGCGGATTTGTCTTCAGTAAAGAGTGCCATTCTGGCGCACGTGTAAAGGCCGTCGTTTCGGTCAGCACAATGCGTTGACAGTGGCTGATGCCATTTACACCTGCTCATATACTTGCGGTCACACCCTTGTGGCCCTGGCGTCGATGGTTACCCTTTAATGCGCTGGTCGTGGGTAGCATGGTGCCAGACCTGCCGCATTTCTGGCCTTTAGTCAGCTATCACTACGCTCATTCCTGGCATGGCTTAGTGTTGTTTTGTTTGCCCGTTGGTGTGGTGTTCTATCTTTTGTTTGAATGGGTGCTACGGCCTGCGCTCGTCGCACTACTACCGGCTTGGTTTGAACACCGAATTCCTGCTTCCTATTTTCGTCTGGTTCAGCCCACACACGAAAAGACCTGCTTGCTTTTGATCTCGATCATTGCGGCGGTTTTACTCGGTGCTTGTACACACATTGTTTGGGATGCGTTCACGCATAAGGGCAGGTGGGGTGTGAATCTACTACCCGCACTCAACGCTTCCATATCAGTAGGGCAGTTCTCGTTGCCTGGATATAAAATATTTCAGTATGGGAGCACACTGTTGGGTCTTCCCGTTCTTATGTTGCTGTGGGTTTTCTACTTGTCACGAAAACCAGTGGTTCAGGCGCCAGGCACACGCGTCAGCCATCGCTGGAAACTGTCTGTATTAGGTGTGTTCGCATCGGTACCAATACTTGTGGCGGCTGTCACATCCCTGTCGAGCGATTCACTCTATGCCGTGATTGGCAGAACAATCAAACTCTCCGGTGGCGTTTTACTTGGGCTGTTGATTGTTTATAGCGTTGGGTTTTTAATTTACACAAATCAACGAAATGAGAAAGCAAAGTCGTGATCTCATTTTGCACGGGCATAGTGCAAAAAAAGATACTCTTGCTCGACCTTGGTGCAGTCGAAGATTAAAAAAATTGTACGAAAATTTCGTAAATACTTGATAACTAAGTACTTACCTTGGTTGGAATGTGCTGGCATAAAACTCGTAGTTTGATTGGTGCAATTCATAACTTAGGTTGAGACCCTTGTTAATCAAGAAACGAAGATCGAACTATGCACTTATCGCAGCCTCTATGGCGGCTTCTATCCTTTCCAGTTCTGCAATGGCGGCGGATACCATTAAAGTCGGTGTGCTGCATTCTCTATCTGGGACCATGGCCATTAGTGAAACCACATTGAAAGACACCATGCTTATGTTGGTGGATGAGCAGAACAAAAACGGAGGCTTACTTGGCAAACAACTTGAGGCAGTCGTGGTTGATCCTGCGTCTGATTGGCCACTGTTTGCCGAGAAAGCGCGTGAACTTATTGAACAAGAGAAGGTAGATGCCGTTTTTGGTGCCTGGACTTCGGTATCTAGAAAATCGGTATTACCGGTTTTTGAAGAGTTAAACAGCATCTTGTTTTACCCCGTTCAGTACGAAGGGGAAGAATCCTCAAAGAATATATTTTATACCGGCGCATCCCCAAACCAACAAGCCATCCCGGCAGTTGATTACTTAATGAATGAAATAGGGGCAGAGCGTTGGATTCTTGCCGGTACGGATTACGTGTACCCTCGTACCACCAATAAAATACTGGAAGCTTATTTAAAAGCGAAAGGTGTGGATGAAAGTGATATTTTAATTAATTACACCCCGTTTGGTCATAGCGACTGGCAAAGTATCGTTGCTGATATTAAAAACTTTGGTAGCGAAGGAAAGAAAACCGCTGTAGTTTCCACCATTAATGGTGATGCCAATGTGCCGTTTTATAAAGAGCTGGCCAATCAGGGTATTTCTGCTGAAGATATCCCCGTGGTGGCTTTTTCAGTTGGTGAGGAAGAGCTTTCTGGTATCGATACCGCTCCATTGGTTGGGCACTTGGCGGCTTGGAATTACTTCCAAAGTGTTGACTCTGAAACCAACGATGAATTTATTGATGCTTGGCTTGAATTCATTGGTGATGAGGATCGTGTAACCAATGATCCAATGGAAGCCCATTTTATTGGCTTTAACATGTGGGTGAAGGCGGTTGAAAAAGCCGGCACGACCGATGCCAGTGCTGTGCAAGATGCACTCATTGGTGTCTCTGTACCGAATTTATCCGGTGGTACATCCACCATGATGCCCAATCACCACATTACAAAACCCGTATTAATTGGCGAAATTCAAGACGATGGTCAGTTTGACATTGTTTGGTCCACCGATGGATTGGTACCAGGGGATGCGTGGTCAGATTATTTGCCGGGTTCTAAAGACATCATCTCCGATTGGAGAGCCCCACTGTCGTGTGGTAACTACAACGTCAAAGAGAAGGTGTGCTCAGGACAACAGCTGTAATTATCGAATAAGTTTTTCTTATTATGTGCACCAAGGCGGTGACTCACCGCCTTGGTCATATTCGATAGTTCCCTGGGAGCCTTACTTTGAAAAAGAACGCCATGTTGCGGCTGTTGAACGTTCTATCGCTTATCTGCCTAACCTTAACTTCTTCCGTATTTGCGCAAAGTAGCGACAGTAACCGCAACTTAATCGTTAATGAAACCTATGAGCAGTTGATCGACAAATCGCGTGATACACGGTCAGAGGGAATTAAGACGTTACTGAGTTCTGACGCTCCCCGTCGGGGCATTTGGCTGGATGCCTTAATGCAGGGCAAGATGTATCGCGATAAGGAATTGGAGATACTGGTTATTGCTGAGAAAAACGGCCGCGAGTTCACTATTTTTCGGGCCGACAACGGGGAGTTGATCGGAACCGTAAAGAAACGTCGAGTGAAACGCGTTTCACTCGACAACCGAATGCGCAGCAGTTTACGAAATCTATTGTCTACCCAGGATCTGGAAAACCCCGATGCAACGGTGCGATTGGTTGCCATAGAGCAGTTATTGAAAAAACCGAATTCCGAACTGGCCGCGCGAGTCCGCGACTTGGCCGAATCCGAGGTGGATGAGGGGATAAAACACAAAATGAATACCTTTGTGTCCATCGCTAGGCTGCGTTCCGATCAGCCGTCGGAACAATTGGCCGCCATTGCCGAGGTGAAAGGATCTTTAAATCCGATAGTTCGATCGGAACTGGATGCCTTAGCCACGGGTAGTGAGCAGCCTGAAGTGGTCTTGAACGCGCAACGTGCACTGGACCAAATTGATTCAAAACGTACGGTTTATAAAAGCGCAGAAACGCTATTTTTTGGCTTAAGCCTTGGCTCTGTACTTGTGCTTGCAGCGATTGGTCTAGCCATCACCTTTGGCGTTATGGGTGTGATCAACATGGCGCATGGCGAGCTTATTATGCTGGGTGCTTACACCGCTTGGGCACTGCAATCGATTTTACCGAATGCCGTCGAATGGTCTTTGATTCTAGCCGTACCGGCAGCTTTTGTAGTGTCTGGTGGCGTCGGTATTATTATTGAGCGCAGCGTCATTCGACATTTGTATGGCAGGCCTTTGGAAACCTTGTTGGCGACCTTCGGGGTTAGCCTTTTGCTGCAGCAAATTGTCAGAACGTTCATCTCCTCTAACAATGTTGCCGTCAGTAACCCCAGTTGGATGTCGGGTTCATTTTATATTAATGAGGCATTGTCATTAACGACGAACCGCGTCGTCATTTTGTTCTTTTGCCTCTTTGTATTTATCACCCTATTCGTTTTTTTAAAGCGTAGTGCGTTTGGTTTACAGATGCGTGCGGTATCTCAAAATCGACGTATGGCGAATGCGATGGGCATTCGGTCATCTAGAATCGATGCGCTTACGTTTGGTCTGGGTGCTGGTATTGCAGGAGTGGCGGGCGTTGCCTTGTCGCAAATTACCAACGTGGGGCCAAATTTGGGTCGCGATTACATCATTGATTCGTTTTTAGTCGTGGTGTTTGGAGGCGTCGGTAACTTGTGGGGAACCCTGTTGGCCGGTATGTCGCTGGGTATATTTAATAAAGTACTTGAACCTTGGGCAGGGGCTGTATTGGCCAAGGTCTTGGTGTTGGTTTTCATTATTTTATTTATTCAAAAACGACCTCGTGGGCTGTTTCCACAACGGGGCCGAGCATCGGAGGCTTAGTTCATGTCGTATACGAAACGCTCCACCCGTGCTGTCGATTCTGTTTTTCTTGGTGTGCTCGCTTTGATGACGGTTTTGGTGCCATTAAGCCATCTATTTTTACCCGCCAGTCATGCACTGCATATGAGTGTGTTTGATATTTCCGTATTGGGAAAATTTCTTACGTTTGCGCTACTGGCCTTATCGGTGGATTTAGTGTGGGGTTATCTGGGCATACTCACTTTGGGCCATGGTGCTTTCTTTGCGGTGGGTGGCTATGCCATGGGAATGTACTTAATGCGCCAAATTGGTGATCGAGGTGTGTACGGTAACCCTGAGCTACCCGATTTTATGGTGTTCCTGGATTGGCAAGAATTGCCCTGGTTCTGGTGGGGGTTTGATCAATTCACTTTCGCCGTGCTGATCATCATCCTAGCTCCCGCCTTATTTGCCTTTGTCTTTGGTTGGTTAGCTTTTCGCAGTCGGGTCAATGGGGTTTACTTGTCCATCATGACGCAAGCCATGACGCTGGCTCTTATGTATGCGTTCTTACGTAATGAGATGGGGTTTGGTGGAAACAACGGGCTGACGGACTTTAAAGAGATTATTGGCTATTCATTGCGCGATGATAAAACTCGCATCGGATTGTTCGTGGCATCGGGAGTGGCGTTATTCCTAGGCTATGTGGTTTGCCGAATCATTGTTAATTCTAAATCGGGTCGGGTGGCCAGCGCTATTCGTGATGCTGAATCTCGAACCCGATTTATCGGATTCAATGTGGAACACTATAAGCTTGGTGTGTTTACAATTTCTGCGGTTTTGGCGGGCATTGCCGGTGCTTTGTATGTTCCGCAAGTGGGCATCATAAACCCGAACTTGTTTTCGCCGTTGAATTCTATTCTCATCGTTGTCTGGGTAGCCTTAGGTGGCCGAGGCACTTTGTATGGCGCGGTCATTGGTGCCCTTGTGGTGAATTACGCTCAAAGTTGGTTAACGGTGGCCATACCGGAAGTTTGGGTATTTGTACTCGGACTACTATTCGTGGTGGTGACCCTGTACTTGCCCCGTGGCGTGGTAGGTTTAATTCGGATGAAAGTGGCATGAACATGATGCAACAAGAGGCACAAGTTGCCGTTGATGCAACTGGCACCGCCACCACCACACCCGCCGTTAAACCAGCTGAATTCACCAACGTTCGTCATCATGTTTTCGACTTTCTTAAACCCCCTCTCAATGACCGTATCTCCATTGGTTCGGGGCCCATTTTGTATCTAGAAGGGGTTAGCGTCAGTTTTGATGGGTTTAAAGCCATCAATGATTTGGACTTTTCGGTCGATCGAAAAGAATTACGCTGTGTTATTGGGCCGAATGGGGCAGGAAAATCCACCATGATGGACATAGTTACTGGCAAAACTCGCCCCGATTCAGGGCGTGTGTATTTTGGTGAGTCATTAAATTTGTTGCAATGCAGCGAATCAGAAATCGCCAATGCTGGTATCGGTCGAAAATTCCAAAAGCCCACGGTGTTTGAAGCTTTAACCTGCGGGCAAAATTTAGAATTGGCCATGTCGGGGAAAAAGGGGTTTTGGAAAAACTTGTTTCACCGATTATCGAGCGAACAATCGGATCGAATTTTAAGTGTTGCCGAAACTATAGGGTTATCGAATCGTCTTTATGATCTTGCTGGCAAGCTATCGCATGGCCAAAAACAGTGGTTAGAGATCGGTATGCTCCTAATGCAGCAGCCGCATGTGCTGTTGGTGGATGAGCCGGTTGCCGGGATGACCCATCAAGAGATGGAGAAAACCGGTGAATTGCTACAACAACTGTGCAGCGAGCATACGGTGGTCGTGGTAGAGCACGACATGGAGTTCATTCGCTCGATTGCGCGGCGCGTAACCGTACTGCACCAAGGCTCTGTGTTGGCGGAAGGATCCATTCACGATGTGCAAGAAAACGAGGCAGTTCGCCGCGTGTATTTAGGGGAATAGGGATGTTGCTGGCGAATAAACTCAATCAGCATTATGGTGAATCACACATTCTTTGGGATGTTGACATTGCTGTGGAACCTGGCAGTTGTACCTGCATACTTGGAAGAAATGGGGTTGGAAAAACCACCCTGATGGACTGCATCGTGGGGCTGAATGACATCAGTTCCGGCGAGCTGACATTTAATGGTGAACCCGTATCTAAGCTTAGTGCGGCGGAGCGGGCGCGTAGTGGCATTGCTTATGTACCGCAAGGTCGGCAGATTTTTCCACTGCTAAGCGTGGAAGAAAATATTCAAACGGGCTTGTTAGCCGAAGGCAAGAACCGTAGAATCATACCGGCACACCTGTATGAATTGTTTCCCGTGTTAGAGACGATGAGGTCGCGTCGAGGCGGGGATTTATCTGGTGGGCAACAACAACAACTAGCCATTGCACGTGCTTTGGCGTTAAACCCTAAATTGCTGATCCTCGATGAACCCACTGAAGGCATTCAACCCAATGTGGTGGAGGAAATAGGGGATGTCATACAAACACTTCGAAATGATCACGGGTTAACGGTTTTGATCGTAGAACAGAAACTGGCTTTTGCACGCCGTGTCGGCACGCACTTTGTGGTGCTCGAACGCGGTCGAAAAGTCTCATCGGGTTTAATCTCGGAGCTAAGCGATGACATTGTTAAGCGGTACTTGACCATTTGAATGTTCGCGCACACCTAGGTGCCAGTAACCTCGCTTCTGACACGGATGACGTGACCACCAATAAAGTGGCCGAAACCGATGTTGGTGTTTGGCCTGCACAACTGACGTTAGACTTCTTTAGTGGTTCCAAACGCAGCCATGTTCATCGTTCACACCGCGGCCCACTGATGATACAACGCCCGTTTTACCCTGAAGGTAGGGTGTGTCACGTCACCTTGTTGCACCCACCAGGTGGGGTGGTGAGTGGGGATAAGTTACGCACGCAAGTTTCGGTAAATGACGGAGCGAGTGCTGTTGTTGTCACACCCGGTGCAACCAAACACTATCGATCTCGGCGCTCATCGAATGAGCAAATCGCCAAGCCGCGGGCGTTAGGAGAAGTACGGCAATGTTTGCGTGTGAACAATGGCACACTGGAATGGCTGCCCAATGAAGCAATTCACTTTGATGGCAGTGAAACGAAGGTAGACACTCAAATTCATTTAGGAACACACGCCCACGTGATTGCTATGGATGTTCAAGTGTTTGGACGTCGAGCCGGTAATCTGCCATTTACCAGTGGCCGCGCTGAAGTGGGTTTATCGGTTTATCGAGAAGGTTCTCAGCTACTCATTGATAAACTCTGCGTTACGGCTGAGTCGTTACACAGGGGCTCGGCGGGGCTTCGTGGTTACTGCGTGTATGGCACGCTACTGGCCACCGACGCCAGCGATGAATTGGCGGATGCCGTCACTCGATATCTAACAGAACATTATCCGAACAACTCGGACGAGCATCGCTCATTGGTGTCTGCTACCCGGCTTGATGATTTGCTGCTGGTTCGTTTTCTCGGCCAATGTTCAGAACAAGCGTTGATGTGTTTACGTGCTGTTCGCCAACAGATCAGACCGACTGTTATTGGTCTTAAAAATTACACACCGCGAGTGTGGTCGACGTGACCTTGAACATTGACCACGTTACAAACAGATCAGGAGTAAACCAGTGGAACTGACCCCACGAGAAAAAGATAAGTTGTTGCTGTACACCGCCGCACTGGTTGCCGAGCGGCGCTTATCACGAGGTGTGACCCTCAATTACCCCGAAGCAACTGCGCTCATCAGCATGCACATATTAGAAGGCGCACGCGATGGCGCCTCAGTGGCAGAATTGATGGAGTCGGGGCGTCACGTACTCACCACAGATCAGGTCATGGAAGGCGTGCCGGATCTGTTGCACGATGTGCAAGTGGAAGCCACTTTTCCTGACGGTACCAAACTCGTTACGGTTCATGAGCCCATCTTACCTTCGGTAAATGCCAGTGAAAGCACAAGCAATGAAGGTTCCAATGCATCATCGACGGCTGATCCCTACCCACCGGGGGCGGTGATTGTAAGCGAGGGTGAAATTACGCTAAACGAAGGACGTGATGTTATATCGGTGACGGTAGCGAACACTGGCGATCGCCCCGTGCAGGTGGGCTCACATTATCATTTTTATGAAGTAAACCCAGGGTTGGAGTTTGATCGCGAAGCCACTCGAGGCTACCGACTCAACATTGCCGCGGGCACTGCGGTTCGATTTGAACCCGGACAATCCAGAACCGTTGAATTAGTGGAACTCAGTGGGAAGAAAACGGTTTACGGTTTTAATCAAGCGATTATGGGAGAGCTCACGTGACCACTTTATCGCGTACCGCCTATGCGGAAATGTTTGGCCCCACCACAGGAGATCGAGTTCGGCTGGGTGACACCGCGTTGTGGGTTCAGGTCGAGGATGATCACACGCTCTACGGGGAAGAAATTAAATTCGGTGGCGGCAAAGTCATTCGAGATGGCATGGGGCAATGCCAGTTATCCGCAAAAGACGTTGTGGACGTCATTATCACCAATGCGTTAATCGTAGATCACTGGGGTATTGTCAAAGCGGATATCGGGATTAAAGATGGAAAAATTGCGGCCATTGGAAAAGGCGGCAATCCGGATATACAACCCGGGGTCACCATACCCGTTGGCCCGGGAACTGAAGCGATTGCCGCGGAAGGGATGATCGTGACCGCTGGTGGCATTGATGCGCATATCCATTTCATTTGCCCTCAGCAAATCGAAGAAGCGATCGCCTCTGGCGTCACCACCATGCTCGGTGGTGGGACCGGGCCTGCGACGGGCACCAACGCAACCACCTGCACACCCGGCCCTTGGAATATTCACCGCATGTTAGAAGCAGCCGAAGCGTTTCCCATGAATTTAGGTTTTCTGGGTAAGGGCAATGCCAGTTTACCCATTGGGCTTAATGAGCAAATTGAAGCCGGCGCTATGGGATTAAAGCTGCATGAGGATTGGGGAACCACACCGGCAGCCATTGATTGCTGTTTATCGGTAGCTGATGTCTATGATGTGCAGGTCGCCATTCATACCGATACGTTGAACGAGTCGGGTTTTGTCGAGCACACATTGAAAGCAATCAATGGGCGCACGATTCACACCTACCATACCGAGGGCGCCGGTGGCGGTCATGCGCCGGATATCATCAAGGCATCGGGCTTATCTAACATCTTACCCTCGTCCACGAATCCCACCCGACCCTACACCATTAATACGGTGGACGAACACTTGGATATGTTGATGGTGTGCCATCACTTGGATGCCTCGATTGCAGAAGATGTGGCTTTTGCCGAATCTCGTATACGACAGGAAACGATTGCCGCGGAAGACATACTGCAGGATCGTGGTGCGTTTTCGATGATCGCATCGGATTCTCAAGCCATGGGGCGAGTGGGAGAAGTCATTTGCCGCACTTGGCAAACCGCGCACAAAATGCGTGAACAGTTTGGTGCTTTGTCCGGAGACAGTGCCAACCATGACAACGCACGAGTCAAACGATACATCGCCAAGTACACCATAAACCCCGCTATCACTCACGGCATTGCTGACGCAGTCGGCTCTGTTGAAGTGGGTAAGTTGGCCGACTTGTGTTTATGGAAGCCTGCGTTTTTTGGTGCGAAACCGTCGCTAGTCATAAAAGGTGGCATGATTGCCTGCGCCCCGATGGGGGACCCGAATGCGTCCATACCCACCCCACAGCCGGTGCATTACCGTCCTATGTTCGGAAGTTTCGGGCGAGCTCGCTCGTCCACATCGGTAACGTTCATGTCAGCGGCGGGCATTGATGCCGGTGTGCCTGAATTATTAAAATTAGATCGTGCGTGTTTACCCGTATCCAACTGCCGCCGAATTCAAAAGTCCGACATGATCCATAACGATTGGCAACCGAACATTGAAGTGGATCCGCAAACCTATGTTGTGACCGCAGACGGTGAAGCCTTGCACTGCGAACCGGCAACGCGCTTACCCTTGGCTCAGCTGTATCAATTGTTTTAAACACAAAAACCAATTTCAGCCTGAAAAGATCCAAAAATTGATAAACGTTTTATGAAAATCTATACAAAAAAAGCAGATGCAACAGCGCAGGCCAGTGCAACCGTCACACTGCCGTTTGAGCTTAGACAGCGTTCGCGCTTACGTGTGACGTTGGATAACGGCGATGATGTAGGTATTCAGCTATCACGAAGTGAATCACTGGCGCCACACGATAAATTGTTGTGTTTTCCTGCTGATGAAAGTAGTGAAACTAGTGAGCCTAGTGTCATTGAAGTTTTACCTGCGGCCGAATCAGTCTCAGTCGTTCGGTGTGATGATCGGCATCAGTTTGCGCGAGCTTGCTACCATTTAGGTAATCGCCACGTACAACTTCAGATCGACGATGCACGCTTAGCGTATCTTCACGACCATGTTCTCGATGAAATGCTGACAGGACTTGGTTTCAACGTGACGTGTGAATCCGCCACTTTCGAACCTGAAGCGGGCGCTTATGGGGGTGGCCATCATCACGGCCACGATCACAATCATGATCATAAAGCCCAGGGTGAGCTGCACGGCAGAGACGCCACGCACGCGTAACTTCTCAGATTCCCACTGTTACTAAAACCCATGAATGCATTACCGCGCCTTCGCTTGTTACAGCTATTAAATCCGGCACTCCCCGTCGGAACCTACAGCTATTCCCAAGGGATTGAATGGGCCTGCCATAACGGTTGGTTGCATGATGTGGATTCGGTTGGTCAATGGATTCTGGATGGTCTTCATGGGCCACTAGTGCATCAAGAATTGCCGCTGCTTCGCCGACTGTTTGCGGCCGCTAAAGAAAATAACGTTCAAGATTTTCGCCATTGGGCACAATGTTCAGTGGCGTTTCGCGATACGAAAGAACTTCGCCTTGAAGATACTCAGCGTGCCCGATCAATTGTTCGGTTATTGAAAGTCATGCCCGACGTACATTTACCTGCAACTGTGATGGATGCGGTATCGACATCAGCATTAGCGGCCATTGCCTGGCCAGCGGCGGGTTGGAAAATTGATGAAGCTGACCTTCTCAATGCGTTTGGTTTTTTCTGGTTGGATTCTCAAATCAATGCGTCAGTGAAGCTGGTTCCGCTGGGTCAATCAGAAGGCCAGCGTTTACTGCACCAACTCAGTGAAGCGTTCTCGCACTACGATGTGTTATCGATTAATCCATCAGTCGAGGAGATTGGGTTCTCTCTACCGGCACAATCGATGGCCAGCATGCAACACGAAGATCAGTACTCTCGTATCTACCGCTCTTAAACTTCAAGCACATAATTATGACGACAACTCTTGCTAATAACTCATCGACCGAATCCCGAGCCGCACACAAGGTGAACCCGTTGCGCATTGGTATTGGTGGTCCTGTGGGCTCTGGAAAAACCACCTTGGTCGATAAACTGTGTAAGCACTTACGCGATACGGTAGATCTTGCCGTGATAACCAATGATATTTATACCCGCGAAGACGCAGAGAGGCTGGTACGCAGCCAAGCCTTACCCTCCAATCGCATCGTGGGTGTTGAAACCGGTGGGTGCCCACATACGGCTATTCGCGAAGATGCATCCATGAACCTCAATGCCATTGACGACTTGATTGCACAGGTCCCCAGCCTGCAAGCCATCATCATTGAGAGTGGCGGGGATAATCTGGCGGCCACATTCAGTCCCGAACTGGCAGATCTCACCTTGTACGTGATTGATGTGGCGCAAGGTGAAGAGATCCCTCGAAAGGGCGGTCCAGGCATTACAAAATCGGACCTATTGATCGTTAACAAAACGGATCTTGCCCCCTATGTGGATGTGTCCATCGAGGTAATGAAAGGGGATGCAAAACAGCAGCGCGGAGACAAGCCCACGGTATTTGCGAATTTAAAACGCAACGACGGCATTGAAGCGATCGCTGACTTTGTTGTTGAAAAGGGGATGTTGGCCAGTTAAATATTCGTGGCATTGGGAGGGTTTAAGTCGATAACCAGGTCGAGAGCTGCTGTTCCGGTTTTGGCCCTTAGCGGTAATTGAATCCAAATCGCCGGACAATCAAAGCAGCAATAACCAGCTCAATCCAACTAAGTAACAGCGCTACGCCTACAACAGAAAGGTTAGTAAGATTCATGTTGAAAAGCCCGAGCCATAGAATCACAAAAATGCCCAACCATGCGAATGATGCTCCAGCAATCGCATTTACCAAGCCGCACCCGAATCGCTCAAGATAAATCCAAAAAAAACCGGTGACACAAAATATAAGTATTGTGTCCCAAACACCCCAAATTAAAAAAATAGTCCAGCTCATCGGTGCGACGTTTTCTAATGTCGGAAGCGCGTCCCGCATCATTGGCATTACAAAAACAAAGTATCGAAATACTTCCGAAACGTTGATCCAAACCATGTTCACGAGTAAAGCTAGCCAAAATGCTCTCGTATTGATTGGTTTTGGTTCGTAGCTTGTGGCGATCATCG
>CALGLE010000002.1 GCA_937930305.1 uncultured Granulosicoccaceae bacterium | reverse complement strand
GAAATCACTGTGTTGCATTTTGTGCCCACAGAGCCTGGTGTTATCAATATTGATGTGGTTGCCCGCGATGCAGATGATCCTTCTTTAACAGGTTCACGCACAGTCAGTGTTATCGTGGAAGAACGAAACGCATTTGAATTGCCTGGGGCTCGACTTCGGGCCTTAGCCGGGTCACAAGATCTTCTAATTGGTTTTGCTGCGTTACAAGAATTTTATCATCGACCCGATGGTGCTTTGTATTCAGACACCGCAGGTCTTGAATTCAATATCGTAAGTACCGAGAACTCCATGAAATGGGATTACATCAATCCGGTTCCTGGCACCTATCGCTGGGCCGATGCTGATAACACCATTGCATTCGCTCAACATTACAATCAAGTCGTTCACGGCCACCCAATGATTTGGCACCGGCAATTGCCCTTGTGGGTTCACGAATCACCGGCTGAAGAACTTGAAACTCACATGCGAGAATTCATTGATCGTTTAGCCACGCGCTACGGTGATGATGTGGCCATTTGGGATGTGGTGAACGAGCCCATTTCTGATGAAGGCGGTTTTCGAGATTCGATTTGGATGAACGCCATGGGCGAAGATTATATCGATATCGCCTTTCGCCAAGCCAGAGAAAGTGATCCTGATGGCATATTGCTGTTGAACGAATACGACATCGCTTGGGATACACCTAAAACCGCTACGCTTTTCCCACTGCTGGAATCATTGCAAGCGCGGGGCACGCCGATTGATGGTGTTGGTTTTCAATTGCACATCAGTTCAGCATTCGATGATTTTGCTGAAGTGGAGAGAAACTTCCAACGCGTGGCCGACATGGGCTTAGATGTATACATAACCGAGTTGGATGTGGCTATCTGGAACACCAATACGGGTGTGAATGAACAAGCGGCTGTGTACGAACGCATTTTGGATATTTGTTTGAATCAACCTGCGTGTAAAGCGTTTCAGCTATGGGGTTTTACCGATAATTACTCTTGGCGTAGGCCGCAAACCCCGCTGATATTAGACCCAGCGTACAAAGTTAAACCTGCCTATTTGGCTTTGCAAAGGCGCTTATCTAACTAAAGAACTGCCCCAGAACATTGGGGATGAGTTTTTCTGTTAAAGTAAATTTATCGACAAAACAAAGAGGTTCGCATGGACGCGACCACACACTGCCCTCGCTGCGATGCGCCGCGATCATCCCTAGTTCGTGACGGTTTTTATCAGCGCGCTGACGATTCAAAATTCATTCAACGCATTCGTTGTAAGGCGTGCGGTAAGAAATTTTCCAACGCCACCTTCACCGACACTTACCGCCAAAAGCGACGTCGCATCAATGAAACCGTGCGCGTTTGCATGTCCAGCAACATGTGCCCACGTGACATCGCCGAATTGGTGGGGGTCAACATAAAAACCATCGCCTCGCGCCTTATATGGTTAGCCGCGCGCTCTCGTAAGAACAATCAAAGAAAACTTCAAGCGTATATCGATGAACATGGGCCGATTAAACAGGTGCAGTTCGATGATCTACTGACGTTCGAACACACAAACTGTAAACCCCTTACCGTGCCCGTTGCGGTCATCGATGACGTCAGAATTCCCTTAGGCTTTCGAGTTGCTTCGATTCCTGCGTTTGGCCGATTAGCGAAGGTGTCCAGAGAACGCTATGGCAAACGGGCCGATGACAGCGTTCAAGCAAGAAATTCGCTCTTTGAAGAGCTACAAGGGGTATTACCTGAAGATGTACACTTCAAAACCGATGGACATAGGCACTATCCCGTGCTGATCAAACAGTATTTTCCCAAAGCCACACACAGCGTCCACATCAGTGACAGAGGCTGCGTGGTCGGGCAAGGCGAATTAAAGAAAACCCATTTTGATCCGTTGTTCACCATCAATCATTCCTTTGCTAATGCACGGGCCAAGATCAATCGGTTGAACCGACGCACCTGGTGCACCACAAAATTGCCCAAGCGTTTATCTGATCACATCGACATCTACATTGATGTGCTCTGTGATCGGTTGGAGCGTCAGCGTAAATACTTAGAACGCCGAGAGACGATGGGATGAAATCAGCGGCTTTGGAGCTTCAACTGAGTCGTTTAGCCCCACTCAACTGGGGCAGTTTTTAAATTGTTTATAAATTTAGTTTCCTCTGTGTAATGACAGTAAAGGTTTCAAGTGAAGCGGCACTGCGCACAACCAAATTGTCGTCGAACATTACGGACTATATATTTTCGAAACTAAAAAAATGAACGGCGATCATTAAACATGAGCGCCATCTGCTGCGGTCTGAATCATGATGAGTACTCACCATTGAAATCCACTTATACAAGGACTTGTCTAATGTCAATTAAAAAAATTCTTTCACTGCCAACCCTGGCCTTGACGGTAGCAATACCTCTCATGGCAACCACCAGCACAACTGCTAACGCTCAGAGTGTTAACAATAATTTACGAGCGCCAGCGCCGATCGTATGCGTATTTAACGAGAGAGGTGCAGGCCGCGTAGCTGTCAGAGCTCGGGAAGTACGGCAACAGCCGGGTAACGTTTTTGGGACGCAAGTTGTAGGAAATTTCGGCTTCAGGAGTCGTCTCGGTGAAGGCCGTAGAGGAGCACCTAATATGCGAATCTTCTCCAGGAATCCTTTCAACACTGTGATTGTCGAATTATTGGACCCTCTTAGAAACATCCGACTCAATACCCAAAGATTCAGCATTAGAGATATACAACGTCGGACAGCACGGAACATTAGCTTCACAGGGCCTGTTCGAAATGCCCCTACAAGAAGCGGTCGTATGTCATGCCGATTTCTCTAACAGCGATTTGAAGCATTATCCTATGTCGAATGTTCTATTGGAACTGACAATGACGAATGCTTTGTTTAGTTAGACGTAAATGGCAGGTTGTGTTGATACGAATTGATTTATTTAAAACAGTTTATAACAGCACAATCTGCCAGCTTCAGGCGGTATATCGAATTCGCAGTGAAAAAGACGATTCAGATACGAAAACTAAGAGAAGCAGAGCTGCTTTTAATTGAGCACCCCATCCACTATCGTATGCCCAATCGCCTCAAGCGCGTCTGCATCGTCAGAGTTATGGGTAACCATCAACACACATAAGTTGTGTTTGTCGATAACCGCTTTGGTTAATACCAGCATATCGTGCCGAGTGGTTTCATCCAAGGCTCCGTAGGGTTCATCTAAAAGCATCACAGGTTTTTTTCGTAACAAACAACGAGCTAGACCTACCCGTTGTTGTTCCCCGCCTGAAAGTTTGCCAGGTTTTTCATCCCCTCTGCTGGGTAAGCCTACATCGTCAAGCACTTGTTCTATCTTGTTCCAATCTTGCGGGCTAAGTTTCATCGTGGGGGAGACGCCTAAGGCGATGTTATTTTTTATGCTTAAGTGATCAAACAGATTGTGTGATTGGAAAAGTGTGGTTACTGGGCGTTTGTCTGGTGGTAGCGATACGATGGATTGGTTATGCCAAGATATATCTCCACCGCTAGGCTTTAGAAAGCCGCCAATTAAATTGAGTAAAGTGGATTTTCCTGATCCGCTCTTGCCCAATATAGCGTGCACTTCGCCAGAATCAGCTTTTAAGTTAAATTTAAAAGATTTTTCTGCCAGCTGAACGCTCACCTCATCAAGTATCAAGCTCATGTTGGTTGAATCTCTGCAGGTGTTCGGGTGGCCCATTGGCTAACTAAAAAAAAGAACAAACACGTTAATAGCAGTAGCACAGCAGTTACGGCGGCTTCTTGCAAGCGATAGCTGCCCATGCGTTGATATAACAATAAAGGCAAAGTGGTTACGCGATCAGAGCCGAATAATGCGATTGCGCCTAAGTCACCTGCGGATAAGCTTGCCGCGATGCCAAACGATAAGCCTGTCGCTGGTTTTATTGTTGGCCAATCTAGCCAAATAAATCGTGACCACCCACGAACCCCTAGTGATTGAACCAGCCTGTCGTGAGTTTGTGCGCCTTGATTAATGGGGGCATCTAGAATGCGTAAAACAAATGGCAGTGCCAATAAAGCATTGATAAGTATCACAAGCAGCAGGGCTAAGCTAAACACATCAGCGTATGGGCGCAGCAATAAAAATAGGCCCGTGCCTAATACAAGGGGCGGCATAACTAAAATCAAGTTACCTAAAAGTTGCACGCCAAATGCGACTCTTACCCAGTGCAGCCGATGGTGATAATGTCGTGCAATTAATAACAATCCAAGTGCTAATAATAAAGACAGACTTGCAGCGCAAATGGATACGATAAATGTGTTGACAATGGCGCTTAGCGTTGAGGACTGTTTGATAACGTTAAGTAGTGCAGGGTTCATGGCAGAGAACAACAAACCCGCAATAGGGAATAGAACAAAAGCTGAGGCGATTAAAATAATTAAGGCATTCATTAAGCGGGTGCGGCTGTTTGGACGCCAGCTGTCTTGGGTTTGAATTGAGCTAAACGCCATGGGTGTATTTTCTTTCCAAGCGCTGCCCAAAAGAAGCACTGCAATGCAAATTACCAATTGAATAAAAGCAAGGCTTACTGCTGTGCTGATATCAAAATCAAAGCGTAGCGCTTGGTAAATGGCAACCTCTATGGTTGTGGCTCGTGGCCCACCACCCAGCGTTAACACTATGGCAAAACTGGTTAAGCACAGCGCGAACACTAATATGGATGTGCCGATTAGTCTTGGTCGAATAGCGGGCCACTCAAGGTGTTTCAGTCTGGCAAAGCCTTGCAAGCCAAGTTGAGAGGCTAGCCGCCATTGGGCAGGAGGAATGCCGTCTAAAGCCACTAAGAAAATTCGTGTAGCAAGCGGTAAATTAAAAAAGATATGGGCAATCAGAATGCCGTTTAACCCATACAACGACATGGGTGGTAGCCCGAATGTATCTAATGCTTGGTTTAGCCAGCCTGTTCTGCCATATACAGCCACAATGCCGAAGATAGCCACGAGCGTAGGCATAACCAGCGATAAGCTGAAGAGGTTTAAAAGGGCGGTTCGCCCTGGAAAATTTTGTTCACGTGACAGTGCGATGGCAACGGGTATGGCAAGGCCTACGCTTAAAACTGTAGAAAGTATTGCCTGCCAAACGCTAAACGTAATGACGCGTTGAATCCACACATCCGATAAAAGCGTCTTAAAAGAGAGTTGCCCGGTGTGTTGGATAAGCGCTGCAAAGGGCAAAATTGTGGCGGACGCTACAAACAACAGTAGCGCCGCCGACAAGGTAGGTGTGAGGTATCGACTCACGCCAATATTATCGAGTGGTGGCGTCTAACCATTCGTTAGTCCATGCTTTACGATTATCTTTAACCGTTGCTGTATCGATCAATAATGTTTTTGAAGGGGTAATGAGCTGATCAAATGCCTCGGGCAATGCATCGCCTATATCGGTGGCAGGGTACATAACGTTAGTAAGCGGCAGTGCCTGTTGAAAGTCAGGCGTTAGCATGAACGATAAAAATTTACGAGCTAACGCTTTATTTTTAGAGCTCTTCAATAATGCAGCAACTTCCACTTGTAAATAATGGCCTTCACTAAAAGCGGCCGCTTGATACTGCTCGGTTTCGTCAACGGCGATGTGATACCCAGGAGATGTTGAGTAGCTGAGTACCATAGGTGCTTCGTTATTTAAGAACAATGAAAAGTAGGCCTCACTCCAGCCTTTGGTTACCGTAAGAATTTTCGGTTGTAACGCTTCCCACTTCGCAGCAGCCTCATCACCATAAACAGATTTCATCCACAGTAATAAACCAAGCCCAGGTGTACTGGTACGAGGGTCTTGAATAATGATTTTTACATCATCGGGCGCGTTGATTAATTCTTCAAAACTTGCTGGAGGCGTGTCCATGAGTTCTGTGTTGTACACGAAGGCAAAATATCCGTAATCAAAGGGTACGAAAATGTCTGAATCCCAATCGATAGGAAGGGCAAGGTTTGTCGTATCCACACCCGATGAGTCTAATAAGCCTGTGTCTTCTGCCAAGGCCATTAAATTAGTATCTAGGCCTAGAACGACATCGGCGCGGGTGTTTTCACCTTCTAGTTGCACTCGATTCAAAATGCCCGCAGAGCTGTCTAAGGCGATGAAATTCAGCTCACAATCACAAGTGGCTTCAAAGGCTTCTTTTACAATCGGTCCTGCACCCCATTCAGAGGTAAAAGAGTCGTATGTATACACGGTGAGTGTGTCTTTGGCAGCTGCGTTGCCAGAGAAAATAAAGGCAACACAAAGCGTAATGACGGATGCGAAAAGTTTTAAAGAGGGTTGGTTTTTAACGCTTGGCTGTAAAAACGCCATGACAGGTATCTCCTAAAAAAATTTGAAGATGACGACACAGCGATAGCGTTTTGGACCCAATTCCTACGCCGGTACTAACCGGATCAGGTGGTACGGGTTTTAAATCTCAGCCAATGTAGGCACCCCGTTGAGTCATCATCAGCGAAGTTGGTGGCAACCTCGCTTAAGCCTATTGTGGGGTGAAGCTTGGCCAGTTGCAACCGTGAAAGCGTCTACACATTCACTTATCCGCAGATTTATAATTCCTTCGCCCGCCGGCCTCTAACAAACTGAATCGTTTATAGCTCCATAAATATTGTTTTGGATTCTGTTGTATGCAGCGTTCAATGGTTTTGTTCATTGCGTGCGCTGCAACCAGCGGGTCGCTGTTCAATAGGTCGGGTTCGGGTTCGATAAAGCTTATATTCCAACCAGGCTTGCGTTTAAGCCACTGGCCAGAATCGCGCTCGCAAATACAAAACAACACTCTGGCATTACCGCGTATTCCCAATTTTTGCAGTAGCGTCATCGAATTGGCAGGCACGCCAAACAACGGGGTGAATACCCCTCCCTGCGGATCAGGCTCTTGATCGGGTAGCACGCCTACGATTTGCCCTTTTTTGAGTTGTTGCAACACTTCTCGAAGCCCGCCTGCATCCAAACGCGCCGGGTGGGCGTTAAAATTTGCGCGCCAGCGAATAATGAGGGGCTCTAACCAGGCCGCCCTAGGGGCTCTATAGAGGTAGGTCATTGGCTGATTTTGCGCAATGACGATGTTGCAGGCTTCCCAGTTACCAAGGTGCGGTGTGGCGACAATCAACCCCTTGTCGTCGGCCAACGCATCATGAAACAGCTGTTGCCCCTCAATGATGCGCGTGCGTTTGGCAAGGTACGCTGGATCGCGAAGCCAAACCCATGCGCTTTCGGTTAAGGCCCTTCCCGTATTCAGTAGGCTGGCACGGCCCAGTGCGTATCGTTCGGCATCGCTCAGATTGGGAAAGCACAGCGATAAATTGATGAGCGTGATGCGCCTTAAGGACCCATTGGCTAGCCAGGCTATTCGGCCAATCGTTGCCCCTAGTAGTCGATTAACTGATAAGGGCAGCCAGCTACCTACTCGTATGGCTGCGGCGGCCAGGCAAAGAGCTAAGGTGTTAGTGGAGGCGACGGGTTCTGTGTTCGGTGAATTCACAGCGTAAAAGGGTAGTGTATTAACCGCTTTACTGTGGAAGTTACGCCCATAAAAAACCCCGGTTAATCAATTAACCGGGGTCAGAACCTTCCTGGCTCTCAGGTGCGTGGCCGCCTACTTTGAATTTCCCGCTCCTTTGGAATTCACTCCCTGTGTAAGATCCGCTCTCAAGCTGATGTCTTCCGTTTAGTGCAACGGCTTAATGACCACACCACAAGTATTACTGTATATCGGCAGAAATGTTAGGTTGAAAAGTGCTTCTTTCTGTCAGTGAAACCTGATTTATTGTAGGAAAATTCCTACTCTGGGCTTAAATCCTGTCAGAAACGACCATTAGAGAGGTGAAAATTGATTTGTCTGTTGCAACGAGTGACCGAGGCTTCGGTCAGGGTTGATGAGCTAACGATTGGGTCGATTTCTCACGGTCTGATGGTGCTGGTTGGGTTCGAGTCGAAAGATGCTGAGCTTTCGGCAGAGGCATCGGCCCAGCAATTGAACAAAATGGCGGATCGACTGCTGGGTTATCGCGTGTTTGCAGACGATCAGGATCGTATGAATCTCAATGTGGTTCAAGCTGGCGGGTGCGTTCTACTGGTGCCTCAGTTCACGCTGGCTGCAGAAACCTCAAAAGGGCTTAGGCCTGGCTTTCACAGCGCAGCCCCGCCAGAAGCTGCGAAAGATTTATTTGATCAGTTCGTGCTGGCGGTCAAGCAACGCCTACCGGCCACTCAACAAGGCCAGTTTGGCGCCGATATGAAGGTGGCACTAGTGAATGATGGGCCGGTGACTTTCTGGCTTCAGCTGTAAATTGGCCGTGTACAATTGATGACCACAGCATTATTCGCACAGCGATTGAGGGTATGCGCATGACCCGCAGACGGGCAAGCGTTGAACGCAACACGAAAGAGACGAAAATCAAGATCACTATTGATCTTGATGGCACTGGCGTGGCCGAATTGAATACCGGTGTGCCGTTTCTCAATCATATGCTCGATCAGATTGCTCGGCACGGGCTAATCGATATCAGCGTGTCATGTGATGGCGATACCCATATTGATGATCATCACTCCGTTGAAGACATTGGCATTGCCTTCGGGATGGCGATGGACGAAGCCCTGGGCGATCGTCGTGGCATCTACCGTTACGGCCACGCCTATGTTCCACTAGATGAATCGCTCTCACGCGTTGTTATTGATTTCTCGGGTCGCCCTGGCTTGTTCTTTCATGCTGAATTCACACGCGACAAAGTTGGCACCTTCGATGTGGATTTAACCTCGGAGTTTTTCCAAGGCTTTGCTAATTTGGCGCGCGCCACTGTGCACGCCGATGTGCTTCGTGGCGTAAACGATCATCATAAAATTGAAACGCTGTTCAAAGCATTGGGACGAGCGTTACGCGCGGCCATTTCAGTGGATGAGCGAATGGGCGATGCCCTGCCATCGACTAAGGGCGCGCTCTAGTACTATCTTCGTTAGTTTTCCTAAACCAGAGTTTTTATGCAACGCATAGCAGTCATTGACTATGGCATGGGTAATTTGCGTTCGGTGTCAAAAGCCGTTGAGCACGTTGCCCCAAATGATTCGGTATTGGTCACCAGTAATGCCGATATCATTAAAGAGGCCGATCGCATCATTTGTCCGGGCCAAGGGGCGGCGGCCGATTGCATGAAAGCGCTGCACGATCATCAATTGGTTTCGGTTATAAAAGAGGTTACCCAGTCTCGCCCGTTTTTTGGCATATGCATGGGCCTGCAAGTGTTATTAACAAGAAGTGATGAAAATGCCGGTGTGGATTGTTTGGATGTGTTGCCTGGAGAGGTAAAGCGTTTTTCAGCACCATTAACAAACTCTGCCAATCAACGATTAAAAGTACCTCACATGGGATGGAGCCCGGTAAATCGTGACAAGGCAGCACAGGGTGAGCACCCTATGTGGGCAGGTATTGACAACAACACACGTTTTTATTTTGCACATTCTTATTACTGCGTGCCGGTGGATAATCAGCATGTGGCAGCTTATGCCGATTATGGGCATTCAATTGCTGTGGCGTTGGCCCATAAGAACGTGTTTGCGTGTCAGTTTCACCCTGAAAAAAGTAGCGCTTCAGGCTTGAAGTTATTAGAAAATTTCGTGCGTTGGAACGGCTAAAGGAGATTGTTAAGATGTTAGTGATTCCAGCGATTGATTTAAAACAGGGTCAATGTGTTCGCTTAAAACAAGGGCGAATGGATGACGATACGGTGTTCTCTGATAAGCCGGTTGAAGTGGCCGGCCAGTGGCGTGATGAAGGTGCTAGGCGGTTGCACCTTGTGGATTTAGACGGTGCATTTGCAGGTAAGCCTGCGAATGCGGATGTTATTCACGCTATTTGTTCAGCCTACCCTGAGCTTCCGGTACAAATTGGGGGTGGCATTCGCAATATTGATACAGCTAAGGCTTACATTGAAGCGGGTGTGTCTTGGGTCATCATTGGCACGCAAGCGGTGAAAACCCCTGAGTTTGTTGCAGAGCTGTGCAAGGCTTGCCCCGGACATGTCATCGTGGGTTTGGATGCTAAAGAGGGCATGGTGGCAACAGAAGGTTGGGCGGAAGTTTCCAACGTTAGCGCGGTGTCATTAGCAAAACAGTTTGAAGATACTGGCGTGTCGGCCATTGTGTACACCGACATCAGCCGTGATGGCATGATGCAAGGGGTGAACGTAGAACAAACGGCTGCTTTAGCCGATGCGATCAATATTCCGGTTATCGCCTCAGGTGGCGTAACGAATCAATCTGATATCGATGCCTTAGTGGAAAAAAGTGCTTCGGGAATTTCAGGCGCTATTGTAGGGCGCGCCATTTATGAAGGCACTTTGGATCTTGCCAGCGCACAACGTCTTGCCGATAAGGCGTTAAAAGGGTAGGTGCCATGGGATTAGCAAAACGTATCATTCCTTGTTTGGATGTTGACGCAGGCCGCGTGGTGAAAGGCGTGAAATTTGTCGACATTCGGGACGCTGGAGACCCAGTTAGCGTTGCCCGTCGTTACAACGAAGAAGGCGCTGATGAAATTACCTTCTTAGACATCACAGCAAGCTCTGATAATCGCGATACGATTTTATCGGTGGTTGAGCAAGTGGCATCAGAGGTGTTCATACCCTTAACCGTGGGCGGTGGGGTTAGAACTGTGGCCGATGTTCGAAATTTATTAAATGCCGGGGCCGATAAAGTCGGCATTAACACCGCAGCCGTTTTTAATCCTGATGTAGTGAAACAGGCGGCTGATAAGGTTGGTTCTCAATGTATTGTGGTATCCATTGATGCTAAAACAGTCAGCTCGGAAGGTGATACCGATCGATGGGAAATTTTCACACACGGTGGCCGCAAAACAACTGGCATTGATGCTGTGGAATGGGCGCAAAAAATGGCCGACTACGGCGCTGGTGAATTGCTGCTGACCAGCATGGATCGTGACGGCACCAAACAAGGTTTTAATTTGCCACTAACGAAAGCCATAAGCGATGCGGTAGAGATACCGGTTATCGCCTCTGGCGGTGTGGGCAATTTGCAGCATTTGGCGGACGGGGTTTTACAAGGGGGCGCTGATGCCGTTCTTGCAGCCAGCATATTTCATTTTGGTGAATACTCTATTAGTGATGCAAAAGCGCATATGGCGGCCCAAGGCATCGAAGTTCGACTCTAGAGGGCGATTGCTTCTGGCGTGATAAAATTGCCTCTCTAGTTACCTAAGGTTTTTTTTTCCGTGATTGATGAGGTGCAGTTCAACAGCGACGGTTTGGTGCCGGTGATTGCCCAAGATGCAGCCAGTGGCCAAGTATTGATGTTTGCGTGGATGAACGCTGAAGCCTTAACAGAGACGGCCACAAGCGGTCAGGCTGTGTATTTTTCCAGATCTCGCCAAAAACTATGGCGAAAGGGCGAATCTTCAGGTAACACGCAGTCAGTGAAGTCACTGCAGCTCGATTGTGATGGTGATGTCATTTTAATGCGGGTGGAACAACACGGCGGTGTAGCCTGTCATACCGGACGCGAACATTGCTTTTATCGCACATGGGAGCCCACCGCCGAGTCATCGGGTTCGTGGCAGATCAGCTCAGCGGTAATTAAAGACCCGAAAGACATGTACGGTAAGTCATAAAAGTGGCTAGGAATATTGAATGATGAACCCGTCACAAAACGTCGATACATTGGCGGCATTGGCAGAGGTGATCGAGTCTCGAAAAGGGATGGATCCGCAAAATTCTTATGTTGCGCGCTTGTTTCACGAAGGTGATGACACCATGCTTCAAAAGGTGGGTGAAGAAGCCGTAGAATTCATCCTAGCCGGAAAAAGTATGGATTCTGAGCACTTGGTGGCAGAAGCTGCCGATGTTTGGTTCCATATGCTGGTATTTTTAAGTCAACGGGGTTTAGGCCCTAATGATATTTTGAACGAATTGAATCGCCGTGAGGGCCTGTCGGGCCTTGACGAAAAAGCATCGCGCGACCCTGCTTGATGTGGATACTGATTCCTTGAAAGGAGTAAACCGACGATGATGCCAAGTGTTCCCCAGTTACTAATCGTGCTGGCCATTGTGGTTCTAATTTTTGGCGCTAAACGCTTGCGTAACCTAGGTGGTGATTTAGGTGGTGCGGTGAAAGGTTTCAAGCAAGCCGTTAAAGAAGATGGCGAAGAGGCTTCTGCCGAACTTGAAAACGCAGCCGATGGTGCTGTTGACGATGTAAAAGATGCGGCCATGCGTGAAACTGACGATTCAAAGTCGGCCTAGCCGGCTCAGTCGGTCAATACGCTTAAGCGTGGTTAAGTTTTTATACGACGGTACCGGCACGGTGTTGGTCAGTCGGGAACCCCATACATAATGTTTGACGTTGGCTTTCTAGAAATTTTAGTCATCGGCATCGTGTCGTTGATCGTTATCGGCCCAGAACGCTTGCCCGCGGTTGCGCGAACGGTAGGGCATTGGGTGGGTAAGGCTCAACGGTTTGTGCGTGGGGTTAAGTCTGATTTTGCCAGCGAGCTGAAAAGCGGTGATTTGAATAAAATCATTGGCGATCAGAACGATCAAATAAATGAGCTTCGTAATATCGTTAACAGTGCTCGCCAAGAACTAAAAGCAGGCGTTGATGAAGCCACGGCCGCCACTCAATCATCAGTAGAAGATTTTCGCAAAACCGTGGAAGATGATGATGCGAAAGACACATCATCGGCCAAAACATCTGAACCCAAACCGGCATCTATCGATGCCGATAAACAAAGCGACTAACGGTTTATGAAGTCTGCGGATGATCTGGTTGACGAGGAACAAGGTTTCCTGTCCCACCTTATTGAATTACGAGAGCGTCTGGTAAAGATCGTCATTGTTGTTGGGCTAATATTCGCAGCTCTATTCACATTCAGAAACGAAATTTACATCGCTTTCGCAGCACCGCTTGCTGATCAGCTAGGCCCAGATGCCAATATTCAAACCATTGACCCCGCGGGCAGTTTCTTTGCGCCCTTAAAGCTTGTGTTAATGATGAGCGTATTTTTAGCCATCCCTTTTTTGCTGTACCAAATATGGGCGTTCGTTGCTCCAGGCTTATACAAGCACGAAAAACGATTGGTTTTTCCGTTGTTGGTTTCCAGCACGGGATTATTTTATTTAGGCGTTGCGTTTGCACACTTTGTGGTTTTCCCGTTGGTGTTTGCGTTCTTTGTTAGCGTGGCACCCGAAGGCGTGCAGGTTAACACCGACATTACCCGATACCTGGACTTTGCCATAACGCTGTTCTTTGCTTTTGGTATTGCGTTCGAAGTGCCAGTGGCCACAGTCATTTTGGTTATGGTTGGCATCACTACACCAGAGCAATTAGTCAAAGCTCGACCTTATGTGTTTGTGGGTGCGTTCATCGTTGGTATGTTTTTAACGCCTCCAGACTTTATCTCACAAACCCTCTTGGCCATTCCCATGTGGTTACTGTACGAAGTGGGTATTGTGTTTTCACGAACGTTAAAAACACGGGTAAAAGAAGCTGGGGAAATTCGTGACTCAAACAATGGTTTGCTGATTGGCGAAAATGAATCAAGTTCAGATAGTGAAACCAAGCCAACCGATACGCCTGATTCATCCGATGCTCCTGATGATTCGAAGAATGATGCATCGAACAGTGATGCACCGAAGCCCAGGCCAAACGCACCTAAGGGTAGCTATCCCACCAGTTTGATGGATGCACCTCACGATCCGGATGCTGAGCCTTAATCTTTTTAAAAGTACGTTAATAACAGAAAAAGTCGCCTTATGAATTCAACGGTTATGCCGCCACGTCGCCCTGTATTGCTGGTTATCATGGACGGTATGGCGGTTAACCCGTCACCAATAAACAATGCGGTGGCAACCGCTAGCACACCTAATTTAGATGCAATTCAATCAAGTAACCCCACGTGTTTAATCGAAGCCTCTGGGCAAGCGGTGGGATTGCCTGATGGGCAAATGGGTAACAGCGAAGTTGGGCATCTAAGTTTGGGTGCAGGCACAGTGCTAAAACAAGATTTAGTGAAAATTTCTGACAGTATTGAATCAGGTGAAATAAACACCAACTCAGTGCTGTTGGAGGCGATTGAGCGAGCTAAAAAGAACAATAAACCTCTGCATTTACTGGGGTTAGTATCCGATGGCGGTGTTCACAGTCATATTGATCATGCCATTGCATTGGTTAAGCTGTGCCAAGCACAAGGAGTAAAGCCCTTGCTGCACATGATTACAGACGGCCGTGACACAGCGCCTGCCTGCGCAGAAGACTACGTGCCATCAATCACAAAAGCGCTAGCCGATGCTGGTGGTGATGTAGCAAGCGTTGTGGGCCGATACTTTGCGTTAGATCGTGATAAACGTTGGGATCGTGTGAGTGCTGCTTTTCACGCTATTGTAAAAGGCGAAGGTCGGCAATCTAACGATGTGCATTCAGCTTTAGCGGATGCGCGCGCTGCGGATGAAAACGATGAGTTTATAACCCCAACAGTATTAGCTGGGCATGAACCCATAACCGCTGAAGATACCGTTGTATTCTTCAACTTTCGAAACGATCGTCCACGGGAAATTAGTGAAGCTATTGGGTTAGAGAGCTTTGAGCACTTTGATCGCGGTGATTATCAAGCCGCTGCTCTGACCACCATGACGCGTTACGAATCCAGTTATCCATTCCCATTCGCGTTCGATAAAGATGCCGCCGATGTCACTTTAGGTGATGTGGTGGCCAATGCGGGTATCGCACAGCTACGTTCAGCTGAAACTGAAAAATACCCACACGTAACCTTCTTCTTTAATGGCGGGCGTGATGAGCCACTAGCGCACGAGTCGCGGCTACTGGTCGATTCACCTAAGGTTGCAACCTATGATCTTCAACCTGAAATGAGTGCGCATGGCATCGCTGATGGGGTGGTAGAGGCTTTAAATAAGCGCCAATTTGGTCTTGTGGTGGTGAACTTTGCTAATGCCGATATGGTCGGACACACAGGTGTTGCCGAGGCTGTGGTGAAGTCTGTTGAAACCGTTGATACGGTGGTGGGTAGGCTTTGGGAGGCTGCAAAGGCTAACGAATATTCCATTGTGCTTACCGCTGATCATGGCAACGCCGATATGTTAGTTGATCCGGTAACGGGTGAGCCGCATACACAGCACACAACTTTTCCGGTGCCTTGCACAATTTATGATTCAGAGCCTAGAGATTTAGGTTGTGGAAATTCACTTACAGGCATTGCCCCAACGGTTTTACAACTGATGGGGCTTTCGCAACCGGCCGAAATGAAGGGCCGAACGCTGTTACTTAATTAAAGGATCACTTCTTGATGACAACCTCAAAATACGAACCGCCTGCCGTTTGGACATACGACAGTGCCAATGGTGGCGAATGGGCCAGTATTAACCGGCCTACTGCAGGCGCAAGGGAACAAAAAACCTTGCCAGTAGGTGAACACAGCCTGCAACTGTATTCCATGGCTACACCAAACGGTGTAAAAGTAACCGTGATGTTGGAAGAGCTTTTGGCGTTAGGTAAAAAAGACGCTGAATACGATGCCTACATGATCAAGATCGGCGATGGGGATCAGTTTGGCAGTGGTTTTGTTGACATCAATCCCAATTCAAAAATACCGGCGCTGATGGATCACAGCACCACACCGCCAACGCGTGTTTTTGAATCGGGCGCAATCTTATTGTACTTAGCTGAAAAATACGGTGCGTTAATTCCTACCGATGCAGCAGCGCGCACAGAGTGTTTGAATTGGTTGTTTTGGCAAATGGGCAGCGCGCCTTATTTGGGCGGCGGCTTTGGTCATTTCTACGCCTATGCGCCAGAGAAATTTGAATACCCGATAGATCGTTTCACGATGGAAACTAAGCGTCAACTTGATGTACTTAACCTGCACCTAGAGAAGAACGAGTACATGGCGCCAGGCGGTTACTCTATTGCCGATATTGCCATTTGGGCTTGGTATGGTTGGTTGGTGTTAGGCAAGCTATACAACGCAGCAGAATTTTTAAACGTGGCTGAATATACCCATGTGCAGCGCTGGGCTAAAGCTATCAGCGAAAGAGATGCCGTGGTTCGAGGACAAATGGTGAATCGATCTTGGGGTGAGCCAGAAGAGCAGTTGCACGAACGCCATGATGCATCTGATTTCCAAAACAAAACGCAAGACAAATTAGGCGGTTAATCAAAGCTTTGTCTTTGGTTTGAAAGTAGTTTTTTTAACCAGAAATACTGTGATCAAATCAGTGCGATAGTTGCACTGATTTGATCGAGTTATTAACTGACTGCTTTTGCGGTTGTTAGTGGTTACAGATCGATATACTGGGTAACAGACAACAACCCCATATCAAACTGAGGTTTTTGGCTTCTATACAATTGGAAGCGAGTTTGTGCTTCCATAAGCGTTTGCTCAGCGGCCCAAATTTCGGGTTTATGCGCTGGCCCGCCTCCAAGCAAAACATGATTAATGTATTGCTTGCCACTGCGATAACCCACTGAGCGATATTTTGGTGAATCGAATACCGCCACAGTAACCACATCGTCTCCGGCGTGAATATTGGCTGCGTAACCAACAATTGGATCGGTATCGCCACCCAGTAAATCCACAATCGTTGCGTTGGGCAACACCACTACGCGTTTGCCTTCTTCTGCTACGCGAACGGCAAGATCGATGAGTTCGGTTAAGGGTACGTGAATGCCTTCATCGTCTAAACGATTGGGATAGGAGGGTTTCATTTTGCGGCTTTTTAAACCGGTTTGTTGCAGCAGTTCGATGCTGGCTTGCATCATTGGGCTGATGCTTTCGTCGCGTTGCTCAATAAAAGGTTTGATATCGATAGAACGACGATCTTCCACTAAGCGGCAATTGTGACGCGAGCCAAGCCTGTGCAAATAGCGCAGGTTGTCGGGCTGATTGCTAGCCATTTCCGGTGGTAAGAACATCGCAGGCTTATCACCGGTTATCGCACAGCTTAATGTGGTGCGTAGCCCCAAATCTATTTGTTTGTCAGTGGCCGAAAGCCAATAGGCCATGGTGTTTACCCACGGCATTGTCTTGGGAGTTCGGGTGGTTGCCTTTTGTGCCAGCGCGCTCACAGGGATTTCCCCTCAAATGATCAGGCTGTTTATGCAGCTATTTTCGGGCCATTTGTGAACTGTTTCTCAAAAAAAGAGTGGCTTTATTAGTCGTTAATTGACTGTTAACCTGCCGCGTCGGATTCTGCTTGCGTCAATGCTTTGATTGTTAAGGCATGAATGGCACCCGATTGGATGTGCTCTTGCAGCGCTCCGTACACCAATTGGTGCCTTTTGACCGTGCTAAGCCCTTCGAAGGTGTCAGACACCACACGAGCTTCAAACTTACTACCATCGCCGGAAATAACGGCACTTGAACCCTCAATAGCCTTTTCAACAAGGCCACTGAAGTAGTCCATACGAATTACGGGGTTTTGCGATTCCATGTGCTTAGAATACACAAAAAAAGGGCCCGACAATGTCGAGCCCTACTGGGGGTGAGAACGTGACACTAAAATGATTCGTGGCACGTGCAAAGAAGAATAGTAACTACTGCTGACAAGTCAAATAAGTATTTGATATATGAGTATTTTTTTGACTTTCAGTGCGTCATAATTTTTGTAAGCTGCTTAATTTGGGTCTTCGAAAAAGATGTATGACGTGGAGTAATCACTGAATTCGAAATAGACCTTCTTTTCGCCAGGATCCACTTCAGCGTTCAAATTGGTGTCCATGATGCCGTAGCCAAAGCGGTAAGGTCGATCCGCTCCGTTGTCGGTTCCAGTGGCGGTGCTGAGCTTATCGATTTGCATGAAGCGGCGAACCAGCTTCTCGCCAGCGTAAATTTCAATAACCCCGTCAGTGCCCGTCCAGTTCTGAATGGAGCGGCCTAATTTATTCTGGGTTTCCTGTGTACAGCCTGACAACACCAAGGTGGCGATTGTGATCAGGCTCAATAACGTCATTCGTTGCATGTGAATATCTTCATGATTTCAATATTGAGGTATCAGTCTAACCAGTCGGTTGGCTGTTGTCCTAAGGTAGCTTGTTCGACTAGACTCAGTTTCATCATTTTTGGATATATCCCACATGAATTCATCAGTTTCAGGCCCTGAAGGCAAGCCATACGGAATCGCGGTTACCTTGCCAGAAGGCGATCCCATGTCCGAGCCGCATCTGTTGGGCGATGAGTGGTCAGGGGCACGTTGGTATGCCACTGCAGCCGAGAGAGACGCAGCCCTTGCCGGAATGCGTAAACAACCCGCCTATTATCGAAAGGGTGATACTCCATCGATAGAATTAACGGTGATAAACCCCTAGTACTGTTGGTGCGAAAAGCGCAAAAATTTTTGCGCCGAGGTTTCATGCCAAGCAAGTAGTGCAAGTGATCAATGCCAGTGATCAATGCAAAGGACTATCGCAGAGCTTTAGGGGTAATAAAAAATTCCAAATGAGCGTTGGCTGTGTTGATTAAGGCAAAATCGTTCGCATCGATTGAAAAGTGCGCCACGGCGCAAGTGGGCATGGGGCCGGTTTTAAAAGCGCTTAGGTTGTCGGCCAAAATTTCAATGCCTGGGTTGTGTGCAATGACCATCACATGTTGTGGTGGTTTTTTTTGGGTAAGAAAATCCTCTTGCACCACATTAAGAATAGTGTCTGGGCTGGCAAGATAAAGCGTTTGGTCGAAGTGCACGTTTGATTTGCTTACCAAACCCGCCTCTATAAAGGCGGCAACGGTTTCTTGGGTGCGGGTGGCCGAACTAACTAAACAGCGTTTTGGCGATAGGCCGCGTTCAATTAAGGTTTTTGCAATAAACGGGGCGTCAGCTAAGCCACGATTGTTTAATGGCCTATCGTGATCTGTTGAGGCGTTACTTGAGTTCCAGCTAGACTTTGCATGCCGAACCAGCGTTAGGTTCAGCATACAAAGTCCTTAAGATTATCCTTTTGAATCGGTAGGCTGGCCGTCTTGCAAACGAAGATACCCCGAACCTTGATCTGTGCTGATTTGATACCAACCATCGTCTAGTTTTTCCAATGGAAACTTGCTGCCAGGTGCAACCCGCATAAGCAGTTTAGCGTTTAATCGAGGCGATTGATAAACAACTTTGGGAAAGTAGCTGCCGATGATTTTAATGTAATCGTTGCCCACAAGCGTTGCAGCAACCGAATCACCACTCACATCAGCGCCCAAAGGTCTTAATACGAAACGCTTATTAGGGTTGGCCTTGTTAACAACGACCTTTGCAGCATCTGGTCCTGTGTCATCAATACTGTTAACCCAGCCTTTAGAATCTTTACGATTCAAACTTCTCACTGCACCAGTGGATGGAATCTCAGTAACTGAAGCTGAGCTAGAGGCAGGATTTAACAGAAAATCAGATTGAGCCGTTGAGTCTGGTGTGGTGGCACAAGCATTGAGTACAACAGCGCTTACAAAAGCTGCGGAAAAATTTCGAATAATGGGGTAAGAAGGATTGTTCATATTGTTATCCGCAAACTGGATCGAGCCAGTTCGCTCGCCTTCGTTGAAAGTGTGCACATGATAATCACTCCAACTAGCGGTTGCCGCGAATTGATTCAGGGTTTTCAGGTGTCCAGCGTCTCGGTATGCCTCCAACATCATGATATTCATCACAAAAAGGGGGGCATTGGGCGTGTTTTGAGACCTAAGTTATAGGCGAAAAAAAACCGCTGGCTTTCGCACAGCGGTTTTTTTGATGATTCGCTGCGCGAAAAGCGCAGCAGAGTATAGCGTTTATTTGATATCGCGAGAATGCATGTAACCCACGCCGTTCTCTGTTTGCACTTCAAACCAAGGGCCCATAGCGCGCGACACCATCATTTCAGTGCCTGGAGATACCCGCATTAATAAGCTGGATGAAAAGTCCGCTTCGTTGTAAACCGCTTTCGGGTAATAAGTACCGCTAACCATAATGATTTGATCACTGCTGCTGTCATCTGACGGCATCACATTCATCACATCATCGGATTGATATTTTGCTTCAACGATTTTGATTTCTTGCGTTTCATCCATCAAGTTACTGGCGGATGCCACTAGCTGTGAAGTGGCATCAACCGCTTCTTGATTAACGGCCTCATCAACATCAACCGAGGCTGCCACTAAGTTATCGGTTGCCGCAGCATCAGCTTTGGCATCAACGGCTGTTTCGGGTTTGGCTACCACTGCAGCAACATCAACGTCTTCGACCTTTTCACCGCCAAGCTCTGCTTTTACTAGCTCAGATGGGATGTAGATGGTTTGACCGTATCGAATCCGACCGATGTCAGTTTCTGTAAAACGATTGTTTTCAGCGATAACTTTCCAGTTAGTGGCATCACCTGTGGTTCTTTTTGCCATGTCCCACAAGGTTTCACCGGCATCGGCTTTCAGTGCAATTGCGCCAACAGATGGATCGAAATCAGATTCAAGCTCAGCTTCAACCGGCGCCTTTGCGCTAGCTTCTATGATGATCAGTTCGTTATCTACATCACCTGCTAGTGCATCGTTATCAGCGGTTAAATTGAGTGGATCACTTTCAAGGCTTTCTTGCGTGATTGGCCGAATAGCAACCTCAGTACCGTCCTGTAAATCAAGCGGTGGTAGCTCTTCTAAGGCAGTTGGATTGGCAGCTGCAATCGTTGTCTCAACAGCTGCGGTGTTTTCAAGTAATGGGCTTGGCTCAATTGAGGCTACGATCTCAGGCAATACAAGGTCTGCAGGAATCAATATCTCTTGGCCGATTTGCATGGGCGTGTTTAAGTTCAGTTGATTAATCTCTGCAAGGATTCGCCAGTTGTTGGCATTTCCGGTGGTGCTTTTTGCAATGGTCCACATGGTTTCTTGTTGCCCTACGATGTGGGTGTAGTCAACGGTTGCTACGGGTACGGCATTGGGGTCAATCGCAGGAACGGATGCAATTGCTGGCATGCCACCGGGTTGCATCTCAGCGGTGCGCACAGCAACGCCTGTGGCGGTTACTGGCTGTTCTGCTTCCCAAGTGTCTTGGGTATCAATAAGCGCTAGGTCAACTTCGTCCAGCTCTTGATCACGGCTACGTTCTAAACGGTCCAGTCCAACGATTTTCTTGGTTCCTTCAAGCGCTTTCAGGCTGGCGTTTGCGGTTACGCGCCCGGCGTCCATGATGGTGTTGCCAATGGAACTACCCAAATCACTAGGCAATGGCAATGAACTGGTTGCGCAACCAGAGAGAGTGAACACAGCAGCAGCCAGTGCGCTTATTTTAAAAATAGGGGGGATTCGGTTATGCATCAGTACCAGACCTCACAAGCATTAAATTGTTGTCGATGACAAAAGGATTGTTTTGTTGCCGCGAACTTCAGCTCCAACAATTCGAACGGACAATCCAGTGTCAGTCATTCGACGGCGATTACCCTTTTTAGATAGTAGTCCTACGGGCTGTCGTCAATATAAATATGAGGATATGCGTGCTTTTATTGCGCCTAGTCAATTAAGTGACGTGCGTTGAGTTTCATACGCTCTTATTTTGCCCAAACATCGCGTAATGTCACCACTCGGTTAAACACCGGATTGCTTTCACTGTGTTCGTTTCTGTCGGCAACGAAATAACCCGTTCGTTCAAATTGAAAACGGGTCTCAGCTGGCGCTTGGGCTAGTGATGGTTCCACTAACGCATTGCTTAGTACAGTGACTGAATTGGGGCTTAATGCAGCTTCAAAAGAGGCCTCGGCCGCAGGGTTTGGCGTGTTAAAGAGTTGATCGTACAAACGAACCGTGGCGGGTACTGCTGTTTTTGCCGATACCCAATGCACCACGCCTTTCACCTTTCTGCCTTCGGGTTTTTTGCCTAGTGTGTCTGGATCGTGTGTGCAATGCAGTTCAATCACATCGCCGTCGGAGTTTTTTATAACCTCTGTGCATTTTATTACGTAGCAGCCTCGCAATCGCACCTCACCGCCGGGAATTAATCGTTGGTATTTAGGTGGCGGGTTTTCGGCAAAATCCTCTCGTTCTATGTACACCTCTTTTGTGAAGGTGTAAGGCCTAGTACCGGCAGAATCATCCTGTGGGTGATTTTTAAACGTCAGTTCTTGCGCATGATCATCAGCCAAGCTCGTAATAACCACTTTGATGGGGTCTAACACAGCTAAACGACGCTCTGCATGGGTGTTTAAGTCGTCTCGAATGCAGGTTTCCAGCACAGCCATTTCAATTACTGAATCGTTTTTAGTGATACCAATGCGTTCGCAAAAATCTTTAAGTGCTGCCGGGGTATAGCCGCGTCGCCGTAAGCCAAGAATGGTTGGCATGCGTGGATCGTCCCAGCCATCCACCAAATTGTCGTTAACTAGCTGAATTAATCGGCGCTTACTTAGCATGGTGTATTCAAGATGTAAGCGGGCGAATTCAATTTGCTGCGGGTGGCTGGGTGTGTCGAGCTGATCAATCACCCAGTCATACAGGGGGCGATGGTCTTCAAATTCTAAAGTGCACAGAGAGTGTGTGATGTCTTCGATGGCATCGGACAAACAGTGGGTGAAGTCATACATCGGATAGATGTTCCACTTATCCCCAGTTCGTACATGGGAGATTTTGCGAATGCGGTACAGGGCAGGATCTCGTAAATTGATATTGCCTGAGCTCATATCAATTTTCGCTCGCAGAATGTGCTCACCGTCGTCAAAGTCGCCCGCTTTCATGCCTGCAAACAGCTCTAAGTTTTGTTCCACCGTACGATTACGGTACGGGCTTTCTCTACCGGGTTCGGTTAGGGTGCCGCGCATCTGGCGCATCTCTTCTGCGCTTGAGCTGTCCACGTAGGCCTTGCCTTGTTTGATTAAATCCACTGCGAAGTCGTGCAGTTGATCGAAGTAGTCTGATGCGTGGCGAAGTTCATCCCATTCGAACCCCAGCCATTTCACATCCGCTTTTATGGCGTTAACGTACTCTTCGCTTTCTTTGGCTGGGTTGGTGTCGTCAAAACGTAAGTTGCAGCTGCCGTTGTAGTGTTCAGCAACGCCGAAGTTCAAACAAATGGACTTGACGTGGCCGATATGCAAATAGCCATTGGGTTCTGGGGGGAAACGTGTGGTGACACGCCCGTCATGCTTACCCGATTTTTGATCGGCATCGATCAGATTTCGAATGAAATTAGCGCCTACGTGCGAGTCATCTTGTGTCATGGCTCAGATTATAGCCGTGAGCTTAGCTTAGGATTGTCCTGGTTTTGAGCTAGCTGTTGAGTCACCTTAGCAACGTAGCGCTGAGTTTCGGGGTAGGGTGGAATGCCGCCGTGTTTAGCCACAGCTCCCGGTCCTGCATTGTAGGAAGCCAAAGCCAGTGGTAAATCGCCGTTGTGGCGTTTCAGCATTTTCGCTAAATAGGTTGCTCCGCCCGTAATATTCGATTGTGCATCGAAGGCGTTTGCCACGCCCAGTTCCTTGGCGGTACCCGGCATTAACTGCATAACCCCCAGTGCACCAGCGACTGAGCGAGCTTTTGGATCAAAGCAAGATTCCACTCTGGCAACCGCTGTGAGCAGTTCAACACTTAAGCCGCTGAGGACGGCGGCTACTTGGAACTCGTCAGATAAGGCCTGGCGACGCGCCTGCAACTTAGCTTCGGTTTGGCCCTGGCAGGACGCTGTGGCGGGTGGTCTGCCGTAAGAACTGGCGTAGGCCACACGCTGACCGCTCTTATTCATGGGGGCATCACTGAACATCACAGTGCCATCAGCACCGCGTTGTTTGATCACCCGTTCGCCTGCGAGCACGGCAGAGGCTGTGCCGAGCGCACTTAGAAAGCCAACGGCTGTTATGAGAGAAACCCACCTCGACATACCAGGGGTATCGGCAATTCGACGAATTTGTGAAGTCGGTTTATTCCACCTCACACCAGAACGCGACCCCCAATCTCCGCGCGCAGAGCCTCTCGGGCGGGTTTTGGTGGGGAGCTTTGGGGTGCGAGGTGTTTTCCATGAGTGGTATCGTACGGCGATTCCTTATTCTCAAGCATTCGAGCATCCCTTTGTCCATTCAGTACTCTCTGCACGCCAGTCATCCAGAAGCGCATGAATTCACTGTGCAAATGCACATCACTAACCCAAATCCGGATGGCCAAGTCGTGCGCCTGCCCACATGGATTCCGGGCAGTTACATGATTCGGGATTTTTCCAAGAACATCATCACCATCGATGCCGCCAGTGGCGCTAACCCCGTCGAACTAATGAAATTGGATAAAACCACTTGGCAAGCCCCAGCTGGACTGAAAGCACTCACCTTGCACTACGTGGTGTACGCCTGGGATTTATCAGTACGCACCGCGCACCTCGATGCGAATCACGGCTTTTTTAATGGAACGAGTGTGTTCTTAAGCGCTGACGGGCACGAAGCTTCGGAGCACACCGTGAATCTTGTGCCCAGTGATTCGGATGCGTGCCTCGGTTGGCAAGTGGCAACCAGTCTGAAACCACGGGATGTGAACGATGAGGGCTTTGGGCTGTACGAAGCGATAGATTATGACGACCTAATCGATCACCCAGTGGAAATGGGAAATTTTGAACGCGTATCTTTTACTGCGGCTGGCTTGCAGCATGAACTGGTACTCACCGGCCGCTACCACACGGATATTCAACGCATTGTTAAAGACTTAATCGTTATTTGCGAATATCAAATTAAGTTCTTTGGTGAACCCTCGCCGGTGCAAGATAAATATGTGTTTTTAGTGATGGTGGTGGGCGAAGGTTATGGCGGGCTTGAACATCGAGCATCGACCGCGTTGTTGGTTTCGCGTGATGATTTGCCGGTGCCAGGAGACGAAGAGCGTTCAGAAAAGTACGTGCAATTTTTAGGTTTGTGCAGCCATGAATATTTTCATACATGGAACGTTAAGCGCATCAAACCGGCTGTTTTTGTCCCCTACGAATTGGCCGCAGAATCCTACACCGAACTGTTGTGGTTCTTTGAAGGCATGACGTCCTACTACGATGACTTGTTGCTTGTTCGTTGTGGTTTGGTGACACCAGATACCTATTTAAAACTGTTGGGAAAAATCGTAACCCGAGTGCAGCGAGGGGCAGGTCGTCTAGTGCAGTCAGTGACTGAATCCAGTTTTGATGCATGGAGTAAGTTCTATAAACAAGATGAAAACGCTCCCAATGCCATTGTGAGTTACTACGCCAAGGGTGCGATGGTAGCGGTGTGTTTAGACGCAGAAATTCGAAAAGCCACCGCTGGGAAAAAAAGCTTAGATGACGTCATGCAAACACTTTGGCAAAACTGGTTAAGCACCGGTGGTGCAGGCATTGATGAACACGAACCGCAACGCATTGCCAGCGACATTGCCGGTGTGGACCTTAGCGACTTTTTTGATAACGCACTATATTCCACCGATGAACTGCCCATGCAGGCGGCATTGGAACAATTGGGTGTTGATCTTAACTACCGCGCACGATCCAGTGCCACCGATTTGGGCGGTGAAGCGGCCAAGACCAGCTTGCCGGCTTGGGTGGGTGCTAACGTGTCATCGGCCCCTGGTGGGGTAAAGATCACCCACGTGTTTAATAATGGCGCCGCCTTGGCCGCAGGCTTAGCCGCTGGCGATACCGTGGTGGCATTAGATTATGTGTCTGTGTCGGTTGCCAGTTTTGCTGATGACTTGGTACGCCAGCAAAGTGAAGAGGTGGTCACCGTTCATTACTTTCGGTTAGGTGAATTACACGTGGCCAGCTTACCCATTCTCTCGCCACCGAAAGATACCGCCGTGTTATCCGTAGCTGATGAGGCGCGCTTTAATACCTGGATTCACAACGATACGGTGAGTGTGTCAAGCTGATGTTGTCGCAGGAAACATTGCACAGTGAAATTAGCCGTGCCAGTGGGTCGACAAAGTGGTTGGTGGATGTGTTTGACCAACTGCCTTCAACCAATGATTATTTGCGTGAAATTGATGCCCCGGCCGACGCCAACTGTGTGGAAGTTTGTGCAACCGATTGGCAAACAGCCGGGCACGGACGCCGAGGAAAAAGTTGGTCGTCTCAGCGCGGCAATATGACCTTCACGTTACGTCAAACCTTAGCTCAACCGGCCAGTGGTTTATTGGGCTTAAGTTTGGTGGCTGGCATCGCGGTGGTGGGTGTGCTGCGTCAACACTTAGGCATTCAGGCGCAGTTGAAGTGGCCAAATGACGTCTTGGTGGCGGGACAAAAATTGGGCGGGCTCTTAATTGAGTTGGCCCCAAAAGCGGGCGAGCCGAGCGCTACGCATGTGATGACTGGAATCGGATTAAACGTTCGTCACCAAAGTGAATTTGAACAACTGGGCATTGGGGCCACTAGCTTGGAGAAATTGGCCTGCCAACCCGAACCCGATCGTCATGCGTTGATCGCGGCCATATCTGTTGCCGTTGTTGAGGCTTATAAGGAATTTGATGCCCACGGCTGGTCTCAATTTGAGGCGCGATGGCGTGAGGTGGACGCCTTGTTTGGTCAGGTAGTGTCGGTTAGCCCAGGCCAGGATCTGGTCGGAAAGGCTTGTGGTGTGAGCGCGACAGGGGCTTTGCTGATCAGCACATCTAAGGGAACAGAGGCGGTGATGGCGGGTGAGGTTTCTGTCCGTCCCGTCTAAAGCGGTTTGAACGAAAGCGGCATTGCCTTTGCTAACAGTGTTGCCTACAATACGTCCCAGTGCCGGTATAGCTCAGTTGGTAGAGCAACTGACTTGTAATCAGTAGGTCCGGAGTTCGACTCTTCGTGCCGGCACCATCTCCCCCCCCTTATTCTTATTTTTCGCTCAAGCGACGGGCATTCTTATACCCGCCGCCAAGCCAAACCGGTGTTTCTAGAACCGGTAGTGCAGCCCTATTGCTTGACCGAATGAAGAAAAGCCGGTGTAGGTGTCAAAGTTGACCACGTTAAAGCCAAACTCAATGCTGGCAAATAAAGCAGGCAATTCCGGCGCAAGCCCGCGTAAGTCGTATTCGAAGCCCGCACCCGCGCCAAAACCCACCGATGATTCGTCGACTAAAAATCCATTCCACTGCCACAAGCCAATCGACCCAACGCCATAAATTTCATAAAAGGGCCCAGTATTAAAGGCATAGAGGCCTCGAATGCTGTAGTGATTCAACGCGCCAAAAAATCCTGCCGTGGCTTGGGCGGTTATGGTGTCAGTGGCCCGGTACTTAGCGCTGAAGCCAGTTGACAGATTACCAAGGTGAATTCCCGCAGCGAACTTCTCATCACTTTGAGCTTGGGAAACAGACGGGGTCAGCATAAAAGCCATGACCAGTAAGAGGGGGTACATCAGACGCATTGAGATCACTCCATCGCATATAAGAAATTTCCAAGTGTGCACAGTTGGCACACCTGCAACAATACAAGGAATCCGGGCTGAATGTAGTAAATTGCCTTTAGGTAGAGACCTACCACATAAGGTCGTCCGGGACCTGATAGTCAGCATATTCATCATCGGCACCGGCATCCTCATCGGCTGAATTACGCAACACCAGCAAGCTCTCATCACGCTGGATGATTTTGTCAGAGACCGCTGCCGGCACTATCGCGAATTCATTACGCAGAGTAACGATCGCCAATTGACCTTTTATCAAGGCATCTCGATGTTCTGTTTGCAGCATCAAGGTTTTGATGCTGGAACCGTGCGTAAAACTGAACTCCGTCTCTCCGCGATCCGTGATTTGATTCAAAGTGATGAGCTGACGGATTTGGGCTTGTAGCGCCTTGGCTTCAGCCTCTTGCTGTTTGATCCGGTTCAGCTCGCGATCGCGTTCGGCTTGCTCAGCGAGCGCTTTTTCCGCCAACAGTTCCGATTCATCTTTAACCGCTTTGCCCGAACTTTTCAATTTTTGCTTATTGTGCTGCGCCTTACGAGCTTTAACCGCCTGCTTTTTATTGGCCAGCCCAGCTTTTAGCAGTTGATCTTGCAGAGAATTGCCCACAGTTGTTGCCCCACCGTTCTTTATGCCGCGAAGAATACCACCGTGTCTGCGTCGTGTTCGAGTAGGGGTCTGCAGAAAATACCCGTTATGCTTAATCTTTTAGAATTAATTCGTTGCAGGTGAGAACGACCATGACAAATCAAGGCGAAACCAACCTATCGGTTTTACTCGCTTCCATGCAACCGGTATTGAATGAGCCGGTGTATGGGTTTGCCACTGTCTCAGCGGATTATGATTCGAGTTCTTTGACCCCTTTGCTCACGTTCCATGAGCCAGAAGGCGTGACGTTGATTGTTGAATTAGAAAAAGCCGAAGCGGCTAACTTGACCACCGAGTTTGCTTGTCGAATGATCAGTTTGAATATTCATTCATCATTAGATGCCGTCGGATTCTTAGCCCGAATAACCACACATCTGGCTAAGTTGGGCATGGGAGTGAATCCCGTTTCAGGTTTTTATCACGATCATTTGTTCGTACCTGCAGATCGGGCTGAAGAAGCCTTAAAGGCTTTGCGTGAGTTGAGTGAGAGTTGTTTCTTAGATATAGAAGGTGGGTGAAGCTTTGCGGAACTTGGCTCTTAACACCCCTGCGGGGGTGTTTTCGAAACGTTTGTTAGTCGATCCTCGATGTCCATTCGTCATGTGATCCCAATCGCGTTTCGATGGTGTTTGGTTGTTGGGTAAGTGGGCTAGTTCAATCTAGACTGCGTTGTTTTGCGTGGCTGCGTAAATTCTCGGCAGCTTCCTTTCGATCAATTTTGCCTTGTCCTAGCGCTTCCATGAAATCGCTTTCGCGTAACTGGCTGCTAATTCAAAAAGGTCTCTCTCCTTCTGCACGAGTAAGCCATGAAAATTCGCTCATTTATCGGCAAGCTTTTCCAGGGTCGATCGATGCCGATCAATGCTCTCATCAATTAACTTATCGGTCTAATTAACTTATCGGTCTCTTGTTTCCTCTCTTCTTCGAATTGCTTCAAGCGGTGGTATTCCTCCACGCTCATCAGCACCAGTCGATCACGGTTGTGGCTTGTAATAATCACTGGTTCGCGCATAGCGGTGTCGCTGTAGTTGCCAACAGATTGTTGAAAATCGGTTGCTGAAACTCGTGCCATTGGAAGCTACTTGTGCGGCTAGAAGAAATATAGATAATATATCCATAATAGATAACTTGCAAGAAATCCTTAGTCTCGTCATCCACGCGATAATTGTGCAGCTTGGCTCTAGGGCGACACCCCCGCAGGGGTGTTTTCTCGCATAACCGTCTTTATCTCAATCACCCGGCACATCCCCCTTCAAATAACGTGGCCCAGCACCAAACTGATTCGCCCGATCTGCTGGGTTATACAAATGACAACTCTTAAGCGATAAACACCCGCAGCCGATGCAAGCGGATAAACCGTTGCTTAGTTGTGTCAGTTTTTCAATACGTTCATTTATCGTTTCTTGGAATCCCCTCGCCATACGATCCCAATCGCGTTTCGATGGTGCTCGATTGTTGGGTAATGGGGTTAATGCATCGGCGATATCGTGTAACGAAAAGCCCAGTTGTTGTGCAATGAGGATGAACGAGATGCGGCGGATATCGGCTCGATGAAAATAACGATGCCCAGATTCACTTCGTATGGGGTGCACTAAACCCTCATCGGCGTAGAAGCGAATGGCCGATACGGCCAGCCCGGATCGTTTGGCCACTTGGCCGATGCTCAAGAAATCTTTATTTGCCATGGATGAAAAAAATAGAAAAAGGGCTTGATCTAAAGTTTACTTGAGATATTAATATCTGTGTCACTGAACAATGACAGAGGCATCAAACCATGAATCAAGCATCTACAGAAATCATTCAACTAGAACACGCCAACATCACAGTCCAAGAACCTGAGAAGCTTGCGCAGCAGCTCTGCGAGTTGTTTGATTGGCAGGTGCGTTGGAGTGGTGAATCCATTTATGGGGGCACGACGGTGCATGTGGGTAATGAGCGCTACTATTTGGCTCTGTACAGCATGGGTAGAGCTGACGAGGAACAAACCGAGTTGGGTTCCTATCAGAGAGAGAACGGTTTAAACCATATTGGGCTGGTTGTGAAAGATTTAGATGCGATAGAAATGCGAATTAAACAGGCCGGGTATAAAACCTACAGCCACGGCGATTACGAGCCAGGAAGGCGTTTTTACTTTGCTGTGGCTGGCGGGTTGGAGTTTGAAATGGTGAGTTACGCCAGTTCGACGTGATTCCCGGGGGGGCGACGTATACTAGGGGTTAAATTCAGTGGAAAATCTGCCTGTTAGCGTGCAAGGCTCACAGATTGGCACTATTCATTGACTGGAATAGAATGAGCCTTGGGGCACGCTGTCGATAACTACGTATGGCCACCGTGTTTGAAGGAAATGACTTGACGATGTTGAATAGGACGAAATCCATCAATTTGCCCAAATTTGTAAAAGCGACCGCGCTAGCTCTCGGTGCTTTGTGCATGTTAAGTCCTGCGTTGTCTTTTGCCCAATCCAGCGCAACCTCCGCGTTGTCGAAGATTGTCACCAATCAAGCGGCGTTGGATGAGTTGGATTTGTGCGAAGGGCTAATCACAGATCTTGAACCACAACGAGTTAAGAAATTTGCACGCCCGCCGTATGGGAAACGCTATCGCGATCCTGCGTTTGGTACAACGGTTATTCGAATTTCTAACAGTTCGCCTAATGAAGTGTACAAGCCGGCATACAGTACAATGCAAGCTTGGAATGCGGATGAATCCCTGCTGATGTTGTATAAGCAATCTAATGGTGATGGCCAACATATATTGTTGGATGGCTTTAGTTATAAACCCATAAAGGCCTTGGATATTGTGCCATCGGACTTAGAAGAAGTGTTTTGGAGCCACACAGATCCAAACATTTTGTTTTATATCAGTAAGGTTTATCCCACCTACAGTGACTTTGTAAAACTCAATGTGCGCACCGATGAGAAAACGGTGCTAAGAAACTTTACCGATGTTTGCGGTAAAAATATAGCCCCGACCGCTGGTGGTGACCCACTGATGCAATCGATGAACGATGATGTGTTTGGTTTTCGCTGCGATACGGGCGACAACTGGACCATGATGTCCTACATCGTGAGTGAAGATAAATTGCTAACCAAGCCCCTGGGTGAAGGCACACCTTACGATAACTGGTCAGCGCCTTTACCATTGCCTAAGGGCAACGGGTTTTGGTTGCAAGGGGATGTGGTCGAGAATGATTTAAAAACGGTACGCACGCAATTGGATATGTACAAGCATCACGAGCATGCGGATTTTGGTTTTGCTTTCGATGGGCGTGAAGTGTATTTTACGACGGCTTATGACCCCACCGAGAAAGGTTGTGACGACGTGGTGTATCGCGGCGTTGGCCATTTAATAGAACACGACCTAAACACTGGTGAGTGTCGCGCGGTGATCGATGAGCGTGATGGTTATCCGTACACCACACGTGGAACACATGTGAGTGCACGTGCAACGCGCAAACCGGGTTGGGTGGCGATGTCCAGCATCGGCTACGATAAATTTGATTTATTAGAATCTCAGCGCAAGGCTCCACCGTTATTTTCTGAGGTGTACTTGGTGGATACCAACCCCGATTCGGAACGGGTTTGCCGTGTGGCTCAGCATCGCTCCTATTCAAAATCAGCCGAGAACGGGGACTACCACCCGTACTTTGGTGAGCCCCATGCCACCATCAGCCCCAGCGGCACGCGCATAATATTTGGCTCTGATTGGTACGATTCGGGATCGGTCGATGCTTACGTCATCGAATTACCAGCATACAATAGGCTCATCAAATCCCAACAGTAGCAGCCCTATGGTTGTCGACCGAATTACCCAGCTCCTAGATGGAATTGAGTCGCGCCGCGATGACATGATTCAACTGACGGTGGATCTTTTAGGCATCCCCACAGTGAATCCCCCGGGTGAGGGGTATTTGGCCATTTGCGAATTCCTCAAAGCCCGGCTTCAACCCCATGGTTTTGAGGTGTTGTTGCTGCGAGCGACCGGTGCTGTAGGCGATAGCGATCGTTACCCTCGTTGGAATCTCATCGCGCGCCACGAAGGTCGGCATACGGGCGATTGCGTTCACTTTAATTCTCACACCGATGTGGTTGCCGTTGGTGACGGCTGGACTGTGGATCCGTTTGCCGGTCAAATCAAAGAGGGCCGCATTTATGGGCGCGGTGCTTGTGATATGAAAGGTGGGCTGGCTTCCAGCATCATTGCCGCTGAAGCCTTTATAGAAACCTTCCCGGATTACGCCGGCGCGATTGAAATTTCAGGAACAGCCGATGAGGAAACCGGTGGCTTTGGTGGCGTGGCTTGGTTAGCAGAGCAAGGCTACTTCGATCCAAGCCGCGTGCAACACGTCATCATTCCAGAACCTTTGAATAAGGACCGCATCTGTTTAGGGCATCGCGGCGTGTGGTGGGCCGAGATCGAAACCTATGGTCACATCGCTCACGGCTCCATGCCGTTTTTAGGTGACTGCGCGGTTCGGCATATGGGGGCTGTCATGAATGAATTTGAAAACACGCTATATCCTGCATTATCCGAACGTAGAACCGAACACCCTGTGGTGCCCGACGGGGCTCGCCACAGCACCATGAATCTTAATTCCGTGCACGGGGGATTGGATGAGGCCGAGGCCGACTACACCGGAATGCCTTCCGCTTTAGTACCAGATCGTTGCCGTTTGGTGATTGATCGACGTTTTCTATTGGAAGAATCGCTGGACGATGTTCGCAGCGAAGTGCATAGTGTTCTGGAGCGTGTTGGGGAAACCCGGGAGAGTTTTCGCTACGATGTGCGAGAGCTGTTTTCCGTTCTACCCACCGTAACGGACAAATCCGCTCCCGTTGTAACAGCTGTGGCCAGTGCTATTGAAGCAGAGTTGGGGCAAGCCCCCGACTATGTCTTGTCACCAGGAACCTACGATCAAAAGCATATCGATCGAATCGGGCGACTGAGTAACTGCATCGCCTACGGCCCTGGAATTTTGGATCTCGCACATCAACCCGATGAATATGTGGGCATTCAAGATATGTTAGATGCAACCAAGGTCATGGCAAGAACATTAACCCGCTTGCTAACTGATGACCCCTCGGGCGGTGCGACGAGTGAATAACAAAACCAATGAACTTAGGAGTCCTAACCGAATGAAATTTTTTACCCGAAGCGTCACCTCGCTGATGTTAGCAGCGGTGTTTAGCGGTTCGGCGCTTGCCGCGAAAACCGATATCACGATTGGCATGGCGCTTGAGCCACCCAATCTTGATCCTACCGGTGGTGCGGCGGCTGCCATTGATGAAGTTGTATACGCCAACATTTTTGAAGGCTTAACGCGTTTCGGTGCTGACGGCAGTGTGAATCCCGCACTAGCCAGTGAATGGGCCATTGAAGAAGAGGGTAAGCGTTACGTATTTACCTTGCAAAGCGGCGTGAAGTATCACGACGGTGCCGACTTCACCGCTGAAGACGTAAAATTCTCACTCGATCGCGCGCGCGGTGAAGATTCGACCAATGCACAAAAAGGCTTATTCGCCAACATCACCGATGTGGAAGTCATTGATGACACCACGGTGGCGGTGAATTTAGAAAACCCCGATGGCAATTTGTTATTCAACCTGGCTTGGGGCGATGCCATCATCTTAGATTCTGCCTCTGCAGAAACCGCTGCCACGGCCCCTGTGGGAACCGGCCCGTTCAAGTTCTCTAACTGGGTGCAAGGGGACCGTATCGACATTGAACGCAATCCCGATTATTGGGGTGAAGCGGTAGCGCTTGAAAAAGCGACGTTTAAGTTCATCAGTGAACCAACGGCGGCCTTTGCTGCGTTGATGGCAGGGGACGTGGATGCGTTCCCTAACTATCCTGCGCCTGAGAATTTGCCACAACTTGAAGCCGATCCTCGTTTCAGTGTGGTGTTAGGTTCCACCGAAGGTGAAACCATTTTGTCCATGAACAATAAGAGTGAAGCGTTATCGGATGTGCGTGTGCGTAAAGCCATTGCGCATGCGATTGATCGCCAAGCTATTATCGATGGTGCGATGTTTGGTTACGGCACACCCATTGGTTCGCACTTCGCCCCGCATCACCCGTCTTACCTTGACCTCACCGGTAATTCACCGTTTGATCAAGACGCGGCTCGAGCACTATTGAAAGAGGCGGGTGTTGAGGGTGACTTAACCTTGAGTTTGAAGTTGCCACCACCGGCTTACGCGCGTCGTGGCGGTGAAATCATTGCTGCTCAACTGCGTGAAGTGGGCATTGATACAGAAATTGAAAACGTGGAATGGGCGCAGTGGTTGGAGCAAGTATTCAAAGGGAAAGACTTTGACCTAACCATTGTTTCGCACACAGAGCCTTTGGATATTGGTATCTATGCGCGTGATGACTACTACTTCCAATACGATAACCCAAACTTCAAAGAGCTGATTGGCGCGTTTAACGTGGAAACCGATCCTGAGCAGCGGGATGTGATGTTGAAGCAAGCTCAAACCATGGTGTCGGAAGACTATGTTAATGGCTTTTTGTTTCAGTTAGCCAAAACGGGTGTGGCCAATAACAAAATCGAGGGTTTGTGGGCAAATCAACCTACTCAAGCCAATGATTTAACGGGTGTGTCTTGGACTGATTAACGGGTTTTGACCTGTGCGGCCGGCTTAAGGGTCGGCCGCAACTCCTATGCTGTTCTATCTATTCAAACGAATTACCTCTCTCATTGCCACCTTAGTCGTGGCCAGCTTGGTTGTATTCACTGTTATCGAAGTGGTGCCTGGAGACCCGGCATCTTACATGCTGGGCATGAACGCATCTGAAGATACGGTGCAAGCGCTAAAAACCGAACTGGGTTTAAACCAGGGCCGCATACCGAGATATTTTGGCTGGGTAAGCGGCATGCTTCGCGGTGACTTTGGCACCTCCTACACCTATCGAACGCCCGTTGCCGACATGGTCAGTGAACGTTTGATGGTCTCTTTGCCCTTAGCTCTCTCTGCGTTAACACTGGCCATTGTTTTGGCCTTCCCAGCAGGGCTTCTCGCGGCCAGCCGTCGGGGAGGTGCTGTGGATTCCATCGTCATGGCGATTACTCAACTGGGTGTGGCTATTCCCAATTTTTGGTTTGCGATGTGGTTGGTGTTGTTGTTTGCCATTAAATGGCAATGGTTTTCCGCAGGTGGCTTTCCGGGTTGGGATATTGGTTTTTGGGGAGGGATGAAAGCCTTAACCTTGCCCGCTATAGCACTGGCGCTGCCGCAAGCTTCCATACTGGCGCGCGTGCTGCGTTCTTCACTGTTGGATGTGTTGAATGAGGATTATGTGCGCACCGCTCGTGCAAAAGGATTAACTCGGCGTCAGGCGTTATGGCGACATGCTTTACGCAACGCAATGATTCCGGTGCTCACCATCATTGGATTGCAGTTCTCGTTCTTGTTAGCCGGTGCCATCATTATTGAAAATGTGTTTTTTCTACCCGGATTAGGGCGGCTCATTTTTCAAAGTATCGCGCAGCGCGATTTAATCGTGGTGGAAAGCGTCATCATGTTGTTGGTGTTTGCTGTGGTATTAGTGACGTTTTTAGTCGACATCGCCTACGCTTGGGTAGATCCTCGCATGCGCCGAGGGCATTGATATGGCGTCAACCACCCGCAAGCGATTTCGCAATTTGGTGCCCGGTGCGTTTCTGGTGGTGTTGTTCTTTGGCGCCGCCATCGTATCCTTCTTCTACACCCCGTTTGATGTTGAAACCCTTAACATCAAACAACGCATGCTCACGCCGAATGCGGTGAACTGGTTGGGCACTGATCACTTTGGGCGTGACATCCTATCGATGTTAATGGTTGGGGCAAGAACCTCACTGGCCGTTGCCTTTATCGCTGTGGGTATTGGGTTGTTGTTTGGTGTGCCGCTGGGTTTGATGGCGGCCAGTTATCGCGGTGGTTGGATAGATGAATTCATCATGCGCGGTAATGATTTGGTGTTCGCGTTTCCCGCCTTGGTGATTGCCATCATGATCACTGCGGTGTTCGGACCGGGAGCCGTGAACGCCATCATTGCCATTGGGATTTTTAATATCCCGGTGTTTGCGCGCTTAACACGAGGGGCATCGTTAAGTCTTTGGAATCGTGAATTCATTATGGCAGCGCGCGTGGCGGGAAAAAATTCTGCACGTATTTCTATCGAACACATTTTGCCGAACATAACCAACCTTCTTATTGTGCAGGGCACCATTCAATTCTCGCTCGGTATCTTGGCAGAAGCGGGTTTGTCTTATGTGGGTTTGGGCGCGCAGCCACCAACGCCCAGTTGGGGCCGCATGTTGGCCGACAGTCAAACACTGACCACCATCGCGCCGCACTTGGCGTTGTTCCCCGGCATGGTAATCGTGCTAACGGTGCTGGGTTTGAATTTATTGGGTGATGGCTTACGTGATTGGCTAGACCCACGCTTGCGGCGAGAACGCTAATGCCGCTACTGACTTTAACCGATGTGACGGTATCGATTCACGGCACACCGATTTTAAAAAACCTGAACACCTCGTTGGAAGCTGGCCAGGTGATGGGCGTCATCGGCGAAAGTGGTTCGGGTAAGTCCATGACCGCCCTGGCTATCATGGGTTTACTGCCAACGGGTTCAACGCTCACTGGCCGCATTCAATTCGATAACTTAACGCTAAATGAATTGGATGAGGCAGCGCGCTGCACGGTGTGCGGTGACGACATCGGTATGGTGTTTCAAGAGCCGATGACCGCTTTAAACCCTGTGCACACCATTGGGCAGCAAGTCATTGAGTGCATTCGTTTGCATCAATCGGTGAGTGCGAAAGAGGCAAAAGCCATGGCCATGGATACCCTTACGCGTTGCGGTTTGCCACCCGATCAGTTTCCCCTGTCACGATACCCGCACGAACTCTCGGGTGGTCAACGTCAGCGCGTGGTTATTGCAATGGCGGTGGCCTTAAAGCCTAAATTACTCATTGCTGATGAACCCACCACCGCTCTGGATGTCACCACGCAAGCTGAAATTTTAGATTTACTGCGCAGTCTGCAGCAGGAGAATCACATGGCTTTGATGTTAATTTCTCACGATTTAGCCGTGGTAGCGGGCATGGCAGACCACGTGGTCATTATGAAAGACGGTGAGATAGTAGAGCAGGGCCCGATTGTGCCGGTTTTTAAAGAATTGAAGCACCCGTACACACAGTCATTGTTTAAAGCATCCGATCATGTGCCCGAACAATTGTCGGTCAGTGAACGCGCCTCGGCCAGAGACCGCTCAGTCACCGATGATGCATCGGCCTTATTAGAGGTGACGAACCTAGTGTGCGAATACCCGATAGCCCGTCGGGGCTGGTTTGGAAAGGCAGGGAAGTTTCGTGCAGTGGATGACGTAAGCTTTACCGTTCGAGCAGGCGAAAGCGTCGGTTTGGTGGGGGAATCGGGGTGCGGCAAGTCGACCTTAACTCGGGCGATATTAGGCCTGATGTCGGCAGCTTCCGGGCGCATTGAAGTGAATGGGCAGAACATCAATGAAGGCATAAGCGTACTGCGCCATGTGCAAGTGGTGTTTCAAGATCCCTATGGCTCGTTTAATCCACGCCATAAGGTTTCACGTTTAGTGGCAGAACCTTTGAACGTGTTAGATACACAGCCCACTCGAGAACAACGCCATCAGCAAGTCACACAGATGTTAGAAAGTGTTGGCTTACACGCCAGTGATGCCGATAAATACATTCATGAATTCTCTGGCGGGCAGCGACAACGCATTGCTATCGCACGCGCATTAATCATTCGGCCGGCACTTATTGTTTTGGATGAAGCTGTTTCTGCGTTGGATGTTTCTGTGCGAGCCACCGTGTTGGATTTACTTGCTTCTCTGGCAGCCTCACATGGGCTAGCGTACTTATTTATTTCCCATGACCTATCTGTGGTACGTAACGTTACTGACCGCGTACTGGTTATGCGTGCCGGGAAAATTGTTGAACAAGGCAATACCCTGGACGTGTTTAATAACCCCAGTCACGAATACACCCAAAAACTGGTGGCTTCTGTGCCACGTCTACCGGATTACACGCATGCTTCTGTCAACTCCTTTTGATTTTGCATCTAACCATGTTTTTATAAATGGTGTTTGGCGTAGCCCGGAATCGGGTCAATCCATGGCGCTGATCAATCCGTCCAATGGCGACACCCTGTGTGAGATTGCGGTTGGGGATGCGTCCGATATTGATGCCGCTGTTAATGCAGCCCATGCTGCACTGAACGGCGAATGGGGCAAAACCACCGCAGTCGAGCGAGGGCGGTTTTTAACTCGGTTGGGGCAACTGGTGTTAGAACACGTAGACACATTCGCAGAGCTGGAAGCCTTGGATGTGGGTAAGCCGCTCACGCAAGCGCGTAACGATGCAATTGCTTTAGCTCGCTATTGCGAATTCTTTGGCGGTGCTGCTGACAAAGTTCACGGTGAAACGATTCCGTATCTGGACGGGTACACGGTGTACAGCTTACGTGAACCCCATGGCGTTACCGGGCACATCGTGCCGTGGAATTATCCGATGCAAATTATTGGTCGCTCAGTCGGGGCGGCTTTAGCCATGGGCAACGCCACTGTCTTGAAGCCTGCAGAAGAAGCGTGTTTAACCGCATTGGCGTTTGCAGAACTTGCACGACAAGCGGGTTTACCTAAAGGTGCGCTGAATGTTGTGCCGGGTATTGGAGCCGTAGCTGGGGCCGCACTAAGCGCCCACCCAAAAGTTCATCATGTATCTTTCACCGGTTCGGTGGCATCGGGCCAAGCGGTGCAAGAGGCGGCGGCCAAACACGTCGCCCCCGTCACACTTGAACTCGGCGGTAAGTCTGCCCAAGTGGTCTTCGATGATGTGGATATGGATGCTGCTATCCCCTTTTTATTAAACTCAGGAATTCAAAACGCCGGGCAAACCTGTTCTGCTGCATCTCGATTGTTGGTGCATCGTTCACGGCATGCCGAGATGGTTGAACGTTTAGCCCAAGGTTATAAGAGTTTGCGAGTGGGCCCTGCCATGAAGGATTTAGAACTAGGACCTTTAATATCTCCACGTCAGAAAAGTTTGGTGGAAGGGTTTCTTGGCAAGGGACGCGATCTAACAGTAGCTGCAACCGGCCAAATAATGAATGATGTGCCTGAGCACGGTGCCTATGTCGTACCGACTTTGTACGATGACGTGCCCGCCTCGCATACCTTGGCTCAAGAAGAAATATTTGGTCCGGTACAAACGATTATTGTATTTGACGATGATGAAGAAGCGGTGCACATTGCCAATGGCACGGCCTATGGTTTAGTGGCCGCCGCTTGGACACGAGATGGCGGGCGGCAAATGCGCATGGCTAAGGCGCTAAAAGCTGGGCAAGTGTTTATCAATAATTACGGTGCTGGCGGTGGCGTTGAATTGCCCTTTGGCGGTGTCGGTGCTTCTGGGCACGGTAGGGAAAAAGGCTTCGAATCGTTGTACGGTTTCTCTAGTTTGAAAACCGTTGCTGTTAAGCACGACTAATTACATTCAATGGAACACGCGTTATGAGACTTCAAAATAAAACTGCCTTAGTAACGGGTGGTGCTTCTGGATTCGGAGCTGGTATTTGCCAGAAGTTCATCGCTGAAGGGGCAAAAGTTGTTGTGGCGGATATTAACGGAGACGCAGCAGCTTCCATGGCAGACGCCTTAGGCGAGCAAGCGATAGCGGTTACGGTGGATGTGGCCTCAGGTGATTCGGTTCAGCAATGTGCGCAAGCGGTTCAAAACGCGATTGGGCCTTTGGATATTTTAGTGAATAACGCAGGGGTTACGCACTTACCCGCCGAGTTAGACACCATCAGTGAAGAAGATTTTGATCGAGTCATTGCGGTTAATGCTAAGTCGGTATTTCTCATGGCCAAGCATTTTGTTCCTGCCATGAAAGAACGTGGGTCGGGTGTGATATTGAACATAGCGTCCACCGCAGGAGTTAGCCCACGCCCGCGTTTAAGTTGGTACAACGCATCGAAAGGTTTCATGATTACCGCCACTCGCAGTATGGCTGTGGAATTAGCACCTCACGGCGTGCGCGTGAATGCGTTAAATCCTGTTGCTGGTGAAACACCTTTATTAAAATCCTTTATGGGTGAAGACACCCCTGAAATTCGAGCTAAGTTCCTAAGCACCATTCCATTGGGCCGATTCAGTACTCCGGAAGATATGGGCAATGCGGCGGCGTTTTTATGTTCAGATGAAGCCAGCATGATTACCGGTGTGGCGATGGAAGTTGATGGCGGTCGGTGCATTTAGCCGCTTACAATAAATTAATTTGCAGATCACTGGATGCCGACTATGCAAGTAGGTCAACGCAATCTAATTACGGACGTTCCAGGGCTTGTCGTTGGCAACGCGGGTTCTGAACAATATAAAACCGGCGTCACGGTTTTAACAGCGGATAAACCGTTTATCGCCAGCGTCGATGTAATGGGCGGTGCACCCGGTACGCGTGAAACCGATTGCTTGGCGCCAGAAAATTTGGTTACTGACGTGGATGCGTTGGTTTTATCCGGAGGTTCTGCGTTTGGATTAGATGCCGCCTCGGGTGTGGCGGATGAGTTGCTGGCACAAGGGAAAGGGTTTGAAGTGGGGCCCGTGCGTGTTCCCATCGTGCCTTCTGCCATTGTGTTCGACTTAATCAATGGTGGCGATAAAGCCTGGCCTGAAAACCCGTACCGTGCGTTGGGAAAAGAAGCACTGAACAATGTTGACCCTGACTTTGAATTAGGCAGTATTGGCGGCGGATTGGGTGCAACCACCGCAAATTTAAAAGGCGGCTTGGGTTCAGCGTCCTTAGTTTTAGACAATGGCGCTACCGTAGGTGCATTGGTGGTGGTTAATCCTCACGGCAGTGTGGTGGTGCCGGGCACCAATAAGTTTTGGGCAGCGCCTTTTGAAGTGAATGGAGAGTTTGGTGGCCAAGGTGTGGGGCAAAATTTTGATCCGTTAAACATACCGGTTAACCAAAAACTGGAAGCGTTTTTGGAACGGGCCAACACCACCATCGCCATTGTGGCAACCAACCTTGACTTAGATAAAGCGGCATGCAAACGATTTGCGGTTGCCGCACAAGATGGTATGGCTAGAGCCATTGTTCCCTCTCATACCGCTTATGATGGTGACCTGGTATTTGGAGTGTCAACACGCGATGTTAAGTTGGAAGATCCGTTAACTGATTTAATGGTGTTGGGGCATGCAGGGGCAGTTTGTTTGTCGCGGGCTATTGCTCGGGCGGTGTTTCATGCGAGTGTGGGGGAGGGGGATACTTTGGCAACATGGGGTTCTTTGTAATAGGCCGGACCGACAAAGCCCACTAATACTTCCAAAGGGCGCTGCAAGCTCGTCCGTGAGGCGCTTCGCAGCGGCATCCTTGCCGCCGAGACCTTTGGAAGTATTAGTGGGCTTTGTCGGTCCTTGTTTATTATAGGTTTTGGGGGGTATGCGGTTTTGGCGGGTGTTGCACTGACCGGTTGAACTCGCAACCCAATCCGGACGCTGGCATGACTTCACGCATTTATTATCTTTGATATAGATTTATATATAAAACCAGTCAAATAGGATGGGTAGATAACCAGCAATCATCCCATTTAAACCAACAAGTATTGTCTGATGAATTGCCTCGATGAAACGACTTAACCTTAGGTGCGTTCCCTTCCTTAAATTTATCAGCAAGTTCGAAGGCAGTTTTTTCTTCCCTCGCTCCTACGCAGGGAATAAAGTTGACTGGGCCGAGAAATTTTGCTGAGTATTGTGTATCGTCAATTCGTTGTAGCAATAGCATGCCACCGCTACCTGAAGTAGAAGTCAAAGGAAATAGAAGACGCCCATCTTTTTTGAGTGCATCCAGCCAAGACGCTGTTGGCTCTGTTGTTCCAGCGTTAGCATAAATAACATCGCAGACCGGAAGTTCGCCAATAGTTCCGGAACAATCCTGGACTTGAACATTATCTCTACCCTGAAGGTTTTCGGATGCGCGCTGTGCTAACTCATCGTCAATCTCGTATGCGAAGATGCTACCTGACGGCCCTGTTAGTTCCGCCAGAATTGCGGTGTAGTATCCAGTCCCTGCACCAACATGGAGAACTGTATCTCCAGCAGAAACTTTAAGCGCATCCAGGCAACTGGCATGCAATGATGGCCGGCCGTTATTAATTCTTCCTTCACTTCTCAAAGCTACAAGTACATTTTGATAAAGAAAGGCAGGATCATTCGTGGGTGTGACGCTGTATCCTGCTCCCGCTCAATTTCCCATGGGCCAGGTCCGAGATAATCTTCTCGTCTAACAGTTGCGAAGGCGGATATTAAATTAACATTAGTTGAGTCAACACCCGCTATAGCTGTTACTAGCTGGGAGTAGTGTTTTCTGTGTGCATTTAATTTATTCATATGTTTTAGATATGAAAATATCAGCAGTAATAAGCTGAGTGTTCAATCCTCTCCAAGGTCGGCTTAGGGCCGAAATATGCTCTTCTACCTAGTATAGATGACAGGCAGAACTGTCCCCAATCCAGCAGCTCAAGCTGTCAGTGCCAGCAAATCCAAACAATCCCGTTCCCGAAGCAGACCTTAAATACTGGTCTTTCAATGTTGATTCGATTGTGCTTTCTAATACAAATGTGTTTGGTTCTCCACGCGCATAGGAGCTGTCAAATTCAGTTCCATCCGTTAGCTCGCCAGTATAGTGCGCCTTGATAGTACTTTCATTTCTCTCCCCACTGCAGCATATGAAGCGCTATTTTTACTCCGTCTGAGCGTTTCTCGATAAACATGAGATCACCTCCAACCTCCCACTTCTTACCAACCACCAGTGCATCGGTGTTGTCAGACGCGTTAGTTGATGGAGGTGCTATAAATATTTTATCAAGCGTTACACGTTTTCCTTCGAGTACCACACAGCGTGGCTCTGATAGTTTTGCCACCCACCCGATATATTCACCATCGTAGAACTCGTGCGTAGAATTACTCAGTACTTCCACAGTCTCAAGACTCAAGGTTGTCTCATTGTATAAAGATACACAATCCGTCTTGGCGCATCCACTCAATGCTACTGTTGCAAATAAGAGATACGTTAAGTATTTACCGCAGTTTTTCATTGTGTATTTCATCAGCATCAGCCCGTGACCACATCACCCTGACGAATTTTTCCAGGTGACACAACGTCGGCATAAACTCCTAAGCTAGGCAGCTGCTTACCTTCTAAAAATGGTTGCGTGTTGTTCTGCTTTAAGTGGCTTAGAAACGTTGTGTCTGAGGATAGGCCGGGTTGTTCTAGTGTGGGTACTGCGCAGCGTGGTGTGGGGAGGGTAATGTTGAGTTGAACGTGTTCACCAATGCAGAGTGTGTTTCCGATCCATTGGTTTTCGCAGAATGGGGTTTGGTCATCGGTGTTAATGATGATGTTGGCTCGAAAGCGTTCGGGTTCACTTTTTCCTGTGAGCGCATGGTGGCCGACTGCTTCTAAACTGGATTTAGCTATTAAGTGTACGGGTCCGTAGTCAACGAACCCTGCATCGGGTGCGCCTGCACCTGCTGTCATGGTTTCAAAGTTGACGGTGTGCTCAACGCCGTGTTCGACTACTTCGTCAGGGTCGGCTCTTTCCAACTCGAGAGAGTCGGTGCGCTTATGTAAAATTGTTATTGATCGGCCAAGATAGTCTGACAACAGTTCTTCGGCTTGTTTGTCTGTTGCCAACATTTGTTGGCCGGATGGCAATGTCAGTTTTAGGTTTCCATCGTCCTGTGTGTGTGCTTGAAGTAACAGCATGGCTTTCCAAAGCACGGGTTGTTTGGCGGTCACCAGTTTTCCAGTTTTCACATCTTGCAGTGCAATGGCTCTATCACCCTGTACGCCGCCTTGATGGATGGCGAGGTGTTCGCAAGACTCACCCTGCATCGACTTCACTGGATAGCGATAGAGTTGAGTTACTGAGCCAATATGTTTTGCCATCGCGTTTTAATCCTAAGCTTTACCCATTCATCGTTAAGCCTTCATCCCTATGCCTTAATCGTTAAGTCGTCGAATTTGATCACGACGATCAACGGCCCATTTGTATTGCGGTGGCCACAGGTCGAAATCCGTATCCACATTTAACGTTTGCGCGGCATGCAAGGGCCAAAAAGGGTTGTACATAATTTCACGGCCTAAAGCGACGAGATCTGCTTGACCATCGGCGATGATGGATTCGGCTTGTTCTGGATCAATAATCACACCCACGGCCATGGATTGCAGTGAGGTTTCCTTTTTGATGCGCTCGGCGTAAGGCACTTGAAAGCCGGGTGTTCGCGCTGATGAACTTTTTAAAGGCTTACCTTCATCGTTGGCTCGAAAACTCGGTGCACCACCGATACCACCGGATGAACAATCCACCACATCGATACCAGCGTCGCCTAGTTCTTTGGACAACGCGACCGAGTCGTCCATGGTCCAACCACCTGGCATGCGATCTTCGGCTGAGATACGAAAAAATAACGGCATATCCTCGCCAACTGCGGCTCGTACTGCGCGTGCCACTTCCAACGGAAATCGCATTCTGCCGGCGAGATCAGTGCCGTACTGATCGCTGCGTTGATTTGCAATGGGGGACAGAAAACTGTTCATGAGATAGCCGTGAGCGCCGTGCAATTCAATCACATCAAAGCCGCAGTCAACGGATCGTTTTGCTGCCGCAACGAAATCCGACACGAGTTGCTCAATGTCTTGCACACTGAGTTCTGTGGGTTGTGTTGCACCGTCCATGACGGCTATGGCACTGGGCCCGACCACTTGCCAAGCATCTGGGTGATCCGAAGGTAGTGGTTTGCCGCCGTTAAACGGAGAAGCGGTTGCACCTTTGCGTCCAGCGTGAGCTAACTGAATGCCTGCTTTAACTCCCATGCTGTGAATGAACTCAACAATGGGTTTTATCGCCAAGGCATGCTTGTCACTCCAAATGCCTAAACACTCGGGAGAGATTCGTCCTACAGGATTAATGGCGGTGGCTTCGGTGAATACCAGTCCGGCTTTGCCGCGAGCGAATGTGCTTAGATGGGCGAAATGAAAGGATTGGGCGTAGCCATCAAGCGCGGAATACATGCACAAGGGCGATACGGCGATGCGGTTGGGCAGAGTCACGCCACGGATGGTAAGAGGGGAGAAGAGCGCTGACATGGCTACCTGTTATTTAGAAGGAGTTTTGAGGCATTGTCAGTGTAAAGGAAAACATGGAATGGCATAAACAAAACCCCTTGACGCCGAGCGGGCCATCAAGGGGTGTGCCTACACTAAGTTGGTAAGGCTTTTGGTGCTACGAACCGGGCGGCAGTAACACGGCATCAATCGCGTGGATGATGCCATTGGAAGCTCGAATGTCCGTTGCGATGATTTGGCTGTCGTTCACGAAAAGGGCATCACCTTGCAAATTCAGAACAAATCGATCGCCATTGGCTGCCTCTATTTCAAAGCCCACTTTGCCCATGGCTGTTTGCGCATCGACGACTGTTCCAGCAATGACGTGATACAACAAAATGTCTCGCAACGTTTCTGGATCATTCAGTAACGCGTCGATGGTGTCTTGGCCTAATGCGGCAAAGGCGTCATCGGTGGGTGCGAAAACTGTGTATAAATCGTTGCCATGGCCGATCGAATTCGTTAATTCGGCGGCTTCTAGCGCTGCCAACAGAATCGTAAAGTTACCTGCGTTGTTGGCAACTTCTAAGATATTCGGTAACGGCTCTTGCGTGACGGGGTCTTCAACGACCGGTGGCGTGAGGACGGTATCGATGACGTGAATGACGCCATTTGAAGTTTGAATATCGGCAACGATCACTTCTGATAGGTTGATAAACAAACGATCACCATCCAAAGAAATACGAATCTCTGCGCCGTTTAATGTGGCGACGCTGGTTCCAGCTAAGCTTATCGCTGTGGTTGAATCAACCGCTGTACCCGCTATAACGTGATACGTCAGGATGCCACTGAGCGTGTCGGTATCACCTAGTAAGGCGTTGATGGTGTCTTCACCCAGTGCGGCGAATGCGTCATCTGTCGGTGCAAATACTGTGAATGTTTCATTTTCATCGGCTAGGGCTGCATCTAAGCCAGTGGCTTGTAGGGCTGCGACTAAGGTCGTGAAATTGCCGGCTGCAACGGCTGTATCTACAATGTTGGCAAGTGGTGCGTCAACCGGTACATCGGCTGGTGGTAAGAGAACCGCATCAATGACATGAATGATACCGTTGCTGGCGATGACATCGGTGGCCACGACGTTAGCTTGGTTAATCCGGAGCTGTCCTTCGTCCAAGGTTAGGGCGGTTTCATCGCCGTTGGCCATGGTGACTGTTGATCCCGCTAAGCCGATAGCGGTATTGGCGTCAACCGCTGCGTCTGGTACGACGTGATACAACAAGATGTCCCGCAACGTATCGGGATTCGCTAACAAATCATCAATAGTCTCTTGTCCAAGTGCAGCGAACGCATCATCAGTCGGTGCGAATACCGTAAAGGTTGCGGAGTCGTCAGCCAATACGCTAATAAGATCCGTTGCCTGCAGCGCTGCGGCTAGTGTGGTGAAGCTGCCTGCTTGTACTGCGGTATCAACAATGTTTAGAGCTTGTGGGTCGTCATCAGCGGGTGCTTCAGCCGGTGGCAACAGGACTTTGTTGATCACATGAATCACGCCGTTTGAAGCGGTCACATCGGGGCTTGTGACTTCTGATTCATTGATAAAAAGGCGAACACCATCTAATGAGATGTTTAACGGGTCCCCGTTTGCTGCATCTACAGAGCTGCCTGCAAACGACACGGCGGTGGCGCTGTCAACGTTTTGATCGGGTATTACGTGGTACAACAAAATATCTTCCAATGCTTCAGGGTCAGCCAGCAGTGCGTTGATGGTTTCGTCACCTAACTCTGCGAAGGCTGCATCGGTGGGTGCAAATACGGTGAATACTCGTGACTCATCGGCTAGTGCTTCGTCGAGTCCCGTGGCCTGAAGGGCTGCGACTAAGGTATTGAACGATCCGTTGCCCACGGCAACATCGACAATAGTGCCGGTGCTTTCAGTGGCCTCCATTTCATCCATTTGAGCCGGTTGTACAAGATCGGTACTTGGGGTGTCTGAATTTTCCGAGCATGCGCTCAGCATCACGACAGACAATGTGGCTACAGCCATCAAGCGTGGTAGTTTCATTCTCATTAGGTTGTCGTCTTGGGCGGTCGATTCCCAGCGTTGACTGGTTGAGCAGAAGATTACGGGTCGGTGGGTGAACTGGCCGTGATGGAAAAGAACGTGTTGTTCACACAGCGTTCACGTGTGACTGATCACCGCGCGCTCACGCATCCTTCGCTATGCTTACCGCATGGATACGACAAACCTAGCGCTGAACCCAAAAACGCGAGTGCAATCGCGCTTGCTGCGGGTGTTTCTGTTGCAATTAGCTATCATCAGTGTGCTGACAGTGGCGGGGGTTTTGGCTGCCAGCTGGGTGGCTGAGCGCATCCTGGTTAATGAGGCGCTGCAAGGTGAGTCGGAATTCTTTTGGCAACAACGTGAACAAGATCCCGGCTATCCCTTGCCGGGTACGCTGAATTTAACTGGCTACATGGAACATGTCAGTGATAGTCCCAGCGTGCCAACTTTGCGAGCTGAGCTTAAAGGTTTGCGCTTAGGTCAGCAGCGTGTTGCATTGGATGGGCGCAGCGTTATTGCCCACGTAAGTGAGCGCGGTCAGCAGCGATTAGTCTTGTTGTTTCAAGAAGAGACAGTATCCAATTTGGGTTTTTACTTTGGCGTTGTGCCGCTGTCACTCGTTTTACTGTTGATGTATTGCTTGGCTTATTTTGCTTATGTGATGAGTAAGCGTGCTGTGTCTCCAATTGCTCGACTGGCAGATACCATTGAAAAATTTGATTTCAACGCGCGTGATTCTAATGAATTGGACTTAGCCAGTTTTCAGCAGCCAAAAAATTCTGAAACTCTGGTGCTTACTGAGGCCTTGCAACACTTTATGCAACGCACTCAAGTATCCATCGACCGAGAGAGAAATTTTGTGCGTTATGCCTCGCATGAGTTGCGAACCCCGTTGGCCGTCATACAGGGTTCGGTTTCTTCTCTAAAGTTGGCTGAGTTAGAGGGCCCTGCTGAACGAGCCTTGTCACGCATTGATCGAGCGGGTAGGCACATGAACGATCTCATTGCCACCTTGTTAATGTTGGCACGTGACAAGGTTGGTGATGAGACTTCCGATACAACGAACGTGAACACAACCGTGGATGAATTGGTGGCTGAGCTGGGTGATGTCTTGCCAGATCAGTTAGCCAAGGTGCAGGTGAATCACTTGGCTAATGTTGAGGTGACAGCGAGCGATGCAACCGTGCGGATCGTGTTGGGCAACCTACTGAGAAACGCTTGTGTTCACGGTGGGAACGGGGGCGTGTTGGTGAGTATTGATGCTTCTAGTGTATCGGTACAAGATCGTGGGCCAGGTTTAAGCCCTACTGATCAGCGCCGCATATTTGAACCGTTCTATCGCACGGCATCCAGTGCTGCTGGTGGCCATGGTCTTGGCTTATCTTTAGTAAGAAAAACCTGCGACAACTTAGGCTGGGAGTTGTCAGTTGAAAGCCAGGTGGGCGTGGGTTCAGTGTTTACTGTTCACTTCGGCTAGGCGATAGCCCGAACCTGCCACCGTGTGGAGTAAGGGTTTGGCGTAAGGTCTATCAACACTTTTACGCAGTTTGTAAATTTGGCTGCGAAGCGTGTCGCTGGCAGGTGGGTTGTCGCCCCATAAATCCGATTCCAGTTGCTCGCGTGACACCACATTGGGCGACTGTTTCAACAGAATGGTTAGAATTTGAAAGCCTGCGGGTGTTAACGCCAAGCGTTGCCCCGCCCGTGTGGCTTCTCGAGTTCCCGTGTCGAGTTCTAAATCCCCAAGTTTTAAAACTTCCACGACAACGGTACCTAGTTGCCGACGATGCAGCGACTTAATTCGAGCCACTAATTCGGGTAAATCAAACGGCTTAACCAAGTAGTCATCGGCTCCGCATTCAAAGCCATCCAGTTTGTCTGCCAACTCATCCCGAGCGGTCATCATAATAACGGGTGTGCTGTTATTGTCGTTCTCTCGAATTTCACGACACAGCGACAACCCGTCTAGTCCGGGTAAATTAATGTCGAGCAAGATGACATCAAAACGTTGCTGCCGTAAAAGATGCAAGCCGGTTAACCCATCGGCCGCATAATCCACAACGGCTCCCATAGATTCCAAAAAGTCCACCACGGTCTCTGCCAGATCTTGGTGATCTTCAATGGTTAAGATTCTCAGTTTGTCGAGAGGTTGCGTGGGCGGTTGCATGGTGTTTTGGAAGAATTAATTACGTGATCGCTGAACCCGAATGGGATAAAAACTGACACCGGCATAGTCCAGCGAGGGTGCGCCTGGAAACCCGCGGCGCGCCGCTTGAGAATACCAACGCGCTGCATCTTCGGCTGCTTGATTGGCGGCGGCTGGTATGCCAATTAAACTCTGTGCCTCACGTGCGTATTCAATACCCAGAACCACTTGGGCCGCTCTTTCTCCCGATTCTGCCAAAGCTTCCACCTGAGACACCGGTGCCACTGGGGATATGACGTTTGGGTTCACCAACGGTACATCCAGAATGCCGCCAGTTGCTGGCGACTGACCAGGTTCATAGGCCGATGCGCTAGCACTAAGGCTAAGCCCAACAGCGCCGATAATCAGTGTTCTGTGCATAGCGCCAATCTTACCTGAGGTAGCGTCGATTAGAAGTGGCTGTCATGCCCTGCACACCTTAGATCAGTGAACTGTTCCACATCGCCAGAGGTAAGTTCTGCGCTGCGTCGCCGCTATGACTGTAGAGGCTGTAAAGCCTCGGAAGCGAAACGACTTTTACCCGCAAGGTGTTCACTGTGATAACTGACTCTCATAAGCACGGCAAAAAACTCCTCAGCACTTGCGTTGTGGCTGTGTTGTCGGCTCTTTTGGTTGGCTGCTCTGGTGGCGGTGGTGGCGATGGGCAGGAGCAAGGCATTCGCGTGATAGAGCCAGGCCCGGCATTACCTGCGCCTGGCGGCACTTTGCCCAGCCTGAATACCAGTAAGAAAGATTTCAACGACGTGCATTTCGCAGGCAGTGCCGTGTGTGCTGATTGTCACAATAACGATCAAACGATTCCTATTGATGAACGTCCAATGGCTGTGAATACCGATGAAGGCATAAAGAAAGACGTATCGATTGGCCTGGCTTGGGAAACCAGCACCATGGCCAATTCTGCACGTGACCCGTACTGGCATGCGGTGGTGGCCTCTGAGATTGCGTTGTTTCCAGATTTAGAATCCACCATCAACGATAAGTGCACGGTGTGTCACGCGCCCATGGCCAACACCTTGGTGAAAAAAGAAAACGGTGGCGTGAACTACAAATTGTTTAGTTCAGGTAACCAAGGCGCCAGTGATTTTGAACAAGGCATATTGGATATGGATGACACCAGCACCTTGTTTAACCACGCGATGGATGGCGTGAGTTGTTCGCTTTGTCATCAAATTGAAGATGTGGGTTTGGGAACGGCTGCCAGTATGACAGGCGGCTACTCCATACCTACTATTGCTGAAGCCGACAAAGATACTCGCCCAGCCTATGGCCAGTACGCCAATCCTGATGCGATCTATATGAAAACCGTTGCCGAATTCACGCCTGAATTTGGTGCCCATATCAGTACGTCTGAAACGTGCGCGACATGCCATAACTTAAACATTGAACCCGTTGATATCGACGGGGTTAAGTCGGACCAAATCACGCACTTTGCCGAACAAGCGATGTACACAGAATGGTTAGCCAGTGACTTTGCCGTGGGCAAACCTAATGAGGCGTCTTGCCAGTCTTGCCACATGCCGAAGTTGGATCGCGATGTTTACTTGGCCACATCAAACGCTAGTAACCAGCGTCCTGACTTTGCCGAGCACACTTTCTTAGCGGCCAATACCGTTATGCAACAAATCATGCATGACAACAAAACGGCCTTGGGTATCGATCCAGAATTGGATTTTCTACCCTCGATTGAACGTAACCGAGAATTTCTTCGAACCTCGGCAGAAGTGCTGGTTCAGCCCAACACCTTGAACAACGGAGTTTTGGATTTTGACGTGACCGTGAAGAATTTGACGGGGCATAAACTGCCTAGTGGCTATCATTCCCGCCGTGCCTACTTGCATGTGGTTATCGCGGACACGAACGGTGTGGTGGTGTATGAAAACGGCAAAATGGAATCCGATGGCAGTATTGTGGGTGTGGATGAAGATGTGAATCCAGCCGTCTGGGAGCCGCACCATGAAGTGATCAGTGATGCTTCTCAAGTTCAAGTTTATCAAGCCATTACTGGCAATCACGACGATGAGCGAACACACTCTTTGTTGAACAGTGCTTATTTCTTGAAAGACAATCGTTTAACGCCGATTGGATTTGATAAGAACAACGTATCAGCCGATATTGCGGTGATGGGTTTGGCCAAAAACGATGCGAACTTCAATCAGGGCACGGACAAAACCAAATACCTGGCGCGTTTGAGTGGTGGTGAAGCCCCTTACACCATAACCGTGTTTTTTCGGTATCAGCCAATCTCGAAGGGCCACTTAGATGATCTATTTTCACAATCTGACAAGATTCCGTCGGTGGATCATTTTCGAACAATGTATGAACAAACACCGTTTAAGGATGAAGTCCTATCTTTCGGTGAAGCAACCATTGAGTAGGTGAAGGTTAAGATTGTGTAGGGCTTAAGAGCACACACGTTCATGACCTCCGCTATACTCCACTAGATAATCTGCCCGGGCACGCAGCATAGTGCCCAACGGGCGAAAACCGAGTTGACGGAGTCCATATGCTCACCCTGTTTCGCCGACTGTCCTGTTCTTTGTGCTTAGCGCTGCTAGCCTTTGCTATCGCGCCCACTACCTTGCATGCTCAACAATCCAGTGGATTGGAATACCGCATTGGGCCGGAAGATGTCTTGCACATCTCTGTATGGAAAGAAGAAGATCTGGATAGAAAAGTGCTGGTTCGCCCAGACGGTGGCGTGTCTTTCCCACTCGTTGGCGACATTCAAGTATCGGGTCGCACACCCTTAGAAGTGCAAGATGAAATTCGCTCTCGTCTAGCCCGATACGTACCCGACGCTGAAGTGACTGTCTCAGTGGATAAAATTTCTGGCTATACGGTGTTTGTTTTAGGGGAAGTCAACAAGCCGGGTCAATTCACATTAGGTCGTTATGTTGACGTTGTGCAAGCCTTGACGCTAGCCGGCGGCACCACACCTTATGCCTCTGAACGCAGCATTCAAATTTTACGTCGTCAAGATGGTCGTGAGGTGGTCTACCGCTTTGACTTTCGAGATATTGAGCGTGGACGCGACTTATCGCAGAACATCATTCTGCAATCTGGCGATGTGGTTGTCGTTCCTTAACGATGGTGCGCCTACTTTCTGCTCTGGCCCTATCCCTGGTTGCAGGGGCGGTTCAAGCTGACGTTTGGGTATGGGATCCATCCGCCTCGATCGATCAACGCTTCGACGATAATTACACCATCAACCCCGACAACCCCTCCAGTGTGTCGGCCACTCGAATAGTTGGCAGTTTGGGGCTGAGTCGGGAATCACAAGCCACCGCCATAAAGGGGCTGTTGCGGGCTGATGCCTTGGTCACCATTGGTGACGATGGTTCTGGTGGAGCAGGCGGTGAACTCAACTCAAATCGAATTCTATTTTTAGATTTAACCCGTAATCAAGCTCGATCGAAGTACGGGGTTAATCTCAATGCCAAGGTCGATACGCCCAGCCGCGATATTTCAGCTGATATTACCGATCTGTCTGCCACGGCAGCCGATACAGGTGCCAGCGTGACGCAAACGGAAAATGTCGCCCGTCAGCGTGTGATTTTGTCGCCGTATTTCTCCTATAACCTCAGCCGTCGCGCAACGCTTGATACCGAATTAAGTTTCAGTCAAGTGCGACATTCGCTGCCCAGCGCGGCTGATTCGATTCGAAAGCAGTTTGAATTAGGTAATCCCGGTGTGCCCATCCCCGACAACTTAACCATTGATGACGTCGGTGTTTTCACCGTGTCTGATGAGTTGGATGATTTCAACGAGCAGAGTGTGGACATCGGCTATCGCTACAAGCTTTCACCCATCAGTACGTTTTCAGTGTTTCTGGGCTACAACCAATTCAGCACGGAAACCGAGGCAGATCCGGCCGTTATTTTTCCGTTTGAGGAAAAAATTCCTGATGACGATGAACGACAAATTTTACGTAACCCGAAACGAACCGCTAAATCCAATACGGCAAAGTTCCGGGTGGGATGGGACAGAGCACTGTCGCAAACGTTAAGCCTAGGTATTCAACTGGGTGTGTTTCGAACGGACTTTGATAATAGCGATTTATTTCGAGCCGATGATGAATCCGTGCTAAGTGCGGAAGATCGAGAGGAAAAATTAGACAACGCTGAAGGTAGTGAGCAAGGCTACTTGGGAGCGGTTACGATTTCTCGATTATTTGGCATAGCGCGTTATACCGGTAAGATTGGATTTGATGTGTTGCCCAGTAATGTGGGTTCACAAGTGGAGTCGCTGGAAGCTGTGGGCGATTATGAACGTGAACTGGGGCCATTGTTGGATTTCTCATTCCGCATTCGCGCGTACGAACCGGATGCGATCAACGCCAGCTCAGATGATGAATTTGCACGACGATTCCTGAGTATGGAGCCTAAGTTGGTGTGGCGATTCAGCCGCAGTTGGACAGCGGCTGCCTCCTATCGATATCGTCGCCAGAAAAGCCAAACAGATATTAACAGTGGGGTCAGTAATGCCTTACTGTTCTCCTTGAAATACAGCCCACCTTTGGAAATACGCGACCTCAACAAAGGCAGTTAACGTGATATTCACACCCACGCCGCTAAACGGTGCGTTCACCATTGAGCCCGAGCGACGGGAGGATGATCGCGGTTACTTTGTTCGAACCTTCTGTGAACATGAGTTTGCTGAACACGGGCTTGAAACGGTGTTCGTCCAAGCCAATGCGGCGTGGAGCACGAAGCGGGGCATCGTGCGAGGGTTGCATCTGCAAAACGCACCGCATGAAGAAGTTAAATTGGTGCGTTGCACCCGCGGTTCCGTGTTTGATGTCATTGTCGATTGCCGTCAAGGCTCCAAGACGTTACATCATTGGTTTGGTGCCACCTTAAGTGCAAGCAACGGCACTCAGTTATACGTTCCCAAAGGCTTTGCGCACGGTTATCAGGTGCTCGAAGACGACTCTGAAATGACTTACCAAGTTAGCGCTCACTACACCCCAGGCGTTGAATCCGGATTGCGTTGGAATGATCCGGCCATTGGCATCCAATGGCCCATCACTCAAGGCGTGGATGTGTCAGAAAAAGATGAGGCCTGGGCGCTGTTGTAGTTAGCGCTTACTCAACCGTAGATTCTGCTGTTGTCGCTGCGGTGGCTGACTTTTTAACGTCCAACGGTACATAATCAACGATGCGCAAGGTGTTGGGGTCAAACATCGCCACACCTTCAGAGTAGCGCGTTTTAAACCGGTACAATTCGAGTTGCTCGACGTCCAGCCCTTTTTTCAGTGCGGCTTTCTCATGGGTTTGGTTCCAACCCATGCGCGTTAATGATTCCTCATCAAGCATGCCTTTTTGCATGTCGTCGCGAGCATCGGTTAACTTCATGTATTGATCACTGCGTTCGGATGGCTGAGGGTAGCCGTTAAATATGTCCTCTAGATATTGACCAAAAGTATGTTTGTTCGGCACGGGGGCCATAATCAGCGCTGGGTGATCCGATGAAAAATCAGTCAACGGCTTGGGTTGAGATTCCTTTTCAATCAATACGTTGTCGGCTTCGGTTAAATCCGCGTTGGAAACTGATACAAAGGTTTCTTCGGTAAATACCAACGCAACGGTGCGTTGGTCATAAGTGGTGATAAACCCATAAACCAATGCGGCTATTTGAAATGTGGCCACCACACACATATCGAAAACTAGGCTTTTCTTTTTGGGTTGCCACAGTATCAACGTTAACGCAGGACCTAGCACGAGATCGATTAGCGCTACCAGCTTTAGCCCTTGCCAGCCACCATCGAGCAAGAAGAGCTCACCGGGAAACCAGAAGAACACCATCATGAGAACTAGGGCGATGAAAATCGCCAAACTGATGGCGAAATGAATGGCGAAAGCTTGCCAACGATTCAGTGATTTCCAACGCGGCGCAGGCGCCAGAGGTAGCGCCGGATTTGCAGCAGACATGCGAACCAATTCCAAAGAAATGAACAGTTCGGATGTAGAAGCAAATCAACGGCCAAAATCGCCGCTATTCAGGCCCCATTTGGGGTTTGAGTGCCGTTAATTCAGCCTTCAGCGGCGTTTAGCAAAAATTCGATAAGCGCTTTTTGAGCGTGTAAGCGATTTCCCGCCTCATCCCAAACCACGCTTTGTGGGCCTTCTAGAACTTCCTCGGAGACCTCTTCGCCTCGGTGCGCCGGCAAGCAGTGCATGAATAAGGCGTCTGGGTCGGCAAGGGCCATAATTTCTTCATTTACTTGATAAGGCTTGAACAGCAGCTCCCGCGCGGCTTGCTCATCTTCTTGGCCCATGCTGGCCCAAACATCGGTCACCACCAGATGCGCACCTTCAGCCGCTGCTTGCGCCGATTCCGCCAGTGTTGCTCTGGCCGCGCCGCGCTCCAATATCACTTCATCGGGTTGGTGTTCGTCGGGGCATGCAATGCGTAAATCAAAACCCAGTAAATTCGCGGTGTTGATGTAGGAGTTGCACATATTGTTGCCATCGCCGATCCACGCAACGGTTTTGCCTTCGATGTCGCCCACCCGTTCAGCAAAGGTATGCATGTCGGCGAGCATTTGGCAGGGGTGCAGCAGATCGGTCAGGCCGTTGATGACCGGAATGGTGGCTGATTCCGCCATGCGCTCTACGATGTCATGAGAAAAGGTGCGCAGCATAATGATATCCACCATTTGCGACAGCACGCGCGCGGTGTCTTCAACGGGTTCGCCTCGGCCCAATTGAGTATCACGAGGGGAAAGATTGATGGCGTGACCACCCAATTGCGCCATGCCAGCTTCAAAGGACACACGAGTGCGGGTGGATGATTTTTCAAAAATCATCGCCATGGTATAGGGCTTGTCCAGTGTTTCTAGCGCACCCGATTCCCATTGCGCGCGATACTCACGGCCGCGCTCAACCAAGTTAAGGAATTCTTCTTTCGTTAAATCAAACTCAGATAAGTAATGCCGCACGGCTCTGATTTCGTCCTGTTTATTGCGTTGAGTGCAATGGCGGGTTACGCCGGCACCGTTTCGTGTTGAGTGAGAAATTCTGTGATGAGCGTGGACACCCGCTGCACGATTAAATCGGCATCCGCTTCACTCATGATGTAAGGCGGTAACAAACGCACCACGCGAGCTGCCGTTACATTTAATAAAACGCCGTTATCCATAGCCAGGCCCATCAGTTCTGGGCAGTCGCGATCCAATTCAATGCCCATCATCATACCGCGACCACGGATATCAACAACACCTGGCTGGTTGTGCAGTGCGGCTCGAAAGCCGTTCAACATGCGAGTTCCCAACATTTTGGCTCGCGCCGGCAATTGTTCCGTTTCCATGGTGTTAATGACCGCCAACGCTGCAGAGCAGGCCAGTGGGTTACCACCAAACGTTGAGCCATGGCTGCCCGGTTGCATCAGTTCGGCAGCGCTACCACGAGCCAAACATCCGCCGATGGGCATGCCATTACCCAAGGCTTTTGCCACCGCGATTACATCGGGTGTGATGCCACTGCACTGGTGTGCAAACCATTCACCGGTGCGGCCCATGCCGGCCTGAATTTCATCGGTAATCAGCAACCAACCGTGTGCATCACAGATTCGGCGCAGCGCCGGCAAGTAATCATCTGACGGGATATGCACACCGCCTTCGCCTTGAATGGGCTCCACCATCACAGCCGCTATGTCAGAGCGTGAGTTAGCCAATTTTTCAACCGCGGCCGCGTCGTCATAGGGCACCCGTATAAAACCTTCGAGCATGGGCCCGAAGCCCACTTTAATTTTGTCATTGCCGGTGGCCGAGAGCGTTCCCATGGTGCGACCATGAAAAGCATTGTCAAAAACTACGATTTGTGGGGCCTTGATGCCTTTGGCGTGACCGTGCAAACGAGCGATTTTTATGCAGGCTTCGTTGGCTTCAGCCCCAGAATTTGCGAAAAACACCTTGTCCATATTGGCAATGCGGCATAGCTCAGCCCCGAGTTGCTCCTGGTTTGGAATGTTGTACAAATTCGACGAATGAATGAGCGTTTTGGCTTGATCTGAAACCGCTTTTGCAACCGCTGGATGCGCATGACCTAGGGCGCAAACGGCGATTCCTGTGAGCGCGTCGAGGTATTCGCGCCCGTCTGTGTCCCACAGACGCAGCCCCTCACCACGAGCCACTGTCATGGGAAGTCGGCCGTAGGTAGACATCAAAGCACTCATTAGAAGACCTTAATTTATGTGAAACAAGCGCCCTGCATGGTAGACCATGGGCCCGGTATCGCCAACACTTGCTTGCCAGTGGCCTGCGTGGGTGAGACCATATCCCCAGCGGGTACACTAGCAATTAAGTACCAGACACCCCATAACCTATACCAAGCTGAACCCTAACGGAGCTCACATGGCCTTTGAATTTCCCGATCTGCCTTATGACTACACGGCTTTACAGCCACACATTGACGCGCAGACGATGGAGATCCACTACGATCGTCATCATCGCACTTACTTCAATAACTTCACCGGCGCTGTGGATGGCACGCCGAACGCGGATAAATCACTGGAAGAGGTGATGGCAACTGTAGATGCGAGTGCCGCACCGGCCATTCGTAACAACGGTGGTGGCTACTACAACCACATCCTGTACTGGAACTCCATGTGTGACGGTGGCAGCGCGCCCAGCGATGCACTCGCTAGCGCCATAAACGATGCCTTTGGTTCTTTGGATGCATTGAAAGGTGAACTTAAGCAAGCGGGTATTGGCCGATTCGGTTCTGGCTTTGCTTGGTTGATCGTATCCGGTGGCAAGTTGGCCGTCACGTCTACTCCCAATCAAGATAATCCATTGATGCCAGTGGCTGATCAGCAAGGCACACCTATCGTCGCCCTAGATGTATGGGAGCACGCTTACTACTTGAAGTATCAAAACAAACGCCCCGATTACATCGATGGTTGGCTTGAAGTGGTGGATTGGGCGAAAGCCTCGGATCGTTTCTCAGCTGCCTTGGCTTGAGTATCATGGCGGAGACTCAAACCAACATTGATGTGATGGATCGGATTAAAGATCAAGTTGAATCCAATCCCGTGATTTTGTACATGAAAGGTACGCCGCAGATGCCTATGTGTGGTTTTTCCATGCGCACTGTGGAAGCCCTGAAAAGCTGCAACCGCGAGTTCGCGTTTGTTAACGTGATCGTTGATATGGAAATTCGTGAGAACTTGCATCGCTACGCGGAATGGCCCACTTTCCCTCAGCTGTACATTAAGGGGGAGTTGGTGGGTGGTTGCGACATCATCATGGAAATGTCAGAAAGCGGCGAATTACAAACCCTGATTGACGAAGCCGCCGCTGCATAAAGCGTTTTTGTAAGCTGTGCTGAGAAAGCCCAGAACTGGTTTCTGGGCTTTTTTTATGCGTTATTTACGGATTTTATGGGCGTTTTCCCACTGATTTACCACATAGCAGAACAGCTCCGCCGTCATTCTTGTGTCGTACACGGCTGAATGCGCTTCGCTGCTATCCCAGGTTAAGCCGGCGGCTTCACAAGAGCGTGCTAACACGGTTTGCCCAAGCGCAAGGCCTGCCATGGTGACGGTGTCAAAACAGCTAAACGGGTGAAAGGGGTTTCTTTTAACGCCGGTGCGTTCGACGGCAGCGTTTAAAAATTTTAAGTCAAACGCCGCATTGTGGCCAACCAAAATTGCGCGAGTGCATTTCGCATCCCTAACGGCTTGGCGAACAGGTTGAAACACGTAATTCAATGAATCACTTTCCGAGCGTGCGGCACGCAATGGATTGTCTGGATCAATACCGTTAAGCTCTAAGGAGCGTTGATTATATTCAGCGCCTTCGAAGGCGGCCACGTGTGTACTTTTTGCTACGTTGGGAAACATGCGCCCCGCATCGTCCATGCCGATCGTGAGAACGGCAATTTCGAGCAATGGGTTTTTAATCTCATCCAAGCCGCCGGTTTCGACATCAACCACCACCGGCAAATAACCACGAAAGCGTTCGTTTAGGGCAACAAGTTGGCCGGGCTCATACATCGAAGTTGTCATGCTTTGGGTCGAGCTTTAGCTCGCGGGCGCATAGGATACACCCAAGTGCAGTGATACCATGCCCGTCTGCATTGCAACCGCTGGCTTAGTTTGTCGAATTTACTTCAACAATTTGTTTGGGTCGCGTTACTGCAGGCCCGACCTCAGGACATGCCGGCGGGTCAGCAGCCACTGACAGTGGCAATAATCCTGAATTTACTCACCTACGTTTTGGCCGTGATCAGCGCTCTATCCATACCCAATGGTCTCATGTTGGCCATCAGTGATATAGCGATTACCGGGCTTTGCTTGTATGTGGCGGTTAGCTTGATGCAAAAAAACGCTCGTTTCCAGCAAGCCTTCACCGCATTGACAGGGGGCACAGCAGTTCTGAATTCGGTGGCGATCCCGCTGCTTTGGTTATCTGTGAACAGCGATTCAGCCGCATTACAGGTGTTGAATTATGCGCTGATCTTCTGGGGACTTGCCATCATTGCGCATGTATTGAGGTATACACTAGAGATCAGTCTGCTATTCAGTGTTGGCTTGGCGTTGACCTTCTATGTGGTGGTTCTGAATCTTCTGGCTGTGATGGGGGTGATCGGTGATCCAGCAAGTGCGGAGCAACAATTGTCTATTTATCAAGCTCTTAGTGCGCACTGGTTGAGTAAGGCCTGAGAATGATATGATGACGTCTCTCACAAAACTTCTGAGCCTCAGCCTCGACCGTGCCTGTTACTCGTCCAAAGCGCACTGCCGGTCCACCGGCCAGCGTTTCGCGCATTCAATCGCGAATTGCTACAGGCCGTCACCCGGATTTCACCGATGATGACGCGGTTTCCGCGCTCGGCCTGCTGTCTGTGGGTGAGCCTGTGAGGCCATCCATTGCTGGGCTTAGAAAGAATGTTCGGATTGGTAAAGGCACGCGAGATGATGCGCGCCGTGAAGATATCGATCTGTCTGATCCGAATTTGCCGGCGGTTAAACCGAAAAAGACGGCAGAAAAAAACAAGTCAGAAGAGTCTGGTAAGTCGGCTCGATTAAAGCCACTGGACATCATCGTGCCCGATGAGATAGGCCGTTACACGATAGGTCATCGAATCGGTTCTGGCACTTGCGGCGTGGTGCACTTGTCTTTAGACAACGTGCTTGGCCGTGAAGTCGCTGTGAAGTTGTCGCCGGTTGGCGGCCCTGAGGTGTCCTCGGGCAAAGTACCCGGCGCACAGCGAGCCTATCAAACCGAAATCGTGGCAGCTGGAAAATTGCGCCATCCGAACATTGTGACCGTGTACGACGCCGGCCAATACGAAGAATTAAATTTCTTGGTCATGGAGGCCGTGGAAGGCGAATCGTTAAAGGCTTATGGCAAGGGGCAAACCTTACTGCCAGCCAATCAAGCGCTGCGAGTTATTATTGATTGCTGTCATGCGTTGGATTACTCGCACCAGCAAGGCATCTTGCACCGCGATATAAAGCCTGCCAACATCATGCTCGATCACTGCGGCGCTGCCAAACTGTTGGACTACGGTATCGCTGTTGGCTTAACCGACGAATCCGCGCTGGAACGCCAAGGCCCCACCTTAGGCACACCCAACTACATGTCGCCTGAACAAATTTTGGGCCGAGAACTCACGCCAGCGAGTGACTTTTACTCACTGGCCACCGTGTTGTTTGAATTGTTATCGGGTCGACAACTGTTTAAAGCTCGTAAAGTCAAAGATCTGTTTCGAACGGTGGTTAATCAAACCGCACCTCGGCTCGATGAAGTGAAACCGGAACTACCGAAAGAGTTGGCAGACGTCATTGCCCGTGCTCTGTCAAAAAAACCGGCCTCGCGTTTTCAATCGGGGGCTGAAATGGCCGCGGCTTTGGAGCCCTTTGTCGAGAGTTTTAGGATCATTGAAGAACGTCCACCGGCTCAGCGACGATTCATTCGGCAATTAACCCAGCAAGCGTTTTTCCAAGGTTTTTCTGATGTTGAGGTTGCGCAACTGCTTGAACTGGTGAAAGTACGCACCTTCAATGCAGGCGATGACTTATTGCCAAACGCCAATGCCGACCGCAGTCTGTTGGTCATCACCGATGGATTTGTGCGCGTTAGCGAGAAAGGGGACTTAGTCAGTGTGTTAGGTGAGGGTGATTGTGTGGGAGAGCTCGGGTTTATTCACGGCACACCAGAAACTCGCACACAAACCGCGTTAACCACTGTGCATGCGTTGAACTTATCAGCGGATGCACTCAGTGAGTTGCCACCGAAGACGCATCTGCACTACTACCACGCCATCTCGGAATTGCTGTCTAAGCGTTTGGCTTCAGCCGGTCACTTGCAAATCGACTTAACACTTTAAGCCTTATCAGTTAGGCAGTTTGTCCGTCTAGGTGTCTGAGGGTTCAGAGTTACCGCGTCGCTCCAGTAAGGTTTTTTCCCAGGCCAAAGACGTTCGCACGATGGTGTCTAATTCATCGTATTGCGGGGTCCAGTCCAAGGTATTGTGGATTTTATCAACGGCGGCAATCAGTGCAGGTGGGTCACCGGCTCGTCGAGGTTGTTCGATAACTGTAATGGGTTTGCCGTGTACCCGATTCACCGAATCAATCACCTCGCGCACGCTGAACCCGTGGCCATAACCGCAGTTAAGCAAAGTGGATTCACCGCCTTTTTCTAGATAATCCAATGCGGACAGATGAGCGGCGGCAAGGTCCGACACATGGATGTAATCTCGAATACCCGTGCCGTCTGGTGTGGGGTAGTCCGTGCCAAACACCGACAACGATTCACGTTTTCCAACGGCGACTTCAGCGGCCACTTTAATCAACAATGTGGCCTTGTCCGTTGATTGCCCGATCTGGCCATCTGGGTCGGAACCTGCCACATTAAAATAACGCAGCACCACATGGCGTAAATCAGTAGCCGCTGATAAATCACGCAACATGATTTCAGACATCAATTTGGACGTGCCGTATGGGTTAATGGGCGCTGTGGGAAGATCTTCATGGCACGGAGCGCTGTCAGTGGGTGCGCCATAGGTTGCCGCCGTGGATGAAAAAATGAAATGCTTAACGCCAGCTTGGTTTGCCGCCTCTAGCAGGTTGCGGGTGCTGCTGGTGTTATTGCCATAGTACTTTAGCGGGTCAGACACACTTTCAGGCACGATGGTGTGCGCGGCAAAATGCATGACGGTTTCAATCTTATGTTCATTGAATAGGCGTTGCAGCAATTCCGTGTCGCCGGTTTTGCCCACCACTAACTCACCATGCAATACCGCTTCTGCATGACCTGTAGACAAATCATCCAGTATCACTACGTCTCGATTTTGCTGGGCGAGTAATTTGACAACATGGCTGCCAATGTAGCCAGCGCCTCCGGTAACCAGAATTTTTCCAGACATGGTTGATAAATTTTTCCGATGTGAAGTTTATCGAGCAGAACGCGGCAGGGCAGACACTACCAAAGTCCGCGCTGACACGTCTGAAAAATTCGATGACTGGGTTAGCAAGACAGATGTGAATATGGATTAGAATGAAATCCGTTCTCACAATGCCCTCTTCAAAGCAACGACGAACAAAGCGAACCTGCAAATTATGCAATTTAGTAACGAAGTGATGGCCGATGTGGAGAGTTGGTGCCCTCAAGTGCAACTCGGCGCCACTTTGGTTACCGTGAACCAACGTTTAGCTCGCCATTTCCAGCGCCGTTATGATGCATGGCAAGTGCAGCGTGGCGCCTCGGTGTGGGAAACACCCAACGTGTTGTCGTGGAGTGCGTGGTTGCTGCAATTGCATGAACGATCTTTAGGTGAGGCATTAACCGACTATCCCGTAATCAACGCTGTCATGGAAGAGCGGTTGTGGCGCAATGCGGTCAATCAAGTTACGGAAAAAAACCAACAAACTCTGTTAGATAAATCGGCTGCAGCAAAACAAGCGCAAGCGGCTTGGCTAATACAACACGCTTGGCATTGTTATGTGGCAGAGGATGCGCAATTGTCGTTAGATCAACACGTGTTTGGTGAATGGTCAAATCGTTTTCGGCAGTTGTGTCACCAGCAAAAAGTGGTTGATGCCTCTCGGCTGGCTAACTCCTTAAGAGAGCTTTTGCCATCATTAGCAAAAGCTGAGCTTTTGCCCGAAGACGTGATGTTTGCTGGGTTTCTCACACCCACCACTGAGCAACAAACCTGGTGGCGAGAACTACCCGAACACGGTGTGAACGTTGAACAGCTCACCCCGGTTACCGCTTCGGCGGTGCCGCAGCGCTTCGCTCTAATCGATGAAGCATCGGAATGGCGAGCCGCGGCCACGCATGCTAGGGCTTGGATGGAGCAAAACCCGAACAGTTTAATGGGTGTGGTTGTGCCTGAATTACAAGCGCACCGAACTGACGTTTTACGAGCATTTGATGCGGTGTTCTATCCGGGTGAAAATCCAGATGACGTGCATCGATACGGTCGACCCTATGATGTGTCCTTGGGGGTGCCTTTGTCAGAACAGCCCGTTGTACGCTGTGCATTGCAAATGCTGCGTTTTTTAATCGATAGCCTGTCTGCCGCTGATGTTACCTCTGTTCTACTCAGTCCGTATTTTATAAACGCAAGGTCCGCGGCTGAAGCCCGTCGCCGATTAGACAAGCACCTGCGAGATAATCGCTGCTGGGAGGTCAGTGCTGCAACGCTGGTTGGCACAGAACGGCATCAAAAAAAACTGGATGCTGGTTTCGCTAAGGCGTTGCCAAAAGCTATGGATGCTTTGGCGGGAAAGCCTGCCACCTTAACAACCTGGTCGGATAAATTTGGCCGCGTATTGCAAAGGCAGTTGCGCTGGCCCGGCGAAGGGTTAGGGTCATTGGAGTATCAAGCGGTGCAAGTGTGGCAACAAGTCATTGATGAACTTGAATCGTTAGACGATGGCCAAAAAGTGGAAGCCAAGGTGGCGGTACAAGAGCTGCAGCGATTGTGTCAGCAACGTTTGTTTCAACCGGAAACCTCTAATGCACCTATTCAAATCATGGGCCGTTTAGAAAGTCATGGTTTAACGTTTGATCATCTTTGGCTAAGTGGCTCTGACGCATCTCAATGGCCGCCGAAAACGACGGCGACCACTTTGTTGCCACGCAGCTTACAAAAAGAACGTGGTGTGCCGGAAGCCACCGCTGCGCAGCGACTGCATGCGGCTAAATTGGAATGGGATCATTGGTGTCACGCGGCCCCTCACATCATTGCAAGCCATGCGTTAACTCGCGACGGTCAGCCATTAATGCCGGCAGCCTGTGTGGCTGATTTGCCGATAGTCGACACATCAGAGTTGTTGGGTTTCGAACAATTTCCCGTCCTAATCAACTGCATTGCACAATCAGCGCAGCTTCAATCGGTTGCCGATACCCACGGCCCTGCGTTACTGGAAGGTGTTCGAGTGAAGGGCGGAGCGCGTCGCTTAGAAGATCAAGCACAGTGCCCGTTTCGCGGTTTTGCCATTCATCACTTAGGGGTTAAAAATTTAGAAGATCCGGGCATGGGGTTAGACCCGCGAGTGCATGGGAATTTGCTTCACTTCGCGCTGGAAGAATTTTGGGCGCAGGTGAAGACTTCGGCTGCGTTGCATGCCATGGATGAAGCTAGCTGTGATGCTCAAGTGCTGGATTGCATAAACAAGTCGTTAGAAAGGCAAAACGTTGAACCTGCCTTAGCTGAACTAGAGCGACCTCGCTTAAAGCGCTTAATTGATGATTGGTTGCTTGTGGAAAAATCTCGTGTGATCGGTTTTACGGTTGATGCCTTAGAAGAGGGCGATACCGTGCAGCTGTATGGGGTGAAAATTAAGGTGCTCATTGATCGCATTGATGTACTGGACAGCGGTGAGCGCATCATTCTAGATTACAAAACAGGTGCCAATAACCGTCCTGCTGACTGGGCTTTGGCAAGAATAGGTAACCCGCAGTTGCCTTTGTACGCCACCATTGATGAGAGCGTGGAAGGGGTAAGTTTTGCGCAAGTGGTGCAAAACGATATGGGTTTTAAAGGGCTAACCGCTGAGAGTCATTGGCTGCCGAGAGTGTCGGGTAAAGTGCGCGTGCCAGAGTCGCCACAAGATTGGGATGAATGGCGCAATCATTGGAATGCTTCTTTAGAATTATTAATGACAGAAATACGTGAAGGCTTGGCTACCATCACACCCGAACCTAAAGCGTGTGATTACTGTGATCTAAAACCCTTATGTCGGTATCGATCGCACAACCTGCAAAACGTTGTCGATGAGTCATCCGATGTCAACTAGCGCAACCCCTCCTATCGATTCCGACGCAAGAGCAAGGGCGCTTGAACCCAGTACCTCGTTCATTGTTCAAGCACCGGCGGGCTCTGGTAAAACCGCGTTGCTAACGCGCCGTGTTCTCACCTTGCTCGCTACCGTCAACGAGCCTGAGGAAATTTTAGCGATAACCTTTACCCGAAAAGCCGCATCAGAAATGCGCAGCCGAGTGGTTGAAGCGTTAGAGCAAGCGGCCAGTAGCGAGCCACCCACGTCAACGTTTGAACGGGAAGGCTATGACTTAGCCCAATCGGTTTTACAACGCGACGCCGAATTGGATTGGCGCTTACTTGAAAACCCCGATCGACTGCGCATGAGCACGATTGATGCGCTGTGTTCCATGTTAGCTCAGCAATTGCCCGTGACATCCACATTAGGTGGCGTGGCGAATCCCCTCGATGATGCATCCTCGCTCTACCGTGAAGCGGCGCGCCGACGTTTAAAGGCGGATATGTCTAACTATGCGCATTTGTTGGCAACTGTTGGCAATCGGTTTGATCGAGCGGAGCAATTGCTGGCCAACTTATTGGCAAGTCGTGATCAGTGGCTGCGTTATCGCGCACTGTTTGACGTGGAAGATCGAGCGGTGCTGAGAAGTTGGTTAGAAGATCAGCTAAAGGACTTAGTGACTCGAGAGCTACAAGCCTTTGATCGGGAGGTTAAGCACGCTCGTGTGGATCATCACTTGAAAACGACTTTGTTACCGATGTTGCAAAGCGCCAGTGAAGCCATGGACGCCTTAGGAGTTTATAAGCCCGGTGTGAAAGAGGCGAGGGAGAGTTTTTTATCTCTGTCTGTTGTGCCTGAGTTGGTAGCAGAACATTTATCTACCTGGCAGGCCCTTCTGCAATGCGTATTTACTGCTGATCAAAAGAGTATTAGAAAGCAAGTCACGCGGGCCGATGGTTTTCCCACTAAGAAAGAAGATCTTGACGCTATCGGGATCAGTGCAGCTGATGCCAAAGCAGGCAAGACGGCATTTGCGCAACTGTTAAAGGCCTTTGCTGAGGCGCCGGGTTTGCAAGCTTCCATGATGAGGGTGCTTGGTTTGCCACAACCTCAATACGCTGATGCTCACTGGGCCTTGTTAGAAGAGCTGCTGACTGAGTTACCTGGCTTAGAGCGCACCTTGCATCAGGTGTTTGTTGATCAAGGCGCTATTGATTTCATTGAGATCGCCACGCGTGCTCGCTTGGCGTTAGGAAGTGAAGATGCTCCCACCGATCTTGCCTTATCGATGGACTTACGCTTAAAGCATATCCTGGTGGATGAATTCCAAGATACCTCGCGTTCGCAGTTTGAATTATTCCGGCAATTGGTGGCAGGTTGGCAGCGAGGGGACGGACGCTCGTTTTTTGTGGTGGGTGACCCCATGCAAAGTATCTATGCGTTTCGTGCAGCTGAAGTGGGTTTGTTTAGTATCGCTAAAACCTATGGCATTACCGATGACGTGACGCTAGAGCCATTAACGTTACAAGTGAATTTTCGTTCTTCTCCTGATGTGGTTAATTGGGTTAATGAGACGTTTGCGGAAGTTTTTGTTCCTGAGGAAGAGGCTGATCCTGCCATGGGTGCGATTGCGTATTCTGCTTCGGTCGCTCATCAAACTGCAACCGGTTGTGTACGCGTTCACCCGTTACTTGATCAAAGTGCGGATGACGCCGGAGAGCAAGTAGCGCAGTTAGTGGCGAGCACTTTGGCTTCACCGGAATACCAGAATAACCCCGATTTACGTATTGCCATATTGGTGCGTTCAAGAAATGCGGCCATTCCAATTTTTGGCGCATTGCAACGCAAAGGCATCGCCAACTTGTCGGTGGATATGGATTCATTGGGTGAGCAACCGGTGGTGATGGATTTAGTCTCACTCACTCTGGCCTTGCGACTACCGCACAGTCGGCTGCATTGGTTAGCTATACTACGTGCACCTTGGTGTGGATTGGGTTTGGATGACTTGCACGCTCTAACGCGCGATGTTGAATTTTCACGTTCAATGCCTGCGTTAATTAACGATGCAGAACGACTGGCCACCTTAAGTCAAACGGGTCAGTCGCGGTTAACCCGATTTCTAACTATCATTCAACCGGCTATTGAACGAGCCGAACGAACGTCCTTGGTGAGCTGGGTTGAGGCTATTTGGTTACAGTTAGGTGGACCGGTATTGTGTCAACGTGAGGTGGATAAAAATGCCGCTGAACGTTGTTTGCAAACGCTGTATGAACTCGAAGCCCAGGGGGAGCTTTGGCAACCGCAAGTGATACAACATGCGATGGATAGATTGTTTGCCATAACCCCCGATGATGGTTCTGCCAAAGTGCATATTATGACCATGCACAAGTCGAAGGGCTTGGAATTTGACACCGTGATATTGCCAGGCTTAAATCGATCCACCCGAGTTAACGATACGCAGCTGTTGGATTGGGCTGTCATGGATACAGCTGGCGACGGAAAGGCTGCCTTGTTATTAGCGCCAATGACCGAACGTAATGCATCGAAGCAGGATAAGTCGCTAGGGCGTTTGGTCAAAAATCTGAATGCGGCCAATGATGAGCAAGAATCGCGTCGATTGTTATACGTTGCGTGCACGCGAGCCGTTCGGCAATTGTATTTAGTGGCCTCGTTGCGCGTTCCAGCCGATGGTGAAATGAAGGCACAGGCGCGCAGTTTGTTAGAGCCGCTGTGGCCAATCGTTAAACCTGAATTTGATGCAGCTCTTCAAGCGCTGCCTCCGAATCCGGATGACGATGACGCTTCAGCCGATGATTCAATCGATCCCTTATCTGACGATTCCACCATGTTAGCTGCGCCGTTATTGCAACGAGTGGCGGAGAATTGGCAGGTGCCTGTGCTGCCAAATTATTCAGCACCCGATGGGCGGGTTGATGAGGTGTTGGAGGATGAACAACACAGTGTGGATTACCTATGGGCTGGTCGAAGTGCTAGGGCCATTGGTACCGTAGTGCATCGGCAATTAGAACGCTTTCATTCGCATGGCGTATTAACCGAACAGGGGGTAAGTGAGCTGGAACCTGTGGTGATGCGTCAGCTGCGCCAGCAGGGGCTGCCGGAGAATGAAGTTGCAGAATCGGCAAAAGTCGTCCTGCAAGCCCTAATTAAAGTCAGCAACGATGAAACGGGTCGATGGCTTTACGATTCTTCACATACGCAGCCCAGAGCCGAATGGGCCCTAACCGTAAGCGCCGGTGAGCGAACCGAACGTCGTGTTATTGATCGCACTTTTATCACGCAAGAGGGCACCCGCTGGGTGGTGGACTTTAAAACGGGAGACCACAAAGGCGGCGATCTAGAGGGGTTTTTAGCTTCAGAAGTGGAACGTCATGGGCCGCAATTGCGACGATATGCTGACATCTTGGCTCAAATGGAATCAGCCCCATTGCGGCTTGCTCTGTACTTTCCTTTATTGCAGGCCTTTAGAGAGGTTCCCACCGAATGAGTACCGATCAGCCTTGAAATGCCCAACTAGCGCTCTATGGTGATCAAATGGGCCGATTTGGTCTAGCTGGAGGTGTATCATTAGAGCCATGCCAAAACCGATTCAACGTATCGTCGGCTTCGCCATTTTGGTGTTGACCGTGGGTTTACTGTCCTGCCAGTCGATGATGGATTTTATTTAGCCATGTCTTCCGTGCGACGTATAGAAGCTGGGCCGCCAAAGAAAATTCTGTGGCGCGGCTTACTGCTGTATTTTCTTGCATTGCCTTTGGTCCCAGCGACGGTGGTAGCGCTGGCTCATGGTGAAATCAAAGCGGCCTTGGCTAACAGCCTCGCCCTTGCCTTAACCTTCATAGGCGCCACGTTTATTCGCAAGGGAATTGGCCTTCAAGCCCAAGCGGCCAAGCGGGCTTGGAAACGCCGCGCCAGCCCAACCCCCTATCGAATGATCGGATCGGTCATGGTGGCCGTGGGCATGTTTTTCGTGGCGTGGCTGGGTATCACCAGTAACGGTGGGCATGGGCTTATAAGCAGTGTTTTGTTTGCTGCCGCAACCTTGTTAGGTTGCTACTTATACTACGACTTCGATGCATCAGCGCGGCAGAGCGATGTTCCGTTGGTGGGCATCACCACCGAAGAACTCATCGATTTGTTGGACGAGGCGGAAGATCGGATTGAGGCGATTGAACGGGCAGGAAAATCCATTAAAAATGTGGAGTTTCGTGATCGATTGCGCCGCATCGCTGCGGAAGCCAGAAAGATTACCGCAGCTATTGAAGAAGACCCAACCGATGCGCGGCGGGCAAGAAAATTTTTAAAGGTGTATTTGGATGGGGCTCAGCAGGTGACGGAAGGGTATGCGCGCATGCACACCACTGACAACAACGAGCAACTGGAAGATAATTTTCGACGGGTGTTAACCACCATCGAAACGGTCATTGCAGAGCAGCAGCAAAAGCTTAAAGAAAACAACGCCAGTGAATTGGATGTGCAAATTGAAGTGCTGCAAATGCAACTGGAAAAAGAGGGTGTGGTTTAACTCGATTGGGTTTGACCATAGCAAACAACGAATATGCTGCAAGCTAAGTGTCTGCGGCACTAGATAGAGAAGGGGAATTTCATGGCGGAAACTAAGGTGGATACAGCGGTCGGTATCGATGTGTTGCCAGGTACTGAATTGCTACCTGAATTAAAACACGAAATCGTGCCATATGAACAAACATCTGCCGAGGAAAAATCGCGCATTGACGGCTTGATGAGAGAGATTAATTTGGCCGACAGTAATTCGGTTATTTTCTTTGGAAGCAAAGCTCAGCAAGAACTCACTACCATCTCTGACAGCATGTTGGAAGGTGTGCGCAACAAAGACTTAGGCTCAGCAGGCGCATCGCTGAACCAAATGGTAACGGTGCTTCGAGGCTTCAAAGTTGAAAACTATGATCCGAACGATCGACCGGGTCTGTTACGCCGTCTATGGCAAAAGCTGTTTGGTGGCATCACGCCAGTGGCGAAGTTCATTCAACAGTATGAAGGTGTGCGAAGTCAGGTTGATACTGTGACGGATGACTTAGAAGGTCACAAAACTCAATTGCTGCGTGACATTAAGTCACTCGATAAGCTGTACGAAGCTAACTTGGAATATTTCCATAATTTAGAACTTTACATTTTGGCCGGCGAGAAGAAACTTGAACACATCGATTCAGAAATGATTCCGGAAGCTGAACGCCAAGCCAGTGCAAGTGATGACGTTCTCGCAGCTCAAGAATTACGCGATATGCGCAGCGGCCGGGATGATCTGGAGCGCAGAATCCACGACTTGCGACTCACTCGTCAAGTAGCCATGCAGGGCTTACCCAGCATTCGCCTTATCCAAGAAAACGATAAAGGCTTGGTGAACAAAATTAATTCTACTCTGGTTAATACGGTGCCTTTGTGGCGTCAACAGTTGGCCCAAGCCGTTACCATTTTTAGATCGGCCCAAGCTGCGAAGAGTGTGCGAGCTGCCAGCGATTTAACTAACGACTTACTCGAGAAAAACGCTGAAAATTTGCGCACAGCGAACCGCACAGTTCGAGAAGAGCTGGAGCGTGGCGTGTTTGATGTGAACGCGGTAAAGCAGGCTAACGACAACTTGATTGCTACGGTAGAAGAGAGTTTGCAAATTGCCGATGAAGGCAAGCGTCGTCGTGCAGAAGCAGAGAAAAGCTTGGAAGAGATGGAAGAGAGCTTGAAAGAAACTCTCAAGCGCGCAGCGGCAAAACAAACTGCTGATGCTTAATTGGCTTGATCGAATTTATTAGGAGTTAACGATGGGCTTATTTAGTCGACTATTTCATGAATTTGTCGATGTTATCGAGTGGCTTGATAGCACGAACGACACCATGGTTTTTCGTTTCGAACGTTACGGTAACGAGATTAAATATGGGGCGAAACTCATTGTTCGCGAAACCCAGTTTGCTGTGTTCGTTAACGAAGGTGAGGTGGCTGATGTGCTTGGCCCTGGCACCTACGAACTAGAAACAAAAAACTTACCGGTACTAACGACGTTACAAAATTGGCATCATGGCTTTGAAAGTCCCTTTAAGGCGGAAGTGTACTTTGTCAATGCTCGTCGCTTCACCGATTTAAAATGGGGCACTAAGCAACCCCTAATGATCCGTGATTCTGAATTCGGTGGTATGCGGGTTCGTGCGTTTGGTAACTATTCCGTTCGTGTTACTGAGCCATTAAAATTTATCCAAGAAATTGTGGGCACCGATGGTGTGTTCACAACAGATGAAGTCAGTAACCAGCTGCGAAACTTAATTACCTCCCGATTTGCAACGGTCGTGGGTAGTTCAGGCATCCCTGTTTTGGATATGGCGGCGAACTACGATCAATTGGGTGAATTTTTAACCCGTCGAATCAGTCCTGAGTTTGGTGAATATGGTTTAGAACTCACTCGCGTGTTGGTGGAAAGTATTTCACTGCCCCCTGCTGTATCCGAAGCACTCGATAAGCGCACCAGCATGGGTATGACGGGTAACTTAGACCAATTTTTAAAGTACCAAACTGGTGTTGCCATGGAAACCGCAGCGGGTACCCAAGGCAGCGGTGCGGCTGAAGGCATAGGTATGGGGGTGGGCTTAGCGATGGCTAACCGCATGAATGACAGTTTCGATGGCGGTGGCAATGCAACACCACCTCCGGTTCCCCAGGCGGTTCAATTTCACGTGGCCAATGGTGATAATGCAACTGGGCCGTTTGCGATCGATGCAATTGTCGCGCAAGTGAAGAGTGGCTCAATCGATGCTGACACTTTGGTGTGGTCGCCGTCGATGAAGGCTTGGCGAGCCGCGGGTCAAGTGCACGCTCTGGCTGAACTTTTTGATCAGAACGTCACTCCACCACCTATACCTAAGTAACGCAAAAACCAAAAATTCATTGTGGCAAAAAGCGCACCTCAGAATGACGCAACAAAACACGACTGGCTGGCCGCGGGGGAAATCACCACCAAAGCGTTAGTTCAGAAACGCTTCCCGTGCGGGCAGTGCGGCGCGGTTTTGCATTACGCCATCGGTACTGACAACACCACGTGTCAGTACTGTGGCCATCAAAACGAAATCCAAATGGCTGCCGAGCCCATTCGGGAATTGGATTTACACAATGCGTTGCGCCAATTGCAAATCGCGCAGCCATTAGCGCCCAATGAACAAGGTATTCGCTGTCCCAACTGCGCTGCCTTATTTGATTTAGACGCACATATACATTCGGGTGAATGCCCCTTTTGCGCCACGACCGTGGTGACTGAAACCGGTAATTCCAAACCGATAAAACCCAAAGCCCTGTTGCCGTTTAAAGTGGACGCAAAGCAGGCGGCTGAGTCCTATCGAACATGGCTTGGTAAACGCTGGTTCGCCCCCAATAAACTCAAACAATACGCTCGGGAAGACACCGGCCTGCATGGCGTTTATGTGCCCTATTGGACCTACGACAGTGATACCTCCAGCGCTTACAGCGGCCAACGCGGAGACGTGTATTACGTTAGGCAACGCTATACAACAGTGGAGAACGGTACGCGCGTGACGCGCACCCGACAGGTGCCCAAAATTCGATGGACACCGGTGAGTGGTCGCACCAGTCGGCATTTTGATGATGTCTTGGTGGGAGCAACTCGCACCCTGCCACGAAAAATCACCGATTGGTTAGAGCCTTGGGATTTACAAAATTTAGTGCCTTACACCGAAGACTTTTTATCGGGTTTTAGCAGTGAGGTTTATCAGGTTGATCTGGATGAAGGCTTTGGCTTAGCGCAAAAGCGCATGGACAAAATCATTCACAGTGACGTGCGTAACGCCATTGGTGGTGATCAGCAGCGCATCACGCGACTGCGCACGGAGCATAGTGATACCACCTTTAAACACGTTTTGCTGCCCGTTTGGACAGCCGCATTTCAATTTCGTGGTAAAACTTATCGATTCGTTGTAAATGGCAGGACTGGCAAGGTAACCGGTGAGCGTCCGTGGAGCGTGGTAAAAATTGCCGCAGCCGTGGTCACCGGCGGTGCTTTGACACTGGGTGGCGGAAGTTACGTGGTTGAGTCATCTCGGGATACCACTGGTGAGACCATATTTCACCGTCTTGACCAAGTTTTTGATCAATCCTCACGCTATGAATTTGATTGGGCCAGTGAACCCGCGCCCAGCCGCTGGCCGAGGTGATGTTGCGATAATTATCGGGTTAAACAGGGGCCATTGAAGGCACTGCGCGCTAGTTCTTAGCGCCAACGAGGACGTTAAACAGTGAAATTTGCGGTAACCCACTGGAAGTACGGCGTGCTCAACTAGCCTAACGCCGTATTTCTGTCGTATCACAGGCACAGACTTTGTACTAAATAGAGCCATGGTTGACACAGGAGTAACGGTGATTATGAAAGCACAGCATGCCCATTCAAACCGCGCGCACACTCGCACGGATTCTAAAGCTCTTGCACACAATAAACACGCTGTGCAACAACGCAGGAAAGCTCTTTGGGCTGGTACAGCGGTTTTGACCGCAGCTGTTGTGATCACAGCCTTACTCACTTCCGCTGAGGCGGCCGAGCCCGTTCACGGTGTGGCCATCAGTGGCGACTTGAAATACCCCGCTGACTTTACACATTTTGAGTATGTGAATCCGGATGCGCCTAAGGGTGGGCAAATTACGATGGCCTCCACCGGAACCTACGATAATTTAAACCCATTTGTTCTGAAGGGTGTGTCGGCTGCGGGTGCTGGCAGCATTTATGACACGCTAACAGAACAAGCAATGGATGAGCCCTTTTCAGAATACGGCCTGTTAGCTGAATCTGTTGAGATCCCTGACGATAAACGCTGGGTCATTTTTCGATTGCGTAAAGAAGCACGCTGGCATGATGGAGTGGCTTTAACCGCTGACGATGTTGTCTTCACGTTTGACATCATTAAATCTGAAGGTCATCCGTTTTATAAATCCTACTACGGCAAAGTGGCTAAGGCCGAAGCACTAGATTCTCATACCGTAAAATTCTCTTTCTCAGAAGGTAATAACGCTGAGCTACCAATGATTATGGGTCAGCTGGCAATTCTTCCAAAACACTTCTGGGAAGGACGTGAATTTGGTGCCTCCACGACTGAGCCTTTGTTGGGCAGTGGTGCTTATAAGTTTGACACCATCGATGTTGGTCGGTCGGTGAGTTACGCACTGGTTGAAGATTACTGGGGTAAAGACTTACCTGTTAACAAAGGACGACACAATTTCGGTGTGATGAAATACGACTACTACAAAGACGGCACTGTTGCCTTGGAAGCGCTTAAGGCTGGTGATGTGGATTTTCGTAGTGAGAATATTTCAAAAAATTGGGCAACGGCCTATGATGTGCCCGCGTTGAAAGAAGGTCGGCTGGTTAAAGAGCTGATTGAAGACAGCAACACTCAACCTATGCAGGGTTTCTTGCTGAATTTACGCAAACCTATGTTTTCTGACATTCGCGTACGAAAAGCGATGGGCTTGGCGTTTGATTTTGAATGGATGAATAAAAACCTCTTTTACGGCGCCTACACACGCACCAGCAGCTATTTCCAAAATTCAGAATTCCAAGCCACAGGCTTACCTGAAGGTGAGGAGCTGGCTATCTTAGAAAAATATCGAGACCAGCTACCGGCTGAGGTTTTTGATGCAGAATTTAAACTGCCTGAAACCGATGGTTCTGGTAACTTAAGAAAACAATATCGTGAAGCTTTAGTTTTACTTCGTGATGCGGGCTGGTCCATTAAAAACGGCAAGCTTACGCATGCAGAGTCGGGTGAAGTCATGGCGCCTGAATTTTTAATTGTGTCTCCTAGCTCTGAGCGCATTGGTTTAGCTTACAAAAAAACGTTGGAACGACTTGGCATTGATTTAAAAGTGCGCATGGTAGATTCTGCGCAATATCAAAAGCGCATAGAAGAGCGTGACTTTGACATCATCATGACGGGTTGGGCGCAGTCGCAATCACCGGGTAACGAACAGTATGACTATTGGGGTTCAAAGAGTGCTGATGAACCTGGCTCTAGAAATTATCAAGGTATCTCGCATCCGGTTATTGATGAACTCATTGATCAACTGGTGAGTGCACCTAACCGTGAAGCTTTAGTTCCCATTGTGAAAGCGATGGATCGAGTTCTACTGCACAACTACTACCTAGTGCCTCAGTGGCATATACCGTCCTATCGTGTGGCTTATTGGAATAAATTCGATAAGCCTGAAACAAAGCCAAAATTCTCATTAGGTTTGAACACTTGGTGGGTGGACGCTGAAAAAGAAGCGGCACTGGATAAGTAGGGGCGAAAAGTTAATAAAGCCCCGCAGAACAGTTAATACCCCCTATGTTCGCGTACATCATTCGTCGTTTATTGCTGGTGATTCCAACGTTGTTTGGAATCATGGTGCTTAACTTTGCCATTGTTCAAGCCGCCCCGGGTGGGCCGGTTGAACAGATGTTGGCAGAGTTTAGAGGTAATGCAGTTTCCGCTACTGCCCGGATAACAGGGGATAGTGCAGATAACGTCAATGTGGCCGGTTCCAGCACCGGTGCAGATGGGGGTTCTGAAAGACAATCGCGCGCCACTCGAGGCTTGGACCCCGAGCTGGTGCAAGACATAACAAAGCTATACGGCTTCGACAAACCCCCATTTGAACGTTTCATTCTGATGATGAAAAGTTATATCACCTTCGATTTTGGTGATAGTTTTTTTCGCGATGCGCGTGTGGTTGATTTGGTGGTTGAAAAAATGCCCGTGTCAATTTCATTGGGGCTTTGGACCACGCTCATTGTTTATTTGGTTTCCATTCCGTTGGGTATAAAAAAAGCGGTTCGTGACGGCACATCGTTTGATGTATGGACCAGCGGGCTAATCATTGTCGGGTATGCCATTCCCGGTTTTCTATTTGCCATTCTATTAGTGGTTATATTCGCCGGAGGCAGCTATTTCGATTGGTTTCCGTTACGGGGGCTGGTGTCAGATAATTTTTCCAGCATGAACCCATTAGAGAAAGTCATCGATTACGCGTGGCATTTAGTGTTACCTCTCACAGCTATGTTAGTAGGTGGCTTTGCTACCTTAACGATGCTAACTAAAAACTCCTTTTTGGATGAAATCAATAAGCAATATGTGCTTACCGCCAGAGCGAAAGGGCTTTCGGAAAATCGCGTGTTGTATGGGCATGTGTTTAGAAACGCCATGTTGATTATTGTGGCTGGGTTTCCCAGTGCGTTTGTTGGCATTTTGTTTACTGGGGCTTTGCTTATCGAGATCATTTTCTCGCTCGATGGCCTGGGTTTGCTTGGCTTTGAGGCCGTGATTAATCGAGACTATCCGATTATCTTCGGCACCTTATTTGTGTTCACGTTCTTGGGTTTGATTTTGAATATCATCGGCGATGTGATGTACATGATCATAGATCCTCGCATCGACTTTGAGAGTAGAGACTAGCGATGGCGATGTCTCCTATGGCCAGTCGCCGCTGGGATAACTTTCGTCGAAATCGACGTGGGTTTTGGTCGCTTTGGATATTCTTAGTGTTGTTTGTGTTGTCGTTAGGTGCTGAGTTTTTGGCTAATGATCGACCCTTGTATGTGCAGTACGATAACCAACACTATTTCCCCATTTGGAATGACTACTCGGAAACCACCTTTGGTGGAGATTTTGAAACGTCCGCTGAGTACCGTGATGAATTTGTAGCCGAACTCATCAACGAAAAAGGTTGGATGGTGTGGCCTCCCATTCGTTATAGCTACGACACCATCAACTACAACTTACCCGTACCTGCACCAGCCCCTCCATCGGCAGATAATCTGTTAGGAACTGATGATCAAGGCCGTGATGTTTTGGCGCGGCTCATTTATGGCTTTAGAATTTCTGTACTGTTTGGGCTGATCCTGACTTTAGTTAGCTCCGTTGTGGGTGTCGCGGTGGGAGCCATGCAAGGATACTTCGGTGGGTGGGTCGATCTTCTCGGCCAACGCTTCATTGAAATTTGGTCGGGGCTGCCCACTTTATTCCTACTTATTATTCTGGCCAGCATCGTTGAGCCCAACTTTTGGTGGTTACTGGGCATCATGCTTTTATTTAGTTGGATGAGTCTGGTGAGCGTTGTCCGTGCGGAAGTGCTGCGAGCCAGAAACTTAGACTACGTTCGTGCGGCTCGTGCGCTTGGAGTAGGGCGTTGGTCAATCCTATATCGACACGTGTTGCCCAATGCCATGGTGGCCACGCTAACGTTCTTGCCATTCATACTTAATGGCTCCATCACCACACTGACCTCATTAGATTTTTTAGGCTTTGGTCTTCCTCCGGGGTCCGCGTCCTTAGGCGAACTACTGGCTCAAGGCAAAGCCAACTTACAAGCACCGTGGTTGGGCATCAGTGGCTTTGTGGTGTTGGGGCTCATGCTCAGTCTATTAATTTTTGTCGGTGAAGCAGTGCGGGATGCGTTTGATCCGCTTAAGGCGAGCGTGTAATGGTGGATGCAAACAAGCCGTTACTCGTCGTTGACGATTTAAGCATTCGATTCGCCACACGCGGTGGTGATGTGGATGTGGTGCACAACGTTGGCTTTGAGTTATACGCGGGTGAAACCTTAGCGTTGGTAGGGGAGAGTGGTTCGGGAAAATCTGTTACTGCACTGTCCATACTGCAGCTGCTTAATCCGCACCAAGCCAGTTACCCATCGGGTTCGATAAAATTTCATGGTGAAGAGATCATCGGTGCGCCGCCGGTGGTTATGGAACGCATTCGAGGGGATCAAATCGGCATGATTTTTCAAGAGCCGATGACATCACTCAATCCCCTACACACCATTGAAAAGCAATTGAACGAGGTGTTGTTGATTCACAAAGGGTTGAATCCATCAGCGGCTCGTGAACGATCATTGGAATTATTGGCTTTAGTGGGCTTAGATCAAGTGGCTGAGCGCATGGGCGCTTATCCTCATCAGCTCAGTGGCGGTCAGCGCCAGCGCGTGATGATCGCGATGGCGTTAGCGAATGATCCGGATATCCTGATAGCTGATGAGCCGACTACGGCCTTAGATGTTACGGTTCAAGCACAAATTTTATCGTTACTCATCGAGCTTCAACAAAAGCTAGGTTTAGCCGTACTCCTTATTACCCATGACTTAACCGTTGTGGAAAATGTGGCTCATCGTGTGTGCGTAATGCGGGACGGGAAAATTCTTGAAACCGGTGAAACTCAACATGTATTTACACAGCCTTCCCACGAGTACACCCAAGAACTGTTGGATTCGGAGCCCACGGGTAACGCGCCCCAAGTTGATACAGCGATTGAGCCCATATTAAAAACAGAAGATTTGAAGGTTTGGTTTCCCATTAAGCGTGGAATATTTCGGCGCACAGTGGGCCACGTTAAAGCGGTTGATGGATTGTCTTTAGAGTTGCGCCCGGGTGAAACGTTGGGTGTGGTTGGTGAAAGTGGTTCGGGAAAATCCACCTTGGCTCAAGCGTTGTTGCGGCTTGTGCCGTCTGAAGGCCCTATTTGGTTTGATGGAAAACCCATTCACGAACTGGATGGCGCGGCGTTAAAGCCCTTACGGGAAGACATGCAGGTGGTGTTTCAAGACCCGTTTGGCAGTTTGAGCCCGCGAATGTCAATCGCCGATATTGTGCTCGAAGGGCTCAAAGCGCATAACCGGTTGCCGGAAAGCGACGCTGCCGATGCCAAGGTTGTGGACGTGCTGACGAACGTCGGTTTAGATCCCGAATTTCGCTTTCGCTACCCACACGAGTTCTCTGGTGGGCAGCGGCAACGGGTTGCCATTGCACGGGCGCTGATATTGGAGCCTCGCTTAATTATGCTGGATGAGCCCACATCCGCTCTGGATCGAGCTGTTCAAGTTCAGTTAATCGAGCTACTGCAAGAGCTTCAATCACGCTTAGGGCTGGCTTACCTATTCATTTCACACGATTTAAAGGTTGTGCGGGCCATGAGTAGTCGCCTGATTGTTATGAAAGGCGGCAAGGCAGTCGAATCGGGGGACGTAAATTCTGTGTTTGATAACCCCTCCCATCCGTACACACAAGAGCTGATTGCAGCGGCCTATACGACGAAAACTGTGTCCTAAAACACGGGTATACTGGGGCGTGCGAACCTTCGTCAGGTTTTGCAGTCTTACTATTTCTCGAAACCCCAAGCTCACAGTATTCAGGACCCCCATGCGCATTCAGAATCTCTTTACTTTGGCCAAGCCTGCGTTATCGGCTGCGTTTACCCTGGCGCTTGCGGCTGCCACTTCCGCGCAAGCGGTTGAGCCAGACAGTGAATGGAATGCAGTTTTGGAAGAGGCGCGCGGGCAAACGGTCTATTTCAACGCCTGGGGTGGATCCGATCGAATCAATGACTACTTGCAGTGGGCCGCTGAGCGTGTGGAGGCCGACTATGGAGTCACGCTGGAGCACGTCAAAGTGGGCGATATTGCCGAAGTGGTCGGACAGCTGGAAGCGGCGAAATCGGTTGGCCGAAATGAAAATGGCAACGTGGATTTGATGTGGGTTAATGGTGAGAATTTCGCCTCCATGAAACGCAAAGCGTTAACTTGGGGCCCGTTTGCTGATCATTTAGAGCACAGCGATAAAGTGCAAGATTCGCCGTCGATAAAGAACGACTTTTCCGTTCCTGTGGAAGGGCTTGAATCACCTTGGGGTGGTGCGCAATTGGTGTTTATCTATGACACTGAAGTCACACAAACACCGCCGCAATCAGCGGCTGAGCTGATGGACTATGTGAAATCGGGCGGCCGATTCACTTATCCTGCACCGCCTGCATTTCACGGCACCACCTTAGTAAAGCAGTTCCTCCACGAATTGACTGACAACCAAGCGGCCTTGGCACAACCGGTTGATCAAGCAACGTTCGGTGATGTGACAAAACCCTTGTGGGCCTATTTAGATGCCTTGCACCCCATGTTGCGAGGCGACGGAAAGTCGTGGCCAACTAATGCTGAATCGACTCGACAAATGCTCGATGATGGAGAGGTCGATATTGCTTTATCGTTTAATCCGAATGAGGCAACGGCTGCCGTACGAGGTGGACAGCTGCCAGATTCTGTTAGAACTTATGTGTTTGAAAACGGAACCATTGGTAATACGCATTTTGTCACCATTCCATGGAATGCAAAAGCCAAGGCGGGAGCCATGATCGTTGCTAATTTCTTACTCTCGCCTGATGCGCAAGCACGTAAAGCCAACCCCGAATTTTGGGGTGATCCAACCGTCTTAAATTTGGACTCGGTGAATGATGAGCAACGTAAAGCCTTTAACGACATTGATCTTGGCGTTTGGGCATTGCCAATCGGCAGTCGGGCTGTACTGCCTGAACCACACGCTTCATGGGCAGAAGCTTTAGAAACAGAATGGATTGAACGTTACGGCAATTAAACGCGTTTTCGTTACGTGTTGCTACGCGAGCCAACCCGACTGTTGGGTGGCGCTGTGTTGTTGTTGTTTGTTACACCGCTGCTTGCAGGTCTATTTGGCACTGTGTTGCCCGCGTTTGGCTTACTTCCCGGCTTGGCCGAAACCGAAGGATTTACTCAGCTATTCAACGATTCCAGATTTTGGCCATCGGTTAAGCTGACGCTGCAAACTGGTTTAATCGCCACCGCTCTGGTTTTTTTACTCACCACTTTGTGCCTGGTTTGTGTGCAACGCACCCGAATATGGCGTTGGGTTTTGGCCAGTTTGCCACCGCTATTGGCCGTGCCGCATGCGGCTTTGGCGGTTGGTTTATTGTTTCTAATTGCCCCGAGTGGCTGGATCGCTAGATTATTCTCGCCCTGGTTAACGGACTGGGATAGGCCTCCCACAGCTTGGGTGGTTCCCGATGCTGAAGGCGTTTCGTTAATCATTGGTTTGGTGGTTAAAGAGTTTCCGTTTCTTTTACTCGCTGCCATTGCTCAGTTACCCAGCTTGCATGTGGATGCGTCTTTAGCCATTGGCCGAACGCTGGGTTACTCACCTGCCCGTTGTTGGAGTCGGTTGATTTTGCCGCAACTGTATTCTCGAATCCGCTTTACGTTATTAATTATCCTGGCGTTTAATTTAAGTGTGGTAGATATGGCGTTACTGCTCGGGCCAGGTAACCCACCGACGTTCGCGGTGTTTCTGATGACTTTGGTGAGTGATCCCGATTCCAGAGCTGCAGCTTCCGCCGGTGCTTTAACCTTAGCGCTAGGCGTTTTTATAGTATTTGCCGGATTGTTCTTAATCGAACGATTAATGAGTTTTTGGTCTCAACAGCGACGTGCCAATGGTCACCGGGGCGCAGGACTTAAATTGTTCAGAGCCTTTGGGCAGTGGGTGATCAGTTCGGTGTTGCTCTTTAGCGTATTCGCGTTGATTATGTTAATTTTGTGGAGCGTTGCGTGGCGGTGGCGATTTCCAAGCGCCTTGCCTCAACAGTGGTCCACTGCTCAGTGGTTAACGAAGTCAAACACTTTATTTGATCCGTTGTTACTCACGCTGTGTATCGCTAGCGCAACTGCTCTTTTGGCCATGATAGCCGCAGTAATATGGTTAGAGCTGGAAAGATTACAGAGAGTGCCAAAGCTTAACAGTGTGTGGTTTGTCCCATTGTTAGTACCGCAAGTCACGTTATTATTTGGATGGCAGGCTATCGCTTTGTTGCTGGGTATTGATGGGCATTGGCTAACAGTGGTTTACAGTCATTGGGTTTACGCCTTGCCCTATGTCATTCTTATTTTGGCCATTGCTTGGCGTGAACACGACCCTAATTGGCATCACGCGGCGAATACGTTAGGTGGGGGATATTTTCGGGTGTTGTCGAAAGTGCATATGCCGATGCTAGTCAAGCCACTGAGTCAGGCCGCGGCGGTGGCGGTTGCCGTGAGTGTGGCGCAATACCTACCCACCTTGTTGCTAGGTGCAGGGCGTTATCAAACTTTGGCAATCGAACTGGTAACCAGTTTCGGTGGCGTCGATCGTCGCGTTATTGCAGCACTTGCGTTACTGCAAAGCTTGGTGCCGCTGTTGGCATTTTTGGCTGCTTTGATTGTGCCTTGGTTGGTGCTTAAACCCAGAGCGGCTTTATGGCAACGCTAAGAATTTCTGCACTCACAATGAAACTGCCCAATGGGCAACCGCTTTGTTCAGACTTATCGTTTGAGGTATCCGCAGGTGAAGTGTTGGCGTTAACGGGCCCCAGTGGTAGTGGTAAATCAACCATTTTGGCGTGGTTAACCGGCACCCTACACCCCGCTATCCGAACTACCGGGAAAGCTTATTTAGATGATCAGGAGCTCACCCACTTGCCGACTGAACGTCGAAGGCTGGGTTTAATGCTTCAGCAAGATTATCTCTTTCCCCACATGACTGTGGGTCAGAATTTGTTGTTTGGCTTGCCCGCAGGTTCTAAGAGTGAGCGTTGGAAGCAAGTGTGTAAAAGCCTGGAAGCTGCGGGTTTAAATGGACTAGAAAACAGAGACCCTATCACCTTGAGTGGTGGTCAACGAGCGCGTGTTAGTTTACTTAGAACTTTATTATCTAATCCGGAAGCTTTACTACTGGATGAACCGTTTTCGCGTCTGGACAGCGATCGACGGTCAAAAATTCGTGAATTCACGTGGTGCTCGGCCGCCACCTTGCCGATTTTGTTGGTCACTCATGATTCGAGTGATATCCCATCAGGTGCACGGACAGTGTCATTGCTAGAGCAAATTGCTTAAAAAAAATTAATGGGTCAAAGCTATGTTAGATCGCTACGTGGTTCCGAAATTAAAAGCGCCGTTACAACGTGTTGCGGTTCGCGTGCAAGAGTGGGGCATGAATGCAGATCAGGTCACGGTTGTTGGTTTTTTGATTGGTGTTTTGGCGTTGGCCGGTGTGGCCACTGGTCATTTTTTAATCGCTTTATTTTTGTTGTTCCTCAATCGGCTTGCTGACGGTATTGATGGGGAGATGGCTCGTCAGTCGGGTAGCACTGATGCGGGTGCTTATTTAGATATTGTTTTAGACTTTATCTTCTATGCCATTTTTCCGTTGGGCTTTGCGCTATATGACCCGGGAACTAATGCCCTTGCGGCCGCCGTATTGATTGCCAGTTTTGTCGCAACCGGCGCCAGCTTTCTTGCCTTTGACACCTTTGCACGTGGGCGAGAGATCGATCATCCTGATTTTGCGTATAAAGGGTTTTACTACATAAATGGCTTGGCGGAAGGCACTGAAACCATCATTGCGTTTGTAATGATGTGTATATGGCCGCAACATTTTGTGCTCATTGCGGGTGTATTTGCGTTGATCTGCGTGGTAACGGCAATTAATCGTGTGGTATTCAGTTATATGACGCTGCGTGGTACCAGTTTATAGAGGTAAACTGCGTACGAACTTTGGCGTCCTAAGCATCGTGAAATAACATGTCTCGTAACGGGTTATCTTTGAACGCCATAGAGGCTGCAGCTGCGCGCCTGCAGGGGCGAATCATTCGAACGCCGTGCGTGTCTTACTCAGGCACACTTCCGCCCGGACTTACCAAGCAGTCGTTGATTTTTAAAATGGAGTTGTTTCAAACCAGCGGCAGTTTTAAATTGCGTGGCGCTTTGAATGCCGTCAGTCAATTACCCAAAGGTACTCCCGGAATAACCGCATTCTCTGCTGGGAATCATGCCATCGCCGCGACCTTAGCAGGTAAGGCGGCCGGTTTGCCTGTTACTGTGGTGATGCCTAAAAGTGCTAATGCCTATCGTGTAAAGCGCTGTCAAGATGAAGGCGCTGAGGTGGTGTTCGGTAACGACATTACCGAGCTGGTATCCATGGTGGAAGCTTTGCAGCAAGAACGTGGCTATGCCATGGTGCATCCGTTTGAGAGCTGGCCCACGGTCGAAGGTACGGCGACAGTGGGTCTTGAATTGATGCAAGATGCGCCAAATGTGGATGTGGTTTTGGTGCCCGTAGGTGGCGGCGGTTTAATCGCAGGCGTCGCCACGGCAGTGAAAGCAATGAATCCCAGCTGTCGTGTGATTGGTATCGAACCTACCGGCGCGCGTGGTATGGCGTCCAGTTTGGCGGCAGGTAAACCCTTACCGAACGTACCGGTTAACACCATTGCCGACAGTCTGGGTGCACCGATGCATTTGCCCATTACCTTTGGCCTGGTTCAAGAGCATGTTGACGAATTGGTGCAAGTGGATGATCAAGCTATGCGAGACGCCATGCGATGGTTTTTCACGTCGTTAAAACTAGCGGTTGAACCCGCCTGTGCAGCCACGATTGCTGCCTTGATGGGGCCACTGCACGGAATTGATGCCAACCGTATTGGGGTCATCGCCTGTGGCACTAACATCGATGAAATCACCTACCGAAACTTGCTTGATAATGGAGCGAACGATGAGTGAATTGAACGCACAAAAGCTTGTTTCAGTCACACCCAAAAGCTCCGAGCCAACCGCATTAAACGCGATTGATCAACGTCAGTTGATTTCAGCTCATCGAGCCTTAAGTGGGTTAGAGCATGCGTTGCGTTTTGCTTCACCTTTTGCGGCACTGTCTTTTCGTGACATGGTGTGGTTGTTGGACGGCTTAGGGGCCATGCAGTTAGATGGAGAGCCAGTTTGGTTGCAAACGGTTATCGATGAACCTAATCATCCAGGTGTGCTGCGGGCAGAAAACTACGCCTCAATCGCATCCAGCATTACCCACTCACCGCAACACACGCCGGTCACTCGATCGATGGCCCTACATATTGCTGAGCGCTTATCCGATGACGCTGTGCCACATTCGGTCGTGCTTAGGCGTGATGCCAATTCCAATGAAGCACTGCAGCACGGGTTAGCGCACTGGGAACATGTGGTTTCTGATCACGGTGGTGAATCCGATAGCTTGGTTATGGCAGCCATTGCCGATGCGAAGTTCAGGCGATTGTGCCCGTTCACCGCAAACAATCACGCCAGTGCCGGTTTATTGTTTGGCGCTTTGCTGCGGGAAGAGGGGATGTTGAACCATGCCCCTCTGTGTTTATCCGCCTTTTTCAGCTCACACGCTGAGGACTTTAAGCAAGCGTTGCCAGATGACAATGCCGTGGTTCGATTTTATTTACGCGCCATGAATGAAACCGCATTGGATCTCACCAATCGCCTGGAGGCCTTGGTGAAGCATATCGATCATTGTCGAGAAACTATCGAACAAACACTCTCGCGCGCGCCAGTGGATGTTGTCATGCAGGCGGTGTGTCGACCTATTTGTACAAACGCTGATTTAGTGGAAGCAGGAATTTCACGGCGTCAAACCAGCTCTTCCTATTTGAAAAAGTTAGCGGCAGCCGGAATATTGAGTTCTCATCCAAAAGGCAAAGAACTGCGCTATGTAAACACCGGTGTTTTGCAAGTGTTTTCTGACCTTACATAAAAGTCAGGGTTTCGAGAATTAGTCAACTGATCGACAAATTGTTGACGCTTTTTGGTTGTTTTTCGGTTGAATTATTTCTGTTTGGTAAGCGTAATTAAACTCAATTGCAGATTGCTATTGCGACATTACGTAGCGGTAGGTATATTTAATGACACAAAGTTTAACGAAGAAGGCGCAATAGATGAACCCTTACCAAATCATGGGTGTCATCGCGGTATGTGCTTCGGTGTTTGCGGGGGTTGTAGCGCTGTTAGCCATGCAGGGAGTTCCAGTACTGGTAGCTTTTATCTGTGTGTACGTTGTAGCCATCTGGTTCATGCTGAGTATGCAGCGTCGGGCCAGACAAGCAGCAGAGGGAAGTGACCATCCGCATCAACGAATCTCGGATCGCGAAATAAACACTTGGCGTTTAGCATCGCCAACTAACGGGGTAATGATGTCAGAACAGGAGCGGCAGGGGGAAAGACGCTTCGGTGCTTAAGCTGGTTTAGTTAATAAAAAAAAGGCGCGTTACCTGTTGGGTAACGCGCCTTTTTTGTTTCCGCTGTTTTATTAACGAGCGTATTAACTGACTTTCTTAGCGACACGACGAGTTAAGCGCTTCTGAGTTCGTCGACCAGCTTCATCTAACGTGCGCTTCTCATCCAAACGTTTTTGCTGAAGAATGAGTTCTTTCGCCATTTCGGTTACATCAGTTTGAGTACGAGCTTTCTCTTTATCTAAAGCGGCAATCAAGCTGCTTACCGTTTCTTGACTTAACTTTAACCGGCTTTCAAGCTGCTTGATTCTTGCTTCAGCTCGCGTACGTGCTTGTACTGATTGACGGGCAAATGCCACTGACTTGTTTGCTGTGCTAAGTGCTTTGGCGCGTGCTTCTGTGTTGCGTCGTAGTTCGCGCTTCGCTTGCAGTAAGTCTTTCTTCATGTCCACAATCGTGGTTTCAGCTGAAATACGCTTAGCTTCTTCACGATTGGCTCGCGCTTGCGCTGCCGCTGTCTCCTTAACGTGTGAGTCCAGCTGCTCTTCAACGATTATCAAAGCATCGGCTTTGTCTGTTTCGAAATCACGTGTATCACCCTCCAAATTCTTTAATGCTTTTCGGGTAATGCGCAAGTGGGATTCTGTTTGTGAACGCAATTGAGATTCAGATTCCAGTGTTTGTTTTAGCTTCTCAACTTCAGTGGATAATTCTGTATTAACCGATATCTGTTCAGCTAGCTCGCTGGAGATCTCCTTCATTTCGGTCTGGCTTGATTCCAGAGCGATCTGTGTCTCAGCGGCGGCGGCTTGTGCTTGTGCAGCAACTTCAGCGGCCGCAGCTTGTGCGGTTGCTGCCGCACGCGCCTCTTTTTCCGCTTCCGCTTCTGCTTCGGCAGCTAGTTCCGCGGCGGATTGTGCAATAGCTTCTGCTTCCGCCTCAGCTTCATCAGCGAGGGATGCCTGTTCAGTGATCGTTTGCTGTTCGAATAGATCAGCTTGTACCGTAGCTGGTGGTTCGATACTGACACTCGACTCTTCGGGGGTGGGTGTAGCAACCTGATCAAATAGCAGCGATACACTGCTTTGTTCCTCAGAATCTACGATTTCACCGTCGATGACGAGATCGTTGCGAGCCAAGACGTGATCGGCGATCACCTCATCGTCCACATCATCTGTAATCAATGTGCTGTCCATGTTCATCTCATCGCGCAAGTCCACATCAGCAAAGAGCAAATCGGTGTCGTCAGGTGACGTTTCGGATTCATTTAAGGCGTTAGTTGCGTCGGACAGCGATTCAGCGGATTGATCCAACGCGGTTTGATAGCGCAGCTCAGCGATGACATCTGATCGATATAAGAAGTAGCCGATCAATCCCGTTATAAGCGCTACGGCCAGAATCAGCCCCGTGGGCTTGACCAACGGCTTCACATCGGCCAGTGGGAGTTCGAACGCCATGTGCATGGCAACTCCAGTCACTATAGTGACAGCGAGCCCGGTCCACAGGCCTAAAAACCAGCTGGGCCGTGCAATGAGTTCATTAGGCTTTAAGAACGGAATGAACCGCCCTGAAAGTCCGACAAACAGGGAATAGCCAAGCAGTATTGGCAGGCAAAATTTAAAGATGAGGAGTGACATCGTGTAGTCCGTTGGTCCTTCGTAAGTGAGAACCAGTTAGCAAAATGCTTGCCTCTAACGGAAAACACTAAAGTTTTTAGTGTTCTTGACGCGCTGAAAACACCAAAGGCCGCTTGGTAGCGGCCTTTGGTGAGGGTCAGAGTGTTCGATGGACGATTATTCTGGCAGTTCGTTGGGCTCTGGGGAGAACTCAACCACGCGTTTGCTCCAGGAATTACTGTCTTGTTGTGGGATTCCTCTGGCCAAGACCACGGCAATCGCATCGTACTGCAGGTGCAGTCGGCGGTAGTGCATATGCAGTTCGTCTTGTGTGAGCACTGTTGAAACATCGGCAAAATAGTCAGGATCCACGGAATTTTTGATTTCGCCCAGCCCTTCGAGTTTCTCCAGCTCATCACTGCGGCGGTGGATGTTCAGTGAGTTGTAGTAGTTTCTCATGCTAAGGCCTCCAGCAATTCGTCACGAGCTTGAGTCAGTCGCATGCGACGGCTCGAAATGAGTTGGTGTTCACGTTCACCTAGGTGATCAAAGTTCTCTGGGCGGCATCGCATCGCTGCGCGTTCGTATGCGATTTCCACGTGCTCCACCCGAGCTTCTCCATTCACGCCCAGTTGTGCTGCGTTGCGGGTAATTAAGTCACTTGCGTTTAAGGTTCTAACATCCCATAAAGACACAGCCCCAGGCGATTGTCGTTCCCACCAGGCCATACGATCTACTCTTGGAATGTTGGGCAAACTAACGCCGTACTCTTCTTCGAACAGGGCTTCTAGTGACGGGTTATTGAGGTAGAACACGTCACCTAAAAAACGTAACAGCGTATTTTGTAAGGGTGTGGGTGAATCGCCATTGATAAGTAATACCATCAACAGCCGTACAATTTGTTCTTTTTGAATGTTGGTTGTGTGGCGCTGCAACCAATCAACCACATCAGCAAACGCGTGAATGTCTTCTTTGAGCACCCACCGTTTAACGATGTCGTGACTGTTAGGATCTTGTTTTTGAAAAATGCGTTGCTTTAATGATGGCTCGTACCGTTCATCACTGTAAGCCATCCAATAAATCAAAAATTCTATCGCTAATGATTGCTGGTCAGGTTGTGGTTGGTTGTGCAGCCAGCCAGCAAATCCAGCCGAACGACTTGGGTCGGTAACGCTCTGTTGAGTTGGTTGAAGGGTTTCATCCAAGTCATCCACCTTGTTCGCAGCAAACGCATGACCCGGCGGGCTTTGCTCGTAACGTGGTGATGAGGGCGCCGGCTCGGCGCGAATTACGCGTTCCGTGTCGACTGGCTCGGGCTCATCAAATAGAGAGTCCGCCTCGGCTTCCCAAGTTGCCGATAGTGGGTCGTGATCATCGTCTTCATCAGCGCTGTCATAGTCGTCTGGATATGCATGAACACGGCGTTTTAAATCTTCTCGCGAATACGCGCCTTCCGTACTGTATTCATCGCCTCTGCGCCGACGTCCTCTGAGCAATAACCATAATGCCACTGGCATGGCAAGAATCGCGGCTAATAATAATTTGCCTTGGTTGGATAAACCATTAAAAGTGTCAGAGGCATTCGTGGTTAAGCCGGACAGTTTTTCTTTTAACTGCTCCAACGCAACAGCGTTACCCGATGGGGCTTCGGCAAGTGAGCCGGCACCGGTGCTATCTGTGCTGTATGTACTGTCTGTACCTGTGATTGTTGTTACATCGTTGCTTTGTTCTGATTCAACGGCTTGCTCGTTCGCTTGTACGTCAGCTTGCTCATTGGTGGTTTGTGCGCGAGGGGTTTCAACGTCGCTAGGGGTGGACAGGTTTTCAACGTTACTGGTGTAAGTGGCTTTCGTGCGCACTGCGGTGTTAGCTTGGTCATCCGAGCTTGTGGTTTCAATCTCGCCTACAAGCTTTTCGGTAGTGGCCGGCAGCGCGGCTTCAATAGCAGGCTCGTTGATAGCCACTTCGATGTTGCTGACGCGTACCGCGGTTGCTGCAGGCAGTTGCGGTTTGATGCTACGGGTTTTGCTGATAGACGAAGCCGAGGAATCGGCAATGGCTTCCACGGCTAGGGATGCTTGGCCATCTTTAGTGCTAGCCGTGCCATTTGATAGGCAGTCGCGATAAGCGGCTAAGCGTGATTGCGTTGCAGAGCACTTTAGTTGCAGTGCATTGCGTTCTACTGACCCAAGTGCTGCGTAGTTCGGTTTAGCGATGTCATTCACCGATCGAATTTCATCAATTTGGCATTGGCGAAAAGCGGCCGCACCTTGAGAGGATTGTGCGTTAAAACACGTTTGCTGCATGACGTACAGTTCGTCAGAACTCAGCTCGCTTAAGTTGGGTACGGGCAGTGCTGTCAGCGCTGAGATTTGTTCTGACATGCAAGCACGATCAATGGAATCGGTGTCGTTGCCTGCACAAATTTGTTGAATCGCGTAGCGATCATCAAACGATAAGCTGGTGTATGAGTCGAGCACCACATCCACATCACTGACCGATTCACGTGAGGCAATTTCCTGTGTCACGCAATTTCGGTAAGCCGCTGCCCCTTGCTGGTATTGCACGGGTAAGCAAACACGGGCAATATCATCGCGGACAGCGGTGGGCAGGTCGGACAGGGTATTCTGCGTCGATTGTGCATAAGCACTGAACGCGAATCCATTCAGCACCGCTATAAGTATTAAAGCTGATCGCATGAAATCTCAGGCCCTAGCTTGGGGCCGCAGTGGTCGAGGTAGCATTTTACCGGGTTAGTCGCACAAAGAACTACCGATACGCCATGCTTTGAACCGTGCAAGGCTCACATAATAGAGGGTTGTCAATGTCGAATTATCAACGCTGGAAGCCAATCGCGCTATTTACCGGGCTCTTGGGCGATTTGTGCCAAAGATACATCGTTGATCGCGCATCTTTTTTGACCTTAATTGTTACAGCTGTTTGCATGACGGGTTGTGCAGGTTTAGTGCGCCCGAATTTTGAAACAGAGCTGGTTCAGTTACGCCCTGGCAATTATGTGCTGGATCCAGATCATACCTTTGTGCTTTTTCGTGTTGACCACTTGGGCCTATCAAAAGTGATTGGCCGATTTAACGAATCTGAGGCCAACCTAGACTTCGACCCCGAAAACTTGGAAGAAATGCAGCTGGATGGGGTTCTGAACACCGCCAGCATCGATTTGGGCAATCCGGATTTTGAATCGCAGTTGCGCGGTAGCGACTGGTTGAATAGCGATCAATTCCCACAGGCCCGGTTCGCCACAGATAGCGTGAGTGTGGATGCTGAGGGGAATTTGAGCATTAAAGGCGAATTTACCCTTCGGGGGGTGACGCAACCCATGGTGTTGGATGCGCGCTTTAATGGAGGGGCTGATAATATCTTGACAGGAAAATACACCTTGGGATTTTCAGCAGAAGGTTCCTTGTCTCGAAAGGCGTTTGGCATTGATACGTTTGCAGCGCTTGTCGGGGATGAAATCGAGATCGAAATTCATGCTGAATTTCAAAAACAATAATCGCTTTATACTCCCACCTACTATTAACCATAGCCCACCATGATTATTTTATTGTCACCGGCCAAAACGCTGGATACAGAAACACCATCACGCGTAAAGCAAGCCACACAGCCCGATTTTTTACAACAATCGGCTGACCTGGTCGAGACGTTAAAAAGCTATAACAAAAAGCGCCTTGGCAAGCTGATGAACATCAGTGAAAAGTTGGCAGAAACCAATGCCGAACGATTTGAACAGTGGCAAACTCCGTTTGATATCAACAATGCTCGACCTGCTGTTCAGATGTTTCGAGGGGATGTGTATGTGGGGCTTGATGCCGATTCGCTTAGCCGTGCGGATATCAACTACGCACAAAAGCACTTACGAATTTTGTCAGGTTTGTATGGTGTGCTGAAACCACTGGATTTAATTCAACCCTATCGCTTGGAAATGGGCACGGGATTGAAAACCAAAAAAGGCCGTAACTTATACGATTTCTGGGGTGAAGAATTAACCGATGCGTTGAACAAGGAGATGAGTGGCGGGCGTAAGCCGTTTGTTGTGAATCTGGCATCAGTGGAATATTTTAGTGCGGTGAAAACCGCAACCCTAGGAGCTGATGTTATTTCTCCGGTTTTTCAGGATGAAAAGAATGGGGAGTATAAAATAATCAGCTTTTTTGCCAAAAAAGCACGCGGTTCGATGGCGCGCTATTTGATTCAAAATCGATGCAAAAAAGTGGAAGATCTGGCAGGGTTTAACCTAGCGGGTTACCGCTTTAACGCAAAGGCGTCTTCAGAAGGGAAGCCGGTATTCAGACGCAGCGCTAAAGCGCTTGCGAAGCAACAAGAAGCGGCAGCGTAGCTCGGCAATTATGATGAGCGCGCCCAAAAAGGCAATCAGTGTCATACAGCTTATAGCGCCCGTTTCGGCGAATCCCTTAACCAGTCGGGGCTAAACATGTTTCCCATTCATGATGAGAACCCAATACGCATCAAGCCCATCGTCACCTGGGTGCTGCTGGGTTTATGTATTGCCGTTTTCTTGTGGCAATTCTCGCGAGGCAATCAAGGCCTAGCTGAATCCATCTACGCCCTAGGGGTCACCCCCGCGTTGTTGTTCGACTTTTTTGTGCAGGACCCTGCATTAGCCTGGGTGCCACCGGAAGTCACCGTTTTTACGTCCATGTTTTTACACGCAGGCTGGGGGCACTTAATTGGCAATTTGCTTTATCTGTGGGTGTTCGGAAACAATATTGAAGCGGCCATGGGGAGGGTTAAGTTCTTGATTTTTTATCTGCTTTGCGGTGTTGCGGCGGTATTTGCCCAGGCCCTACCAGACACCGATTCCATCATTCCCATGGTGGGAGCCAGTGGCGCTATCTCAGGTGTTCTTGGGGCCTATATTCTTTTGTACCCGCAAGTTACGGTGCACGTGATTGTGCCCATCTTGTTGTATCCGATGCGGGTGCAATTATCTGCGCTGGTGGTGTTGGCACTTTGGTTTGGTATGCAGCTATTCAGTTCGTTTATGTCCTCGGGTGAGGGCGGGGGTGTGGCATTTGGTGCGCATATCGGTGGCTTCATTGCTGGCATTGTGTTGGTGGGGCTTTTCAAACGCCGTGATGTCCCCATACTCATTCCATTCCGCGACTATTCTCCGCTGCTGCGCGGACGAGCGCGTAAGCTGTGAATTGGTCTGGCCCCAGAAATTTGCATTACCCCGTACAATAATCGGTAGATAAGCCAGTGGGATACCCCGTTATGATCGATGGACGTGTGTTTGATGATATTGCTCAGTCGCTGAGTAAATTATTGCCTCCTGGGGCTGCCAACTTAAAAGAAGATTTTGAACGCAATGCTAAGTCCGCCGTACAAGGTGGATTGGAACGATTGGACTTAGTCACCCGCGAAGAATTTGATGTGCAAATGAAGGTGCTGGAACGCACCCGAGAAAAGCTCACCGCTTTAGAAGCTCGTTTAGCCGAGCTGGAAGCAGACCATCAGTCTTAAGACCTAACTAACCATCCCACCATGAACAAGGACGTTCAATATGACATTCGCTACCGTCAAGTCGTGCACCCTCTCGGGTGTTAATGCCGTACCCGTCACCGTAGAAGTTCACACCACTGGAGGGCTACCCAGCGTCAGCTTGGTTGGCTTACCGCAATCGGCTGTGCGAGAGAGCAAAGACCGAGTACGCGCTGCGATTCAAAACACCGGTTTTGATTTTCCCCAATCTAGAGTCACCATCAATTTGGCGCCCGCGGATTTACCAAAGCAAGGCGGGAGGTTTGATCTTCCTATCGCCTTGGGCGTCATGTTAGCGCGAGGGTATTTGCCGGCTCACTGCTTGGATGATTTTTGTGTTGTGGGTGAATTGGGCTTAAATGGGGAGGTTCGTGGGGTGAATGGCGTGTTGCCTTCTGCGTTGGCGTTACGTCAATCAGACACCAGGTTGTTGTGTCCGGATGAAAATTTACTAGAAGCCATACGCAGTGAAGATACGCAGATTGTCGGTGCTGGCACTTTGCAAGCTGTCGTTAATGGCTTGATCAATCGCCGTGTTCAATCGGGCAAACATTATTCCGCAGAAATTGTCGCTAATAATGCGGTTCGTTGGAACGATACGGATCAGGTTAAGAAAGAACGGGTTCGATTAAAGCGAGCTGATCAACCCGCACCGTCCTCTGGCAAAAAAGCCCCGGTGGATTTTTCTGACGTAAAAGGTCACCTAGTGGCTAAGCGCGTGTTAGAGATTGCCGCAGCCGGTGCGCACAATGTGCTACTTATTGGCCCACCAGGCACGGGTAAATCGATGCTAGCAACGCGTTTGGCTACAGTGCTGCCACCCATGGATGAAAATGAAGCATTGGAATCTGCTTCAGTGCAATCTATTCGACACGGCGAATTTGATGTTAACCAGTTTGGCGAGCGTCCATTTCGATCACCGCATCACACAGCCTCAGCTAGCGCATTAATCGGTGGTGGGCACAAAGCGCTTCCGGGTGAAGTGTCGTTGGCGCACAACGGCGTTTTGTTTTTAGATGAAATGGCTGAATTTTCTCGCGCAGTTTTAGATGCGATGCGAGAACCGATGGAAGCTGGGTGCGTGCACGTATCGCGTTTAGCCCACCGTGCATCCTATCCTTCCGTTTTTCAGTTGATCGGTGCAACCAATCCTTGTCCTTGTGGGTATTTTGGAGACCCTACCCGACTGTGTCGTTGCACCGAAGCTCAATTACAAAACTACCGTTCGCGTTTGTCTGGTCCCTTACTTGATCGTATCGATTTACAAATCACTGTGGAACGCAGCCCAGTTAACGAATTACTAGGCCATGAAGAATATGAATCCAGTGCTGAGATAAGACAGCGTGTGATTGCTTGTCGTGCTATTCAAAATGATCGTCAACGCAACGCCAATCAATACATAACGTCATCAGATATTATGCACCTGTGCCGCTTGGGGGGTGAGGCGCGTACTTTACTCAGCACGGCAGGGCAGAGCTTGAACCTGTCGCACCGCGCGGTGCATCGATGTTTACGGGTTGCCAGAACCATTGCAGATTTGGCCGGACGTGAATCGGTAGAAGCTTCTCATTTGATTGAAAGCTTGAGCTATCGGCTGCACCAGCAATAGACCGGGTGCGGCGCATTGACCTGCGCAGAAATTTTGCCGTGATTAATCTCACTGCAAGTGGCTAAAAATCGTGATGCAGTCCTCGTCTTCACGTTTTGTGATTCGATTTTGAGAGGTATTCGAGCTATGTTAGCGCTTGAAGAACTTAGCGATTGAGCAGGGCCCGATGGAACAGCGAATAAAACCCACTTCTCGGGTCGGTATGAAGAAAAATCAGCGCTCGCTGACGACACCGATCGTGTGCTTTTTTGCCTCCTGTTTTATTCTGAATGCGCCAGTATCGGCGCAGCCAATGGATGAGGCCATAACCGTCTCTTTTAAAGGTGCGCCCGTTGCAGTTGTGTTCAATGCATTACTCGCCAACAGCGATAAAGTTATTAGTGTGGATCCTAATATTGATCAGAGCCTAACGGGCGATTTCTCGGGTTCAGTCAATGACGTGCTGACACAGATTACCGATGCCTTATCACTGCAAGCGGTGGTAACCCAATCTCGTGTATCTGTTGGTCCTAAGTCACCGCCCATAAAAACTCGCAACATCGTGGCCACTATCGAGCCGGTTTCTCCCGCTAAACCTGCGCCGGCTTCAATTAAACAAGTGACGACCGATCGTATCGTTGAGCGATTGTTCGTGTTGGACAATGCTTACGTGGAAGACAAGCCCTTAGGTGATGCACAGCAAACCGTCATCCCAGGTGTAGCAACTAGGCTAAAACAATTGGCGGCAAGCTTAGGGTTAAACGAAATTCAGTATCAATCAGGTGGGGCCACTAACAACACAACTTCTGCCTCTGTTGTGACGTTACCTTCGATGAATGCGATTTTAATTAAAGATCATGAAAGTAAGATGGGAATCTACCGTGATTTAATTGATTCTATCGACACCTCGTTTGTCAGCACCGATGATGCATCGCTAGAAGAGGATAGTCATGTTTCAGGTCGAGCCTGGATTGCCGTGCAATGATGAATTCGTCGAGTTATCAAATCTATGTTAACGCTGGGTTAAAAGCAGGCGCTTATCATTCTGTTCCGTTGGGTGACATATCCATTGGTACCACATTAGATTCGCAGTTTTTCATTGGCTGTGCTGAGATGTGGCATCAATTGCTTCGAGCTGATGCCTCAGCTGACTTACGTTCAGCCTCGGCTAGCCGGGACGTGCTGCCTGAACGCCTCATGCGCGTGGTGCTTAATCACGGAAACGATGGTTTAACTTTACGGGTTGAACAAGGCTTTGCAGAGGTTCATGAGCAACGTTTACTGCCAGGTGACTCAAGTGCAGTGCAAATCAACACCCCCATTCGTATCGGGGCAACTGAACTAGAAATTCGCAAAGAACCTTCTGTCCAAGATGCGCAGGCTCATGGTGTACCGAACCGCGGTTCATTATCAGAGAATACGGCTTTGGCTGGTGCGGCTGCTTCGAGTTTGCCCAGGTGGGCCAACAGCAAAGTGGCTATGACTGGTTTGACGGCTGTTGCAGTGCTGGGTTTATCGTTGGCTATTATTCTAAAAGCCCCGCCAAACCAGCAAGACGATGATGGCGTTAACGCCTCTGTTGAGGTGGTAACTGGATTGTCTGAGGGCGCATCCAGAGCGCCCAGCCCGGTGGCTGCGCACGACGGATTTATTTACAACGATCGTATTGTGGCGATTGTTACATCAGAACCTGCATTCTTAATGACCGAAAATGGTGTTCGATACGATTTGGGCTCGGTGGTGGATGGGGGCTTCACTATCAGCCAAATCGCTGCCGACTCGGTGGAATTCACTCGTGGGTCGCAAGTACAAAGTCACGGGTTTTAGTCCTTGGTCTGATCGCCGCCAATATACTGGCTAGTGGAGTTCGTAGAGGAGGCTGAGGCGCGGTGATAACAAGAGTAAACTTAACTCACCTTTTCCCCGGCGCACCACTTTACCTTTGTCTATTATTACCGACATGCCGTTTAGTTATTCAACCTGCCTAGGGCGCACAACCCGGTGCGCGTAGCCACATACTCTCAACCCGCCACAGCAACTCGTGGTTCCGTATTCGCGTGGGTGGTTCTGGTGCTAACCGTATTGGTTGGAACCAGTGCCTTGCATTCCTTGGTTTTGCACTTCGCGCCGCAACTCGGAATCGTCACAGCGTCAATACTGTGGCTGCTGCTGTACATGCTGAGTTTTCTTGGTCTGATGTTCAGCCAAGGGATCAATTGGATCTCATGGATGGTGCGCTATCGTATTCTGCTCGTCATCTTGCTGCTGGGCACCATAGCGTCGGTAGGCTGGTCTGTCGATGCGGCTTTATCGGCTGAACGCACCGTGCATCTGTTGGGCAGTTCAGTGGTGGCAATCTATTTGGGGTTTATGGTTCCGCTGCTCACCATTTTGAGAATATCGGCGGGAGTCTTGGGCTTCATCATGGTGGCGAGCTTGCTCGCAGCTTTTGGCCTTCCCGAACTAGGCATTGAGAATTACGAGGGCCAGTTGGTTTGGAGAGGCATCGTTAATTCCAAAAATTCCCTGGGGTTTTGGTCTGCCGTCAGTGTCTTATTGTTCCTAACGCTCAGTGACTCGGCGGGCGGATTCATGAAACGCATGCTGTGTTACGTGTTTGCCCTGATATCCCTATTTGTATTGCTTATGAGTGATTCGGCCACTTCGTTACTGGCGATGGTGGTCGCTGGCTCATTGTCGTTGTACTTGTATTTGGCCTTTCGCTTTCAGTTAGGTTTTGCTCGCATGACGGTTATGGCTGTGCTGTTCATCGGCTTGGTGGGCCTTGTTATCACCAACATCGATACGGCTGAGTTGTTGGGTCGATCGGGAGACTTAACTGGCCGGGGCGAGGTTTGGGCGCAAACCTGGAAGCTCATAATGAAAGAGCCGCTGATGGGTTATGGCTATGGCGCATTGTGGTTTCCGAACGATGAAAGCATTTGGATACAGCAAAAATTTACCGACTTTACCTGGGTGGTGTATCACGCCCATAACGGCTTCTTACAGGTGGCTTCTGAGGTTGGGTTGCCGTTATCTGTTATCGCGTTACTCATGGTCGTTCAGCAACTGATAGAAATATTTTATTGTCAGTATGAGCGTCAGCAGGTAGGCGTCTTGTTCGTGTTGGCGTTTGTCATCGCTTACCTGATCAGTAATTTTTCTGAGGCGCGCTTTTTGGTCAACAGAGAGTTGTACTGGATCTTTTTCTTAGCGTTGCCCATTAGTATGCTGCGCCAAATAACGCTGGTGACACAAAATCCGTACGAATGGGACGAATCGGAAGAAATTGCTGGCGCACAACGCCCACCCGGTAATTGGCCGGATGAAGAAGAAAACAATGCAAACAGTTCGGTTTCTAAGCTGGGTCGCAGCGATGAGCGTCGCTCCGGTCGTGTCGCCGAGACCAGCCACAACCTTGCTGACAGGCGTGATCAGGATAAGCGTGAGACTTTTTCGGAATCGCGACAATCAGAACCAGCTGATGAACCTACCCACGAGTCTGCATACGAGAGTGAGAGCGATGAAGATTTTGGCTTGATCGATTCGTTAGACGCGGACGACGTTGGCGTTAACATTGCTCTGGACGACGATACGGATATTGACCTGGGGGAGGCGCTAAGGGATGCGGATGCTGACAACACACAGGTAGAAGACCCACACGATCGAGTCATACATCCGGAAGATGAAGACTTGACTGGTCTAGATCATTTTGATGACTTCGACGATGATCAGTACGATCGCATGATGGGTGACGACGATCATGATGATGAGCGGGACAACTAGTCTGCGCTGAGTTTTAGAGCCCCGATATCCAGCATTCTCTGTGCTTTGAGTAGGCTTGCCATCGCTAACGCGTCGGTGATTTCTCCGTCCATCACCCGCTCTACCGCTTCGCTTAAAGGTAATTTAATAATAGCCAGTTGTTCGGTATCGTCGTGGTCTTGCTGGCCAAAACTTAATTCTTGCGCAATAAACGCATGTGCCACTTCATCGGTCACCGAGTTAGAGGTATGAAGAGTGAGCAGTGGGGTCCAATGCTGTGCGCTTATCCCAGTCTCTTCGCGCAATTCGCGTTGTGCTGAGAGCAGCGGGTCAACCTCTCTTAAACCACCGCCTTCTGGGATCTCCCAAGCGTATTGGTTAAGCGTGTAACGCTGTTGCCCTACCAACCAGGTATTGCCATCTTGATCGATTGGCACGATGCCCAGCGCCAGATTCTTGAAATGCACCATGCCATAGATGCCAGGATTTCCCGTGGGGGCTGTGACTTGCCGGTGTGTAACGGTTATCCACGGATTATCGTACACGGTGTCAACTTGGTGGGTTTCCCAGTTGAGGGTATCGGCTGGCGGTATAAGCGGTTTCATTACCGCGCTACGCTAACGTATCGGTGGTGCGTAGATCAAGCCGCCGTTGGTCCAAAGGCTATTGATACCGCGCTTGAGTTCCAGCGGTGAGTCCAGTCCCACATTGCGTTCATAGGACTCTGCGTAGTTGCCTACTTGGCGAATTATGTCCGCACACCAAGAGTTATTTAAACCGAGCTTGGTGCCAAAATCACCTTCTAGACCAGCCAAGCGTTTGGCGCTGGGCCTGGAGTTATTTTCAATGTCATCGACATTCGCACTGGTAACACCGATTTCTTCAGCATTGATCATGCAGTTTAATGACCAGCGCACCACATTGGCCCAGCCCGAATCATTGGGTCTTACGATTGGCCCTAGGGGCTCTTTGGAAATCACTTCACTTAAAATGCGATGAGCTTCTGGATCCGACTGGGTGGCGCGAGTTGCAGCAAGCGCGGATCGGTCGGTGGTTAAAGCGTCGCATTCTCCGTTAGTGTAAGCGGCAAATGCTAAGGCTTCATCATCAAAGAAAACAGGCGAATAGCGAAGTTTGTTGGCAGTGAAATATTCGCTTGAGTTTAGCTCGTGAGTGGTGCCGCGGCTAACGCATAGGGAAATGTTGTCCAATTCAAGCGCACTGCGAATTTTAGATCGCTTCCAAACCATAAAGCCTTGACCGTCATAGTAGTTCACACCAGTGAATTCGCCATGTGAGGCATTGCGATCCAATGTCCAGGTGGTGTTTCGAATTAACACATCGAATTTTGAATCCGTCAGTTCTTCAAATCGATCGGTAGCGGTGGTGGGCACGTATTCGGTTTTTTCTGCGTCCCCAAAAATAGCGGCTGATAAAGCACGGCATAAATCAACATCAAGACCTGCGTATTCGCCCAAACTATTCGCTGTAGAGAAGCCGGCTAATTCTGCATTAACCCCACACACCACTCGGCCGCGCTCCTGAATTTCAGTTAGCGTGGGCGAATTGATTGTGGCTTGACTCCAAGCGGGTGCTGCCAGCATTTGAGACAAGATGAGAACGGTGGCTACGCGCATGAGATGTTTGCGAAGCTTTTTGTGTGTTAAAGGCATGCAAATGGCTCGAATTAGATGTGTTTAACCAACTAAATGGTGTAGCTAGCGTGCGCGATGATGAACGACTTCAACCGCCACTGGAGAGTCGTCTGCTTGATGGCGAAAACTGGTTTGTCGGCAAGGTGCCTTAACGACACTTTCAACTGGAATATCGTAGCTTAGAAATTCTTCCACCACACGAATGCCTCGAAGCACGCTTTCATTATTGGAACCATCGACATCAGAACAAGCGGCTATTTGATAAATGTCCCCCGCTTGGTATTCGCGCACCAGCAGTCGCACGGCTTGCTTGTTACCGGCACCCATAATTCGAGTCTCGGGGTTATCAAATATTAAAACGGTGCGCCGAAGCCGAGTGTAGTCTTTGAGTTCTTCACGGCTTACCACCTTGGCTATGGCCGAACGACGAGCAGACAGTAACTCAGTCGAGCGTTCAGTGCGTTGTTCTAGCGGTGTTCGATCGTATTCGTTGGTGCTAAATTCCCGAATTTCACCAAGGCTTTGACCTGAGCGCACCCCCGACACAAAAATTTCGCCATCACCGCCTTGTTCTTGAAATATCGAATCGTTCAGTTCAATGGAATCAGGATTGGCTACCCCATCGACCCGCATCAACGATGAAGGGAATACGCCGTTGTCGTTTTCTATATATTCTCTGTCAAGAGAGACATTGCCCACGCGTAAAACATAATCAATGACGGGGCCTGCGTCTGTTTCGGCAAAACGTTCGGAATACTGAACGTAGTGTAAGCCTTGATCAGCAGTGACTCGCTGTAAACCGTAACCTGCGTCTTCTAAGGCCCTAACCACCATATTGCCAAAGGCGGTTTGAGGTTGTGTGACTTGCAAAGTAACCGCTGTTGGATTGACATCTGGCAATTGCACCAGTGCAGACACTAAATCAATCGAGATGAGTCTGAGGTTCTCTAACTTCTCGGTGCTTAACACTTTTATAGCGTCCACTGATCCCCCAATTCGAGGTAGATAGCGGCTGCTATCGCGGTTCTTTTCACTTTGAGTCAAAGCGGATGAGTTAGCGCTTCGAGCAACGCCATTGGCACCGCCGTTTTCAAGCGTTGTAGTACAAGCCGAAGCCAGCACCAATGCACTGCAAGCGAGCAGAGCACTGTGTGATAGTGAATACCTCATTACTTACGAGTCCCTGTAAAGTTCCAACACAACACCACGGCTTGGGAAGCGATCCCCGGCCGAAGTAGCTGACCAGCAGCCTTCGTCCAATATGTGCTCTCGGGTTACACCGCGAGCAAGAAGTTCTTGGGTAACGCGTTCAGCTCGGCCCAACGCTAGCCCTTCGTTGCCAATTTTGACCGTGGTTTTACCGTTGCTGCATCCCACCACGCGAATTAAATCAGACTCTTCATCGAAGTCACCCAAAAACACATCGATTTTTAAGCGGCCAATGTTGCCCAATCGCATAGAGTCGTTGGGAAAGATAACACTCATGGTCTCGATCACTTGGTACTCGTCCAACAAGGAGCCGAAGTTGTTATCGCCGTAGAAAACATTGGACACCTCTAGCCCGCTGGTGTTTGTGCCCACGCCCACGGCTTGATCAGTTGCGTTCATGGGTAACTGCAACAACGAGATTCGCGGAGCATCGTCCGCGTCCACTTCTTCTGTGAATGAAAACGCGATGCGTGAGACCAATCGATCATTTGCCACGGCTTCACCGAAACGCTGATCATCTAAGGAAATTCTGCGCCGAGAGCCAGCCACGTTCAGCGGGCCGATGGGACGAGTTTTCTCATTGATGGTGGCGTATTCACGAGTTAATGCCAGTCGACCGATTTTTAGTGTGTGCCGTTGTGTGGGTGTGCCGCTGTTTGGAATGTCTTCCACATTGTGGCTTAACAAATTTGCACCTTGATCTGCATCCACCAGTTGTAAGCCATAGCCGATATCTGAGAGCTTAGCCAAAAGCCTCTTTTCATCTTCATTGGCCATGTCCAAGCCAGCTTGAAGGGTGGTGGTGATGGGGTTTCGGTATTGCACCAGCGCACGTACTAAATCATCCAGTGCCACTTCCTCTAGGGAGGGTGCTTGCGCAGTTAAGACGTCAGTTTTCTTCGGATTGGTGGCAGCGTTAGGTTCAGTAGATTGGGATGAAATCGTTTCGCAGGCGCTGAGTGCAATTGCTGCGCCGAGAAGAAGGGTTCGACTGCCAACCGCAGCTGCGGTGGCGAGAGATGAAATAAGTGATGCGCGTCTTATCATCGGGGTACGTGTTCCGCAATAAATCGTGAAGTTGGCCAATGCCTTGGAGTATGTTACCCAAAGGGATGGCCACTTGACTCAGGGCAGGTTCACGAAAACGCAACCCACAACATGAATCGTGTTGGGGATGCTAACTCGCAAACAGCCAGATCGTCACGCTATTGTCGGGAATGGAATCTCGTTGCGCAAGGCATTGCAGCGGCTTTGCCTAAAATTCAGCGCCGAATACGTTAGTCCAATAGTTAGTAAACTTGGCTGATGAATCTTTGACGCAAGTCACAGCGACGTCTTCGTAGTCGGGATTCATGATGTTACGGCAATGGCCTGGGCTGTCTATCCAGCCCTTGACGACTTCTTCTGCCGAGCGTTGGCCAGCCGCAATATTCTCGCCCACGGCTTGCCATGCATAGCCTGTGGCGTCAACACGGTCTTGCACATTCAGGTTGTCGCTACCGGTGTGGTCGAAAAAATCGTTTGTGGTCATATCCATGCTGTGCGACAAGGCCGCAGAATAGAGCTGCTGGTTCCATTTTAATGAGGGTGCTGCATCGTGGGTGGTGCTCCCACATTGCCGCGGAACAGCCCGCGCCTCGTTCATTAAATGCAAAAACGTGGCTTCGAATTCTATCGCGCTGGCGCTACATGACAAACTATTGTCTGGTTCGGGCAGCGAAGGCTGGGCAGGAGCAGGAGCAGGGGCAGCATCGAGATCGAGATCGAGATCGGACGGATCGGGCGAGCTGGGTTGGCTATCCGGTGGCACGGGCTCGTTATCAGGGTTGCCGATTTCTAGCAGCGCCGCACTTGGCTCATCTGGCTCATCTGTGATCGGGTTCACGCCACTTGACCCGCAGGCCACAAGAAATAAGGCGCACAGAGTGAGGCTGCTTAGCGACAAAGGCTTTAGATATGGGGCCACGTTGATGTTGCTCGATTCGCCGGGTGTTCGCTGTTAGCGGCTAAGTCGCACGAAAATTCATCAACGTTATCAATTGCTCACGTGGATTTGTGACGCCAGGTTATTAGCTGAGTGGCCAGTATCGACAACAAGCAGAAGGACACAAAGAACCAAAAACCAGGCCCTAGTTGGGCGTCAAAATGCACCAAATCGTTATTGCCTTCCATGCCATTTGCAGCTAAAAACGCGACAAAAATTGCCACAACAAACACATCCGCCATCGACCACTTGCTGATGGCGCTGGCGATCGAATTTAAACGCGCTCGCCAAGTGGGTTTAACAGGGAACAAAGTACCAAGTGTTAATAAGCCTTTAAAAACAGGGATAACGACGCTGAATAAAACAATAAGAGCGGCGACTGGTTTATGTCCTGTGTTGAAAAGCTCGGTTGCTGTGCCAAGAATACTTTGCGTCTTGTCAAAGGCTGTGATGTCGCCACGCGTATCCAAGCCTTCAATCATCATATTGGCAAACTGCCGCACGAAGGAAGACACACCGTTACTGTTGTTAATGATGTTCCGACCGACTTCAATTAGATCCGCTTTCTCAACGGTGCCAACCACACTCAACATGGGCTGAGTAAGCCCTGGTATTAACAGGACGTACGCTGTTAGTAACAGCGCAGAGCCGAATAATTTAGTCATGAACGTTAGCTCGTTAACTCTCTGCTGGTTTAGAGGTGGGGGCATTGTTGATATCTTCAACTTTTCGCAGAAACCACATGCCGATAAGGAAAAGAGAAATAATGGACAAAAGCCCGATGCGTGGATTGCCCGTTGCTAAATTGACCAAGCCGACAAGCAAAGGCCCCACGATGGCTGCCGATTTTCCAAGCATATTTAAAAAGCCAAAATATTCCCCGCTATTTTCTTTCGGGATCAGTTGGCTGAAGATGGATCGACTAAGCGCTTGCACGCCACCTTGCACCAAACCCAGTGCGACCGCCAGTGCATAAAATTCTGTGGTGGAATGCATAAACGCGGCACACACCGTTGCAATTACATAGGTTGACAGTCCGATCCATAAACCGAGCTGGGCGCCGTAGCGTTTGGCGATTTTTCCAAACATTAAGGTGGCGGGGAAACCAACAAATTGCACAATCAACAGGGCAATAATCAAACTGTCGCTGGGTAAGCCAATGGACAATCCAAAATCGACGGCCATGCGGATGATGGTGGCGACGCCATCAATGTAGAACCAATAGGCAATAAGAAACCACCAAAGATTTTTATTGGTACGAATTTTTGCCAGCGTTTTTAGTGGCTTTTGATAAGCATTTTTGTAGGTGGTAGTGCCTTCTGTGTTTTCAGAACCGGCTTCAATGTCGGCTTCAGTTGAAATTTTCAATCGCGTAATGGGTAGCATGAACAGCAGCCACCATGCGGCCACTGTAATAAATGACCAACGCACGGCTTCAGATGCATCCGCTAAGCCGAACCAGCCAGGCTTTAATGTCATCGCAACGTTAATTAGAAATAACAAGCCACCGCCAAGATATCCCATAGAGAAACCCAGAGCAGACAATCGATGCTGTTGATCGGCTGGGGATACACGTGGCATGAGCGCATCGTAAAAAATGTTCGCGCCAGAAAACCCTAAAATGGCAATGATGTACACCACAATGGCTGTTGGCCACTGCCCCTTGCCAATGGTGGATAGGCCAAACGTGCAGACAATACCCAGTAGCGCAAACGCCGTTAGCATCCTGACGTGACTGCGTTTCATATCAGCCAAAGTGCCAAGAATGGGCGCGAACAGAAACACCAACAGGCTGGCACTTGAATTACCCAGCCCCAGCCAAAAGGTACTGACTGATACCTCCACCCCATCGCTCCAAAAGCGCTTGAAGAATATCGGGAAGAAGCCCGCCATTACAGTTACAGCAAAGGCTGAATTTGCCCAGTCGTATAGCGCCCAAACCCATTCAGGTCGTGACGTGGACGGTTGAGAGGACATAGCAATCGATCGATGCTTAAGGTCCTAATATGGTAGCACTGACCGCGATCGGAGGGCTGTAAGGGCCGCTTGTTCAGTCGCGCCGTACGTTTTTCAGAATTGAGCGCAGTGCCTTTGGACTGCGTGGTGGGTGTTCGTCCTTCGTGCCAGCAGAATACAAGTTAGAAACGGCAGTTTGAATCATGGCATCCGTTACAGGTTTGTCTGAATCTGAACGATCCAATACCGATCGCAAGGTTACTAATTCATTGTCTTGCTGTTTTTGCCCAGCCACATCAGAGGGCTTGAATTCTGGGTAATCTCTTGGCGGTAACATCACACTGCACTCCAACAAATGTCTGTGCGCCTGAATCTGCGCAACTAACCGGCTCTTTTGCAAACTTTGGACCTGGTTAGATGACACCATGGCTGGGGTCAGTTGTCACGAGGTTTAGTGATGCACTGATCACAAAACCAACAAACAATCGTTATTCGCTTCTCAGCTCACTGACTAATGACTGTCGACTGAGACGCCACGCAGGATACAAACCCGCCAGCGCGGCTGAGGCTAGCGCTAACAAAAAAGTTTGCGGTATGGCGCTAATCGGTAAGGTGCTTGCCATGCTCCAGCCGAAGGAGCGTACGTTGATAATGTGAATGAGCATTTCCGACATTAATAGGCCTAAGGGGATGGCGAGTAAGCCCGCAGCTATACCCATCGCTAAGGATTGAAGAGCGATGATTTGTCGCAATTGGTGGTGACTGCCGCCGCTGGCTTGCATGATGGCAAAGTCTCGCGCCCTCTCTAAATGCATAGCCAGCAATGCACTAAAAATTCCGATAAACGCCACCCCCATGGTTAACCATCTGAGTACCCGTGTTACTGAAAATGTGCGATCAAAGATGGCAAGACTTTCTGCGTGAATGCTGATGTTATCTCGCACACGAGCGGGTATGGGCAATTGATTGGTGTGCTCGCGTACTGCAGCTATTGTGCTCGTTCGATCCGCTGCTGTATTCACGTTAACACCAATAGAGCCCACGCGCGGATTGTTCCAATAGTAATCGTACAAAGACCTTCGGATAACGAGTCGACCGTGGCTTGAACCATAGTCTCGATAGACACCCGCCACCGTGAACGCAACATCACCGTCAGTTTCAGTGAATAGGCGCATCATGCTGCCGCTGCTCAGTGAGTATTTATTCGCTAAGGGTTCACTGATGAGTATGGATTGCTCATTCATAAACATTTGCCAGCTGCCGTCAGGGTGTGTGTCTAACCATTCGTAACTGCTTTCACTGATGGCGCTGGGGGATAGGACCAGTAAGTCAAAGGTGTCGAAGTTGGTTACCGCATCGACAACCAGGCCTGTACTGATGTCTTGCACGCCATTTATTTCATTCAGTTTTTGCAGCCATTGATTATTGGTTTGGCCTGCGCTGCTGCGCCCTGTGCCATCGGTGTCACCTAAGGTGATGTAAAAATCACTTTGTAGGGTTTGCGTTAACCAGTTATCCACCGAATGACGAAAACTACCAATCATTATCTGCACACCCAACGTGGCCGATACCGCCACAGCCAGTGCGGCAATCGCCAAGCCGGTTCGGCTCATGTTGCTGGTGAGTGAGCCCAAGGCGAGTGACACCACCACATGGGTTTGCCCCATCACTGTTTGCAGCAAATTCAATAGGCGCTGACTTAGCCAGGGAATGCACAAGCCGTAACCCATGATAACGATCATCAATGCGCCAAAACCCAACAGTAACGATTGGCTGGGAAACCAGGCTAACGCAGCCCCTAGGGTTAAGAACACAAGCCCTGCTAGCAATAACCAAGGTAATAGGGTTTTGGTTTTTTCTTCAACCGCGGATCGCCTTCTGGCTTGCATGGCGCTGCCCGATGCTGCTTCGCAGGCCGCTAAGGTGGCCGCCAACACACTACTGCCTATCCCTAAAATAAGACCGGCTAATAACACCCAAGGGCTTAGATGAATCTGTTGAACGTGTAGGACAAAATACAAGTCATTGATCGTTTGTGTGGTGAGTTGCAAGAGTTTTTGCGCGATGAGGATGCCCACCAATAAACCGATAAGCGAAGCGATTGCGCTAAACACTAACGCCTCTGTCATCACAATGCCGAATAGCCCAGAAGCAGGAATGCCCACCAGTCGTTTAACCGCAAAAACTTCGCGTCTTTGCAGAACGGCGAATGTCATGGTGTTGTGTATCAAAAACATGCCCACCAGTAACGCCAACAAACTCATTGCAGTTAGATTGATCTGAAAACCTTTGGTCATCGCCTGCATCGTGGCTTGCCGCTGGGCTGTGGCTTGTAAGCGCCACTGGGCGGGAAGGGTGGTGCTTAAGGCATTCGCCTCGGCATCACTTAACACCATTTCCAGGCGATCCACTTTGCCGCGTTTATTGGATAATGCTTGCGCCACGCTGATGTCAGTCACCAGTAAACCATCGCTAGCGGCACGTGAAGCGGTACGAAAAGTACCCACTAAGGTTGCCTCCAATTCACCCATGTTTATTGGGTCACCTAGGCTGAGTTTTAAACGTTCTGCTGTGGCGTCACTGGCCCAGATCGGATTCTTTGCGTCCAACAGGGCTGTGACCCCTACTTGGGTGTTGCTGTCACTGTCACTCATCGAAGCATTGGGTTGCAGTCGAGCGAATTCAGATTCGCGAAATGGATCCAATCCCACCAGCGTAATCAGTGTTCCGTTCAGTAGGGCTTCACTTTCAACTATTGGAGCGATGGTGAGCGATGGGTTAGATCGAATGAACAGGGCGGCTTGCTCATCGGGAATGGCATTGGCGGCAACGATTTGATGGGTTGCTCTTCCATACAGCGCTTCACTCGATAGGGCGAACGCACGAACCGCGCTGTGGTTGGTGATCAGAACGGAGGTAACAATTCCCACCCCAAGAATAATGCCGAACATCGACAGCATGAGTTGCAGTGGGTGTTGACGATGAAAGCGCCAACTGGAACGAAACAGCAGCGCCGTTACCATGTGTTGATGGAGTCAGTGTTGTCGTTCATTTCAACTAACTGGCCATCGTTCATGGCTAAAATTCTGTCGGCGCAGTTGGCCACTTTCAGGCTATGCGTCACCATCAATAAGGTGGTGTTGTGTTCAGCAACCAATGATTGCAATAAATTCAATACCTGTTGGCCCGTGGATGCATCTAAGTTTCCGGTGGGTTCATCGGCTAATAACAGGGCGGGTTGATGCACAACGGCGCGTGCAATCGCAACCCGTTGCTGCTCACCACCAGAGAGTACGTCGGGAAAGGCGTTCTTTTTATCGGTCAAGCCCACTGTGTCAAGTAAGCGATTGATGCGTTTGTCTTGTTCTGTTTTATGTACCCCAGCCAACGCCAGTGGCAAGCGAATGTTGTCAACAACACTGAGTGTTGGGATCAGGTTAAACGCCTGATAAACAAAGCCAATAATGCTGCGTCGTAATTCGGTTCGAAGGGCATTGTTGGCATCATGCAGTGTTTCATTAAACACTCGCACGTAGCCCTCTTGCACAGGCTCTAGGCCACCGATGAGGTTCAGCAGCGTTGATTTTCCCGAACCGCTGGCCCCCACCAGCGCCAATGTTTCGCCAGCGGCCAGACTTAGGGATAAGTCATTGAGTATGGGGCGTTGGGAGGCGGTGTTATAACGATGAGTTATTCCGGTGACTTCGACCGCGGGTTGTGACACCGACTATTCCGACTTATCGGCAGAGGCGTCTTGGTTGAGTTGGCTGATGTGGCGCTTTAGCGTTTCCCAAAGCGATGCGCTGCCTGACTTACCCAGCATTTTTTCAAAGTGTTTGGGGTGTACGTAAGAGAGATCGTGCAAGGTATTGGCGTGGTATCGGGTTGATAAGGGTTCCAAGCCTTCATCGGGAACGCAGGTGGCCAATGGGGCGGAGAGTAGGCTGACGTGCCAACCCACCCGGTTGTAAAACGCTAGCGCGCCCTCGCATCGAGCAATGGCAATGCCTTGCAGCGGTGCGGATAGGTCGGCGAAAAATTCCCCACTCGCGACCTCGTTGTCGAAATCCACATTGGCCACTAAATCGGGCTTAATTCGGCCTATGCTGTTGAATATGTCTTGTTTCAGGCGATACTCCAGAGCGCTGTCATCATTGGCTTGGCCGGCTGACGCGGTGATCAGTTCGGCGGTGCGTCGGATGGGGTCAGGTGTTGTGTCGGTCATGGCAGGTAATTTCGCTGGAGTGTTTCTGTCTTGCATTATACGAATCTATGGATGGGGTGGTTGGAGCCCAATTTGAAAAACCCGGGATATACCAAAACTCAACGACACGCCCATTGGTGGGTAACGGCCTTAGTGGCGGGTCAGTATTTGGGTCAAAATGCGCTCGTTGCCGCGACACAGCGCATGGACGCCTTCAGCACGCCCAGCTTCGCCGATTTTTTAATCACCTCCTATCACTCACTGGCTGGTTTGGCGATTCTGGTGGTTCTGGTTTGGCGCTGGCAATTGAGGCGCAAGAATCCGGTGTTAGCCGCTGGCGGTATGCAAAATAAGAGTTGGGCTGTATTGGCACGAGCTTGGCACCTCAGCTTGTATCTGGCGCTGGTCGGCATGGCGCTTACAGGCGTTGCGTCCTATTACACCGATATAACGGCAGCAACTCAGTTTCATGCTGTGGGTAAATGGGTTCTGGGAACTTTGGTCATAGGGCATGTGCTGGCTGGCTTGGTGCATTGGCTCGTTTTTCGAGATCAAGTTTTACAAGGGATGCTAGGCATCAGCCGTGACGCTGATACAATAAGGAGTTCCGATTAATCGTGTGATTGATCAACTCTAACTTTGAGCGAAGCGCTTGACGCTTCTAGTGGAGAATAACCATGAGTTCGCACAGTGCTAGCGATAGCGGCATGCAAAAAATGATGTTGATTGTAGGTATTGCGCTTTGCGTGCTTACGGTCACGATCGCCATTACTGCCCGTACCCTAAGTGACGGGAGTAATGATGAATTCGACCCGCTGTTGCACAACGCCAAAATGGATCGCATCCAGCCGGTTGGACAAGTCCGTACCGAAGCCCCTGCGGCGACCGCAGTGGCTGCTGTTGCGGCCGGCCCCGCTCGTTCTGGTGAAGAACTCGCCGGTGGCATGTGTGCAAGCTGCCACGTTTCGGGCGCTGGTGGCGCACCCTTGTTCACCGACACAGCCGAATGGGACAAGCGTTCAGCGGCAGGGCTTGAAACACTGGTTGCTAGCGTAGTTAATGGCAAAGGCGGCATGCCTGCGCGCGGCGCAAGCGACTACAGCGACGAAGAAATCACTCGCGCGGTGGAATTCATGACGGGTTTGGGAAATGGCGGCGCCGTGCCTAGCGACGACACCTCAGCTGCCACTCCCGCAGCCAGCGATTCAGAGGCGAGTGCCTCAACCACTGACGCGACGACAGAGGCAACCACAGCCGCTGCAACTGAATCGGCTGAAGCCTCGGCCACATCAGCGACCGCGGCGAGTGCGGAAGGTGTCATCGCGGCATTGACCCCTCGAATCAAGCAAACGGTTGATGCCGGTGTGTGTGCTGGGTGTCATCTATCTGGCGTTGCTGGCGCTCCGAAGTCTGACGATACCGCTGAATGGGCAAAACGTGCTGAGCAGGGCTATGCCGCGCTCGCGCAAACCGTTGCCAAAGGTAAGGGTGCTATGCCTCCAAGAGGCGGCAGCGACTTAACCGACGATGAATTGCTGGTAGCCGTTGAGTACATGGTGCTTAAAAGCCAATGAGTCGTGTGTTTGAATTCGTAGGTAACAACCCTTTGCTGTTTGCGGCATTCGCTGCTGTGCTAGGGATGATTATTTATTATGAATACACCCGATTTGCATCAGGGTTAAAACGCCTCTCCCCCTTCGAAGCGACTCAGTTGCTCAATGAAGGCGAGGCGATTTTTCTTGATGTCCGGGATGATAAAGAATTCAAATCGGGCCACGTATTGAACGCTCGACATATTCCGCTGTCCACTATGGACAAATTTATGCACGAGCTCGAGAAGCACAAAGACAAAGATGTAGTGGTTTATTGCGACAACGGCCAGCGTTCCCAGCGCGCGGGCATGCGGTTACGCAAGAACGGCTTCACTCGTTTACACGTCATCTCGGGTGGTATCAATGAATGGCAAAAAGCCAACTTACCCACGGTGGCAGGTTAAACATGTCTCAAGCAAACATCACGATGTACGAATCTAAGTGGTGTGGCTTTTGCCGCGCAGCCAGAAGTCTGTTGGACAACAAGGGTCTTGAATACACCAGCATCGTGGTGGACGGACAGCCAACGCTTCGGGCCGAAATGGAGGCCAAAGCCGGTCGAACTTCGGTGCCACAAATATTTGTAGGTGATCACCACGTTGGTGGTTACGATGACATGGCCGCGCTTGAACGTAACGGTGAATTCGACGCGCTGGTCAATCCACCTGAGTAATCCCGCTTAGGTTTTTTTTCACTAAATTCGTAACACACCTTAATATGGCCAATGAAGAAACCGGCGCTGCGGCGACTGATGCAAAAGAAGCTGAACAGATGTTCAAAATTCAGCGCGTCTATTTAAAAGATGCTTCATTCGAGTCGCCAATGACGCCTCATGTGTTCATTAAGCAAAGCCAGTGGCAACCTCAAGTTGCGCTAAATTTGCACACTGAAACGGCAAAGTTTGACGATGATTTGTACGAAGCCATCCTGACCGTCACGGTAACCGTCAAAAACGGTGACGAAACGGTGTACTTAACTGAGGTGAAACAAGCGGGCCTGTTTTTGATTAAAGGCATCCCCGAAGAGCGCATGGGTCCTTTATTGGGCAGTTTCTGTCCCACTCAGCTTTTTCCTTTTGCACGAGAAGAGATCTACAGCTTGGTGCAAAAAGGCGGTTTCCCTCAATTGCCTTTAGAGCCTGTTAATTTTGATGCCTTGTATGCGCAGCACTTACAGCAGCAGCGCGAAACAGAAGCCGGTAGCGAGAAAACCACCCACTAGGCACGTGGTCAGCCACCTTTCACGAGCCTAGGTTGGTAGCGCCTTTAAATCCTATTTGGCGCCAAGCTTCGTAGCTCACAATCGAAACTGCATTCGATAAATTTAAACTGCGGTTGCCTTCCTGCATGGGCAAACGCACTTTCGCGCTCACTCTGGGGTCCTCGCGCACGGCTTCGGGTAGGCCACGCGTTTCTGGGCCAAACAGCAATAGGTCATTTTCTCGATAACTCACATCAACGTGGGTGACATCGCCTTTGGTTGTGCACGCAAAGAGTTGAACTTCTGGTGCGTGTAGCTTTTCTAAACAAGCATCCAGGTTTTTGTGCGTATGAACTCGGGTGAGGTCGTGGTAATCCAAGCCTGCCCGCCTGACCGCTTTTATGTCCAATGAAAACCCTAACGGCTCAATAAGATGTAAGTGAGCACCCATATTCGCAGCGAGGCGAATTAGGTTGCCCGTATTGGGCGGAATTTCTGGTTCGAAGAGAACTAAATTGAACATGTAAGCGAAACCAACTTGCGGGTCATGAGTACGGGGTCTATCTATAAAGGGCAGCGAGGATAAACACTAACATTTGTCATTATCTTCTATTTGCAATCGCCACTTTTATGTACTAGCGGATGAGGCCTTAACGGCAATGAGCATGCAGGATTCGAGTGTCAGTTACGATCGAATAAGGCTGGACGCCATCACGCCAGGGCCGTTTAGTCGTGCCCAGAATATCTATTTATTCTTCGGTGGTGGTGATCGAGGTCAAATCGTTGATGCGCTGGCTCGAGCGGTGTGCAGTCGGGACAGCCAACTGCTGACCGTTCACGGAGAGCCTGGCTCGGGTAAAACCATGACCAGTTTGGTCCTTGCGGACCGATTAAAGCATCGCCGTAATATCATTCGCTATGATCACGACACCATCAGCACCGCCGCTTTGCTGCGTCACTTGTTGATCGAGATTTCCCCACGGGACGCCGATGCGGTGATCAGCCCCAATGCGGCCGAGACCTTATCCGAGCCCTCTACTGATTTGGCCTTACAAAGATTGTGGCAAGCCCTGCAGTCCCCACTACCTAACGATAAGCCGTTCTTATTGCTTATTGATTCAGATGGCGTGTTAGACGGCCCCGCTCAAGCGCTGTTAAGTCAGTTGGCGGCGTTGCGTCATCAGGGGCGTTCCACCATTCAAATCGTTTTGTTTGAATGTGACACCAATAACCAACTCATGATCAATCTCGAAAGACCCGGCTATGAATTTTGGTTGCGTAGACTAACGTTGCCAGAAATCAGTGAATTCCTGTATCACCAAATGTTGTGTTTTGATTTCAATCGCCGAACGCTGTTCACGCGCGATATGGCGTACTTTATTGCTGAACAAAGTGAAGGAATCGTCAGTCGAATCAATGAATTGGCCCGTCAGGCGATGATGTTTTCCGATTTGGACAACGGCGAAGGGGACCGATCGATGATGTCGCGTATGTTGCTTGCCGGTCATCCGATGAACAACGTCGAGTCAGAAGTGAGTCAGAAATTCCTGAGTAAATATCGGGGAGCTCTGATTGCGCTCATGGGTGTGAGCATCGTAGTATCCATAGCATCGGGAATCGCGCTGCTGAGCTAAACGCTCCAGTTTCACGGTTCCCCGCTCAGGCCAGGAAGGTTTGGGTGTTTTGTCCAACACAAGGAAATGTAGATGCCGGATGGAATCCTGCATGGCAAGCCGAATGGATTGGCGCGTGGATTATTGCGAACTGTACTGCTTGTTTTCGCATCGTCCCTAGCCATTGGCTGTAAAACCCCTGTCTCTGTCGCCCCCACTGAAATTAACCCTCATTCCAGCACGGCTGCGTGGGCGTATGAATCGTTAAACGATGCATCGGATGAAGCGTTGGATTGGAAGCAGCTGGCCAATGACGGCTTACACTCAAATCCTGCCAGCGAAGCAATGCGCGTTTTGGATCAAATGGTGGCCATTGAAGCCACAGCACTGCCCTTAAGTGACTTGTTCGAAGGATTGGCGCGACAGCTTTCCATTGATTGGCAGGCGAGTGAACCGTTGAATGCTGAGGTGACATGGACCTTACCCAAACAACCTGCAAGGCAGGTGCTTAACGAACTTGCTAATCAATATGACTTGGCTTGGACGCTATCTGATGGGGTTTTGCAGGTGCAGGGTCCAAAACCATACGCAGCCTTCTATCCCATCGATTACCTAAACCTTGAACGCGCCTTTAGTTCACACGTGGGCTTGGCTACCCAAGTAGGGACCATGCGGGGCGTCGATGCATCGAATGCTCAGAGTTCGGCAAACAGCTCTTCCACAACGATTGACAACCAATCAAAGCAGCAGTTTTGGCAATCTCTATCGATTGATCTTGAGCTTTGGTTAACCGCTGAGAACAGTGATGCGCGCTGGTCGATAAACCAAGACACCGGTCTTATCAGTTTGCTTGCGTCTCCTAATACCCATCGTCGCTTAGCTCAATACCTGAAACACACAGCCGCTGCCAGTCAACGACAGGTGTTGATTGAAGCATCGGTTGTGGAAGTTTTGTTATCGGATGAATTTGAGGCGGGTATCGATTGGCAATTACTGGCGCGCAGCTTAGATGGGGTTTCCGCCATTCAACAACTGCACGGATTGGGGCCTTTGAACAGTGACAATATTGGGCTTGCGCCAACACCCAGTGGGCTGGTGAGCTTTTCTCAACGCTTTGGCCAAGGCGACTTCTCAGCCACTTTTCAATTGCTGGAACAATTTGGTGAGGCACGCATTGTTTCCCGGCCACAAATTCTGGCCATGAACAATCAGCCGGCGGTATTAAAGGTGGTCAATAATCGTGTGTACTTCACCGTGAATGTGGAGCGCCAACAATCGGCTGATGTATCAGAGCGCTTTACCCAAACACAAATCCATACCGTGCCTGTGGGTCTGGTGATGAACGTCACACCTCACATCAGTGCAGATAACACGGTGATGCTCAATGTTCGGCCTTCGTTATCTCGCATCTTGGGGTTTGTAGAAGATCCAAACCCCGATTTGAACGGATCCAATGTAACAAACGGGGTGCCAGAGATTCAGGTGAGAGAAATGGAATCGGTGCTGCGATTATCCAGCGGGTCTATTGCCGTTATCGGTGGATTGATGCAAAGCGTGCAAGACGATTCGGATAGAAATTTGCCTGGCTTAGGCGGTATCCCTGCGATAGGTGCTTTGTTTGGGCAACAAAAACGTCAACGTAAGCGCACAGAGTTGTTCATTGTTATTAAACCTACCGTTGTTGAAACACATTCTGATGCGGTATCCACTCGCAGCTTATTATGAACATCGATGCCATTACCCAATCAGTGCCAGATGCCTATGCGCTAGAACGTTTGCCTGAGGCCGTCGCCATTGAGCATCATTGGCTGCCTTTTTGTTGTGATCAAGTCGGCCAAAAAATTCACATAGCAACGCAGCGGGTGCCTACCAAAACCTTGCAACGGCTTGCCACTGAAGTCGTCAATTCCAATTCGGCAAGCTGTACGCATTGGACAGTGCAATGGTGCTGTATCAATAAACTTTCCTCGCTCACCACCGTTATTCGATTGGCCTATGCCGATTCCTATTGCCTTAATGAACTTACCCAGCGATTCTGCCAGTCAACAGAAGGTCAGGACATTCAATTAGACGATGAGCATTGGCCAATGGCTCGCTGGTTAGACGCCATGCTCAATGATGCGGTGCACAGTCGAGCGTCGGATATTCATCTGTTGCTCGATGATGACTGCGTCGTGATCGATTATCGGGTGGATGGTGCGTTGCAACATCGAGCCCAATTGCCTGCAACATTTTGGCGACTGTTGGTGGCTCGCATAAAGATTCTTGCTGAATTAGACGTTGCGGAACATAGGCGGCCTCAAGACGGAGCATTTGAGCGCACCATACGAGCACGCCAACAACCAGTGCGAGTGGCACTAATGCCTCACGCCAGTAGTGAAAAATTGACATTACGTTTATTGATGTCGCCCAGTTCCCTTCCGGGCTTATCAGAAATTTTTCGTCTCCCGCATCAATGTCAGCAAGTGCTTAACTTTCTGCGTATGCGACAGGGTCTCATCGTCGTAGCTGGAGCTACAGGCAGTGGGAAAACCACCACTCTATATGGGTGTTTACTTGAGTGGCGAAGCTTGGGTATGAACGTGATATCACTAGAAGACCCGATTGAAATCAAGTTACCCGGTGTTTGTCAAAGTGCGGTGAATACTCAAGTGGGCTATGAATTTGCGGATGGGTTAAGGGCTGCTCTTCGGCATGATCCTGACGGTTTGTTAGTTGGCGAAATCCGTGATGAGAAAACGTGTGCGCTCGCTTTGCGAGCCGCGGTGACGGGGCACCCGGTGCTGGCCTCTGTTCATGCCCAAGATGCGGCGGGTGTGTTCCATAGGTTGCGAAGTTTAGGCGCATCCGCCATGGATCTTCAGGAAACGATCAGTTTAATTATTGTTCAAAGGTTGGCCAGAACGCTGTGTGTATGCGGTGGAGCCGATGGGGTTTGTCATCGTTGTATGGGTTCTGGTTACTTTGGCAGAGTCGCGATTGTTGAGTTGTTTCGCCCGGCTGCCAGTTACGACAATGAGCAACACACCCCCGTGAGTTATAAACAGAACTTAATAACAAACTACACACAAACGCTAGCGGAACTTATGACGATGCAAGTCATAGATCAAGCAGAACACGATCGCGTTTTACAATCGGTGGGAGGCACGGATGCCAAAATTTCATGTTCGAGCGGTTGACCGTGCTGGCGTTCGGGTGGACACGGTCGTTGAATCCGATGCCGCGTCTTCCATACCTCACACAGTAACAGCACGAGGTTGGACATTTCTGTCGGTTAAGCCGGCAACCACTCATCGTTGGCGTCAATTCCGCTTAAGACGCTATTCGAATGGCATTGGCATTGTGTTAGTTCGGCAGCTGGGTGAATTATTAAAAGCTGGTGTGCCGTTGGCGACCGCGGTGGAAGAGGTACAAGGCATTGCACCTAACGGGCTCTTATCGCGAGCTTGGCAACAGGTGCATCGGGAAGTGGCTCAAGGTGAGTCTTTTGTTAATGCGGTTGCCCATTCACCTGGACTGTTCGCAACCCGGCATATCGCGGTATTGTCATTGGGGCAAAGCCAATCCAATCTAGCTAACGCGTTGCTGGATATCAGCGTTGAGTTGAACTGGCGCTCCGATGTGTTACGGCGATGGAAGCAAGCCTGCACCTATCCGCTGTTCGCCATTGTTCTGCTTGCATTGGTTTGTACCTTTTTAATACTGCAAGTGGTTCCAGGTTTGCAGCCATTATTGCAGGCCAGCGGGGAAGAATTACCCTGGATGACTCAGAAGATATTGAGTTTTTCTGCATCGATTCATCAGTCAGAACGTCAAGACCCTACAACGATGAGTCTAGCTGAACGCAGCTTCATCACACTCAGTGGTTTGGTTTTAGCCTTACTTATATTGGTTAAGTCGACATCGTGTCGAAACCGAATTGCCTCCTATTGTTTGCGCACGCGCTTTTTTCGTTCCTGGGTATGGCCATTTTCAGTGGCGGCTCATGCGCGATGCGTACACCTTATGTTGAAGCAGAATATGCCTTTGACTGATGCTGTTGCCCACGCGGCTCCGGCGGCCTCCATTTGGGGAACTGGGCGTGTTTGGCATCAGGTTGCTGTTCGGGTGGAGCAAGAGGGGCTGTTCGCTAACGCGGTGCAGCTTGCGTCCCCGGTGCCCAATTTATATACGGCATTGATTCGATTGGGCGAGAGTTACGGAACACTGGAGGCGTCCCTAGCCATGAGTTCGCGGGTGTTTCATGATCAAGCGACGAATAAACTGCAACGCCTTGATGGGTTAATTGGTCCGGTTCTCTTGTTGTTCGTTGGGCTGCTGATGGCCTGTGTCGTGATGTGGATTTTGTTACCTGTCTATACAGTTATTGCTGTGCAAGGAGGCACATTGTGAAAACAACGATTTTGTACTTGCACGATTCAACCGCGTTTTGGATGCTGTGGCAGGGGCGGCGATTACTGCAGGTTTTCAATGAACCGGTAACCCGGTCAATGGCTGAGCACGTGGCAGCCTCATCCACTGCTGATGGTATTCAATCGTTGTGTCCTTGGTTAACAACTCGCTCACCCAAGGTTCGGTTGGTTATTGATCCGGTCATGGATAAAACTCAAATAATACCTGCCTTTGATTTAGGTCTTAAAGAGCCGAAGGGAATGTTGGCGTGTTTCAGACGCCATGCTTGGCACGTTTATCTAACGTGTCGATCGTTAACGTCCGATGTGCTAATTGATGACTTAACCCGATATCGACGCGAGCAGCTGAGTCAGTTTCCGACCGCTATGCTGCAATGGTATGCGTCCAGTGCCATGGCGCGTAACGGTACGCAGTCATACACCCATCCCTGTGCTTGGTTACTCACCGATTCCGGTGTTCCTGATTATGTATTTACTTGGCTGCACGCTATGACGGAACAGGGGCTGGAATACACCGATGCTCGTCCCGTGTCAGCCTTGTTTGCCAAGGAAGACGCCAAACATCAAACGTCCGTCATTACGGTATGGGTGGAATCAAATCGCTGGAGATTGATCATGACAGCGCATGGGTATGTGGTAAAAGTAGAACAGTGGGCCAGCGAGATAGAGGCGCGCATTGCATTAGATGATGCGATCAAGGCTCGACAAGAGGAGGGCGTTTGTCCCAAAGTCTTTTTTCTTGGTTCAGCTGAAGATCGTGTCACGTGGGCGCAATCACTTGAAGCCATGGAGCTTGATTCGCGAGATGATGAAGTGGGGCTGCTTGCCGAAATAGCGTCATCCAGCACTGATGCCTTGCCTAAAGGGTGTACCTGTTTGCCATTGCAAGCCTTACTTCAGTCAAACTCCAGAGCAAAGATTGGCCGCTGGTCTGAAACCGTCAAGCAGGATTTTGGTTCCACTATTCGCGTTTTATTGTCGTCAGCACGGTGGAAACGGCGTTACAAACAATCGATTATTGCAACCACGGTTGCTGCTGCATTTGCTGGCTATTTCGCTCTGCTAGCTGTGATGCATGCGTTGGATGTGATTGAATTGCACGATCGTGCGGATGAAGAGCTGTCTGGGCTTGCTCGTCGGCTTCAAACTTTAGAAGCCAGTGCTCTAGCGCTACATCCAAATCCCCACGAGGCTGTTGCGGCTATTTATAAGCTTGATGAACATGCTAATGCGGTAAGTGCTAATCGTCAGAATTTTTTAAAGTACCTTGCGAAGCTATTGCAGGATCAGACCAGTATTACATTACGCAGCGTCAGTTGGCGTGACTTGCCGAAGCTTGGGCTTGCTGACGATGAGGCAGCCTGGTTGAGTTCTGTGAGTGAACTGCGGGAGCCAGCAAATTCTCTTCATCCTCCAGAAAACAATGAGCGACTGGTATTTTTATCTGGCAATGTAGCCTTCAACCAGAACCGTCAACAAGCGACAGACTCATTGATGACATTTTTGAATGCGTTGTCTGCTGAACCGGCGGTGCTTGATGTCATACCGATGACAGATGCTCTGTCGTCCACACAGTCTATGAATTTTCCGAGTGATGTGATCGTGGAAAAGGATGACCCCACAGCCTTTGTTATTGCCGTTCGGTTTTCAGTTTAATGGCATGGCAGCGATTGAAAGTAGGGGTTAGGCGGCAGTGGTGTTTGAGTGTTTTACTGTTCACGCTGTATCCGATAAGTCTATCTGCACAGGCTTTACTTAACTCCATGCAAGTTAACCAAGAAGATGAGCTACGGCAGCATCGTCGAGAAGTCACTCGCATGCAGCAAAGCTTGTTTCGGTTGCAGGCATTTGCGGAGTCACTGAAAAGCGATCCCGAGTTACGATCTTTGGTGGAAGCCAACGCCAGCAATGAATCCGCGTGGCAATCCCCGATGGCAAGAACGCGTTTACGACTTCAAGATGTGTTAGACCATTCAGCGGATTGGATGGACAACGTCAATAATTTAGCCGTGGATTGGATAGATTCCACTGTCCAATCGCACGCATTGACGGGCGCATCTTCTGTGGCAGATGAATCGCAGTACTTATGGTTGTCTGCGAGTGTCTTGAGTGTGTCGGTGGGTGTTGCGTTAGTCAGCCACCTTGAACAGGTTGTCGCACCCTATCCTTTTAAGGTGCAGGGTTGCGGCTATCGATTAGCTTCTAATTCTTCGCAAATAGAGATGCGCTGTTTGGTCTTACTCACCGCTTGGCAGTTACCCATGCCGATACTGACGGGTACCGCGGTTACACATTCAAAAATACCCTCTAAGACAACGACGATTGAAACCCTTGAACAGCCTTGGCAACTGTTCAAACAAGTTACCCAACCCACCAGTGTCCAGAATTCAGCCAAAGAAAGTCAGCGCGCCCCTGTTATCTCGGACACGAAACCATCGATACGTGCGAAAGGTATCTTCACAGGCCCTGCAGGTATTTTGGTGATTCATGGGGGTTAGAGCCACTCAATCGGGTTATGCCACAGTTCTATTGCTGGCTTGGCTAGGGCTTATCAGCGTGGGATTGATGAAGAGTCACCCCAGCAGCCACCGTCACCGCTCAGTTTGGCAGCCGCTGATACAAGAAAATACGCAGCTAAACATTGAGCGCGATCGCCTACTTTATTACGCGGTGGATTACGTTAATTTGTACGGCCCAGGTGGTGCGGGCCCTGGTCATCTACCTTGCCCAGATACCGATGCAGGTGCGTTACGTCCTGGGCCGAACCCACCGTGTGGCAGCAACCACATCCAGCACGGCATGCTGCCCGATGGGGTGAGTCGTCGGGTGGGGCGTGTGGCCTTTACAGACTCTTTGTTCCAGCGCAGTGAATATTCTGTGGCTGGCAGTGTGGTGAACAATCCTTCGCAGGCTATGGGTGTTAATCAGTACCCAAACGAATTGTCGTTTTCCCATTCGCGTGCAGGGTATGCGCAGTTAAGGCAGCCTTCTGGGCAAGTGCGAGTGTTAACTCAATCGTCTGTGGAATCGGCTTCAACGCGTTGGGTGCGTGCTTGGTATGTTAATCATTGGTTACAGTCGATTTCTTTATCTTGCCAGAGACGCAATGTACGTCTGCATCCAAAACCCTCATTACATCAACTGAATAAAATGCCTGTGGCAATCTGCAGCGCTTCGTCAACGCTTATTTCATCTGATGTCGCTGCGGATCCTGTTGGCGAAACAGATCCACCTTTGCCATCTTCGTTTTGTACCCGTGGTGAAGATCATTGCCAAATTAGTGGCCAGCAATTGCTGGATTGGTGGCTTGGGCCTGACGCCGAAGATTGGGAAGGTGTTCGAATTGCACAACATTGGTTTGTCAGTAATGGTTGGTTACAGGCGGCAACTTTTGACTGGGCTCCTCAGTGTGCTGAACCGGGTGAGGTGTGTATTTTAAGCGTGGGTTCAGATGAGCAGGTGCTGCAACTGAATCTCTTGCCCAATACTTCTGAAGGGCAATGAATCCAATCAATAAAATCGGTGCGCAGGTGTCACAGTTTCCCCAGCGTTGGACGCACAAGGGCTTCTCATTGCTAGAGCTCACCATTGTGCTGTTTATCATGGGCTTATTGCTGCAAGTAAGTATTGAGCCTTTGGCCACACGACTGGAGAGTCAGCGTCGAACACAAAGCGTTGAACAGCTTCAAATGGTGCAACAACATTTACGGGCTCATTGGGTAAGTCATGGTCATTTACCGTGTCCGATTGTTTCCGCCAGGCCCATTTCTAATAACGCAGCCTCACGGTCATGTCAAAACGCGGTGGGTGGGCTTCCTGCCAATGAACTCACTATCGTGGGCTCTGTTAATAAGTGGGGAGAATTACTTGATCCCTGGGGTCGTTCGCTGCGCTATCACGTGTCTTTAACGGATGTTAATCACGATCAAAACCCAAACACGCCAGATTGGTTAACCGCCGGGGAAATATCAACGGTTTCCTTTACAGAATTAACGGCTGATCTATCCGTTTGTCGTGCCGCGTTGGATGCTTCTTGTAACGAATCCCATCAGGTGGCCTCCGATATCGTTGCCGTGGTTATCTCCACCGGTTCCAAAGACACCGAAAAAGAACAAGACAATCGAGACAATGACAACTTCTACATCAGTGCACCGTTTTCAACTGCTGATGCATTTCGCTTTGATGATCAGGTGATTTGGTTGGGCCGAAGCGAACTCATCTACTTCGCTCTTACGTCCGGTTGGTTGCCTTAGAAAACAAACGATAAAAATTTTCCGTGGTGGCATCGCGCACTTGCTCGTAAGGAATGCCACGAAGTTCTGCCACAAATTCAGCGGTGTGTTTTGTGTAAGCAGGCTCGTTCGTTTTGCCGCGGTGCGGCATGGGTGCTAAATAAGGGGAATCGGTTTCTACCAAGATTCTATCCAGCGGGGCTTGCCTTGCTACCTCTTGAACATTCTTAGCGCTCTTAAACGTTACGATGCCAGAGAACGATATATAGAAGCCAATGTCGAGCGCTTGTTTGGCAATGTCCCAATCTTCAGCGAAACAATGCATCACCCCACCGCATTCTTCTGCTTGGTGTTCACGCAAGGTATTCATGGTGTCTTCTGCTGCAGCCCGCGTGTGAATGATGATCGGTAGGCCAGTTTGCCGCCCAGCTTCAATGTGGCGGTGAAATCGCTCGTGTTGCCAGGTTAAATCGCCTGTGCTGCGAAAATAATCTAAGCCGGTTTCGCCTATGGCGATGACTCGATCGTGATTGGCCGCGGCCACCAATTCTTCGGTGCTGGCCTCATGCCCACCTTCGGTCGTGGGGTGAATGCCGACGGCTGCCAATATTTCGCTATGCTGTTCCGCCAGGCCTAGCACCTCGGCTTGGTTTTCCCAGCTGGTTGCAATACACAGCATGCGCTGAATATCGTTGGCTGCAGCGTTTTCAAGCACTTCCGGAATTCGACTGATGAGTTCGGGGAAGTTCAGATGGCAATGAGAATCTATAAGTGACATGCGGTGTATTATGCCTGTCAAACGAATGATTAAACGCCCATGTCTGACTCAAATAGCACAACAAAAAATTCTGCCGACCTGAACCCTGAACAGCACGTACTGGAGCTTGGGCAGCGAGCGCGAGCGGCATCCCACGCTTTAGCCACCGCATCTACCCAAGATAAAAATCAGGCGCTGCATGCCATCGCCGATGAATTGGATAGCAGTGCCGATGAGTTGCTGGCCGCAAACGCGCAAGATTTAGCGTCTGCCAAAGAGCGTCAACTGGATGCGCCACTTTTGGATCGTTTGGAATTAACCCCAGCGCGCGTGGCGTCCATGTCCGCTGGGCTACGAAATGTGGCCGCTCAAAGTGACCCAGTTGGGGCTATGTCGGGCGGCGAGCGCCAACCATCGGGTTTGGTGATTGCCAAAATGCGAGTACCGATTGGGGTGATTGGGGTCATTTACGAATCGCGCCCAAATGTCACAGCCGATGCCGCAGCCATTTGTTTAAAGTCAGGCAACGCGGTTATCTTACGAGGCGGCTCTGAAAGCATGTTGTCTAACCGAATCATCGCACGCTGTGTTCGCGATGGCATTGCCCGTACCGCCATTCCAGCCGATGCGGTGCAACTCATTAACACCACCAGTCGTGATGCGGTGGGCGCCTTGCTGCGCATGGAAGACTATGTCGATGTCATTATCCCACGCGGTGGTAAAGGCCTCACTTCACGAATCAGTCAAGATGCCAGAGTGCCAGTCATTAAACACCTAGACGGCATTTGTCACGTGTTTGTCGACGAAGCGAGTGACTTAGATTCTGCCTTGAACGTGGCGGTGAATTCCAAAACTTATCGCTACGGCATTTGTGGGTCGATGGAAACGATTTTGGTGGCGGAGTCAGAAAGTCAGGCCTTTCTGCCCATGCTCAATGATGCGATGGCACCGCATGAAGTGGAACTGCGCGGTTGCGAGAAGAGCCTTAAGATTCAACCGCATTGGGCCAGCGCAACGACAGAGGATTGGTCAACTGAGTATTTAGGGCCCATTTTATCAGTGAAGGTGGTTGCCGATGTGCAAGAGGCCATTCAGCACATCAACCAATTTGGCTCAGGTCATACCGACGCCATCATCACCAGTGATATTCAACGGGCTGATAGGTTTGTTCGTCAAGTTGACTCCAGTTCGGTGATAGTCAATGCAGCAACGTGTTTTGCCGATGGCGCGGAATATGGACTTGGGGCTGAAATTGGCATTAGTACCAACCGCATGCACGTGCGCGGGCCTGTGGGTGTGTTGGGCCTCACGACTGAGAAATACGTCGTCACCGGTAACGGTACCATTCGACAATAATGGCTCAAAAATAGCTCATATCCCTAGCATTTGAAGCCGATATACCCACTTTTTACGTACACTGGTGGTGGAAAAAAAGGAGTTACTTTAATGAGTGGACGAAAGTCAAAAAAGCATACCAAGGCCCAAGCGCCCGTTACCATCCAAAACCCGGTTGCTGCTAACCCCTTGTTGGGAAAAAGTGCAGCACACGGAAAAACCCGCAAGGCTGATCGTCGTGCCAATAAAATTGCTCTGCGTAAAATGCCGTTTGAGCGAATCGCTTGCCCACCCAGTGTTGGTGTTCAGGCGATTGGCTCAAGCGGCATTGGCAACACCCCGTCATCACCAGTCGGGCTGTTGTTGGCTGCATGAGTCGAATCGGTTTATTTGGTGGAACCTTTGATCCCGTGCACTACGGGCACTTACGCCCAGCACTGGAATTAGCCGAGCACTACGATCTAGACACGCTCTACCTTCTGCCTAATCATCGCCCGCAGCATCGTAATGCGCCGCAAGCCACCACGCATCAACGCATTCAGATGTTACGCCGCGCGGTCAGTGATGTACCTCGCTTGGAAGTGGATACGCGCGAAGCGGAACGCAACCGCGCCACCTACACCATCGACACCTTGACTGAAGTAGCCGCTGAAAACCCCAACGCCACATTAGTTTTTTTTATGGGTGTGGATGCCTTTGCCCAATTCGATGCTTGGCATCGCTGGGAAGATATTTTAAGCATCGCCAATCTGGTGGTGATCGATCGGCCCGATGCCACTTTGTCTGACTTTGCCCGCCAATTAATTGAGCGCCAAGTAAAATCTAGCGGGGCTGCGATCACACCCGATTCTGTGGGCGTGATTGAGCAACGGGAAGTGACGCAATTGGCGATATCAGCCACTGCGGTGCGGGGTTACGTGAATCGAGCGCAGAATATTCGTTTTTTGCTTCCCGACACAGTTCGAGAGTATATTCTCGAGCATCAGCTGTACCACTAAACGCTATTATTGAACAAAGGCCATCCCAGCCTTAGGAGAAAGACCACTACCTATGCAATGTCACGATTTATCCAAGCTGGTTCAAACGGCACTCGATGACCTTAAGGGTATCGATATCCTTGAAATCGATGTGCGTGGAAAAACCAGCATCGCAGACTTAATGATCATCGCCACAGGCACTTCCATTCGCCATGTACGTTCTCTAGCTGACTCGGTACGCTCAAGATGCAAAGAGGCCGGTCAAGCACCCTTGGGTGTTGAAGGTGACGGGCAAAGCGATTGGGTGTTGGTTGACTTAGGCGACATCATCGTGCACGTCATGACCGATGAAAAGCGTGAATTCTACGCACTAGAGAAGTTGTGGACTGTTACCTCTGAAGCGTCGGCAATTTAACGCTCTTTAGCTGATGATTCGCGGATAAGCAGCCCATGAGCGTCACACTGCTAAGTGTCGGCAAGCGCATGCCCAGTTGGGTAGAGCAGGGCTGCAGTGAATACAGTAAGCGCTTACCGTCACAGTGGCGCTTTCAAATCAAAGAGCTTGCGCAAGCGAAAAACGAAACCGCTGAACTGAGAATGGCTGCGGAAAGTAAAACCATTTTGGCGTCAGTACCCAATAAATCCCATACCATCGCTTTAGACAATCGTGGCTCGAATTGGAGCACGGAGAAGTTAGCAGATCAGTTGCAAGGCTGGTTGGAATTGGGTAAGCCACTCACGTTTATTATTGGTGGGCCTGATGGCTTACACGATGATGTGCGCTCTTATGCCAATCAACTGGTGTCGTTATCGCCGTTAACCTTCCCCCATCCTATGGTGCGAATTATCTGGTTAGAGCAACTGTACCGTGCGCATTCTTTATTAAATAATCACCCTTATCACCGAGCCAGTTAAGTGGCCCCTACCTTGATCTTGGCGTCCGCATCTCCGCGTCGACGTGAATTACTGGCACAGCTGGGCGTTGAATGTGACGTGGTGCCAGCCGATGTGGATGAGTCATCGTTGGAGGGTGAAACAGCCTTTGAACTGGTGCAGCGTTTGGCGGTGAAAAAGGCAACGGCTGTGGCAGAAAACTACCCCGAACGCGTCATTCTTGCGGCTGACACATTGGTCTACCTAACTGAACCGAACGAGCGCATGTTTGGTAAGCCAAAGGATAAGAACGACGCTTTGGACATGCTGTCTCAGCTCAGTGGGACTAAACACCGAGTAGCTACGGGCCTAGCCCTGTACGATGGGGTCCAGGTTTATCAGCAAGTGGTGACGACCGACGTCACATTTGCGCCTATCTCAGCGCAAGACCGGCTGAGTTACTGGCAAAGTGGCGAACCTAGAGGAAAAGCGGGTGCTTACGCCATACAAGGATTGGGTGCGCGGTTTGTTAAGGGCATCCAAGGCAGCTACAGTAATGTAGTTGGGCTGCCACTCCATGAAACTTCTGTGTGGCTAACACAAGCAGGAATTAACCACTAAACCCGTATGACCGAAGAACTGCTCATTAACGTTACCCCGCAAGAGACGCGCGTTGCCACGGTTGAAAATGGCATGCTGACTGAAGTGTGGGTGGAACGAGCTCGCAAGATTGGACTAGTTGGCACTATTTTTCTCGGACAAGTTAAGCGAGTGCTGCCGGGTATGGACGCAGCGTTTGTGGACATTGGCCTGGAAAAAGCCGCTTTTTTGCATGTGTCTGATATCGCTGGGTGCCAAATCGCGGGTGAAGATGGTGATCGCTGCGTGCAGCCCATCATGTCGCTATTGCAAGAGGGCCAGCGTATTGCCGTGCAGGTGATGAAAGATCCGCTCGGCACGAAAGGGGCGCGTGTTTCCTCCAACTTAACCGCACCTTCACGTTTTCTGGTGATGATGCCGTATGAGGACAACATTGGCATCTCCACCAAAATTGACAGCGATGAAGAACGCGCGCGCTTGCGAACCGTCATTGAATCAGTGCGTGGGGACAGCAAGGCGGGCTACATTGTTCGAACAGCCGCGGAAGGTGCAGACGATGACGCCATCACGGGGGATTTAACCTACTTGAGAAAGGTCTGGGCCGGTTTGCAAACCCGCCGTGAAACTGCGCAGCCAGGTGATGTGATCTTTCGAGACTTGCCGCTGGTGCAGCGCATGTTGCGCGACATTAAAGGCGAGCACATCGAGCGCATTCGGATTGATTCGCGCGAGACTTGGCGAGCCAGTGTCGATTTTTGCACCGAATATGTACCAGAATTGACAGACAAACTCGAGCATTATCCCGGTGAGCGCCCAATTTTTGATTTGCACGGTGTGGAAGATGAGATCGACAAAGCCCTGAATAAAAAAGTGATGCTTAAGTCAGGTGGTTATCTCATCATCGATCAAACAGAATCTATGACAACGATCGACATTAATACCGGTGCGTTTGTCGGGCGTCGGAATCTGGAAGAAACCATTTTTAAAACCAACTTAGAAGCGGCGCAGTCAATTGCTCGGCAACTGCGTTTACGTAACTTAGGCGGCATCATCATCATCGATTTTATTGACATGAGCGATCAGGAACACAAGCGTCAGGTGTTACGCGCGCTGGAAAAAGCGTTGGAAAAAGATCACGCAAAAACACAAGTGTCTGAGGTTTCCGCATTGGGCTTGGTGGAAATGACACGCAAGCGAACTCGGGAAAGTCTTGAGCAAGTGCTGTGTGGGGAGTGCCCGGTTTGCTTGGGCCGTGGAATGCTGAAAACGGTAGAAACCATCGGCTTTGAAATCAGCCGTGAAATCATTCGTCAAGTGCGCCAGTTCGATATTGAAAACGTGCTGGTTTTAGCCTCAATCGAAATGGTGGATTGGTTTAAAGAAGAGCGCTCAGACGATTTTGCTGAACTGCAAGATTTTGTTGGTGTGCCCATTCGTTTGCAAACAGAGCAGTATTACATCCGCGATCAGTATGACGTGGTTATTCAATAAATGGCGATTGCCGCATCGCCCTCATTAGAAAGAACACGGCCACTACGTCGCGGAGGCGTGGTGGTTGCGCGTGGAGCCCGTGGTTTACTGCGAGTCTGTTTTTTACTGATTATTTTGGCCGTCATTTTAATCGCTGTTATCACGGCGGGTGCACGCATTGGTTTACCGTTTCTAAGCGCATACAAACCCTCTTTAGAGAACCGTTTGTCAGACTATTTGCAAAGCCCGGTCAGCATCGCGGAATTGGATGCGCGCTGGGTGGGCACGGGCCCGGTTTTAAGAGCTCGCGGCGTACAGCTCACAGATCCTTTGGGGCGCGTGGCGCAGTTTGATGAACTGCTGATGGATCTCGACTTGCCGCGTTCATTACTGGCCGGCGCGGCGGTGATGGATGAACTGACCTTGGTTGGCGCTGATTTAGCGCTGGACTATGATCGCGACAATGGCATTCGCGTACACGGGGTAAATCGCGGCCCGGGCATTAAACCACCGAAAAGGCAAAACACTGGCGAGGGGTCTTCACGTGCTGAGGGGTTCAACGCGGTCGCTTGGCTGTTAACGGCTGCACGTGTTGGGATGTTGGATACACGTGTCACTGTGCAAATGCCAGATAACAGCACCTTGTTAATCGAGAAAATGAACATCCGTGCTGAAAACCGAGGGGATCTACACCAAATCAGAATGGATATGTCGTTACCGGATGAGTTGGGCAATGCGTTCGAATTCGGTGCAGACATTAACGCGGGTGCGAATGATTTGCGTAATGCTAGCGGTAACTTCTACATCAAAGCTGCTAACTTTAAAGCCGCTGGCATTCATCAAGTACTCAGTGCGTATGACGTCAACATTCCCGTGCTTAAAGCGCTGTCCCAGCGTGGCACCAATGCGCAACTGGAGTTATGGGGTGAATTAAAGACTGGCTATATACAACGAGTGAATGGTCGAACGGCTATTGCCCAATCGGCAGCGCAAGATCCCACGGTAGATTCTTTGTTTGGTGATTTGTTCTGGGCGCGAGATGAAGCGGGCGGCTGGCAATTTGCGGCTACTGATGTGGTGGTGGGGCGTCAAGGCTCAGAGGCGATTTTTGACGAAATACGCATGGGTGCAGCAGATACAAGCGAGGTTAAACCTGACTGGCTTGCTTTGAAAACCGCAGAAACAGAACTGCAGCCAGTGATCAACACGATCACTACATTACTCCCGTCTGCTATGCCCAAGCCCGTGGTTGAATGGCTGGAGGATGCCTCGCCCTCGGCAAAAATTCGGCACGCAAATGTGCGCATGTCTTTAATCAATCCTGCGACCAGTTTTTCTCTGTCGGCTCAATTTGATGATTCTCAATGGTTGCCTAGTGGCCGACAGCCAGGCGTTCGTATCGCTAAATTGGGTGTGAATATTGTGGATGGCCGCGGTCAAATAAATCTGCCAGCACAAACCATTCAAGTTCTACCACCCACACTCCCATCGGCAGGAACCCCCGTCAGTGTTGATCCACTTTCCCTTGAGCAGGTGGTTTGGAACGCACGAATTGATTTACCCAAAGGTGTTATTTCAGGGGATTTGTCCGCGCTTCACCAAAGTGCCTCGGTTGCGCTTCGTCATACGTTAAGCAACGATGAAAGCAATCGTCGGCAGGTCGATGTGCAGGGTCAGTTTGCCGCGAAATCTGTGTTGGATTTAAAGCCTTGGCTGAGTCAATCCTGGGTGCCCAAAGCATCGCGAATATGGCTTGATCAAGCGATACAAGCTGGGGCCGTGAACAATGGTCGCATTGAAATCAATGGGGCTTTGGATGAATTGCTCAGTCGAGAAAAACTGCAGCAAGGCGACAGCATTATGCGCGCAGAATTTGACGTCAGCGATGGCCGTTTACGATTTTTGAACACGTGGCCGGAAGCCGAAGAGGTGAATGCGTCGGTGGTATTTGATCGCACGCGTTTAAGTTCTCAAGTGAGTTCGGCCAAAATGGATGGCCTGCCGGTTAGTAAAGCAAGCGCCACCATTGAAGATTTGTATAACCCGGAATTGGTGATGTCAGTGACATCGAATACGCGGTTGCGCTCGTTGGTTAATTTTGGATTGTCAAGCCCATTGGAAAATTTTTTAGCGCCGGTGCTCGCTGGTGCCGAAGTTGATGGCCCGGCGCGCTTGGAAGTTGCAGTGGTTACCCCGCTTAGGCTTCCCGACCCGAAGCCGGGTGAGACGTCAAAACCCAAACCTTGGCCGGTGAGTGTGCAAGGGCATGTTTTTTTGCAAGACAGTAACGTCAAGCTTGCCTTGGTTGATTTACCTCTAAAGAACGTGCGTGGCCCCATTGGATTTACGGAAGACGGTATTGAATTAAAAACGGTTAGGGCAACTTTGTTTGGGGCGAAGGTTCGATTGAATGCAGCCTCTGCTGGGTTGGGCATTAATCGCCGAACCGACATCGCTGTGCGTGGCGTTATGCCAGCAAGACGGTTGCTCGAGCAATTTGAATTGCCGGTGGCAGAATTTGTTTCTGGCAGCTCACAGTGGCGTGCTGATGCATCCATCCCCCACAGCTCTGGCCGCTTGGAAAAAGAGGGAATTGCGCTCACGGTTACCAGTGACCTTGTGGGCACGGCTGTGGCATTAGCAGAACCCTTAGGCAAACGCTCTAACTCGACACTTCCGTTGCGAATCAGTACACGGTTCAAAACGGGTGGTTGGAGCGATGCCTTACCCCAGGTGTGGCGACTTACCTTTGGGGATGGGTCAAGCCCACAAACCGATATGCGAATTGCCGTGCTGGATGACAGCTTGCATGGTTTGGTCATGAGCTTAGGCGAAGCCTTAGCCGAACAGCAAGCCTTGCCCGGCATTCGTGTGGTGGGAACGGCCGATGTGCTTAGCATCGATGGCCTAGTTGAAGACATCGCTACCTTGATTGATGCGCTACCAGAAACGCAAGGCGAACCGGAAAAAATTCTACCTATATCGGTCGATGTATACGGTAAGCAGATGCGAGCGGGGCGCACGCGAATCGGAGACGCCAGCGTTAAAGTGAACACCGATGACAACTTCATCAATTTTTTCATTAACAATGCGCATCTTCGGGGGAGCTTGCGCTACCCGCGAGAGCATTGGCGCAATGACATCGAAGCCAAAGCCAGAATTAACTTTGCTGACAAAGTATTGATTGATGCGCTTTCTGATGAAAGTGAGATAGATGCTTTGGAAACCAATCGGATAGATCCACGCACCTTACCGCCAATAGAATTGCACGTAAACCGATTCGAATGGGACCAACTGGTGGTGGATAATTTACGCGTTCGCACCGAACCGGATATCGCGGGATTACGGGTCCGAACCTTTGGGTTCGCCACTGGTACCACACAGCTGATCGGTGAAGGCCTTTGGCATTTGGTTGATCCACAAAATGTGAATGAGAATTTAACCGGCGCACATACGGCCCAGTTACACCTCACACTGCAAAGCAGTGATTTAGGCAAGGCGTTAGGTGAGCTTGGCTTTCAAGGCGTGTTGGCGAAAGGGGAAGGGCGGGTGACCGCGTCTTTAAATTGGCAGGATGCATTCTATGCGCCGGGGCTTGAAACCGTTGCAGCCAGGGCTGAGTTGGATCTTAAGCGCGGTCGACTATTGCAAATTGAGCCGGGTGCGGCTCGTTTAGCGGGATTATTTGCGCTGCAGACCTTGCCGCGTCGATTTAATTTTGATTTCACCGATTTGGTTAATGATGGTTTGGATTTCGCCACCATCACAGGTGACATCGCCTTGGAATCTGGGGTTGCCAACATGCGCTTGGTTCAATTAAATGGACCGGTGGGTGTTATCGATGTGACGGGCACGTCCAACTTAATCACTCAGCAGTTTGATCAAACGGTGACCGTGTTGCCACGTGTTAGTGCAGCACTTCCCATAATCGGTATCATTTCCGGAGGTGCCAGTGCCGGTGTTGGAGCGTTAATTGCCGGTGGCGTTCTAAAAGCTGTTGGGGTCGATTTTGATCGACTAGGGCTGCGTGAGTATGCCCTCACGGGTACTTGGAACAGCCCGGTATTTGAGCCAATAAAAAGGTAAATAAACGGTTAAGGTCTCAATCTGTGTGCGTTAGGGTTGAGAGGAGGGCCGTACCCGTGCGACCATTCATTTCGATTGCGAACCGTTTGCAGGGGCCCGAGCGCATTTCGGGTTAGGCAGTGATGCTGATGAATTCAATAATGAACAACAACAAAACGGATTTCTGGCGCCAGGTGGCCGTCAGAGTGTTTGTGGTAGTTGGCTTATCTGTAAGCGTGGTGACACACGGCTACGCAAAAGATATCGGTTACACAGAAGGCAGTCGTACCGCCTTGGTTATCGGTAATGCGCAATACACGAATTCCCCACTAAAAAACCCTGGCAATGATGCCCATGACATGGCAGAAGCCTTACGCAATATTGGTTTTGACGTAACCTTAGCGCTCGATGTGGATCGACGCGCCATGGGTAAATCGATTCGAGCTTTTGGCCAAAAGTTGAAAAGTCGAGGCGGGATGGGTCTGTTTTATTACGCCGGCCACGGTGTGCAGCTCGATGAGCGAAACTACATGATCCCTGTCGATTCACCCATGCTGGAAGAGGATGAGGTGCCTTATGATTCAGTCGATGTGGGCAGTGTATTGACAAAGATGGAATCGGCCAATAACGGTTTGAACGTGATCATTTTAGATGCCTGCCGCAACAACCCATTTCCAAGCCGCACGCGAGGCAGTTCACGCGGATTAGCACGCGTTGAAGCACCCAATGGTTCCATGATTGTCTATGCCACTAAACCTGGACATGTGGCCGACGACGGAACCGGTCGTAATGGCATATTCACAGGCCACTTACTTAATCAACTGCGCACTCCCGGATTAACCCTAAGAGATACCATCCAACGCACACGTGATGCGGTTGTGGAGGCGACCAATCGAAAGCAATGGCCAACGGAACAAACCACAGTTATCGGTAGAATTCAATTCACCAAGCCCATTGAAGCTCCCAAAGTTCCCGAGCTTTCACCCGAACCCAAACCCGTGCTGGGGCCAAAACCACAAGCGCTCAAAACGAACCCTAACAAAAAGCCTGAACAAACCCTAGCATTGAAAGCGAGCGAGCTCACACGCACGTTAACGGTGAACGTAACGCCTGCGGATGCACGGGTACGCATCATGAATATTGTTGCGCCCTATCAGCCCGGAATTGAGTTAGACCCGAAAGTGGCGTACGACGTTTACGTGACACACAGAGACTATATTGCTTGGCGCAGTGATGTAACACTAGAACGCAAAGATCATCGCATTGACGTTGTCTTAGCGCCAAAGCCTGAAGCGAAAGCGATGGTGAAAGGCAATACCGAATATCAGCCGTTACTGACCGAACAACCTTCCATCCCAGCGCTCAGCAGCATTCGTGGGGGTGGGTTTTCAATGGGTTGTAGCGAGGGTGATCGAAGCTGCGAAAAATACGAAAAACCCCGTGTTTCTTTGCAAGTGCCCAGTTTCCAAATGAGCCTAACCGAAGTCACGGTGGGGCAATTCAAACGCTTTGTAAAAGCCACCGGTTACGTCACCGATGCTGAACGTAATGCTGGTGGATTCAACGGGTGTTATGTGTTCAAAGACATCGGCGGTATCAGCCGTTCAACCGCCGGTTGGAGTTGGAACAAAGACAGCAACTGGAAGAATCCAGGGTTCTCTCAATCCGATGAACATCCCGTCACTTGTGTGAGTTGGAACGATGCCTTGGCCTACGTTAACTGGCTTACTTCCACCACGGGTGTTGCACACCGCCTACCAACTGAAGCTGAGTGGGAATTCGCAGCCCGGGCAGGCGTTACCACCCGCTACCAAACCGGTAACAGCTCGAATGTACTGTGTAACGCTGGCAATGGTGCGGACAAAACGGTTTCACCCAAGGGGTCGCGTTGGTCATCGCGGGTGAGTTGCAGTGATGCGCATTGGTTCAGCGCACCGGTAGCTAGCTTTGCAGCGAATGCATTCGGCTTGCACGATATGCACGGTAACGTTTGGGAATGGGTGGCAGACACTTGGACGGTGAACCACGAAGGTAAATCAGGCACTGCCAAGGCGATGCTGTCCGGTGATCGGAATCAACGTGTATTGCGTGGCGGCGGCTGGGATGGTGACGCCCGTCAACAACGACTGAGTGCCAGGCGTTTAGGCCAGGTTGCAAGCCGAACATCGATGATTGGTTTTAGAGTGGTTGCCGAAAAATAGCGCTTGGGTAATATTACCAAGTGAAGCGTAGACCTATGCCAAGGATGTTAGTGGAAGGTACTTCGTTGATACTCAACGCAATGTCAAAATTTCGCATAACGCGATAAATTCCGATCGCTGAAACAGTGAGATCGGTTGACGAATTCGTCACTGATGTCGCTTTGGCATGGACGGCATCAACACTGACTTCCAACTCGATTCGTTCAGTCAGGGTGTGACGAATACCGGCTGCAACCTGTCCTATTAGAACCCCTTGCGTGATTTTAACCAGTGGTGTATCCACTTGCAGTTGTAAACGCCCAGCGGCGACTTCTGCGAACCAATCCGTGTCACTAAAGCCTCTCAGGCGATTGTGGTACAACACCCCGAGGGTGAACAGGTCAGTTCGGGCATCTCCGGTCAGATCAGCAGAGTCGGAAATGAGTTTTTCACGTTGATTGGTGTATTGGCCTTTTAACGCAAAACCGCGAGTCAAGTCCACCAACCCTGTCACCAAAAAAGGGTTGCTTTGATCCACGTTGGTGAGATATTGAATCTCTGCGTAATTGTAACTTCGGGTGCTGACGCCGGTGGAGGCCAAAATATCCTGAGCTGTTGCGGTTTTTCCTGTGATGGCGCTCATGAATACGAGCGTCAAAAGGCCATCGCGTAGCGTTACGTGCATTCCGGGTTGGTCCTACAAATGAAAACAATATAGCATCTGGGTGTCCGATTCACGCATTTACCTGTCAAGCCTCATATCGATGTGCGTTAGGTCATATAACCGGCGAGTTAATTCGTCGAATTTCTAAGTTTACAAGGAGTTGTACCCATGAAAGTAAGCCAGTCCTCTCACTTAGGTACCGCCGCCCTCATGGCCATTGCCGCGAGTCTTTCCACACCCGTGCTTGCGCAAGATTTCAGAATTGTCGGTGGTGAACCGATTCTTATCGATCGTGCGCCTTCCATCGTTGCGATGTTGAATGCCAATACCTTGGCTAACTCAGGCTCGGCCTACCAGGCTCAGTTTTGTGCAGGAACTTTAATTGCCAGCAATTGGGTTCTGACTGCCTCACATTGCCTTAGTAGTTTTGGTGATGTCACGCCTGCATCTGATCTGAAAATTTTAGTCAACAGCAGCGATTTAAATAACCCAACAGAAAATGCTATTGACGTTGCTGAGGTAATTGTTCACGAGAATTATGACGATATCAGCAGCAGCAGTGATATTGCATTATTAAGACTGGCAACGCCTGCGCAAGGTGCGATTGCTCCGTTAAACTTAACGCCGCTAGAAATTAATGAAACGATGCAGCTGGCAGGTTGGGGCGCTCGTCAACACACGCCTGAAGAAGGTAGCTTTGATTACCCGGCTCAATTGCATGGCGTTGAAGTATTAGCTCTTCCTGCAGGCGACTGCAATGTTCTACCGGCCTATGCGGGCCAGATTGACGAAACGATGGTTTGTGCCGGTTTCCCTGATGGCGGAAAAGATGCCTGCCAAGGTGACTCGGGCGGTCCTATGTATCGTACCGATTCATCGGGTAGCTTGATTATTGCCGGTATCACCAGTTGGGGACAAGGTTGTGCGTTAGAAGGCCGACCCGGTGTGTACGCTGATGTGGCTCACTTCAACGCTTGGATCTTAGACAAAATCGGCACCACGACCCAACCACCGGTTATTGTTGAGCCTGAAACTGAAGTACCAGAAGTACCAGAAGTACCAGAAGTTATTGAAGAGCCAGAAGGTCCTATCGTGACTGATAACGATCCTATCAATATCCCATTGGATGTAACGACAGACGAGAACGGTAACCCAATCTCCGTCGGCATACCTGCTTTGTCACTCAATGGTGGTGGCGGTTCAGCCGGTGGTTGGTTGCTGATTGCAATGGCTGCGTTCGGACTAGCACGACGCCGCGCGGTGAAGGCGTAAGCCTGAGCCTCGATATTCATTAACTGCATAACCACAACGACTCTCATCACCATCGTCACTCATGGAAAAGCTAACTGCCAACCCTTGTGACTACCCAGCCGGCGCAACGCCCGGTACGGTGGTGAGAGTCTTAACTGGTGCACTGTTTACCGTTGTTAGCAGCATTGCAGCTCCTGCGATTGCTGCCAACCATGCTTTACTTATTGCGGTCTCTGATTATGCTGATGAACGCATAACCGATTTAGAAGGTCCGCAATTTGATGTCAGCGCTTTGCGGAAAGTCCTGATAGAAGACTGGCAGTACCCGCCAGCGAACATCACCACGCTACTTAATGAAGAAGCCACGGAAGTGGGCATTTTGGAAGCGCTGGATCGATTAGCCGCGGAAACGAGCAGCGGCGATACCTTAACCATCTACTTTTCTGGGCACGGCACCAGTGCTCAAGATCATTCGCTTGGCGCGCAGCTGCATTTGCCTGATGGCTCGGGCGCTATCGTAGCTCACGACTTTGACCCCGAGCGATTTGTCTCTGGCAGCCCCATTGATGCATCGGCAAAAGATGACGGGCTACTGATTGGTCGATACGACATGCGACCACGATTTGAAGCGATGGACAAAGATCGAACGCTACTCGTCATGTTCGATGCCTGCTTTGCAGGTAACACCGCTCGCAGAGTGGATAGCGAACTGACGCCACGCAACAAACGATTTGTGTCACTTGGCTTGGCCACATCAACGTCACGCGGTGCGGGTGAATCATCACCATCGCAACCGGCGCTTTGCGAAGATTGTGCTGATGCGCTGCTTTCCAATTACCCCTACAACAATGTTGTGTATTTTGGTGCGGCCGCCGAACATGAATTGGCCGTGGATATTTCGCAAGCTGAGATCGATGCGGGCCTCGCCAGCAGTTTTGATGGTAAACCGCACGGTGCGTTTACCGATGCCTTGCTTCGAGCTTTAGTGGGCACCGCTGCGTCAGCTAACGGAATCAGTTATCGCGCTTTATTTCAAAACACATTAAGGCAGTTTCAAACCCACTGTGAATCTTGCGGGCACACCCCGGTGATGTTGCCGTCATCGGTGTTAACCGATTTAGCGGTGGTGAATTCACCGGTGTTTCCTGGCTTAGTTAAAGAGTCAGCTATAGCGTTGAACGACAATGAAGAATGGGCAGACGATGCCATTGCAGATATTGTTGTCGCCAGCGCTGATACGCTGTCATTGGCGCCTTGGTTAGCGCCTGTTGTTACTCGCCAAATTGGCAACTTAAACGACAATGCTTCTGCCCTGTTGTTTACTCACAATGGCAGTACGTTAGAAGCTCGTTCAACCGATGGTCGTTTAATTACTGAATTAACCGGTGATAAAAACGACACCTTAGACTGGGTCTCTAGCCGATCTGCTTTACAGAATCGGATTAGGCAGGATAAAACCCTCACCACAGAACTTCCCGTGGAATTGGCTCACCCGCTGCATGGGGCTGAGTTTTACTTCGGTGAAAAAGTGACTTTCTCCACCCGAGTTGATGCGCGTTCAAGATTACTCGTGATGGCACTGGACACAGCCGGTGACCTACACCGTTTGTATCCTGTGTCAAAACAAGAGTGGAGCGCTGTTATCCCTGCCGGTAGAGCCATTACGTTACCGGCGGTTGGATCTCCAGATTTAGTGGTTGCAGCTCCGGCTGGAACAGACGAGTTATTGTTTTATGCCGTACCGGCCGAACACCCGCATTGGGTGAATCAGTCATGGGCCGATTTCGACCAAACAGCGGTTGATTTCTCTTGGCTTGATTCGGTGTTGTTGCAATCCCCTTCGCGCGTTAGCGCCGCTCACCGCCGCTTAGTTGCGGTAGCGCCTGAATAGATATCGGACACGCTCATGACTCAATTAAACAATGACGCGCAAAATGCTCACATCGCCCTGGATGCGATGCGCAATCCCACTCGAGGGGTTGCTCCGGATTGGACTGAACTGCAAGCCTATCGCGACGGTGGTTTAACCGATGCACGGCGAGAAGAAGTGCTGAGCCACATTGCTAACGATGCCGAAGTGCACCAACAATGGATGGACTTAGCTGAAGCTGAGCACTGGTTGGCCAATCCTCAGAATCAAACCTCAGGCGTCGCAGCAACTCTCGCGGAACCCAGACTGACGTTGCGCGAGCGCTTCAATGCTTGGTTAACACCGGGCCGCACCGCACTTGCGGGTGTGGGGGCGATGGCCGTTGCTGCGATCGCCATTGTGCCGTCCTTGGTTCAGCAAACCGCGTTGAATGCCCCCTCGCAATTCGACATGAGTGCGGAGCGCTACGCTGCAGTGGCTGCGTCTTTGTCTACCCAGGCTCCACGTGTTCGCCCCACCCGAAATATCGGCGCTGTTATGCCCCTAACGGACAACCAGGTTGAAAAGAGCTACGTGCTGATCGGGCTTCGCTCGGTGGTAGAAGATGTGGTTAAGCCTGATACGGATGATTGGCGTGTATGGTTGGACAATACACCAGGCGATTTACCCGACTGCACAGGTTCGACCGATTCAGCTTACTGTGCTTCAGTGGCTGAAGATGCGCAAATGTTGGGGCAGTGGACCATGTTGACGTGGTTTGGTTGCCGTCAGCAAGAGGCTGTGCCCACGGGAGATGAATTTTGGAAATCACAAACTGCGCTTTGGAATACGTTGCGTGAAACCCATGGATTCTCTGCTGATAGTGCATTCGCCAAAGAGCTGACGGCCTTGGAACATACCGGCAATATAGAACTCTGTGATCGTGCTGAACGGATAAAGGTGCTGGCCCGATCCACAAACTGAGTCAGACTTAGTGGCATTTCTGTGCGTTCGATGCCACCATGCGCTCTGTGAATTGAGACGCAGGATGGTTCGTGGATACCGATCTCAAAAATCGGCTGGAGTACGTTTATGGTGATGCCCTGATGAGCCGGCTTAAGGCTTATGTGGCGCGCCGCTATTTCGATTTTGGCGACTGGGAAGGCTGGTTCGAAGAAGCGCATCAAAATACGGCGCTGAAAATTGATCGCTTACCGGCGGATCGCACGGTTAACGATGCGGTGATTTTCGCTATATTCAAAAACGAACTGGTGTCAGTGAAACGTAACCGCCTGGGCTATCCGCGACCGCGCCAATGGCTACGAGAATTCAGTCAGTTAGGGCAAGATCTATTTGAATGGATTTGCTTAAAAAAAATGCCGCGACGAGAAGTGATCGAGCGAGCGACTGAGCAACGTCATGAAGCCAGCTACGCGGATGTGGTCACCACTAGTGGTGATGCTTCCACGCTTTCCGCATTGGTTGAACATGTTATTGATCGCATGAACGAGGTTCGTGAGTGCGATGGTGTTCGTCCTGAAACCGATAGCATTGACGGTGAGCACACACCGCAATTTGAAGACGAATCTGCTCACACGGAAAGTCATGCCGACAGTGAGCAAATAAAACGCCTGTTATCGGTGCTGTTGGGAAGTTCAGATCAAAATGCTCAACTGCAAGAAAAAGCCGCGACCCGATTACGCACATTGCGGTTGGCATTAACCGAGAAGTCCGCTTTAACGGACGAAGACCTGCTGGTACTGCGTTGTTACTACTATCAGGGTATGTCACAAAATGAAGTGGCGAAGCTGGTAGGTAAGCCGCTGCAGCGCGTGGTACGACAGCGCGAAGCGGCCATTAAACGCATACAAGAAACGCTAGAGAGCTATGGGCTAACGCGCGATGCGCTACTGGGTTGAACGCCGTTAATCGCGACCAGCGGTGAACCTGCCCGTTCAGATGTAAGCCAAATGACCCCGTCCGGTGAAACCGTTAATGCTTCGGCTTGACGTAAACCATGCCGGTATAAAATAGTCGGAGGATTAGCAAATGCATCCACCCAAGATTCATTGTTCCTGCGTGAATAGTGCAGTACTTGAACGTAGTTAAGAATATAGGCCTGATGATTATCGTCGCTAATCACAAGATCGGTAGGCTGTAGCGGGTCAACATTTAATAGCTTGGTTAGAAACCCAATGTCGAGGCTGCGTTTGGGTAATGTTAATGATCCAACGAGTTGTGCAACTGGAAGCTGTTGATTGCGATTGATGAAATCACCGTTTATGGGTAATTGATAAATTTGGCTGCGCTGCGTGGCGGCCTGTTTTTGCAGGCGTTCTTTTGTAACCAGTAAAATATTGCGTTCACTGACTGCCATAGCCTCAACGTTGTGTGGGCCATCGGGGTATTGAAAACGCAAAGTGAACGCTGGAATTAAGGGTTGCTTGGAACCGGTGTTCTTGTCCGGTTCCACAATGAAATGAATGCGTGATTCATCATGACGGGCTAGATTGTCCCCTGTATCGGCAACCAATAAATACGGCACGCCAGCAATGGTGGTGGCAGCCATCGCTTCCCAGTCTCGGTTGCTTACAGCGATTCGATACACATCCAGAAGATTGGCTTGGGTGTCTAGTGCAAATATCTCAGCTCGGTTGCCGCTGTCATTAATGGCCCAAAGTCGATTGGGTAGGCGCTGCGAATGCGCTAAACCGCTGATCTCATTCAAGCGAGCATCTCGTAACCGGCCTTGTACGCCGGGGGAAATCTTTTTCTTAGCTGGGGTCTTGGTGGCAGCATTTTCTTTCGACGGTGCTGTTTGTATCGGTGCTTGAGCCGCCGGTGCTTCTAATGGCGGCGGTAAATTTGATGGCGGGGCTTTGGTTGCGCAGGCGCTCATGACCACTGCACAAAGTAGAGCCACGTTGAATAGGGCGGCACGAAAGACAAATGAGTTTTTCATTAGCCGAGTCACTTAAGCCGCGGTGACCGTTTCCCTGATGAATTTGAATAGCTGGCGAGCAGAAGGGGGTTGCCGCTGCGCGACAGAACTATCGTGGTCTGCACTTTCCGACAAGCGATTGATTTCTTGCAGTACCTTTCTCTGCAGCTGCGTCAGTGGCTGCCGGTCAGCGTTTGGGTATTCGTTTAAGAAGTCGGTAAGAGCCGTTTTTGGATCGGGTTGCTCGTCAATACCCATCAAGCGGTCGCGCCACTGCTCAATGGAGTGATGCACGTAGGTGTTAGCGCGCGCGGCTTGTCGCTGCAACTCCATGGCCGCTTCGATGGTTTGAACGTCCATCTTGCGCATCATTTTGGTGAGAAAGCCGATATGCCGTTTGCGGGCGTTCTTGTGCTTTATTCGGTCTAATTCTTCCATGCCAGCCACCAACTCTTCGGGTAGGGGTAATTTGGACCGAGAGGCTGGGCTCAATTCCCCAATCTCAATGGCCAAATAACGCACCGCCAAAGCCTCTCGGCGCAATTGACTGCGACTGGGCCCCAGGTCATCATCACCCCAATCATCGTCTGCCGAGCCTTCTATTTCTGTATTTTCCGGACTCATATTCAGCCTCAATTAAGGTTTTGGGTGTAAACCCTTAAATACACATAAGAATTCACACCAGTTTGCCACTTTCACCGTTGTTTTTTTACGACAGGCGCGATCTAATACAGAACATGTGGAATCAAGGCCGAAAAGCAGTCGCAGCAGGAGTCGCACCTCATACGTGCGCGTACAGCTTCGTGGCCGCGTTGTTTTTAAGCCAATCCGCATTTGCCGAAGGTCTGGGTCAAGAATTGCCCGATGACAACCATTTTGAGCTAGATCCTGCGTTATTGGATACGCTGCAGTTTAGCCGAGTGGAGGGCAGTGATTTGCAACCCTCTGATGAATATGACCTGCGAACCGAGGTCTCTTTCAAACTGCGTCCAGCGTTGCCGAAATTCAGTCGCGAGGGCGCTTATGGTTTGAATATGTTCGGCACCCCGCAAATGCAGGTGCGCCAGGGTACCACTAAGGATTTATTTTTCGGTGAAGCCCGGCCGGATTTGCACGATGGCTTTGCATACTCTGCCGGTGTGCGCATTGAGCACAACGATGAAACCATTGACAGCACCGCCTTTGTCAGCAGCAGCTTGTTGGGTGTGTCATATGGGCGCTTGGGAAAGGTTTGGTATGGCGGAGTGGATGTCAACCTCGAACAATTTTCTGAACACGTGGGCGGGAAAGCACCCGATGACGTGGTTTCGTTAGATTTCACCACCGGTCGTCGCATAGGCTTTACCGGACTGGATGCATCATCACCCCTGTGGCTTCTAAGCTTACAAGGCAACTTCGATATTCACGATGAAGAATCTGCGAACGCCGAAGAAAATAACGGCGACTGGTTTTTGAACCCCAGCTTATTTTGGCAAAAGCCTGGTTTTACTTTCTCAGCTCAAGTGCAGGTGCCCATGAGTGAAGAAATATTAGACAGCGATGCCCCCGACTACCGATTGCGTGCCATCTTTGAAAAGCAGTTCTAGAAACCCTTAAGCTCGCTTTCAAAGCCTTCAGTCGTGCCGAACGAACGCCAGTGGCTGAAGCCCGTTTGTCGCAGCGCCACACTTATTTTGGCTGATACTCGCTAAGCGACAACCGCGCAACCAAATCCCCATTTTTTATTTGCTCAATGCGAACCGGCAGGTTATTGATTGAGGGCGCAAACCAAGTGATGGTTTCGCGGGTGCTGCTGGCGGCATTGCGCGTTCTAACTTTCACCGTTTCCACCGTGCCTAAAACCGTTTTAAGGGTTTCTCGACCTTCATTAATCAATTCCACCTGCTTTAAACGCCCACCGTCAAACACCTCTAGGGTTAACGATTGAAAGTCGGGTGTTAGTGTGCCCATCATCGCAACGGTCATTGTCATGCGATCCAGCGTGCCGGCCGTTAAAGCCGCGGTTCCGCTCTTGTCGCCACGCTGAAAATACAATTGGCGTTGCCCCCAATTAAAGGTGGCGTCAATGGCGCGTTTGGTTTGATCGTCTTGACGAAATTTATAACGCTGCGGGTGAATCGTGGAACCTTTTTCGTCAGCCACAATTTCGAAGGTTGCGCTTTCTTGCACATGGCCTTTCCCAGCCAGTTTAAAAATTCCCATCGGGCGGGTGATCAATGAATATTGCCACTCATCGCGGGCACCGGTTTGATAAAGTTTGACTTCGGCTTGACCGGCTTCGAGCATGTCATTGCCCACCGTGTACAAAGCGGTATAGGGGGTTAAAGGTTTATCTAACACCCAAGCTTGGTCGCCTTTGTTCGTTGTATCAGCAGCTACGGGTGCGGCCATCGTTAATACAGCACCCAGTAAGATTGCAGATGCCCTTGTGAATGCGATGGATGGCACACGCAGGCAGGCTTGCAACGCATCAAGCGTTTGCAAACTATTGTTTATCGCGGCTGTGGTGTCAGTGGACATGTATTACTTGTGGCTGATTCATACCGCAGTAGACGGTGTGAATTGTACGTCTCCAGTTACGCAGCGTTTCACCGCTTTGACCAGTAACCCATGTTCTTTGGCCAGCACACGGGCTGCCAATGAATCTGGCGTGTCGCCCTCTAGTATGGGCACAGAAACTTGTTCAATGACAGGTCCTGCGTCTAGTTCGGCGGTAACAAAGTGTACGGATGCGCCATGCTCGTCGTCATGAGCCGCCAGCGCGCGTTCGTGTGTATTAAGCCCCGGGTACTTCGGCAGTAAAGAGGGGTGAATGTTTATCATTCGACCCACAAACTGCTGCACAAGTTCAGCGCCTAATATACGGATGAACCCTGCAAGCACGATCCAGTCCGGTTCGGCCTGTTTGATCAGTTTTGCGAGTTCTCCATCGAAATCGTCACGATTGGCGAATTCTGTGTGGTCGCAAACGGCGGTGTGGATGTGATTTTCTTTCGCGAAAGTGAGTCCTGCGGCATCGGGTCGGTTGGAAATGACTGACACAACGGTTGCGTTAATGTCACCCGACTGACAAGCCTTCACGATCGCTTGCATATTCGAACCGCGCCCAGAAATCAGCACAACGATTCGTGTCATGCCAGCCGTTCCACACTCGCAGCTTCAGTGGCATCAGCGGCGGCAGCGATCTCTCCGATTTGCATCGCGATTTCCCCATGTGTTTCCAGGCGTTTAATGACCTCGGCACTGTCTGAGGCCGGCACGATTAAAGCCATGCCGATGCCACAATTGAAGGTCAGCCACATATCTTCATCGGTAACGTTGCCGGTGCGTTTCAGCCAATCGAACACCTCGGGTGGTTTCCAAGCGGATTCAGTTACCCGGGCTACGCAGCCTGCGGGCAAACAACGCGGCAAATTTTCTGTAATGCCGCCGCCGGTGATGTGGGCCATGCCGTGCACATCGTGGTGAGCCACCACGTCCAAAAGCGGCTTGACGTAAATGCGAGTGGGGGTTAACAGCGTTTCACCTAAGGTGGATTCGCCAAAGGGTGCATCCACAGAATCGCGTTCAAGAATTTTTCGGATAAGCGAATAGCCATTTGAGTGCGGGCCGCTGGAGGCGATGCCAATAATGACATCCCCATGATTGACTCGAGAGGGCTGAATGAGTTTGGGCTTATCCACGACGCCAACGGCAAATCCGGCTAAGTCAAAATCACCGGCTTGGTACATCCCAGGCATTTCAGCCGTCTCGCCACCCAATAAGGCGACGCCAGCTTGTTCACAGCCAGTGGCAATCCCTTGGATGACTCGAGCGGCGTGATCCACATCGAGCTTGCCCGTGGCGAAGTAGTCTAAGAACCACAAGGGTTCTGCGCCCGTGACTACGATATCGTTCACACACATGGCCACCAGATCAATCCCGACCGTATCGGGAATGTTTAGGTCAATCGCTAAACGCAATTTAGTGCCGACCCCATCAGTGCCAGACACAAACACCGGTTGCGTCCATTGGCCTTCAGGCAGTTCAAACAGTCCACCAAAACCGCCTATGCCGCCGATTACACCCGGGCGATGCGTTCGCCGCACGCTGGGTTTAATGACGTCTACGAGGCGGTTGCCAGCTTCAATGTCCACACCGGCATCGCGGTAGGCCAGAGCATCAGAAAGCGTGTCATCAGTCATGTGTGACATCATACGCTCTCAGGTCCTGTGTCTGAGGCCTGGGAAGATAGATTGTGGAGAACAACGTCATGTCCTTACGTGCAGTTATTACAGCGGCCCTGGTTGGGCTTAACTTGCTGTTCGTATCGTTTGGGGCTGCAGCGCAAGACGCCTACACGGTGGAAGTGGCTGTGGCCGATCGCTCACCGGCTGAGCAAGATGCGGCCTATCGTATTGCGATGCAGCGGGTTTTGCTCGACAACGCCGGCGATAAAACCTTGATGAATAGAACGGACGTTCGTGAAGCCTTGGCTGCCGCTAAGACCTATGTGGTGCAGTTCAGTTATCGTGCGCCGAAAACCGACGAGGTTATTTCAGCCACCACGCCGGTCACTGATCGGGTCCGTAGCACCGGAGAAGCCACGCAAATAATGAAGGTGCGCTTTGATCGCCAAGGCATCTCGCAAGTCATTAAGGGGAAACCCGAAACTGCACAAAATAGTGATGCCGCCGCTGCGGTCAGCTTTCGCAGTGCGTTGGTGTGGATAATTATTCGAGACAACGGTCGAGACCTGCTGATTGGCGGCAGTAACGGCACCAAGGTGATGCAGCGCTCACGCGAAATTGCGGGAGGAAGCGGAATTGTTCTATCGTTTCCCGCAGCCGATACGATGGACATGGAAGCCTTGGGTGGTGAAACGATGGTGCTGTCGGCTGAAGCGGTATTATCGGCCTCCTTGCGTTACACCACACCGGCCATCGTAGCCGCCGACATCAGCCGAAAACAACCGGTGGGTTGGCAAAGTCAATGGCAACGCTTGGTGAACAATCAAGTGCAAAGCGAATCCTTTGAAGCCGCGTCGCTGGATGAATTGCTTCGCTTGGGTTTAACTTGGATGGCACCACAGCAATCCAGCAATGTCGTCGCCAGTTCGATAGCAGCCTCTTCCGTACCTTTATCGGTAAATGAGCCCTCGGTGCCGTTGGCGTCTGAATCCACCATTTGGTTTAGTGGAGTACAAAGCACAGCCGACTACGCACAGCTGATGAAATTGGTGGGTGGCATCGAAGGCATTCGTGCTGTTTACGCTAAAGAATTGCGAGACCAGGGTGTGATGATTGCTGTGCAGCCTCGGGCCGCGTTGTCGCAAGTTCGAAGTCGTTTATCGCAAGTGGCTAGTTTAAGAGAAACCGCACGACCGGTGTTTAACGACGGCTCTTCACCCAGTGTGGATGTGGCGTTTGATTTTATTCGCTAACATAAATTTGTTATGAGGCAGCTTGCGCTTCCGCTGAGTTTAACGGCGGAACAAACCTTTGATGCGTTTCATGTAAGCGCCGAGAACTCGGTGCCTGTGGCGACTGTGCAGGCCATGGTGCAAGGCCGCAGTGATGAGTCGCAGATTCTATTATGGGGAGAGCAGGGCGTGGGTAAAACGCATCTACTCACAGCCTCCTGCCATGCAGCCAGTGCCATTGGTTGGCGTATCGGCTACCTATTGGGTGATGATTTGAACCACGCTGACGCCTTGCTGGGGGTGGAGCGATTTGATTTGTTGTGTTTGGACGATGTGCAGGCATTGAACACGCAAACGGAAGAAGCGTTGTTTCATGCCATGAATCGTTGCCGTGAAGCCAATACGCGTTTGTTAATCAGTTGCCAACCCGACTTAGAAAATTTACCCATTGAACTGGCTGATTTAGTCACGCGATTACACTGGGGCCCAAGCTTTCAAATTAATGCCCTGCAAGACGACGCCCTGCACGATGCATTGGAGCAGTTGTTCATGGCACGAGAACTCACATGGAATGATGATGTGGTGCCTTACATGCTGAAACGTTTTCCACGCGACATCGCCCAATTGCGTCGCTGCGTGATGCAGCTTGATGAAGCGTCCTTACAAGCCAAGAGGCGCATCACCATTCCATTTATTAAGACGGTGTTGTAGGCGATTAAAACGGTGTTGTAAGGCTTGGATTAGTTGGGCTCCATGCCCCGGGTTTAACTTAACTGGCGCTGCGGCGTGCCGCGTCCGCTTCCGCCGCCTCACGCGCCAATCGCGCTTTCTTTTCCTTTCGCGGCTCCCTCGGTGGGCCCATGTGTTTGCCGTAGCCTGAACAACCCACAAATAGCACCACACTAAACAGTGTCATTGCAGCACCGAGATAAGCTCGTAAGCCGTTCTGGTTAAACCACACGTCAATGCCGCCCATGAAGTAAGCCAAAGATAGGAAGATTACCCACTGATGCGTACGCCGCTTGCCGTGCAGTAAGCCGCGCAGCGGTATCAACAACGGCAGCAATAAAATCATTAACACCATACTGCGAGGGAACTTTTCGGGCGGTGCTATCCAAGTGAACCAATTTAAGATGAGAAACAGCAACGCAAAGTATCCGACCAACGACATCCATCGGTACAAAGTAATTTTAGACATCAAAGCTTTCCGGTAGACGTTAAAGCGGCCGCAACGCGCGTCACGCGTTCGCCTAATTGTCGACACAGTGACGCCTCTGTGTCGTCCAAGGGATTGTTGCCGCTTTCACCCGAGTGATGACTTGCGCCATAAGGCGTGCCGCCGTGTTGGGTTCGCATCAGGTCAGCGGATGTGTAAGGCAGTCCCACGATGAGCATGCCATGGTGCAACAAAGGTACATGGGCGGTTAACAGCGTTGCCTCCTGCCCACCGTGCAAGCTGCCCGTGCTGGTGAAAACCGCGGCTGGTTTTCCCGCCAGCGTGCCAGACAACCAGTCGGTGGTGGTGGAGTCCAGAAAGTGCTTTAAAGAGGCTGAAAAGTTTCCAAAGTGGGTTGGCCCACCCAATATGAGCCCGTCAATGCCTTGCAAGTCTGCCAGCGTCACATAGGGTGCGCCGGAGTCGGGAACGGCATTTTCTGTCGCTTCGGTGCTCAGCGATACCTTGGGCACTCGCCGGACAATCGATTCGGCTCCAGATACCGATTCCACGCCGTTGGCGATTGCTTTGGCCATGGCGTGGCAGTTGCCGCCATTGGTGTCGTACACGATCAATATAGAAGTAGTCATGGGTGTGCAGTGTGTCACAGGCCGATATTTGATTCATGGCATCTTCACCATAGCCACTCCCCGCCGATACGCTGTTAATCGTTACGTGGATGATGCCCTTGTGTTAACGGAAAACGCGAAACGGTTCGCAAACCCTGCGACCGGAAAGCTCGAGTTAGAGGCCATTTTAGATGGCTTGCTGATCGATGGTCATATTGAGGAATCCAACAGCCAGCTGCTGCGGCAGGTGGCCAGTGGTGACCATGGCTCAAAATCTCAAGGGCCATTAGAAAGAATCGCCAGCAGTAACTGGAAGCACGCACGCGACCCTGAGAAACTCATTGATTTGGATTTCTTGACACGATGGTTAGCCGAAAAAGTGGAGTTGGAATGGCACCGGGTGGATCCGTTGAAGGTGGATGTACCTGCGATTACTGGGGTTGCTTCGTTAGCCTACGCGCAACGTTTTAATGTCATTTGTGTGGATGTTCAAGATGACTATGTCGTTTTTGGAACGGCAGAGCCGATGTTCAGAGAGTGGCAAGCTGAACTGCAACAAGTGTTGAACAAAGAGATTCGTTTGGTGATTATGAACCCAAACGATATTCGAAAATACTTGATGGAATTTTATTCCGTCTCAAAATCGGTCTTAGGTGCAAACGACGCCCATAAGAACGACAATTCCAGTGCCGTTCAAAACTTAGAACAGCTCATGGAGCTGGGCCGCAGTGGCAGTTTAGAAGCGAACGATAGCCACGTCGTAAGCATTGTTGATTGGTTGTTGCAATACGCCTATGAACAACGCGCCAGTGACATTCACTTAGAGCCTCGGCGTGAAATTGGTGGTGTTCGATTTCGTATTGATGGCGTGATGCAACAAGTGTATGACATGCCAGCCCCAGTTATGGCAGCGGTAACCAGTCGGTTGAAAATTCTTGGCCGAATGGATGTGGCTGAAAAACGTCGGCCACAAGATGGACGGTTAAAAACGCGCAACGCAGAAAAGAAGGAAGTGGAACTGCGTATCTCTACCATGCCAACTGCTTTTGGCGAAAAGATGGTAATGCGTATATTTAACCCCGAGGTGTTGTTAAAAGACCAAGCGGCACTGGGGCTTGATCAGCATGAAAGCCGCATGTGGAATCGAATGATTCAAGAGCCCAACGGCATCTTATTGGTTACCGGTCCTACCGGTTCGGGTAAAACCACAACCCTGTACAGCACACTGAAAACCTTAGCCACACCAGATGTGAATGTTTGCACCATTGAAGACCCGATTGAATTGGTTATGCCAGCATTCAACCAGATGCAGGTGCAACACAATATCGATTTAGATTTCGCTGCTGGTGTTCGAACCCTGTTGCGACAAGATCCGGATATCATCATGGTGGGCGAGATACGAGATTTAGAAACCGCACAAATGGCCGTGCAAGCAGCGCTTACCGGTCACTTGGTATTGTCTACATTGCACACCAACGATGCCCCATCGGCCATTACGCGTTTAATGGAATTAGGTGTGCCGTATTATTTAATTCGTTCCACCGTTATTGGCGTTGTGGCTCAACGTTTGGTGCGTTCTTTTTGTCCGCATTGCACAACCACCACCGTGATGGATGAATCCGAATGGAATGAATTAATGTCGCCGTGGAAAGCCAAAGCTCCTGAAAACATTCACGAGGCAGTCGGTTGCGAACAATGCAGAGATACCGGCTTCCTAGGTCGTCATGGTATTTACGAAATCCTGGAAATGACGCCAGGCTTACAAACGCATGTACTGCCAAACGCGCATATTGAAGACTTACGTAATCAAGCGTACAAAGATGGCATGCGGCCGCTGCGTATCAGTGGCTTAACTAAGGTTGCGCAGGGTAGAACGTCGGTGGAAGAAATTTTGAAGGTGACGCCAGCGCCATTGATGGGCGGTTAGGAATTCATCTGCGCTACAGTGTGCCCAGGTATGGATTTTAATTCATAGCCGTACAGTTAACACACTGATGGCTTTGTTGTTTGGGAGCATTAATTTAAATTAAAAAGTAAATCAATTCAGATAAAGCCTAACTAGTATTAAGAATGAAGTTATGAATATCTTAGACTATTAGATCGTTGCAAAATTAGAGGGGCACTGTATTTTGGGGGGCATTAGTGGCAGATGTTTGCCCTGACATAATCCCTGTTTTAGCCTTGAACGTACAGGTTAAATTTGATTCTTTGGGGAATTTTTGCTAAGGAAGATTCGAATGCGATTAAAAGTTTGGATATGTGCCTTTATTCCTCGAGACGTACCGGGCTATACAAAAGCTATAAAAAAAGGTCGGCACAGTGGAAAAACGGCAGTCCCCCTTCCAGCAATCGCCCGAACCAATCCCCTTAATACGTTTAAGAATTTGGATGCAGGCTACCTAACGGATCAACGTTCGTTCAGTCCATCTGTAACGGCAAGCCACAGGATGCAGTCACGTGTGGATTTTGATCTGAGTCGCACGCCTAAAATTGTGTACCACGGGCACACATCATCGGGAACGACCGAGGTAGATATGGAGACGGGCGCACAGCTAGACTTTGACACAGCGAAAATGAATAGGTGTTCATTTTCACCACTTCATAAACATACGCCACCAGCGGGTGTTGCGCGTGGCAGCACTCAATATCGTGTCCCGCTTGGAGGGAATTTCACAGTCAATCACCCAACTACTGTGTCGGCGCCGCACCCTGTCTATCGAACACGCCTAAAAGCTGCGGCGGGTGATCCGTTGGTATCAGCGGCTGCTGACATTGATTACATGGGTGTTTTTGAACTGTCGCTTGATCCAGCGAGACCGAAAAAATGTATGATTACTTTTGAGGGTAAAATAGATGCATTCCCAGCCTTTGAATGCTACGCCGAGCTTAGCGGCGTTGTGAAGGAAATTTTTCGTTCATCACCACCCGCCGGGAATACGGTAACGGATCTATTAGGTGGGCCGAATCGAGCTGTTCATGGTGTCGCTGCTTTTTGATGTAACTGGCTGAGCCGAGTGTTGCTATGACAAAATTGGGTGCCGTAGAAATTAAAGCATTCCTACCCGCGAAAGATTTCGAGCTATCAAAACAGTTCTATGAAGATCTGGGCTTTGATAAAAAGTCAGATTCGGGTGGGGTGGCATACTTCAGTTGTGGAAATTGCAGCTTTTTGCTTCAAGAGTATTACGAAAAAGGCTTAGCTGAAAACTTAATGATGCATTTGCTGGTCAAAGATGTTTATACCTGGCACGAGCATGTTACCCAAACAGCGGTAGCTGATAAGTACGATGCTCGTGTTTCGGAAGTGGCAGAACAACCGTGGGGCATGTTGGATTTTGTTGTCTTTGATCCAAGTGGGGTGTTGTGGCGAATAGCCCAAAATATCTAAATCCATGGAACACTTGGATGAATTAATGGCGCAGTGAATCGCTTCACGTGTGCTCAATTCTGCCATCATCAGTAAGATCAAATCCAAATTTCAAGATTTCAGCGATTGGCAGAGCCTTTCCCTGGCTCTGCCAACCACCACTTCAATCGTCTACTTTCATCAAACCCGATATTAACCACCCAGCTCAAACCGATATCGAGCAAATCCGTCATCGCCGTCACCTGCAGGTTCAATAGCGACAGCCGTGACGTCTGATACATGCTGCTTACCGGCGGGGCCGGTATCAAAAACAACACTGGCACCTGCGACTGGCGCGAACGACCAGTTTGAATCGGCTTTAGGGTTGATGGTGCCTTGGTCAACAATGTAGCGAACAATGACGTCTCGATTGGTATCGGGTCCGACGAATACAGTGGCGTCCCCATTAACGCCTGGGAAGTTGCCGCCACCGCCTGCACGATAATTGTTCGTGGCTATGATGAATTCTCGATCAAGATCGATGGGCTTGCCGTCGAATTGCAAATCAACAATGCGATTTGCATCTGGGTTTTCCAGCTCCCCTTTAGGCCCGTACTTGGAGGGTTGGGTTAAATCTATTTTGTAAGTTACCCCGTCCATAACATCAAAGTTATAGGACGGAAATGCCGGATTAATCAGCGGTTGATCGGCCATGTCAGACTTTATTTGATTGAATATTCCGGCTGAACGTTCCAACCATTCTTTAACGCCTGCACCGGTGATGGCAACGGCGCGCACGGTATTGGGATACAAATATAAATCGGACACATTCTTGATGGCGACATCCCCAACCGGTACATCGGTGTAGTACTCAGGTCCCCCTCGGCCACCGGCTTTGAACGGTGCTGCAGCCGACAACACAGGAAGATCTTCCCACTGTGTGCCTTTCATCATGTCTTGGATATACCAAGTTTGCGCTTGAGACACGACTTGCACAGAAGGATCATCTGCCACTAGGGCGAAATAGGAATGCAGCGGTGCGGCTGTTTTTCCTACGGCACGTCGAACGTAGGCTAGGGTGGCGTCGTGATCTTCTTTAACTGAATCCAATACGTCTTGCTGGCTTTCCACCAAGGCCACGTTCTTTCGATCGACTCGCTCTGATATTGGCCGGGCTTCTGTTTCAAAAGACACCACTTTCCATTCGTTGCCACTTTTCTCGAGCAGTAAATCCATCAAGCCCATGTGTGAACCCCAGAATCCAGCCATCACAGCAGGCTTGTCAAACAAGGTGCCTTTCTCTGCATCGATGCCTGGCATGTCCGCATACTTAGCGCCGGGAAACACTAAGTGGTGGTGACCGGTGAGTAAGCCATCAATGCCATCGACTGCGGCTAGATGCAAAGAGGCGTTCTCCATACCTTCCTCGCGTGAGGAAGCATCAATGCCTGAGTGCGATAACGCGATGATGACATCAGCGCCGGCTTCTTTCATTTCCGGCACCCAAGCGCTGGCTGATTCAATGATGTCTCGGGTTTCTATATTCCCTTCAAGCCAGCGTCTGTCCCAGTTAAGAATTTGTTGCGGAACGAATCCGATTAAGCCCACTTTAACGGTGTGGTTGTTGCCGTCACCATCGGTTACTTCTCGATTCAAAATGACGTAGGGTTTTACATTCGGCAGAGATTGATCACTTGTAGCGGAAGCTGCCTTTTTGCCATTGACAACATTGGCGCACACGATAGGAAAATTTGCACCGGATAGGGCAGCCTCAAGAAATTCCAGACCGTAGTTAAATTCGTGATTGCCGAGCGTTGTCGCATCAAAGCCCAATGTGTTCATGGCTTTGATAACCGGATGAATGTCTCCTGCAGACATCCCTTTTTCATAAGCGATGTAATCGCCCATGGGGTTCCCTTGTAGGAAGTCGCCATTGTCGATTAAAAGGCTGTTGCTAGCCTCCTCTCGAATCGATTGAATAATGGATGCGGTGCGTGCTAATCCCACATTGTCCGCAGGCTTATCACCGTAGTAGTCGTAAGGATAGACGTGCACGTGTAAATCCGTGGTTTCCATGATTCGCAAATGGGCTTGATTGCTTTTAGCGAACACAGAGTAAGGGTGCAGCATGGCAAGCGCACTAGTGGTGCCTGCTGCTTGAATAAAACGTCGACGGGACATCGGGAGTTTTGGGTTTTGCATGCTGGCAGCCTGTGGTGTGAACTGTGGCTTTAGTCTACTCGCTCTACAGGGCAGTTTCTAGCGTCGAATTTTTAAGGTGCGTGCGGCTCTCAAGTGCGGTGAATTCCCAAAATACAGCCAATCGAATAGTCTAAGCACCTATAAATATTAAAAATACAGACAATAATCCCTTCATGCGTATTTATCATTCGCCCGCTGCCCTGTTACTGCTAACCGGTGGAACTCTTGGCTTAACATTTCCGCTAGGCAAATTGGCTAGTGAGGCAGCTGTCTCGCCCATTGTTTGGTCATGGGTAATTTCAGCAGGCGCTGGCGTGTGCTTATTGCTGCTGCAAATAGCCTCTGGAAAAACCGTATCCCTAAAATCCAACTATTTAAAGTTCTACGTCATATCGGCAATTTTCTCAATCGTTGTTCCAAACTTACTTATCTTTAACGTTATTCCGAAATTAGGTTCGGGATTCACCGGCATTCTGTTTACCTTATCGCCCATTATCACGCTCACCTTGTCGTCTCTGGTTAATGTACAACGGCCTCAATTTCTCGGGCTTTTGGGCATCGCTGTGGGTTTTATAGGCGCTGTGGTGGTTACGTTAACGCGTGGCGAGGTGGGGCAACCTGCCAGTGTGTTTTGGATTTTCCTGGGTCTATGCATTCCCTTGTCACTGGCTTCTGGGAACATCTATCGAACCTTGGCGTGGCCAAAGGGTGCAGGAGCATTTGAACTTTCTATAGGCAGTAATTTAACGTCTGCGTTGATGTTGCTTTGTATTATGTTTGCGTACTCTGATTTGTCAGATTTATATCAACTGATGTCAGTTAAGGAAATAGCCCTAGCACAAGTAATTGGCGCAGCCGTTATGTTCAGTGTGTTTTTTCGGTTGCAACAAGTCGGTGGGCCCACCTACCTGAGCCAAATTGGGTATGTTGCAGCGGGTGTTGCATTGATTTCCGGTACCGTCTTCTTGGGTGAGCGTTACTCGCTCATCACCTGGTTGGGCGCTGTTGTTATTGTTGTGGGTATCGCATTGAGTATTGTTGGGCAGCGAACACATCCCGGACCATCGTAAGTGCAATACTAAATTCACGCATAATAAGCTAATGACTCAAGAAAAAATGGTAACCATGAAGTCTATAGACAGACGAGAAATAAATTCAAACCTTGCCTTGCAAATGGTGGGCTATGCGATACAGCTGGCAGAAGAGAAGGGCCTTGAAATCAGCGCTGTCGTATGCGACCCAAGAGGACATCTGGTCGCGCTTGCACGCACCGATAACGTTATGCCTCCAGCTATAGAGTATTCAATCGATAAGGCATGGACTTCTGCAAATTTTTCCATCAATACCCAGGCGCTGTATGAGCGAATCAGCGTGAAGCCTCCGGTTGCATTGGGTTTTGCGAACAGAGATAGAGTGCTGTTCTTTCCAGGTGGTTTCCCAATATTTGAAGACAATACCTGTATCGGTGGCCTGGGGATATCAGGAGCGAAAGATCAGGATGATATTGACATTGCTCAAGCCACAATTAAAAAATTTGGTCTTGCATTTGAAAAAGACGGCTGAAATGAATGTTCGCCCCGCACGTCCTCCGATGGGAATCGCCACGGAAAAAACCGCTGAGAACAAGCGAATCTATAAACGCTTGCTCGACAGTTTCGATGGCGCAGATGTGGCCACAATCCAGCAAGCCGCACAAGCCGCCTTTGTGCCGGATGCTCAAATTGATGCAGCACACCCGATAAACCAGGCAAAAGGTGGTGACGGGTATTTTAATGACATCATCGCGCCCATGGCCCGTAGCTTACGAAACTTTCAGCGACGCAATGACATACTGATTGGGGGTGAATATCAGGGACAAGAATGGGTCACCAGCATGGGCTATTTTTGTGGCCACTTCACCGAGTCGATGTTTGGAATCGCGGCCAGCCAACGCATGGAGTTTGTTCGATATGGGGAATTTCACCGCATGGAACACGGCAGGATCGTAGAGTCCCAGGTGTTCCTTGGTCTTGCTGAACTCATTATTGCTATGGGGCGATGGCCGCTGGCGCAGAGTTCCGGGTATGAGGGGCTTGTTCCAGGCCCCCAGACCCATGACGGGATCGTGCTTAACTCAACTGCAGAGGAAAAGTCACGCGCGTCGGGTGAGCTTGTCGAGGCGATGTTGATGCAACTGACTTCGCCTGATGCCCAGTGGCGCAAGTACTGGCATAGCAACATGTTTTGGTACGGCCCGGGCGGGTTTGGATCCTATGTTTCCGTAGATGCATTCCAAGCATTCCAAGTTCCGTTTGAACAAACGTTTGAAGGTTGGGGTGACGGGCGCTCAGATGGAATCGAAGGAGTCGGTGTCGATTGCAAGGCTGGTGACGGGGATTATGCGTTCCTTAGCGGATGGCCTGCGATTACAGGTGTGCATGTCAGTCCGTTCATGGGTATTCAGCCAGCTGGAAAGCGTATATACATGCGCGACTGTGATTGGTGGCGCTGCAAAGATGGAAAGATTGTTGAAAACTGGTGCATGGTCGACACCCTACATTTGGCCATCCAATTGGGTCGCGATGTGATTGCAGAGATAGACCGATAACTAATGACTTGGCCAACTGACTTAAACTAACTATCGATCAATTAAAATAAAAAAAAGGGCCAACTAAAAAGCTGGCCCTTCGCATCTCATCTGAAATGATGTTTTACTAATTACATCGCCTTATCAATAACAACGTGGCTCCAAGCGCCTTCAGGAGCTGCGCTTATAACAGGGTCCGAACCACCTGATAGAAGTGTTTGAACGGTACGCTCATAGTCAGCCGGATCGAGTTTTCCGTCACTGCCTTCAGTGAGTTTATTTACTTCACCCATCATGCGGCGTTGGTGCTTCTCAGTTTGAGCGCCTGAGGCATCGTTGTCTAAGACGATGTCTGCCGCTTCGTCTGGGTTTTCTCTAGCGTATTCCCAACCTTTCATTGAGGCGGCAACAAAGCGTGCCATCTTATCTACAAACGCATCGTCTGCAAGGTTTTCTTCCAGTACGTATAAGCCATCTTCCATGGTCGATACGCCTTGCTCTTCGTATTTGAACACCAATAACTCATCTTCAGGAATACCGGCATCGATAATTTGCCAGTATTCGTTGTAGGTCATGGTAGATACGCAATCGGCTTGTTTTTGCAAGATGGGATCAACGTTGAAGCCTTGCTTTAAAACGGTGACGCCGGCGTCACCTCCGGTTGTTTCCAGGCCCAGCTTGGACATCCAGCTTAGGAACGGATATTCGTTTCCGAAAAACCAAACACCTAAGGTCCGGCCTTTAAAATCATCTGGGGAAGTGATGCCGCTGTCTTTTCGGCACGTTAACATCATGCCGGATGATTTAAATGGCTGGGCGATGTTGACTAAAGGCACACCTTTTTCGCGACTAGCTAGAGCTGAAGGCATCCAGTCCACAATGACATCTGCACCACCGCCTGCGATAACTTGTGGGGGAGCAATATCTGGCCCGCCGGGTTTAATCGTTACATTTAAATCGGCTTCTTCATAAAAGCCTTTGTCTTGTGCAACGTAGTAACCTGCGAACTGCGCTTGGGTTACCCATTTGAGCTGAAGTGTTACATCGTCGGCGGCGTGAGTGCTCATGGATGCACCCAGCATGGTCATTGCCACCAATCCTAACTTTACAGTTTTCATTGCATTGATTCCTCTTATGTCGTGTGGTGTTAGTTTACTGTTATGGTTACAGCTGTCACGCGTGGCCACTGTTGCGCATCGAGGGATGCCAAAAAGTGAACAGTCGTTCTAGTAAGGCCAGCACGCCGTAGAAAAGTGAACCTGCAACCGCTGCAACTGCGATCTCAGCCCACACCATATCCACGTTCATTCGGCCAACTTCGGTCGATATTCTAAAGCCCATTCCGACAATGGGTGTTCCAAAGAACTCCGCCACAATGGCGCCAATTAATGCCAAAGTGGAGTTGATTTTTAGCGCATTAAATATAAAGGGTAGCGCTTCTGGCAGACGAAGTTTGAACAGGGTTTGCCAGTAAGATGCTGCATAGGTTTTCATTAGGTCGCGCTGCATAGCGTTTGATGCGGCGAGCCCTGCGACGGTGTTAACCAACATCGGGAAGAACGTCATCACAATAACGACTGCAGCTTTTGATGGCCAGTCGAATCCAAACCACATCACCATAATCGGGGCAACACCCACAATGGGTAAAGCGGATACCAGGTTACCAATGGGCAGTAATCCGCGCTGCAGAAACGGTGAACGATCGATTAGGATGGCCACGATAAAACCTGCGCCGCAGCCGATGGCGTAACCGATCAGTACCGCTTTCAAAAACGTTTGCTTGAAGTCGGCCCACAAAATGGGCATGGAATTACCAAATCTTTCTGCGATGACGCTGGGCGCAGGCAGTAACACTTGCGGCACATCCAAGCCGCGTGTAACGAATTCCCAACCCAGTAATAACCAACTTCCAAACAACAACGGGATGAGCAGTCGCAAGAACCATTGCACCGCAGTGGACAAGGTGCGAATGCTGGCGAATTGTTCAACCGCGGCCCAGGCTATGAGCCATGCGGCTATGACTAAAAACCAATAACCCCAACCGTGAGGCGAGGTTTCTTTGGCAGAGCCAGGGGCTAATTTTTCAAGCAGTATGACAGTAGCCAGTAGGGAGGCTAAGGTGAATAAGGTGCCGCAAGACCAACGGGACTTAACGATGATTTGATGCCCAAGGTACACTGACAACACAATGACAGCACCGGCCACAGTGAGTCTGCCATCCAGATTGCCTTGCACGATTAAACCTGTAAGCCCCAGCACAGCGCTCAACCCGGCGGCGATAATGAGTATGCGTTCAATACGGCTGAATATAGGTTTGGCGGCATTAACCATGGTTAAGCCCCATGCGATGATTGACCCAGCGGCCGAGCAGTCCGATGACGGTAACCAACAACGCGGCAAGAATGGAAGCCACAACCAAGGCTGACCAAATCTGTATGGTTTGTCCGTAGTAAGAACCTGCTAGTAGGCGTGCACCTAAACCAGCAACGGCCCCTGCGGGAAGTTCGGCAACGATTGCCCCGACTAGGGAGATGGCGACAGCGACTTTCATGCTAGTAAAAAGATACGGCAAAGATGAGGGCAGCCGAAGTTTCCAAAACGATTGTGCGCCGGAGGCGCTGTAGGTGCGCATTAAATCCAAGTGATGGGTTTCGGGTGAGGTTAAACCCTTCACCATGCCAACGACGACCGGGAAAAAACTTAAGTACATCGAAATGAATGCCTTGGGCAGTAACCCTTGAACACCAATCGCGTTCAGCACCACAATGATCATGGGCGCGATGGCCAGTACCGGGATAGTTTGCGAGGCTATGATCCAAGGCATTAAGCTTTTATTAAGCGCTTGGTTATAAACGATTGCCACAGAGAGCAAGATGCCAAGAACTGTGCCCATCGCAAAGCCGAGCATTGAGGATGAAAGCGTGATTTTTGCGTGATAGATTAAGCTGCGTTTGGAGGTGATTTTTTTCTTGACGGTGGTGTTCCAAACTTCTGTGGCAACTTGATGAGGCGAGGGCAGCACGGGGCGCTCTTGGGACCATGTGTCTTGGATAAACTCCACAGCAGCCACATCGGTGCGCGATTCGCGCTCATACACATCGTTTTGCCACGGTGTGTTCATAACCACTGCCATCACATACCAAAATGCAATGATGGCAATTACCACTAAGATAACCGGTAAGACTTTACTGTCACGCACGTTAATCACACAGCCTCATCGTAGCTGTGGCCTGCGCGCAGTCCGTCTCTAACGCGATTCGCTAACTTTAAAAATTCCGGTGTTTCTCGAATATCCAGTGATCTCTCGCGTGGCAGGTCGCTAACGATGACATCGTGAATGCGTCCAGGTCGCGGCGACATCACCACAATGTGTGTGGATAGATACACCGCTTCCGGAATGGAATGCGTAACGAACACAACAGTCTTATTGGTTTTTGCCCACAGGCTTAGCAGTTGCTCGTTAAGGTGGTCACGAACAATTTCGTCCAACGCGCCAAACGGTTCATCCATCAACAACAAATCAGGCTCAACCGCCAGTGCGCGGGCGATGGAGGCGCGTTGCTGCATACCGCCGGACAATTGCCAAGGATACTTCTTACCAAAATCCGTTAAATTAACCAATGCCAAATTATCTTCAATGCGTTGCTTACGCGTGGCTGAATCGACCCCCATAATTTCCAACGGCAGGGCAATGTTGTTTGCAATGGTGCGCCAGGGGTATAAGGAGGCCGCTTGAAACACATAGCCATAGGCTCGGTTAATACGCGCTTCAGCCGGTGTGACACCGTTCACCAACATGCTGCCGCCCGTGGCTTGTTCTAAATCGGCAATGACACGCAGTAACGTGGTTTTGCCACAGCCTGATGGCCCAATTAGGGAAACAAAATCACCGTCTTGCACATCCAGATCAATATCTGATAACGCGTGTACTGGGCCATCTCGTGTTTCGAATGTTAGCGATAGGTTATCTACGCTAATAACTGAACTGCGGTTATTCACATTCAAACACCGGCTGGCATCTTAGAAGGGTCACGTTCAATGGGGCGAGGTGAGGTGAGCGCCTTCCATTGTGACAACGATCGATTAACCGCAGGGTAGGATTCACGTGCGACAAACTTACCGTGCCCTTCCTCGGTGTTAATTGAATCTTCACGCACCGCTACCTTGCCTCGTGTGAGGGTGAAGCGTGGTAGGCCGGTTAATTCAAAGCCTTCAAACACGTTGTAATCAATAGCCGATTGCTGGGTGCTGGCTTGCACCGTTTTGGAACGCTTCGGATCCCATACAACAAGGTCAGCGTCAGCGCCCTCGACCACCGCACCTTTCTTTGGGTACATGTTTAGGATCTTTGCAATGTTGGTGGACGTCACGGCCACAAATTCATTCATGGTTAAACGACCGGTGTTCACACCGCGTGTCCATAAAACCGGTAATCGATCTTCCAAGCCGCCAGTGCCATTCGGAATTTTCGTGAAGTCGCCTAAACCAAATCGTTTTTGTTCTGTGGTGAATGCGCAATGATCGGTGGCAACCACTTGCAAACTGCCGGCAGCAAGACCTGCCCATAACGAATCTTGATGTTGTTTGTTGCGAAACGGAGGCGACATCACTCGCCGTGCAGAGTGGTCCCAATCATCGTGGAAGTATTCGCTTTCATCCAGCGTTAAATGTTGCACCAGCGGCTCACCGAACACGCGCTTACCGGCTTGCCGGGCACGACGTATGGCTTCATGCGATTCTTCACACGATACGTGCACAACGTAGAGTGGTACGCCAGCCATATCGGCAATCATGATGGCTCGATTGGTGGCTTCACCTTCCACTTGTGGTGGGCGAGAGTAGGCGTGGCCTTCTGGGCCGTTGTTGCCTTCTTCTAATAATGAGGCTTGCAGTTGAGCTACCACATCGCCATTTTCTGCATGCACAAGCGGCATAGCACCCAAGGCTGAGCAGCGTTTAAACGATGAATACAATTCATCATCGTTCACCATCAAAGCGCCTTTGTACGCTAAGAAATGTTTGAAGGTGTTAATGCCGCTGTCAACTACGGTGGCCATTTCATTGAACACTTGTTCATCCCACCATGTGATGGCCATGTGAAACGAGTAATCGCAGCTCGCCTGCGAGGTTTTGTTGTCCCAGCGTTGCCGAGCCTCTAGTAAGGATTGCCCTGGTTCGGGTAAGCAAAAATCCACAACGGTTGTGGTGCCACCTGACAAGGCGGCGCGCGTTCCAGATTCAAAATTGTCGCTGGAGTAGGTGCCCATAAACGGCATTTCAAGATGGGTGTGTGGGTCGATGCCACCGGGCATGATGTAGCAGCCTTCCGCATCTAAGGTTTCATCACCACTTAAGTTGTTGCCAACTCGTGTGATGACACCGTTTTCAATTAACACATCCGCTGCAAAGCTTCGATCTGCCGTGACGACTGTGCCACCTTTGATGACCGTTGACATAAGGGTTCTCCTGAGTTCAGTTGCCGTTCAATTCAATCCACAATGACTGCGGTTTCAACGACGGCATGAAACAATACATTGGCGCCTGCGGTGGCCCATTCTGGTGTGATTTCTTCGGCTTCATTGTGTGACAAGCCATCGACGCACGGGCACATCACCATCGCGGTGGGTGCCACCCGGTTAATCCAACACGCATCGTGACCTGCACCCGATACCAAATTTTGGTGGCTGTAGCCAAGGCGTTCAGCTGCATTTCTTACCGCCGTTACACAGCCTTCATCGAATTTAACGGGATCAAAACCACCGACTTGTTCGATCTCCATGCCTAAGCCAATTTCATCGGCGATGTCTTTCGCGCCGGCCCGCAGTTTGGCTTCCATATCGGATATGACCGCTTTGTCGGGATGACGAAAATCGATGGTGAATACGACTTTGCCGGGAATGATGTTGCGTGAGTTGGGATACACATCGCAATGCCCAACAGCACCGACCGCATTGGGTGCGTGACTGAGTGCAATGTCGTTTACTAAGGTGGTTATTCGTGCCATGCCCAGCCCGGCATTGACTCGCATGGGCATGGGGGTAGAGCCGGTATGGCTTTCTTTGCCGGTCAGTGTGACTTGCAACCAATTCAGTCCTTGGCCATGGGTAACCACGCCAACGTCTTTGTTTTCTGCTTCGAGTATGGGGCCTTGTTCTATGTGCAGTTCGAAGAACGCGTGCATTTTGCGTGCACCCACTTCCTCATCGCCCACATAGCCAATGCGTTCAAGTTCACCGCCCAGGGTTAAGTCATCCGCATCGCGTCTATCATAGGCCCAATCCAACGTATGAACGCCTGCGAACACACCCGATGCCACCATGGCGGGTGCGAAGCGAGTGCCTTCTTCGTTAGTCCAATTGGTGACAACAATCGGGTGTTTGGTTTTGATGTTTAAATCATTTAACTGGCGAACAATTTCCAAACCCCCTAGCACGCCAAGAACCCCATCGTACTTACCGCCTGTGGGTTGCGTGTCAAGATGGCTGCCGACATACACAGGAAGCGCATCAGGGTCAGTGCCTTCGCGGCGTGCGAACATGGTGCCCATTTTATCTAGGCCCATGGTGCATCCGGCTTCTTCGCACCATTGTTGAAAAAGAGCGCGGCCCGTTGCATCATCGTCGGTGAGTGTTTGGCGGTTGTTGCCGCCGGCAACACCGGGGCCAATTTCTGCCATCGCCATCAGGCTGTCCCATAGGCGCTGGCCGTTAACTTTCATGTTGCTGCTTATGCCCATGGCAGAGAACGTCCTCAGGTTGATGATGCAGGGTGCGCGGCAGAAACTTCAGCGAAACTCAGACAAAAGCTCGACACCGGCTAGCACTCACGCTATCGTATGTTGACCAATTGGTCAACATTTAACTGACTTAGATTGTATGGCTACAGCACCAAAAAAGCGCACACGCATTCAGGTTGAAAACGAGGCGAGCATCGTCGCGTCAGCCCTGGACGTGTTCGTGGAATTTGGCTACAGCGGCGCAACGGTTGATCGCATTGCCGCAGCCGCTGGCATGTCTAAAGCCAATGTGCTGTATTACTTCGGCCGAAAAGAAGATATTTACATCGCCGTACTGGAGCGCACGCTCACGGAATGGCTTGACCCTTTGCAATCCTTAGACGTTGATGGCGACCCCCAGCGTGAACTGGCCAACTACATTCGCGCCAAGCTCCGTATGTCGCGTCATGCATCGCACGCCTCGCGTTTATTCGCTAATGAAATATTGCGCGGCGCACCGATTTTTAAATCCTATCTTGAAAACGAACTGCGCACCTTAGTGGATGCCAAATGTGCCGTTATCACCGAATGGATCAAACAAGGTAAGTTGGTGCCCATAAAGCCTGTGCATTTGTTGTTTTTGATTTGGTCATCCACACAGCACTACGCCGATTTTGCCCCGCAAGTTCAAGCCTTGCACGACGGCGATGAAGGCACCTTGTATAAAGAAGCCGAAGAGTTTCTCGTTACCGTCATTCTTAGAGGCTTGCAGCCTTAAACCACTAACCTCCAGAACCATACGGATTGTTGGGGTGCGTTGTCCAATTCGCATACTCAGGCGATATGGGTTGCTGTGTGCGTGGGTCGGTACCTTCGGTCATGGCTTCCATCGTGATGCAGTTATCCACCGGGCAAACACTGACGCACAAATTACAGCCCACGCATTCTTCATCAATAACTTCAAAATGGCGCGTGCCGTTCACTTTTGCCGTAATGGCTTGATGGGATGTGTCTTCACACACCACATGGCAGCGGCCGCACTGTATGCAAAGGTCTTGATCAATTTTGGCTTTGGCGATGTAGTTAAGATTCAGTTCTTGCCAATCTTTTACGTTAGGCACCGCGCGCCCAATAACGTCATCAATGCTGTTATAACCAGAACTCTCCATCCATCCAGCCAGTCCTGTCGTTAATTCTTCGATGATCCGAAATCCATACGTCATGGCGGCAGTACACACTTGAATGTTACCGGCACCTAGCGCGAGAAATTCTGCTGCATCCCGCCAAGTGGTTACCCCACCAATACCAGAGATGGGTAGGCCGCGAGTTTCTTCGTCTCGGGCAATCTCTGCCACCATATTTAAAGCGATGGGTTTTACCGCCGGCCCGCAATAACCGCCATGAGAACCCCAGCCATCGATGGAAGGCTCGGGCGACATGGTGTCTAAATTAACGCTCACAATGGAGCTGATGGTGTTAATAAGTGACACCGCATCAGCACCGCCAGACTTGGCAGCTCGTGCGGGAAAACGAATGTCGGTGATGTTGGGTGTGAGTTTGACAATAACGGGAAGCTTGGTGTGTTGTTTACACCACTGGGCCACCATTTCTATGTACTCGGGCACTTGTCCAACGGCCGCTCCCATGCCGCGTTCCGACATGCCGTGCGGACAGCCAAAATTTAATTCAACGCCATCAGCACCCGTGTCTTCCACTTTTTTAAGAATGGTTGACCAGTTTTTTTCTTCACACGGCACCATCAGCGACACAACAACCGCGCGATCTGGCCAGTTGCGTTTAACGCGCGTTATTTCGTCTAAATTCGTTTGTAACGGGCGATCGGTAATGAGTTCGATGTTGTTTAATCCCATCAACGTGCGATCGGAAGAATAAACCGCGCCATAACGTGGGCCGTTAACGTTAACGATGTGAGGATCTTCGCCAAGAGTTTTCCAAACAACACCCCCCCAGCCGGCTTCGAACGCGCGAACCACATTCACTTCTTTGTCGGTGGGCGGGGCAGATGCCAACCAAAAAGGATTGGGAGATTCAATGCCCAGAAAATTGGATTTTAGATCAACCATAAAATTCTCCTGCTAGTGGCTTACGCCGACAATTGCGTGTGAATGGAAAGGGCGGCAACTTTGCCTGCTTGCACAGCGCTGACGGTTAAGTCATCACCGCCTGCCACGCAATCGCCCCCAGCCCAGATCTTTGCATCACTGGTTCGCCCGTTCTCATCCACTTTGATGCGGCGGTTTTCTAAATCCAATCCATTCAAGGTGTCGTTGGCTTCAAACTGTTGCCCGATGGCCAGCAGCACTCGGTCACACGTAAAAACGCGTTTTTCACCTGTGCCTTGAAGCGTGCCGTTTTGTACTGCGGTTTTTTCAAATTCAACGCCAGCCACTTTTCCATTATTCGCGATTATTTGCGAAGGCTGCCAATGCGTTTTAAGCAGTACGCCATGGGTTTGGGCCACTTGTTGTTCAAACGGGCTAGCGTTCATAGAATCTTGATCGCGTCGATACACCACTGTGACATCGTCAGCGCCAAGTAATTTGCTTTGCACGGCCGCATCAATGGCCGTCATGCCGCCACCAATCACTACCACGTCATTGCCAACATCTAATGACTGGGGGTTGTCTGCTTGTCGCAGCTGTGCAATAAATTCCACCGCATCGTGCACGCCACCCACATCATGACCGGGTACGTCTAATGTGTTGGTGTTGCCCAGCCCCATCCCTAAAAACACCGCATCAAACTGATTTTTTAAATCATCCAAGCTGAGCGATGGCCCCAGCGGCTTTTCGTATTCCACATCAATGCCACCAATCGACAACACGTAGTTCACTTCGCGTTGCGCGAAGTTGTCCACGGTTTTGTAGGCCGCAATGCCAAATTCGTTTAAGCCACCGGGTTTACTGTGCGCTTCAAAAATGGTCACAGCGTGACCTTGCAACGCTAAACGATGGGCGCAGCTCAGACCCGCAGGACCGGCACCAACGACGGCGACCGTTTTACCGGTGCTTGCCTCCCGTTCATAGGGTTGCGTGTTCGCATCCATCAAGGTATCTGTTGCAAAGCGCTGCAATTCACCAATGCGAACGGGCTTCTCTTCCTGCGTATTTCGAACACAGGCTTGCTCACACAAGGTTTCTGTTGGGCATACCCGAGCGCACATGCCACCCAGAATGTTTTCATCGAATATGGTTTTGGCCGCCCCTGTGGGGTTATCAGCCTTGATTTGGCGAATGAACAGCGGAATATCGATGCCAGTCGGGCAAGCGGTTATACAAGGTGCATCGAAGCAAAAGTAACAGCGATCCGATTCCACACTGGCCTCGTGCTGCGTGAGGGGGGGGTGCAACTCCTCAGACAGGCTCTGCAGACGGTGATTCGCCATAAACGCTTCTCCTCATGGTTGTTGAGGGTATTCAAGCAAATTTTATCCAATTGGTCAAATTTTATATTTGGCGGCCTAATGCACTCATCTATTCGGTGGGCCATTCGTTTGAGTAATTCATTGTTAAAAATTTTTTCCAGGTCCGTTACCTAGGATGAACCCGCTGACGATTGCTGCAGAGCAAGCTGAAGGTGTTGACACACGGAGCGCGTAGACGGGATTATCTGGGCATGGAAGTGTTGCAGGGATGCGTTGTAGGGACGCAAAGTAGGGAGACGGAGGAAAGGCGAATGAAGCGCCAAAAGGATCTTCAGGAAGGAGACTAGGGCAGCAAGGAACGCTGCCCATTTTTGTGAGTGTTGAAATAGTAGAGCTGGTTTTCCGAGAACCTCATAGCGAATTTCACCGATTCAAGTTACAACAAGCGATCACTTGCTCTGATATTTAATTTCTGACTTGCCCCAGGCAAACATGGCCTCCAGGATCGGGCCCAATTTACGTCCCCGTGCAGTCAATCGATAAACGTAACGACGCGGACGAATTTCGTAGATTACCTTTTCAACAAACCCATCGTCCACTAGCGCTTTCAGTTGCTTCGACACTGAATTTTTCGAAAATCCTCTTGAGCGCGATTCGAAATCTTTGAAACGACACGAGCCGTCCTGAAATAGCTCTCGCAAAATCATCAGCGTGCACGGATGCCCTAGAACCGATGCGGCCCTCCATATAGGACAATTTTCATCAAATGGGCGATCTGACATGCGGTGATCCAAATATTTCAGTAGAGAGTATCGTAATGGTACCAACCAACAAATACCACCATGTTTAAGATTGTTTTATTCATCATTACCATCGGCCTAAGTGCTTGTGCGCAGTTTCCGAAACTTGAAACCCTTAATGGAGAGATTGAAGATCCGAAGACAGTTTCGAGCTGGTTACTGCCTGTGATAAACGCCACTGAATCTGCCCAATTGTTGATGTGTGACGTGGCTACTAAGCGAGAAACGTGTAAGCGAGAGAACAGCGGACTCGATGCCGCAGGGCTTGGAGGAATTTTCTTACCGCTTAAAGTATCAGTGCCGACGGTAACCCTTAGGGCAAATCGAGTCGATATTCATGTGGTAATTAACGGTGTAGATGCTACTTGCACGTCAGGATCGGTGATAACGAATGTGAACCGTGCTTCCGTTGAATTCCGTCAAGTTTATTGCAATTGGTTATTGGTAGGAAACGTTATTTCCAATCTCGAACTTTCGATTGACTGGGATGATCCAATAAACCGCACCTTTGGTGGTCGTTACATTATTAGATTTTTCGGTACGGGCAATGGATCTGGTTCCGGAATTTATTCTGCGGAGGTGCAATCATGATTTTTTCCCCAGTGAGCGAATTATTTATTTTGTTTTTTCTGTCAACGCCTTTCTGGCATTTACTTATGGTATCCAGAGAGGCTAAGCACAGTTTAAGACAAACCACTGTTTTGATTTCCATTGCTATGATTTGGTGTTTATTAGCGTTTGGAATTGTAAAATACAGGATTGATTCTTACGTATTAGGACCAGATTTTCCGGCGCGACCTATACTCTATTTATTCATAGCTTCAGTCGTTGCCTACAAGGCTCGACATTGGATTCTTGGACATGGCGTATCGCAACATGTGTTAATCGGACTGCAGTTGATAAGACCGATCGGCATGGTGTTTGTTATTGAGCACACACAGGGTAATTTACCCGCAATTTTTGCTTATCCCGCTGGTTTGGGCGATCTTCTCACTGGCTTATTAGCGGCCTATGTGCTTTATCGATTTTGGGACACTAAAATTCCGCCTTTTTGGATTGTATTAGTGGCAGCAGTTGGACTGATCGATTTCATCAGCGCCTTTTTCTTTGGCTTTACAAGTTCTGAAACGCCGGTGCAATTGTTCTCGTTTGACAATCCAAATGAAGTAACAGAATATCCGTTGGGATTAATCCCCTTGTTTTTGGTGCCATATGCAGTTATTGCACATATTCTGTCTCTAACCCAATTGAGTCGTGATCGTAAATTTTATCGTTCTGTTGTTGAATGAAGTAAGCCGTCGATGTACTTATTTTGAGTTGCCGAACAGTATCCAGCTGAAGGTGAGCTTAACCGCTTAACTGTAAAGTGAAATATTACGTTTTGTATTTGCCGACTTTCATTACCCAATAGCGCCACCATAATCGAATTTATAAAGAGCACTTTATTACTAAGGGTAAAGAGGCGGCTAATGTGGTTAAGCGGGCTGTGGGTTTGCGGCGGGAATTATTGCCACGCTAAGCAGATTGAAACACATCGATAATGAAATACTAGGAAATCTCCCAGTGCCAGTTGAGAATGATTTCGGTACCGTTTCAGAAATTGTCTTCAATGGAGCACTGCAATGGTCGATACCTCCTCACTCAGTGGTGTGATGGCGGCTTCTGGCTTCAGCTCGACGTCATCGTCTGGCAATTCTTCAGGCTCGGCCGGATCCTCCTCCAATTCGACCCACTCAAGCAGTTATTCTTCAAGCGACAACGACTCAAACCGTTCCAACAACACCAATACGTCAAGTGTGAGCCAGCCATCACGCCGTATTGATACGTCCACGTTAACGGGCGTTATGGCTTTATCAGAAACTCCCACAACTGAAGAGACGCTTCGATCAGCACCGACGTCACTGGATTTAATGACCGGTGTTGACGCCGCCAGCACAATCGGTGCTGCAAACGTGGGGTACAACGTGCCAGTGCAAGGCGCGCGCGTGGGGCCAATTCATGTGGACGCCATGCAATTCGGCCGCTTTGCACCCAACTCGATTTCGCCCTCGGCCGGTTATTCCATTAATGTTTTTGGTCGACCAACCATCAATGAGGCGGGAAAATTCGATTTTGGTGGTCACATGGCACGACAAACTATGGTGAGCAGTCAAGCTACGTTCGAGTACGCAAGAACGGTTGACCCCTCTTTATCCTCAACCCGATTTGAAGTTGCGTCTCCGGATACCTCTTCGCGCCGTGTCTACGATATTGAATTTACCAACCCAGACGCCGATGTTAATTTTGTGGAGGTCAAGGCAGGCAAGTCGATCAACACAGGACAAGTGGCAACCGACATCAACATGTCGAACAACTTTCAGCGATCGGTGGACTATGTGTTCACGGGTAACCCAATCACTGGGAATCACGGTCCAGATACACGCGTTGTGAACAGTCTTACCAATGCGGCTAACCAAACCAACGGCTTGATTACGCATCAAACGGTCGATATTGCGCCCACGTCTGGCCAGATTGATTCGGTGGTTACCGCCAGTCGAGTCAGTCGCGCAGCACGTGGGGCTGGAAAAGTGTTGGGCCCGGCTGCTGTGGCTTTGGATGTATACACGATTAAATCGGCAGTAGACGCTGACGGTGGCCGCTTTGGCGAAAACACCCAAGTGGCTGTGGCTGAAACTGCCGGTGGTTGGGCAGGCGCTGCCGCGGGAGGGCTAGGTGGTGCCAAAGCTGGCGGAGCTATTGGGGCTGTAGTAGGTGGCCCAGTGGGTGCAGCAGTCGGTGCGACGGCGGGTGGTTTGATTGGCGCTGTCGGTGGCGCCATTGCAGGCAGCGCTTTAGGCAATAAAATCAGCAGCTGGTTTTAACGCAACGCCTTCTATGCCGTATTATTGTGTTCATGGCAAACTCATACCGATTTAATGCTTTGCTTGATTCACTGCGCCTAGTGCGAGGTGTGTTCCTACCAACAAAAATGGATCCTTACATTGAACGTTGGCCTGCGCGCGTGCGCGATCGCCAGAACTTGTTTCAATGGTCGATGATTCTGCAGGAAACGGGAAGTTACACCGAGCACTATCCTAACTATTCGCCGTATCAATCCTCGCAGCCCTTGTTGATGCAGCATTTGCCTGAACGGTATGGTCGAGATGCGTTTAGCCATTGGATGAACGCTAAAGCTGTTCGAATACAACAAATCACAACGCTACTGGAAAGTGACGGAATTCGTGTTGAAGCCAGTGATGAATGTTGGCAGCGTATTATTGAATGGATGAGCCAACAATGGGTGCCCAGCCAAGAACCGGTTGCTGTGCAACACGCCAACCCTGGGTTTCACGAAATCGGCAGGAGGCCAATAAGTTACTCCCTATTGTACGACCTAGGCTTGTTGTTAGGCGAACACGCCATTGAACTTTGCCCGCATTATCAATGGATGTACTGGGGAGATGTGCCAATGACCGATGCACACGCACTGGGCCGCACCCCCTGGGTGCTGTGTGAACCCTTACCCGAAAGCGGCACATTTACCTCAACACCCAAGCGTTTCTTGCCAGTTGATCTTGTGTCTATGTCGGCCGGCAATGTACGCAACCGTAATTCGTCTGTGAACCAATTTTTGTCTTCGCTTTGCAAAGACTGATTGCCTGCGCTGTCATCCCTAAAAAACCTCTTGTCATTACTAATAACCCAATTAGTTTAGCAACGGCTGGGTGTAATCCCCCTCCCCATTATCCAAAGAGCTGTTCAGAAAAAATCCGTAAAAATATCATTAGTACGGATTTACTACCGTTAGTTGATTATCAAATTTTTGTTGATGTTGCATGTCTTCGGTGAATAGGGTAGGGCAGCCAGCCTTGATTGCTGCTGACACTATAAAGGCATCATACACACTGAGTTGATACCGCTCGGCAAGCTCACAACCGTACTCGTGCACAGTGACATTAAGATCCACTACAGAAAGAAGCGCACGAAATTCAGCGAGCAAAATGTGTATCTCTGACCACGGCATATCTAAACGCTTTCGAGCAACGTTCACGAACTCATTGAGTACCTGCACATTGATAACGCCACCGGCAGCAATGATTTCTTCTGATCGGTTGGCCTTTGTATTATCGCTGGATAGCAGATACAACAAGATATTGGTGTCAATGAAAGGGGATCTGTTATCGCTCATTGGCGCTATCCCGCGCAAACTTAAAATCAGCAGGTAATTTGCCACGGAATCGTCTTAGTTTTGCTAAGCGTTCGGACGCTGAAGGTGCCCGTTGAATAGCAAAGGTGTCGTCCGATGCGAGTATCACTTCGATGTCATCTCCTTCGCTTAGATTAAGCGCTTCGACAACGGCTGCAGGAATTCTTATAGCGAGGCTGTTGCCCCATTTAGCGACTTGCATAAGGATTATCCCTGAATGATATACATTTAATTAATGTATATCATTAGCGGATATTTGACAACTATCTTTAGCCTTAAACCCATGCGCTCCTGCCAAATTATTCTGTAACGCTTGATTCATGGTTTTATCCAACAGGGTAAAGCCGGGGAGCCAGCGTTCGACAACATCGAGCGGGAAACCTAATCTCACCGGCTTTCTAGGGTCAGTTGAAACAAACAAACCTACTCAACGTACAACAAACGCTCTGCACTTCTAGGACGAAACCCTTCAAGATTATAGTCTGGAGTCCAGTCTACGGTTCTAGTCATGATGCTAACCCCGCCTGATTCTGTGATGACATCAAACGAATTCGGGTTGCCATTGTCAGGCTGCATCGCGATGTTTCCAACCAGTCCCATACCTGGAACGAAATAACTGACATCCAATTGGCCACTTGCAACATTAGGTTGCCCCAATGGGCGTTCGATATTTTCAGGCATCGACACATCATATTGCCCGCCACTTGTAACACTCTGATCTATGAAATTGACCAGTAAGCTATCGCTTGGCCCCTTCCCAAAATACATGGAAACGAAGTCGTATCGTCGTCCGTAAATATTGCCGTCACTGTCAGGTTCGCCCGATGTACCGGACAGCACCGTCAAACTATGATAATGCTCAACCCACGCAGTGTCACCGTCAACCGTCTGCAAGTCGATGTCACGAAGCCTGGTTCTGGCATAAGCACCATCAACGCCCTCACTGTATTGGCCGGCAATACGGCGTATCACGCCGTCAGGATTTTTTATTTCTATCCGTGGGCCCGTAGTTACGTCGACGACAGCAAATCCAGCCTCCCCACCTAAGGTGTATTGAGATACTTCAAAATTTGCCGGGCTGATTCCATCATTCAACGCTCGGTGGACATACCCGTTATTAAACTCAATACCGTCGACGACACACTCCCTGAAATCAAATTGCCGAATGCTGTAAGCCGGTATGGCATTAATGAGTACTGCCATGTACAACCCACCGCCTGGACAGGCATGAACGCGGGTAAATCCATCAATTGTCTCACTTTGCAACACAAAGCCGGGATCGTCTTGCACCACTCTATTTTCAATATCATCTAATAGATCAACTAGATCCATCACACGATCACCGCGCACGGATGACACTGAAAAAAGTAAAGCGTCTTCGATGTTGTCTTCGGTAAAGGGCCCAATATCAGGCATGGACTGAACAGGCACAGAAGGAACCGTCGGCCCGACCACAACATTCATAGGTAGATTTGGTGCAGGTGTTTGCGGATTAGAAGGTGAGCCAGGTTGTGTTGGGGCGTCAACAGGCGCTGCAACAGGTTCGTTTGGCTGAGGCGATGGAGTTCCTGAATCAGAAGAACCACCACCGCAACCAGAAAGAGTGAGAACTGAAGCTATACAGAAGAAAAGTGAAACATTGAAATTCATGAATTAAAAGCCTGTTTATTCGCCAATTTGTTAATCACCCGCAGCGATCACTTAACGTGTTCAGGTGGTCCGATATGTTATCGGTGCACTCCCAGTAACGCACGAGCACACGATGCTGAACACAACTCAATTCACAAATTCACAAAGCAACCCCTCATAACCAGCGAAACCGACGCCCGTGGCATCACCGTGAGCTACACATAAAACGACTTAGATCAACGCACCCGAATGAGCTACGCGGATGCGACAGAAACCACCAACGGCTTAGACGCCTTGGGCCGTAGCGCCCGACAAACCGATGAAGACAACATCTCCATGGACCGCGGCTACGGTTCTGTTTGCCATTTTTACGGTGCGAGTAATTCTGCCTGAAAGCTAAGCATTGCAGAGGCACCATTGAGTAAAGAGTTGACATTCCACGTTATCCCCGTTCCCTGGGGGTCGGTATCAACAAGGCTATCACCACCGATAGCGCTGCCTGGGATATAGGCAAATCCTGCCGGTAAAACATCGGTTATCACAACACCCGTCGCATCATCTGGACCAGCGTTTGCAACTTCCAAATTGAATACAATTACGTCACCTATGGAAGGGTTTGTGTTTGACACTGTTTTCACAATGGATAAGTCCACACCAAGGTCATTGTTTTCTATACTGCAGACAACGTTGGATCCCGCCGTTAAGTTTAATGTTGTGCCAGTTGCAAATCCCGCAGTAGGTAGTATTGCTGTCAAACCCGTGCTGTCGATACAATTCCATGTACCTTCACGATAGGATGGCAAATCCAACTCACTAATTAAGAGGGGGACACCGGCCGCAACGGTGTTGCTAACACCAGATACAACTTCGACTCCATCGATGGAAATATCAAAATCTTCAACAATGGCGGTACCGCCATTGTCGTTCACTATCGTTTTAACAAGCGTAAGTGCTGTACTCGTTGGTGGTACAACGATATCGTCATTGTTATTGAATACACACGATGCATCTTGGCCGGGTTCAAGTGATAGCGTTGATGTGGCGGCATCATAGGTAGCGCCGCTGCACACAATACTATCCAATACGTAGCCGGCGGGGCCGGTTTCGCTTAATACGTAGTCACCGGCTGGCAAAGTTGAACTGCTCACTCCATCGGGCCCACTGAGCACCGTTGAACCCGCACCCAAATTGGCGGTCAATATCCAATCAGCAATTGCAGCACTACCGCCATTATCGTTGGTGACACTTTTATTCAACTGCAACTGGGCTGGAGCAAGAGGAAATGAGTTTCCAGCTTGTATTAGACATTTAGGTGACGTGATCTCTGCAACAGTTCCACCGGAATTAGCATCAAAGCTTACATAAAAATCCACACCCATCAGTGGGTCAACCAATAAGTTGCCATCCAAATCGCAACTGACATTAAATGTGGAACTGGCTACATGCGGCACCGCCGCAGTGCCGGAGCCATCGTAATCTTCACAACCCACGCCATCTATGTCAATACCGGTATTTAAACAGGCTACGTCTTGGAGTATGTTATCGCCAGCGTTGGTATACCCAACAGCCATATTATAGCGTTGTGGATTTCCAAAAATATTGACATCAAAATCAACTGTGATGGTGTCGCTAATAACCAGGCAAGCCCCGCTCGGAACGATATTGGTAATCGTGTATTCCACATCGGTAGCCGAACATTTATTTGGTGCAGAGTCGCCTGCGCCTGCGGCAAGCGCAGAGTTACTGGTCGCAATCACCGTAGCGATCAGGCCCACAAACAGGATCAAATTCAATCTGAACATATAGAATTCTATTAGGTGTAACCGCGAGGATCCAACCACACTTAGAACGAACCGTGCAAGAAAACGACCAAATTTAAACCTATACAGTTAATTCTGTTCAAAAAATTAGGTTGATAGCGCAATAAACTAGAGTCGTTGTTCTGCTGGCCTTTGGCAGAGCTGTTCGTCAAGATAGCGCCCGCGACTCGGGCTAAGTCATAACTTATAAGGAACACTTATTGCGTACTCTTCGGCGAAGCTGCCAAATTTGATATCCACTGCCGGAGATGAAAATGCACATTCACCGAACACTATTTTTCCTAGCTGCAAGCCTTTCCTTACTTACGCTGACGGCATGCAGTAGCAAAGACGGCAGTTCAAACACCGCCAATGTTGACCTGAGTTTTTCAGACGCTGCTGTGGATGACGCTGCCGAAGTTGTGATTACCGTTGAGCGAATCACTTTCCAACGCAATGGTGAGCAGGGCGCGGAAGACATTGTCGTTGAAACATTTGTCGCGGACGAAGACGGTGGCGACGCAGAAACATTCACACTCGATTTATTGACGGTACAGGGCCAAGACAGCCGACTGGTTGTGGACTCAGTGGAGCTACCCGTGGGCGAGTACTCAAATATGCTGATACACGTTGCGCCAGATGAGGATAACGCTAACTACGTTGTTGACGCCGAGGGTACTAAACAACTTAAAGTGCCATCTGACGTTTTGAAGCTGGGCTCATTTTCCATCGAGCCCACATCGAAGCAAAGCATGGTCGTGGAATTTGGTTTGCAGCAATCCATGACCTATAACCCTGGCCCTGATCGGTACATTTTAAAACCACGCGGTGTACGCATTATGTCAGTTGATCAAGCTGCGTTAGTAACCGGCAATATTGATCACGCTGCACTACAGACAAACGAAGCCTGCGGCGCGCTCGAACAAGGCAGTACGGATGGCAACGTGTATTTATATTCTGGACACAGAATAGATCCGACAACGTTAGCCGATAACTTTGATGAAGCTATCGCAACTAACGGGAACGGCATGGTTGCTCCCTTTGCATCGTCGTCATTGAACAGCGACACATTCGCATTGTCATATTTGGAACCAGGTGACTACACATTAGCCGTGAGCTGTAACGCAGCTGCTGATGATGCCGATTTGCTTGAAACGCTCATGGTGCCGAATCCAGCGGGCCAAATCATAGAATTTAGTATCATGGAAGGTCAGACCTTATCTTGTGACATACCCATAAGCGACACCGGTTGCCTATAGCTTCAGTCAAGTCATTCGCATCGTAGAACCTGCCCAATGCGTGATAGGTTCGCGTGCGAATGTGTCGCACTTTCTCTTGAATCTTTTTTTGAATCTGTGCAAAATCGCTCGGCTTCAAGATACTTCAATACTTCCTCATACGCTCCAATTAACCACTAATTCGCGCTATCGCGTCAGCATAGTCAATCACTTCAGAATCACTCTCGCGTCGGTTGCGGTATTCCAGTTTGTTTTCCGGCAATAACTTATCGCTCACCACCAATCGGTGTGGTATGCCAATGAGTTCCATGTCGGCGAACATCACACCGGGGCGCAGTGGGCGATCATCGAGTAATACATCAAAGCCTGCATCCAGTAATCCCTGGTATAACTTTTCAGACGCGGCTTTCACACTGTCAGATTTAGCGGCGTTTATGGGCACAATCACCACCTCAAACGGGGCGATGGCGCGAGTCCACTGAATGCCTTTGTCGTCATGGTTTTGTTCGATGGCGGCGGCTGCAACGCGGGTAACACCAATGCCATAACAACCCATATGCAATATTTGGTTTTTACCTGATTCATCTGGTACGGCGGTTTTTAAGGCTTCACTGTAGGTGGTGCCTAATTCAAAGATATGTCCCACTTCCACGCCGCGCACGATGTTTAACAGGCCTTTGCCGTCAGGAGACGGGTCACCTTCCACCACGTTTCGTAAATCCGCAACTTCCGGTTCGGGTAGGTCCCGACCCCAGTTAACGCCTGTTATGTGCTTATCGTTTTCGTTTGCACCCACCACAAAGTCGCTTAAGTTGGCGGCATCTTGATCGGCAATAATCGGCACATCTAATCCGATTGGTCCAATGGAGCCTGCGTCGCATTTGGCTACGGTGCGTATGTCTTTCGCTTCAGCAAAGGTCAGTGGCGATTGAACCAAAGGATGCTTTTCGGCTTTGATGTCGTTGAGTTCGTGGTCGCCTCGCAAAACAAGCGCAACAATTTTTGGCCCATCCACGGCGCTGCCATCTTCATGGTTGTTCATGCCCACACCATTGACTAAAAGTGTTTTGGCGCATTGAGCGGCATCAGCTCCGGTGGCTTTACACAGTTCGGCGATGGTGTGCACTTTGGGTGTGTCGATCACAGTGTGTGCTTGGGTTGCATCACCTCGTGTGGTGGTACAAACCACAGCAGCCTTTTCGACGTTAGCCGCATAGTCACTCATCGATGAGGTGGCAAGGCCGTCTTCACCGCTATTCGCTAATACATGAAATTCTGTGGATTTAGCGCCACCGATGCTGCCGCTGTCGGCGTCCACTGCGCGGTAGTCTAAGCCGATGCGATCAAACACCGCGCAATAGGCTGTGTGCATGTCATCAAAGGTTTCACTCAAAGACGCGCCATCGATGTGAAACGAATAGGCATCCTTCATAATGAATTCGCGGCTACGCATCACGCCAAAGCGGGGACGAATTTCATCACGAAATTTGGTTTGAATTTGATAAAAATTAATGGGCAATTGTTTGTAACTGCGCAGCTCTCGACGGGCGATGTCCGTAATCACTTCCTCATGAGTGGGCCCCACACAAAACTCTCGATCATGGCGATCTTGCAGGCGCAGTAATTCAGGCCCGTATTTTTCCCAACGCCCCGATTCTTGCCACAATTCTGCGGGCTGAATGGCAGGCATTAACAACTCCAAAGCGCCAGCGCGATTCATTTCCTCGCGCACGATGGCCTCAATTTTTCTCACCACCCGCAAACCCAGTGGCATCCAACTGTATAAGCCAGAGGCTAGGCGGCGAATGAGGCCGGCGCGCAGCATCAGCTGATGGCTGACAATTTCTGCGTCTGTTGGGGTCTCTTTGGTGGTGGCAATATGAAACTGACTGGCTCGCATGGGCCTAAAGGTATCCGCAAAAGGTAGTGGTTTAGCCAGTATAGCCAGATTGGTGCCGTTCCCTCAGCCAACAGTGGGTAGAATGAGGTATGTCTGATCGTCGACTCCAGGTATTCCACACCGTGGCCGGTGTTTTAAATTTCACCCGCGCCGCAGAAATGTTGCACATGACGCAACCGGCCGTGACGCACCAAATTCGTCAGCTGGAGCAAGATTTCAACACCCGCTTGTTTGATCGGGTGAATAACAAGATTAGCCTGACGCCCGCTGGCGAACAGGTTCTGGGCTACGCTTCGCGCATTCTTTCCCTGTACGACGACATGCACGAGTCGGTGAAGCAACTCACCGGTGACAGAAGTGGGCTCTTAACGTTGGGGGCCAGCACCACCATCGCGGAATACATGTTGCCCGAACTGCTGGGTGGTTTTCGGCGAGAATTTCCCGATGTTCATGTTCGTCTACGGGTGGCCAATACCGATGCCATCGTCGCGCTGGTAGCCGATAGCTCAATTGATCTGGGCATTGTGGAAGGCGAGGTGCACAAACAGCATTTGGTGGTGGAGGATTGCCAGCAAGATGAATTAGTTGTCATCGTGCCGAATGATCACCCATTGGCTGGCCAGTCCAGCGTGAAGCCAAAAGATTTAACTCAATTCCCTTTTGTTCAGCGTGAGGACGGTTCCGGCACCAAAAGTGTGATTGCCGGTTATTTGTTGCAGCATCATATCCAGGAGGATCAGTTGCAACATCCTTTCGAGCTGGGCAGCACCGAGGCCATCAAAGGCGCGGTTCAGGCCGGCATGGGTATTTCCATTGTGTCGGTGGCCACCATAAAAAAAGAGATAGCTTTAGGGGTGTTAACTGCTATTCCATTGTCGCCACCGTTAATGCGCCCCTTTTATTTTGTTCGACAGCGACAGCAGTTCCGTTTTCGGTTAATGGAAGAGCTGTTTGAGTATGCTCGCTCGTATTGCGAATCGAACTGACGTCTGCGTCAATGATCTGGCTCCATCGGTGTCATTAGCGAAGCCCATTCGGTGGCATAATGATCACCCAAATAGCCTCGGACCTAATATCCGCGCAACGCGCTGACCCCTCTCATGTTTGATTTAATTCGCGATTGGTACGACCGCAATTTCTCAGACCCGCAGGCTGTCATCCTCGCGTTTTTGTTGCTGTCAGTATTCGGCCTCATTCTGGTGTTTGGCGACATCATGGCGCCGGCGTTGGTCGCGTTGGTGTTGGCTTACTTGCTGGAAGGCGTGGTTGGCCTGTTGCAACGTTGCGGCTTACCTCGAACGCCTTCCGTGGTGTTGGTGTTGCTGGTCTTCATCACACTGTCGCTCATTTTGGCGTTCGGTGTTGTGCCTGTGCTCTCGCAACAAGTCACTCAAGTCATTCGGGCTATACCGGCCATGATTGTGCAGGGCCAGGAACAGTTGTTGAAGCTGCCCGACAAATACCCCGAAGTCTTTACTGTGGAGCAAATCACCGAGCTGATCGGTACGCTGCGGGCCGAACTGGGCCAGGCCACGCAAGACGTTTTGGAATTCTCGTTCGCGCAAGTGGGCACGTTGGTCATCATGGGCGTCTATGCGGTGTTGGTGCCACTGATGGTGTTTTTTACGCTCAAAGACAAAGACAAACTGTTGGCCTGGGCGCAAAAGTTCATGCCACGCGGGAGTGAGCTGTCGTTTCAGGTTTGGCGTGAGGTGGACCAGAAAATCGCGAATTATATTCGCGGCAAATTTGTGGAAATAGCCATCGTTTGGCTGGCCTCCTATTTGGTGTTCGCGTTCTCTGACCTAGATTACTCACTGCTGCTGAGCTTTTTGGTGGGCATTTCTGTCATCGTGCCCTACATTGGGGCGGTGGTTGTTACCGTGCCCATCGCCATCATTGCCTATTTCCAATGGGGGCTTACCGCGCAATTTTGGTGGCTCATGCTGTACTACCAAATCATCCAAATCTTGGATGGCAATGCGCTAGTCCCACTCCTGTTCTCCGAGGTGGTGAACCTGCATCCTTTGGCCATCATCTTGGCTGTGCTGTTCTTCGGTGGCTTATTTGGCGTTTGGGGGGTATTTTTCGCCATTCCCTTAGCCACCTTGGCGCAAACGGTGTTGAAAGTCTGGCCCCGTTCGGATGTGCGCGCCTCTTCGTTGGCAAAAGCGGCTGGCTCGCCTAAATCCGCTAAGGAATAAGCCCTGAAGCTCGGGTTGGCTGTATCATCTACACACCCTGACATCAGAGACGTTTCGAATGTTCCATCAAGGCAGTATGGTCGCGCTTGCAACTCCTTTGGCTACCGATGGTTCGGTGGACAAACCGGCGTTGGCCAATTTGGTGGAATGGCACATCGATCAGGGTACGAATGCCATTGTGGCAGTCGGCACGACAGGCGAATCGGCCACCTTATCGGTTCCCGAGCACGCCGCAGTCATTGAGCAGGTGGTGAAATTGGTGAATGGCCGAATTCCGGTCATCGCCGGCACAGGTGGTAATGCCACAGCAGAAGCCATCGAGCTCACCCAACACGCAGCCGATGCCGGTGCCGATGCGTGTTTATTGGTCACCCCGTATTACAACAAGCCCACTCAGGAAGGACTGTACCAGCACTTTACTGCGGTGGCGAAGGCGGTGCCGATACCGCAAATTTTGTACAACGTGCCTGGTCGCACCGCACTGGATATGGCGCCTGAGACCACGGCGCGATTGTCAAAGATTGGTAATATCGTTGGGATTAAAGAGGCTTTTGGCACCGTTGAGCGCATCAAAGAGCTGGTGCAACTAACCGATGACGACTTCATGATCGTCACCGGTGATGATGCGACTGCTCTAGAGAGCATGTTGGCGGGTTGTCACGGTGATATTTCAGTCACGGCCAATGTGGCACCGAAAGCCATGGCCGATATGTGTCGCGCGGCGATTGCGGGAGATCGTGCCGCTGCAGAGGCTGCCAACGCGCCGATCGAAGATCTGCACTCTGTGTTGTTTTTGGAGTCCAACCCCATTCCCGTTAAATGGGCATTGCACACCATGGAGCGATGCGGGCCCACATTACGACTGCCGTTAACTCCGCTGGCAAGCGACTATCATCAGAAGGTGAAAACCGCTTTGATCAAAGCTGGCGCTTTGCCCGCTTAAGCGACTTGGAGACAGACATGCATCGCCTGTTAGCGATTGTTTTATTAAGTATTTCTACGGCGGCGTGCCAGCCCGGATATCGCGCAACCAGCCCAGAAGTGCTGTACACAAAAAACGCCGATACGGCGTTAGATCTGCAAGTGCCCCCTGATTTAACCAACGTAGCAGAGGGCGAGCAATTTGTTTTGCCCGGCACAAGCGGCGGGGCCATCACCCGAAACACCCTGTTACCTGAATCCGCTTCGGTCCAGTTCGTTCGTCAGGGTAGTGAGAATTATTTAACTATTCAGAAAAGCCCGGAAGATGTTTGGCCTCAGCTACAGGCCTTCTTGCGTGCCGAGCGTTTCCCGATTGCCAAGAGTGAGCCGGTGGCCGGTGTGATGTCCAGTCAGTGGCGTGAACTCACTGAAGACGCAGGTCGCAATGCACTGAAGAGTTTACTGAACAGTGATGCAACCGTTACGCGTGTCGCATTCCGGATAGAGCGCGGTGCAGGCAACAGCACGCGTGTATTTGCGCGACAACAGGTGGCTGTGAATGCCGATGCCAGCGTTGGCCCTGAAGATGTGTGGCCAGCCGCAAGCCATGATCCTGAGAACACCAGCGAACTGATGGTTCGTTTAATGGTTTTTCTTGGTGTGCAAGAACAGCGAGCCAAAGGCATATTAAATGATGCCGCAGTATCTGCGGTTTTAGATGAAGCCACCTTGCAGTCAACGGCCTCTGATACTTACTTAGTGGTTCATCGAAGCTATATTCCAGCGATCCGTCGAGTCAGTAAGGCGTTAGAGAATCTGGCCCCCGGTGAGGTTACAACCGATAGCAATGTGGGTCGGGTCGATGCCAATGTGAATGGGGTGGCCGTCTCTTTTCGAGTAACGCCGGTGAATATCAGCGCCGCACGAGTGACTGTTAACGCGGCAGAGCCTTTAACACGTCAGCAGCAACAAGCGTTGCTGAACGACTTACGCAAACAACTGGTTTAGTGCGAGTGCGATCGCAAATCCAACGTTCTATTCGAACTGGGGTGCGATCACGAATTCGATCCGGTTTGGAAACCTGTTTGGCTTAACCCACTGACCTTGGTTCTATGCACATCAAACCCATTCAACTGTTCTCACTATGTTAGAAGTTGCCTCGCTCGGTAGCGGCAGTTCGGGTAACGCAACGTTGGTGCGCTCAGCGACCACGACCTTGTTGATTGATTGTGGTTTTACGTTGAAAGAGACGTTAAAGCGCATGGCGACTCTAGGGGTCGCGCCATCGGATTTAACCGGTGTGTTGATTTCCCACGAACACAGTGATCATGTAAAGGGTATTGGCCCTTTGTCGCGCAAATTTGGTGTGCCCATTCATTTAACCCATGGCACCTTTGGACGCCTTCGAGATAACCGCTTAATTGCGTATGAACTGTTTCATGCGCACGCGCCCTTCATGATGGGCGATATTGAAGTGGATCCTTTTCCCACCCCACACGATGCGGCTGAATCTTGCCAATTTGTTCTTCGCCATCAAGGCGTTAGCTTTGTCGTAGCGACTGATATGGGCGTTTGTACTCCCTTTGTGTTAGAGAAGCTTCGCGGTGCGAACGGTTTGCTGATCGAATGCAACTACGATGAAGACATGTTGCGAAACGGGCCCTACCCACCGAGTTTGCAGCATCGCATTCGAAGTAACTACGGCCACCTGGGTAATGTGCAAGCAGGTCCGGTTGTCAAAGCCATTGATCACCCCGCACTTGAATACATTTTGTTGGGCCATTTAAGCGAGAAGAACAACACTGAGAACTGCGCCAGGGAGGCGGTTTTGGCGAGCGTTTCTGATGCGGGTGAACGTGTCGAAGTTTTGAAACAACACGCAGCTAGCCGTTGGTATTCCATATCCGGGCAAGCTGTTACCACAGAATCGGAATATAATCAGGTAACGGTGTAGTTAGGTTTGGAGTCAGATCAACATTGCAATGGTATTCATTTGGCGAAGTTGTTAGTTTAATCACCAGCTCCACGATCCATTGAAGAATTCACTGCTCCACTTGATTGAATGTAGTTATGACGATGACATGATTAGAGGATCAAGCCAACCTATCGGGTTGACTGGTGTGTTGTTCAATAATTGAAGTGAAAGAAGACCGGAAAACAAACTGTCTTCCGGTCCTATTAACTACTAACACTTAGTTAGTGCGAAAGATGTTGTTAACAATCAAATCAGCACCGGCATTTTTTGCAGCGGCTTCAGCTTTAGCAACAGCGTACAGATCTTCTGCGTAGCCAGTTAGTGTGACTTTGTCGCCATCAACGATAACGTTGATATTGCTGTTAGCGCCCGCGGCAGATCGAACATCGTGTGACAGGCTAGAGCTAACCATGGCAGAAGCTGGGCCTGCGAAAGCGACTAGTAAAGCAGACATAGCGATAGTTTTAGTAATAAGTTTCATGATAGTTTCCTTTAGAAATTGAAGTTAAAAAGTAAGTAATGATAAAAGTGAGTTAAATGTAGAAGTTAGTTAGAACGAATGAGGTTGTTGATTACTTTGTCAACGCCTGCGCCGCTAGCGGCTTGTTCTGCTTTAGCGAGTGCGTGGAAGTCTTCAACGTATCCAGTTAATGTCACGGTGTCGCCGTCAATCAGGACGTTGATGTTGCTGTTCGCGCCAGCTGCGAATTTTACGTCTTGAGCCAAATCAGGGCTAACCATGGCAGAGGCTGTGCCGGTGATAGCAAGAACTAAAGTGGTAGCGGCGATAGTGTTAGTGAAAAGTTTCATTGTTGTGTTTCCTTATAAAAGTTAAGTTGTATTGGTTAATAAAAATCGTTTGGTAAATTCGTTTGTTTGTCGCTTGGGGTTTGTGCCCCTTGCTGATGTGATTAGTATCGTCAGTTAAGCTTGCCGCTCATTTGCGGATTCTTTACAGGTGTGTAAAGAGTTCTGAAAGGTTGATTTGGCAGGGTTTTAAGGTTGAAAATAGGGATAATTAAATTGCTGGGCGCGCTGTAACGCAGCCTGAACAAGGGTCCGTGAACGAAATTAAGGCTGGAAATGGTTGTATTTGACCCCCAGCGACGGTGGATTCTTTAATTAGGCAAAGACAAATAGCTTGGCTTAGGACTATTGTGCAAACACCATCAATAAAAAACGTTTCAACCTCTCAACTGAACATCGCGTATTTGGAGTTTGGTGAAAAAGGTGGTTGGCCGTGCATCTTGAATCATGGCTTTCCTTATGATGTGCGCAGCTACCGTGAGTGTATAAACCCACTCGTTGATGCCGGTGCGCAGGTACTCGTGCCGTACTTACGAGGGTATGGGCCAACCCAATTCTTATCGGATGAAATCTTACGCTCTGGTGAACAGGCGGTGCTTGCAAACGATCTGATTGAATTTATGGATAACTTGTCCATACCAAGCGCTGTGTTGGCAGGATACGATTGGGGTGGGCGTGCGGCTTGTATTGTGTCAGCGCTTTGGCCTGAACGAGTGGATGCTCTCGTCTCGGCTAACTCCTATAACATTCAAAATATACCCCGCGCCATGGAGCCTGCGCCGGCTATCGAAGAGGCGAGCTATTGGTATCAATACTATTTCCATTCAGAACGCGGCAAAAAAGGCCTAACAAAAAATCGTTCTGACATCGCACGCTTACTTTGGCAAATGTGGTCACCCACTTGGTCATTCACGGATGATGAATTTGAGGCCACGGCTGACTCTTTTAACAATCCTGATTTTGTCGATGTGGTGATTCACTCCTATCGTCATCGATACGGTTTAGTCGCTGGTGATTCAACGGTTGCACACATCGAAGTTCAGTTAGAACAACAACCGGATATATCGGTGGCAGCGATTACCATTGATGGCACTGCCGATGGGGTGGACAGCGGTACCGCCCATCATGCGCCGAAGTTTATTGGTCCACATGAGCATCGAGTGTTTGAAAACGCAGGTCACAACTTGCCTCAGGAAAGGCCTATGGATTGGGTGCAAGCGATTTTGGATGTGCGGCTGCTGGCGAGCTCAGTGAATTTAGCGAACTGAATGCGGCTCTTGGGTGTCAATGGGCTGCGTTGCAGTTGTGCTCTGCAAACTGATAACTCTGTGCCCAAGAGCTTGCATAAAGCGTTGGTAACCCGGCTCAAAATCTTCTTCATCCCAAGTTGACACTTTATAACCGCGGAATACCTCATGGTGAGTGAGTAAGGTGCCGCCATCGACGGGTTTTAATATCCATTGGTGTTTGTAGGAAAGAGAGCCGCCAGAACCTCCGGCTTGAACGATTTCTTTACCTGCTATCATGCTAACAACCGTTGTGCTTTTAATCATTGGGGGGCCGTGCCGTTTGAACACTTTGGTGATTATGGAATTCCCAACTTCAAAGGTGCCATAGACGTGCGGGTTGATTCGGTTCCATTCGGCGTAGGCGGCTCTATCAATCAATACGGCCCATACTTCTGCTGGAGGGGCGGGTATATGGTGTTCCACATGAACGGTTACGCTGGCTAAAAAAGCGGCTTTTACAAACGAGCCAAATACCTTCCAAGCAAGCCACACCACGCCCGCTGCAATAAGAGTCAGCAGCGGTAACAATTTAATCATAGTGATGGCTTACACAATGCTTAGGCGTTGATGGCCGCTTGTACTTGGCGAAGCACGCCGTCGTGATCTAAACCGGCGCGAGACAATAATTCTTCGCGCGAGCCATGTTCGATGTAATCATCGGTTAAGCCAACTAAGACAATGGGAGTTCGTTGAGTTGTGCTGGCCAAATACTCCATCACCCCAGCGCCGGCACCACCAGCGATGGCGTTCTCTTCTATTGTGATGATGCGATCGTGCGTTTTTGCCAGTTCATCAATTAAGGTGGTGTCTAGCGGTTTAACAAAACGCATGTTGACCACGGTTGCGTCGACGGCATCGCCGACTTGGCAAGCCACATCAACCATGGAACCAAACGCTAACAGCGCCGTGCCAGAACCTTTACGTTTAATTTCCGCTTTACCGACAGCAATTTCTACCATATCCATGTCGACATCAGCGCCCGGGCCTTGCCCGCGTGGGTAGCGCACAGCACTGGGAGAATCTAAGCAATACGCTGTGTAGAGTAACTGGCGGCATTCGTTTTCATCAGAGGGCGCCATGATGGTCATGTTGGGAATGCAGCGCAGGTAACTGAAGTCGTAGGCGCCGGCGTGTGTTGGGCCATCAGGGCCCACTAATCCGGCGCGATCGATAGCGAACACGACGGGTAAGTTTTGAATGGCCACATCGTGAACTAACTGATCATAAGCGCGTTGCAAAAAGGTAGAGTAAATAGCGACTACCGGTTTTTGGCCTCCACAGGCTAAACCAGCAGCCAGCGTTACCGCGTGTTGTTCAGCAATGCCTACATCAAAATAACGATCTGGAAAGCGTTGTTCAAATTCAACTAAACCAGAGCCTTCACGCATGGCGGGGGTGATGCCGACAACGCGTTCGTCGCGTTCGGCCATATCACACAACCAATTGCCAAACACTTTGGTGTAGGTGGGTCGGTTTGAACCACCGCCTTGTTTTAAGCTTTTACCGGTTTTAGGATCGAACGGTGACACCGCATGCAGCGCAAGTGGATCTTCTTCAGCAAATCGGTAGCCGTAACCTTTTTTTGTTACCACATGAAGAAAGAGAGGCCCGGTTAAATTTTTCATGTTCTGTAAAACGGCAACCAGCCCTTGCACGTCATGACCATCAACCGGGCCGTAGTAGTTAAAGCCCAACTCTTCAAACATGGATGAGGGAACAACCATGCCTTTAACTTGTTCTTCTGTGCGTTTCGCTAATTCAAACAGTGGCGGTGTTTTACCTAATAACTTCTTACTGCCTTCGCGCGCACCCGATACCAGTGGGCCGGTAAGTAAGCGGGCAAGGTATCGATTCATGGCACCCACGTTCGGCGAAATCGACATATCGTTATCGTTTAACACCACCAGCATGTCGGTTTTCAAACCCCCGGCGTGATTTAACGCTTCGTACGCCAGCCCAGCTGTTAAAGCGCCATCGCCAATAACGGCGATGGATTTTCGGGCTTCTTGGTCGGGGTTTTTTTCGGCGTCAAGTTGGGCGGCAATCGCCATACCAAGCGCTGCACTGATGGAGGTGCTGGAATGCCCAACGCCAAAGGTGTCATATTCACTTTCTTCGCGCTTGGGAAACGGCGCTAAGCCGTCTGCTTTGCGCATGGTGTTCATGCGAGTTTTTCGCCCAGTTAAAATTTTGTGGCCATAGGTTTGGTGGCCAACGTCCCACACCAATTTATCGCGCGGCGTGTTGTACACATAATGCAAAGCGACGGTGAGTTCGATGGTGCCGAGGCTGGCACCGAAATGCCCACCGGTTTGCGCCACCGATTCAATTAAGAATTGGCGCAGCTCGGTGCTAACAGCCGGTAAGTCTTCAATGTCCAATTTGCGTAAATCTGCAGGATCATCGATTTGGCTGAGTAGCGGGTAGTCGCTTTGTGTATCCATTGCTGGGCTCAATGGCGTCGCTTGGTTATGTAATTCGCAAATTGCCGAAGTTCATCAAACTGCGAACCTAGACCGTCTAACTCTGCCAGAGCACACTCGTACATTTGTGAAGCGTGCTCACGAGCACCATCTAACCCCAATAGAGCAGGATAAGTGGGTTTGTTCAGGGCGATATCTGCACCCTGCTGTTTGCCCAGTGTATCGGTATCGGCGACTACATCCAAGATGTCGTCCACAATTTGAAAACATAGCCCAATGGCGGCGGCAAATCGATCCAAGCGATCCATCAATTCTTGCGGTTGATTGTCGGCAGCAAAGCCTGCAATAGCAACACTGGCACGAATTAAAGCGCCAGTTTTATGGCGATGCATGCTCTCCAGTTGCTCCAAAGTCAGCGTCGAATTCACCGACTCCAGGTCGATGGCTTGTCCAACGGCCATGCCTTCCGAGCCACTGGCATCTCCCAGCACTCGCACCATACGCAGCTTGTTGCAGGCGCTGATTTCAGGATCCTCATTGCTCGCCAACAAAGTGAAGGCTAGGGCCTGCAGCGCATCCCCAGCCAATATGGCGGTGGCTTCATCAAATTTGATGTGGCAAGTGGGCTGGCCTCGGCGCAGGGCATCGTCGTCCATGGCGGGTAAATCATCGTGAACTAGGGAATAGGCGTGCAGCATTTCAACCGCGGCTGCGGGGATGTCTAAACGCGCGAGGTTGACACCCAGTGCCTGGCCGGTGGCATAGGTTAAGACGGGGCGGATGCGCTTGCCGCCGACAGTGACGGCATAGCGCATGGCCACGGGCAACTGTGTTGTGCAACCGTCTACTGGAGGTAATAAATTCAACAGAACACGATCCACGCGTTCTTGATAGGCGCGGAGTAATTCGTCAGTGGGCTTCATCGGCGTCCAAATCAACCAGGGCGTCCTCACCGTCCGATTCATTCATCAGAATTTGCACCTTTTGCTCTGCCGTTTTTAGGCTTTGCTGGCAATGCCGAGCTAAGCTGATGCCACGCTCAAACTGAGCCAGAGATTCTTCCAGTGACTGTTCTCCAGATTCCAGCCCGATGACCAGGGCTTCCAGTTCAGACACAGCGTCTTCGAAGCCCAATGATTTTGGGATCGACTTTGAGTTTTTTTTGGGTTTCTGCGCCACTGAAATTACAGCCTGACCACCGAAGGGTCAGTCTAACAAATCAAGCGCTTGATGCAGCCGGTTAACCCCATCCACACGCAATCCTTTGATGGGCCGTTTGGGTGCATTGGCTATCGCCACGATGGCCCGCTTGAAACCGTGTTTGCGCGCTTCGGCCAAGCGTTCTTCGCCATTGGCAACGGGGCGTACTTCCCCCGCTAGGCCGATCTCGCCAAAAACGATTAAATCGCTGGGCAGTGGGCGATTGCGAAAGGACGACAAAGCCGACAATAAAACCGGTAAATCAGCGGCAGTTTCTGAGATTCTGACCCCGCCCACCACATTGATGTAGACGTCTTGGTCGAACATCGCGATGCCCGCATGTCGGTGCATCACCGCCAATAACATCGCTAATCGGTTTTGCTCCAAACCCAATGCCACACGCCGTGGCGCGCCATGATGACTGGTATCAACCAAGGCTTGTGCTTCCACCAAGAGCGGGCGAGTGCCTTCGCGGGTGACCATAATGACACTGCCACTGACCGGTTCTGGGTGACGTGATAAAAAGATAGCGGATGGGTTAGTGACAGCTTTTAGCCCCTGTTCACCCATGGCGAAAACACCCAATTCATTCACAGCACCGAAACGGTTTTTGACCGCCCGAATCACGCGGTAACGACTGCCTGGGTCGCCTTCGAAGTACAACACGGTATCGACCATGTGTTCCAACACGCGAGGCCCGGCCAGAGCACCTTCTTTGGTGACATGGCCCACCAAGAACACAGCAACACCAGATTGCTTGGCATAGCGAACCAACCGAGCAGCGCTCTCACGCACTTGGGCAACAGCGCCCGGTGCGGAACTTAAGGTTTCCGTGTGCATGGTCTGAATGGAATCCACAACCATGATTTTGGGCTTCTCTTTTTGCGCATGAGCCAAGATGGCTTCCACACTGGTTTCTGCCAATAGCCGTAATTTTTCGGTGGGCAGCTCTAAGCGGCGAGCTCGCAACGCAACTTGTTGCAACGATTCTTCACCTGTTACATACAGGGTTCGGTGTTCGGTGGATAAGTTGGCTAAGCATTGCACCAAGATGGTGGATTTACCAATGCCTGGGTCACCGCCTAGTAAGGTGACCGAACCGGACACCAAGCCGCCGCCGAGAACGCGATCTAATTCGGATAATCCGGTACCAATGCGTGCCTGAGATTCGAGCGACACATCATCGGCGTTGGTGATGCCGCTGGCACCGGCGTAGTTTGCGAATCGTTCACCGCCGCCAGATGCGGCCGGTGCTGCAACGGATTCTTCTAACGTATTCCATGCTTCGCAATCGGCGCATTGCCCATTCCATTTCGTGAATGATGCACCACAGGCATTGCACACATAAGCGGTTTTAGCTTTCGCCATTTAAGCCGTCTCATCAACATCGTCGTGTTCTTCAATGCGTGGGTCGATGCGCACGCGTTGCACGAAATTCTCTTCCACTTCCAGCACCGTCATGGGATGACCATTGAATGAAAACACGGCCCCCTGCGGAGGGAAATTTTCGAAGTGTTCTAACACAATGCCATTCAGCGTTTTGGGGCCATCGGCCGATAGATCCCAATTTAACGCCTTATTCAACGCACGAATTTGCGCGCTGCCATCGGCAATAAAACTGCCATCGGCCTGTTCTTGTATTTCTTCTGGGCCATGGTGTGGGTCGGTATCAAATTCACCCACGATTTCTTCCACAATATCTTCAATCGTGATGAGCCCCTGGATGTCGCCATACTCATCCACGACCAATCCAATCCGTCGTTTTTCTCGCTGAAAATTCAACAATTGCACCGTGAGTGTGGTGCCTTCTGGAATGAAGTAAGGCTCACGAATATTGCGTTCCAACGTTTCTTGCGTGTATTCGCCGGTGGATAAGGTATCCAACATTTTTCTTAAGTAAATAAAGCCTTGGACTTGGTCGATGTTCTCTTTAAAAACCAACATGCGGCTGTGCCGACTTTCACTGATGTTCTTTTTAACTTCTGACCAGGTGTCGTCCAGATCAAGGCCCGTGATTTCGTTGCGTGGCACCATGATGTCGTTCACTGAAACGGTGGATAAATCCAAAATGTTCACCAACATTTCGCGGTGTCTGGGTGGAATCATGCCCGTGGTTTCGTTTAACACGGTGCGCAGCTCTTCGCTGCTAAGCGCTTCGACTTCGGAAGGTTGATTGCCCACTTTGAGCAGGTTCAATATGCGTTCGCTCATCCAGTTGGTTGCCAACACCAATGGATAAACCGCTGTCATTAATGGCTGGTAAACCGCTGAGGCGAAGTAGGCGACTTTTTCGGTGCGCCGGGTGGCTAAGGTTTTCGGAGTGACTTCTGCGAAAACCAGGATCACGAGCGTAAGCACACCGGTCGCCACAGCGATGCCTGCTTCACCCATTAAACGCAGTGCGATTACGGTGGCAATGGCCGAGGCCAAGATATTGACAAAATTATTGCCCAGCAAAATTAAGCTGATCAAACGTTCGGGGCGTTCGAGTAAGCGCTCGGTACGAATCGCGCCGCGATGACCTTGTTTGGCCTGGTGTTTTAGCCGATATCGATTGATCGACATCAGGGCGGTTTCTGAACCGGAGAAAAAGCCAGACAACAATATAAGCACGACGAGCAGTAAGACCAGTACGCCGATGGGAACAGTGTTCAAGTAGAACGGTATCTCTTTATGAAGGCTATAGCTGGCATCATAGCTTAGCCATGGGCTAACTGCGGTTAAGAACCAGCTCTAGAACGAACTTACTGCCAAAGTAGGCAAGAATTAATACAGCAAAGCCGGTCAATGTCCAAAATACGGCGCGTTGCCCACGCCAGCCCCAGCGCCAGCGCGCCAGAAGTAGGAAGCCAAAAATTAACCAAGCCAGCACCGATAACACGGTCTTGTGCACCAATGATTGAGCGAACAGGTCTTCTAAGTAAAAAAAGCCGGTGGCTAAGGACAGAGAAAGCACAATAAAACCAACGGTAAGCAGGGTAAACAGTAGGCGTTCGGTTTCATCCAACGCCGGTAAGGCCTTCATGAATCCGCCGGGGCTGTGATTCTGCAATTTTTTCCGTTGTACCCATACCAAGATGGCTTGTACTGCAGCCAGGCATAAGAATGCGTAGGCGGTGAGGGACAGCAGCACATGCAGCTCGATGTTGAGCGCTAAAGCCGAGCCGCTTGTTTCGGTGGTGCTGCTGATTAAAAGCACTACAGCCGCAATGGGGAACACCGCCAAACCCAGGTATTCGGCCGGCTGGTACAAGCACAGCAGCAGCAGTAAGCAAACGATAAACAGCGCCGATACATTGAGCGATACCAAAAATGGTAGTTGTAACATCACGGGTAAACCGGTTTGCTGTATCGCCACCACGGCATGAATGAATACACTCAGTGCCGCCAAAATGAGCGCCCGGCGAGCCCCTGGCTCAGATTTACCGCCGGCTTGAGCGTGTTGAGTTTGTGTCAGTCCAAGTATCAAAAGCACAGTTGCGCTGGTGTAAAAGACCGCAGCGATGATGGCGAGTATGTTGGGGTTGGTCACGAAGCAGATATACTCACAGACTGAACTAGTGAACGAGGCTAAGGCGGACCCTTACAGATGTTTGAGTCATTAAGCGAACGACTAGGCCGGACGGTCAAACAGTTAAGAGGCCAAGGCCGGCTGTCCGAAGACAACATCAAAGATACCATGCGTGAAGTTCGCATGGCTTTGCTTGAAGCCGATGTCGCCTTACCGGTAGTTAAAACCTTCATCGACAATGTGCGCGAGAAAGCGTTGGGCCAGGAGGTTATTGGCAGTCTGTCGCCCGGTCAGGCGCTCATAAAAGTCGTTAACGACGAATTGGTCGCCCTCATGGGGGAGAACACGGCCAGTTTAAATTTAGCCACACAGCCCCCCGCTGTGGTGCTGATCGCGGGACTGCAAGGTGCGGGTAAAACCACCACGGTCGGTAAGTTGGCGCGTTGGCTTAAGGAGCGCGAAAAGAAGAAAGTCATGGTGGTCAGCTGTGACGTTTACCGTCCAGCGGCTATCAAGCAGCTTGAAACCTTAGCCGAATCGGTTGATGTGCTTTTTCATCCCAGCACCGCAGTGGATACGGTCAATGGCATTGCCAAAGGCGCATTGGATGCCGCCAAACGGCAAATGGTGGACGTGCTGTTAGTGGATACGGCCGGTCGCCTAGCCATTGATGAAGAAATGATGGCTGAGATCAAGTCTTTGCATCAAGTGGTCAACCCCATCGAAACGCTGTTTGTGGTGGATAGCATGACCGGTCAAGATGCGGCCAACACCGCCAAGGCGTTTGGGGACGCACTGCCACTGACCGGCGTTGTGCTCACCAAGACAGACGGTGATGCTCGCGGCGGGGCGGCCCTGTCAGTGCGAATGGTTACAGGCAAGCCTATAAAATTTATTGGTTCTGGCGAAAAAACCGATGCGCTGGAGGCTTTTCACCCCGATCGTGTGGCGTCTCGCATCCTGGGAATGGGGGATGTGGTCAGTTTGGTGGAAGAGGTTACCGCCAAGGTTGACCACTCCAAGGCCGAGAAGCTGGCCAAAAAAATCAAACGTGGCAAGAACTTCGATTTGGAGGATATGCGCGATCAGCTGGAGCAAATGGCCAATATGGGCGGCATGTCGGCATTGCTGGATAAGCTGCCAGGCGGGGCTGATTTGCCCGAAGCGGTGAAGCAGAAGGCGAACGATAAGGAATTTGTGCGCATGATCGCTTTGATCAATTCGATGACGCCACAAGAGCGAAAGCACCCCGCCATTATTAAGGGCTCACGCCGCAAGCGCATTGCCGCTGGCAGCGGTTGCCAGGTGCAGGATGTGAATAAACTGCTGAAGCAGCACCTGCAGATGTCTAAAATGATGAAGAAAATGAAGGGTGGTGGCATGGCGAAAATGATGCGCGGCATGAAAGGGCGCATGCCACCGGGAATGATGTGACCATGATGTGGCGTCACAAGCCCTAACTGGGTGTCCTTTTTTTACCCAATCCGATACAATTGGGAGTTACCTTCGCACACACCCATTTCAGGTGTGGGCCGATCTACCGTTTTTTGTGGACTACTGCACTATGGTTACCATTCGCTTGTCTCGTGGCGGTGCTAAAAAAGCACCGTTCTATCACGTCGTTGCGACCGACAGTCGTAATCGCCGCGATGGCCGTTACCTTGAACGCCTGGGTTACTACAACCCGATGGCTCGCGGTGCCGCTATCGAAACCAATATCGACTTATCGCGCGTTGACTACTGGATAGGCAACGGCGCTCAGATGAGCGATCGCGTTAAGCAAATCGTTAAAACCTACCGCAAAGCGCAAGCGGCAGGTGCGGCGGCGGCCTGAGCCTCCCGTTGGACGACACCCAATGGGTGTTGTTAGGGCGCGTTATTGGTGTGCATGGCGTTCGGGGTTGGATTAAGGTCCACTCTGATACGCAGCCTCGCGAAAATATCTTAAGTTACCCTGCATGGTGGCTTAAGCATCGCGAAGGTTGGCAAGAAACGAAGTTAGTTGATTCGCAGCACACTCCCAAAAATGTGCTGGCGTTAATCGAAGGAGTGCAGGATCGGGACGCAGCAGAACAGCTTCGTGGCACCGAGATCGCCATTCCAAGAACGATGTTGCCGGCTACGGAAGCCGACGAGTATTACTGGACGGATCTAATCGGCTGCGAAGTGTTCAACACCAGCGGTGTGCGTTTTGGCATCACAACGCGACTGTTTGAGACGGGCGCCAACGATGTGTTGGAAGTTCGTGATGAGCGGCCTTTGCAAGACGATGAAAAACGGCCCAATGGGCCAAACATTTTGGTGCCATGGGTGCGCCCGGATGTGGTTGTTGAAGTAAATATTGAACAGCAGAAAATCGTGGTCGATTGGGATCCGGATTTCTAATGCAGTTCGGTGTGGTGACATTGTTTCCTGAAGCCTTGATGGGCATTGTGGAAGCAGGGGTGGTCGGACGGGCAATTCGAGACGGTAAAGTGGACGTATTCACTGAATCGCCTCGATCCCATGCCCACGACAAACATCGCACGGTGGATGATCGGCCGTTTGGTGGCGGGCCGGGGATGGTGATGACGCCGCAGCCCACGATGGATGCCATCGGGACGCTGCGTCAACGTTTACCGAAGGCGAAGGTGGTGTACCTAACGCCGCAGGGGTCGGTTTTTAACCAGGCTGCGGCAACGCGGTTCAGTCAGGCAGAATCGGTCATTCTGTTGTGTGGTAGGTATGAAGGCATTGACGAGCGCATCATTGATAGCGCGGTTGATGAGGAAGTATCACTGGGGGATTTTGTGCTCAGTGGCGGGGAGGTGGCAGCGGCGGCTGTGATCGATTCCGTATCGAGATTAGTGCCCGGTGTGTTGGGTCATCCCGAGTCGGCAAGCCAAGATTCTTTTGCGGCAAGCGGCTGGTTGGACTGTCCGCACTACACCCGGCCCGAGATTTTTAACGGGATGGCGGTGCCGCCCGTTTTAATGTCCGGTGACCACAAAGCCATTGCTTTGTGGCGTCGGCAACAGGCTTTAACGAGAACTCGTTTGCGCCGGCCAGAGCTGATTCAATCATCGGCTTTGACTCCAGCAGACAGAGCGCTACTGAAAAAAATTGAATCAGAGGATTTCTGATTCTTAAACAACGTAAGTACAGGTTGAGACATGAGCAATATCATCGACGAAATTAATGCCGAGCAAATGGGCAAGGAAATTCCCAGCTTTGGCCCAGGCGACACCGTCGTTGTGCAGGTGAAAGTTAAGGAAGGCAGCCGCGAGCGATTGCAGGCCTTTGAAGGTGTGGTCATCGCAAAGCGCAACCGCGGTTTGAATTCAGCCTTCACGGTGCGAAAAATTTCTCACGGCGAAGGTGTTGAGCGCGTGTTCCAAACCTATAGCCCGTTGGTTGATAGCGTTGAAGTTAAGCGCCGGGGTGACGTTCGCCGCGCCAAGCTTTACTATCTACGTGGCTTAACTGGGCGCGCTGCTCGAATTAAAGAAAAGCTGTAACGTTTTTGTGTAGGGGGCTTTAAAAATCTGGCTTTGCCCTCAGACATAGCAACACGTTCTTTAACCCGCTATTTAGATGGAAATCATGTCTGAAGAAATGAAATTTGAAGCAGAAGTTAGCCAACTTCTGCAGTTGATGATTCATTCGCTGTACAGCAATCCAGAAATCTTTCTTCGTGAGCTCATTTCTAACAGCTCCGATGCCTGCGATAAGCTGAGATTTGAGGCCGTGTCTGATGCGTCTCTGCTCGAATCGGATCCCGATCTGAATATTGTGGTGAGCTTCGATTCTGAGGCAGGCACCATCACGGTCAGCGATAACGGCATTGGTATGAGCCGGGAAGAGGTGGTGCAGAACATTGGCACCATTGCTAAGTCGGGCACCAAACAATTTTTAGAATCCCTGACTGGGGATCAAAAAACCGACTCGGCCTTAATTGGTCAATTTGGCGTGGGTTTTTATTCCGCCTTTGTTATCGCCGATAAAGTCGATTTGCAAACACGACGCGCCGGTGCGGATGCATCTGATGCCGTGATGTGGTCTTCCGATGGTACCGGTGGTTACACACTGGATTCAGTCACTCAAGAACAACGCGGCACCATCGTAACCTTGCACGTTAAGGACGAGCACAAGCAGTACGTGGATCACTGGCAGCTGCACAGTATCGTTAAGAAGTATTCTGATCACGTCACCTTTCCCATCATGATGCTGGAACAGCTGCCACCTCCGGTAGAGCCAGAAGAAGGTGAAGAAGCTGAGGCGCCAAAAGAGCCTGAGTTACAGCAAGTCAATGCGGCTTCAGCCCTTTGGACGCGTTCCAAAAATGACGTCAGTGATGAGGAATACCAGTCGTTCTACAAGCAGGTTTGTAACGATTATGAAGACCCGCTAGCGTGGAGCCATAATCGCGTTGAAGGTAACTACGAGTACACCTCGTTGTTGTATGTGCCTAAGCGTGCGCCGTTTGATCTGTACGAATCCATGACGCCAAAGAACGGTATCAAGTTGTTCGTTCAACGTGTGTTCATCATGGATGACGCTGAAAAATTGATGCCGCGTTATTTGCGCTTTGTTCGCGGTCTGGTTGACAGCAACGACTTACCGCTGAATGTTTCTCGCGAAATTCTGCAAGACAACAAAATTATTGACAGCATTCGTCGTGCTTCTGTGAAAAAAGTGTTGGCTATGCTGAGCGACTTGGCAGAGAAAAAGCCCGAAGAATTTAAAGAGTTTTGGACGCAGTTTGGAAACTGTTTGAAAGAAGCCCCTGGCGAAGATCCGAGTAATAAGGATGAGGTGGCTAAGCTCTACCGTTTCGACACCACACACACCGGAACCGAAGGTGAGTTAACAGGCATCGACGATTACTTGGCCCGGATGCAATCGGGTCAGGACAAAATTTACTACATTACCGCTGATAGCTATTCGGCAGCGAACAACAGTCCGCATTTAGAAATTTTCCGTGATAAAGGCATCGAGGTGTTGTTGATGCACGATCGCGTGGACGAATGGATGATGGGCTACCTCAGTGAATACGAAGGTAAGTCGTTTGTGTCTATCGCCAAAGGCGATTTAGACCTAGATGGCGTGGGTAATGCTGCAGAAAACAGTGAGACAAAGGCTGAGAAGGAAAAGCAAGCGGCCGATGCTGAGCCGTTGATTAAGCGCATTAAGGCGGTGCTTGCAGAAGACACCAGCGATGTTCGCGCCTCAACGCGTTTAACGTCCTCGCCAGCCTGTGTAGTTATGGGTGAGCACGATATGGCTCTGCACATGCAACAGTTGCTCAAGCAAGCGGGTCATGAAATGCCAGCCACTAAGCCGGTGTTAGAGGTGAACCCCACCCATCCGATACTGGATTTACTCGATCGCGAACAGGATGATGACCGGTTTGCTGATTGGTCGCGCCTGTTGCTCGATCAAGCCATGTTGGCGGAAGGCGGTCAGCTTGCGGATGGTGCGGGTTTTGTAAAACGCATGAATGAGATGTTTGTAGCTATGCAGCCTGAAACGGCTGATGTGTGATGCTAGACTCACGCCTTAGCTGCGGTACTGAAATAATTTGACTTTGAAGGTTTTTAGCCGACACATGAAACTACTGATGCAACGTCTGTCCCTTAGCGCCTTATGCACGGCAGCACTTTTATTTGCCTCAGGCCAAAGCGCCGTCGCGGCTGGCGACGCTGCCGCGGGTGAGACAAAAGCCTACACGTGTTTGGGTTGTCACGGAGTTGAGCATTACGTCAACACCTACCCCACCTACAAGGTGCCGCGCGTTGCTGGTCAGCATGAAACTTATCTGGTGGCAGCATTGCAGGCTTACCGCAGTAAAACTCGCTCACACCCAACCATGCAGGCGAATGCAGCCAATCTTAGCGATCAAGACATCGCCGACATTTCCGCCTATTTCGCAGCGAAGGGCAGCGACTATGCGGGCTCAGATTCTGCTGACGGTGGCGCGATCTCTACAGAAAAAGGGTGTGCAGCGTGTCATGGCCCTGATGGGAATTCCACTACACCCACATTTCCGATATTGGCTGGCCAGTACGAAGATTACCTTGTACAAGCTTTGCAACAGTATCGATCCGGTGAACGTCAAAACGCCATCATGGGTGCATCAGCGAAACTAACCGATGCCGAGATTGCTGAATTGGCTGCGTGGTTTTCGTCCAACGAGAGCAAATTGCAGTACGTTAAGTAAATGGTTTAACGTTGCCCACGTTAAGCACAAAATCGCGGTTACGTTATTTTGGGTCTTTACGACTCTCGCGAGCCGCTTGCTCCATCAAGTGTTCTATGCTGCGAGGCATCTGAACATGAAAACCTTGGTCAGCGAGGTTTTTACGCACTGTAGTAATGTCCTCATGGCCAAGCGATTTGCGTTTTGATAGGTCAATGGACATCGCAAATTCAGGTTCGCCTAGCTGTTTTAACACGGGGCCAGGCAGTTTTTCTAAACCCTCTTCTTCGACTAGGTAGACATAAAGTCCGTCTTTCAGAGAGCTGCGGTACACGAAGCACTGCATGGGCAAAGTTTTCCTTGGTTTGGGCGCGAATTCGTATCGAATTCGCGCGAAGCCGGTCAGAGGCAGTATACTGTCCTAAGCGGGTGGGGGTTTAATCGTGAAGCACGAGCCCAACACAGAAGCAGCTAGCAAAGTACGCATAGACAAGTGGCTGTGGGCTGCTAGATTTTTTAAGACGCGCAGTTTGGCAACTGATGCCATCAATAAGAATCGCGTTCAAATAGACGGCCAGTCGGTGAAGCCGTCGCGGCAGATACAGTTGGGCGAAATGCTCAGCATTGAAAAGCCGCCCTATGAATTTCGGATTCAGGTTTTAGCCTTGTCCGATAAGCGCCGCTCGGCAAGTGACGCGCAACAGTTGTATCTGGAAACTGACGAGAGTAAAGCTGCGCGTGAAAAACAGCGGCTGGAAGCTCGTGCTGACAGAGAAGCCCGCTTGGGGCTGGCGGGAGAAGGCCGGCCAACCAAAAAGCAGCGTCGCCAGATCCGCTCGTTTAAGGAACAACGCAACCATGTACAAACCGGTGATGAATAACACATGGCGAAATCCGTGAAGACCGAATCGACAATTGAAGTATTGGGCGCAGACGATCACGACATGTCGCAAGACATGATCAGTAATAACGCTCTCAAAGTGCTCAATCGATTAATTGATGGCGGCTTTGATGCCTTTTTAGTGGGTGGTGGCGTGCGCGATGCGCTGGTAGGTCAACGCCCAAAAGATTTTGATGTGGCCACAGATGCCAGTCCCGAAGAGGTGCGAGAACTGTTTCGAAACTCGCGCATTATCGGCCGTCGATTTCGCCTGGTTCATGTCTTGTTTGGGCGCGATGTCATCGAGGTGGCCACCTTTCGGGCAGGTCATGATAAAGGTGATGGCGGTGAGGTAGGCGATGCTGGCCAAATAGTTCGTGATAACGTGTTTGGTAGTGTGGAAGAAGATGCGATTCGTCGAGATTTTTCCGTAAACGCGCTCTACTACAACATCGCAAACGATTCCATCACCGATTATTGTGGTGGTTTGAATGATATGCGTGATGGGGTGTTTCGTTTAATTGGCGATCCGATTACCCGTTGTGAAGAAGATCCGGTTCGCGTTCTACGTGCCGCTCGACTCAGTGCAAAGTTAAACTTTGAGATTCATAAAGACACCTTGGCTGCCATGGAGAAAACGCGGCACGCCTTAGCCGAAGTTCCCGCCGCTCGCTTGTTTGAAGAGATGCTGAAGCTGTTTCAAGGTGGTTATGCTGAAAACAGTTTCAATTCGGTGCGAGAGCATGGGCTGCTGCCGTATTTGTTTCCATTGCTTGCTCCCCGGTTGGAAAACGATACGGTTGGTTTGGAAGAGCTATTAACCACAGCGCTGCAAAATACCGATGCACGAGTGGCGGCCGGTAAACCGATAACACCTTACTACTTATTGAGTTTTATGCTGTGGCCTGATGTTGAACAACGTGCACGCATGCACGTGGCCGATGGCATGGCCGTGGCGGATGCTATCGGTGCTGCTGCAGATTCTGTAACGGCCGAACAAGTGCGCATCATCGCTATTCCACGTCGAATCTCTGAGCCGATGCGAGAAGTTTGGGCTTTGCAATTGTTGTTAGAACACGGGCCGATGGAAGATCTTGATCAGCTTATTCAAAATCGCCGCTTTCGTGCCGCTTACGATTTTCTATTGCTGCGCGCCACCATTGATGAACGGCTTCAGCCGTTGGCAGAATGGTGGACAGAAATCCAGCGCTCGCATAATGAAGTACGTGAACAGCTGATTGAAAACAAGCCGGTGATTGAAGGCTATTGGGGTGAATCCCCAGAGCAATTGGAAAACTTAGTGGTGCCGGTTCCGCCGAGTAACGATCGTAAAAATTCTCGTGATAGAAACCGTAAACCACGTCAACGTGGCGGTCAATCACGCGATAAAAATGCGAGTTCTGAAAAAGCGCCAGCTGAGAACCCCGGCGAGCAATCCAGCCAAGCGGATAACCCAGGAACCAACGACGGCGCGGGTAATCGGCAGCGCGGTCAAGCACGTAGCAATTCAGGCGACAATCGCGGCAATAGCCGAGGCCCAAGGTCCAATAACCGCAATCAAGACAACGACAACGCCGGCAATCGCCAAAGGCCCCAGCGTCGTCAATCTGCCGCAAGTCACGAAAATTGGGATGACGACAATCGTGGCAACCGCGCCGTGCCCGATGAGCCCGAAGACACGTACACCATTTACGATGACATTCAGCCAGAGCACAACGCTAACCGCGACACAGCCGAGTTATTGGGTGTGCAAGGTCAAGCTCATCAGCGCGGTGGTCGGCGGCGCCCTCACGGCAACAACCAAGGTCAGGCGCGTCGGCGTAATGCGAATTCGCACGGAAACGCCAATGGCAACGCCAGCAACGCAGGTTCCGGTCAGCCACGGCGTAAAAAACGCAGCGCACGGCGTCGTCCGGACAATGCCCAAGCGAATAATGCGGGCAATGGTCAAGGGACTCAGGCCAGCGACGGTCAAGCCCAGCGGGCTAGCGGTAAGAAAACAGCGTCCAAAAAAGGCGGTGGTCAGGGGATGAATGGCCAGCGCCGGCGTCGTTCTCGCACCCGTCGCCCACGCAGCGGTGGAGAGTCTTCAGCTCCCGGCAATGCGGGCGGCTCTGAAGGTTGACCCCAGATTGACCACCCACACCCAGGCGTATGTGGCGCTGGGCAGTAACTTAGGCGACAGCCACGCTCATCTCGATGCGGCTGTTGCCGCATTGCACATGGCTGCCGGTATCACGGATGTCAAAGAGTCGCCACGTTATTTAACCGATCCGATGGGCCCACCGGATCAGCCGGATTATTTAAATTCAGTGTGTTCCTTGGTCACATCCCTTGCGCCTCATGCCTTGTTGGATCGGTTGCAAGCCATTGAGATAGAACAAGGGCGATGTCGTCCTGAACAGCCCGCGGCCATAACAGCATTACGCTGGCAAGCACGAACTTTGGATTTGGATATTTTGCTTTACGGTGATGAGTGCATTCAAGATGAACGTTTGATTGTGCCGCACGCAGGTATTGCAGAACGTTCGTTTGTATTACAGCCCTTGTTTGACTTGAACGCCGAATTATTCGTTCCGGGGCTTGGGCCTGTGGCAGAATTATTAGCCATCGTTGACACCTTGGGCATTCGCCCAGCTTAGGCGGGTCGTTTCTGTGAAGTTCCGGCTGTGAAGAGTGATTGAATGAAATATCAATACATCGCTGTGGAAGGGCCCATTGGCGTGGGTAAAACCACATTGGCAAAAAAGTTGAGTGCGGCTGTGCGGGGCCGGTACTTGGCCGATTCCGACGCCATTAACCCGTATCTGAAAGCTTTTTATCAACAGCCTGATCGGGTCGCCTTTCATACCCAGATGCACTTTTTAGTGTCTCGCCTGGAGGCCATGGAAGCGGCGCGTGTTACTGATGAAACACGACCGGTGGTGGCGGATTTCATGTTTGAGAAAGATCGCCTGTTCGCCGAACTCACCCTAGATGAATCGGAATGGCAGATGTACTCTGCATTGTTCGAGCGCACCACGCACAATTTGCCCAAACCCGATTTAGTCGTGTACCTACAAGCCCCGCTGGAACGATTGGTTCAGCGCATCGAGCGTCGCGGGCTAAAACACGAACAGCGTATTGAAAGTCGCTACTTGCAGCGATTGATCGAGTTGTATGAACGGTTTTTCCACCAATATGATGCATCTCCTTTGTTAATCGTTAATGCCGCCGAAATTAACCTGGCAGACAGCCCCGCCGACTTTGAGATGCTGGTAGAACGCATTCGCTCCGTTGACGGTGGACGCCACTTCGTGAATCCGATTGCCTCGGCCACCTCTTAAATTGTGCGAATCTCGCGCAAAATAGGACACATATCAAAGACTTAACCGATATTCGAAGCAATTCTGTGTGTATCAATAGCGTTCAAGTTGGTACAATTAGAAATTCTGTGTCATTGTTTTTTATTCACTTACCCGCAATGGCTCGTAGCACTTAGTTCAGGAGTGGTTCATGGCAGACCGACCCGCACTGCGAATTGCATTGCTTGAAGACGATCCCGAGCAATCTGCAAAAGTCAGTGGATGGATTGAAGATCGTGGATATTTGTGCAGCGTTTATTCATCTGCGGATGAGTTCCAACGTGCGTTTCGCAAATCCAGCTACGACGTCATCATTCTTGATTGGATGCTGACCACCGGAAGCTCTGGGCTGGAGGTTTTAAATTGGGTGCGTAAAACACTGACTAGCGACATCCCGATCATTTTTGTTACCTCACGCGTTGCGGAAGAGGACATCGTCACCGCGTTACAAGCGGGCGCTGACGATTACCTATCAAAACCGGTGCGTCAGCATGAGTTATTGGCGCGCTTATACGCTTTGGCTCGCCGCGCGCAACCCGAATCTGAAGTGCTTGAATGTCCCCCGTATGTGTTTAATACGTCCAATCGAGAAGTTCTGCTAAACGATGAACCAATTAAACTTACGGAAAAAGAATATGAACTTGCGTTGTTCTTGTTCCGTAATCGAGGGCGTGTGTTATCACGGCAACACCTGCTGACATCTGTGTGGGGCACATCCGCTGAACTGAATACGCGCACGGTAGATACCCACGCAAGTCGTCTGCGTAAAAAGCTAAATTTGTTAGCCACTGAACGCTGGAAGCTAACGTCTATATATCAGCACGGGTATCGTCTCGAAGAGCACACAAATCCTGGCTGAGCGTTCTAAGCATCGGCGGCACAGCGTCACGCTGCTGTCGCTGATAGCATTTTTGTGCGCGTTATTTGTTTTAACGGCGCTGTTGTTGTGGGGCCAAAGTACTTTAAAGCTTGATCGGCTGCTGCACGATACTTGGGTGCGCTTAAACCAGCGTGACACCCCAAAAGATCTCGTTATCGTGGGTATCGATCCACAAAGCTTGCAAGACTTCGGGCGTTGGCCTTGGTCACGAGCGTTACAGGCTGACCTGTTTGAAAAATTAGGTGAAGCCAACGCCGCTGGTGTGGTGGTGGATTTGTTATACACAGAATCCTCGCTCGACCCAGCTGATGATGAGCGCCTTGCGCAGGCGATCTCTACTCTGCCCACCACGGTCCTTCCGGTCTTAACTGAAAACCGTATGGTGGGAACGACAGGTTCTGGCGATGTAGAGCGCCTACCCATTCCCCCACTGCTTAAATACGTTCGCGACATTGGGCAAATACAAATGCCGATTGACGATGACGGCATTGTGCGGCGGGTATTCTTAATGGCAGGCTACAACGCACCACATTGGCCCACCTTGTCACTCGCGGCTCATCAAGCTTTTGCACCCGATGACCAGCAATTAGATTTAACCGCGTTGCCTGGGGCACGATCCACGCAAGCGCTGGAGCGCGGGCGTTGGCTGCAGGACTTCGAAGTCATGATTCCGTTTTACGGGCCAAGAAATGCTTTTACTACGGTATCGGCGGGGCAAGTTTTGCAGGGTGATGTGCCTGCTGATTTGTTTGAAAATAAGGTGGTTTTTGTGGGCATGACATCGGTGGGTTTACAGGATGTTGTGCCCACGCCCGTGTCGGCTTTGGATCAATCCATTCCTGGGGTTGAAATTCACGCTAACTTATTCTCTGCCATACGTGATGGCAGTTTGGTCACGCGCATCAGCAGTAAATGGAATTTAGTGGTGGCGTTGGGCATGCTGCCATTATTGATGTGGGTGTATTCTCGAGCAGGGCCCGAATGGTCGTTAGCTGCAGCCATCGGCGTGGCTTGCACACCCATTATTTTAAGTTATCTGCTGTATATGCTTTTTCAAATTTGGTACGCACCGCTATCTGCATCGGTGCCGATATTGGTCAGTTATTTGGCGTGGAGTGGGAATAGGCTGCGTTTTGTTAATCGATTCTTAGCCAGCCAAATTAAAAAGTTAGATTTAGAACAGGCACCCCGCGATCGATACACCAACGAAGATTTAACCCGTTTCTTCACCCATGCAACGCAACATTTACCCGTAGAAGGTTGGCGTTTTTCTACGAAGTCGTTAAGTCACGTTGGTGGTGACATGCCGCCGCCTATGGAGGTGGGTTTAACCGAAGCTTGGGTGAGACGTGGAGATGTTTATGCCCGGCGTTACCCCACCGACGATCGTTTGGATGTGATGTTTGTGGTTAAGGACCCAACCGTTGCTAGCCAAATCACGCGATACATTGATCGATTGTCGCGTGTTCGTCGCAGAATTAAGCCTTCCATCTGGCGTGGGTCCATCGAGCAAATTCAAAATAATGCCTTAAAGCTGGGTGATCAGTTAGATTGGCTGCGAGCGGTTAAAACATTTTCTGACAATATTTTAGATGGAAGCCCAGCAGGATTTGTGGTGTGGAACATGGTCGGGGAACCCATTCGGCTTAACGATCTCATCATTCGTTTACTGCCTGATGTAGGCAAGAATCCGCTGCTAAGAGAATTTATTGTACGGGCGGGATTGGACTTAACGGACTCCGATGCGCGTGAAAATTTTGAAAATCTAATTCAACGTGGGCTACCTTGGCAGTTCACTGTGCAGCAGGATGAGAAAGAACTGTTGATTGGTTTGAGTGCCGTGGGGCCATCACTGGCTGAGCGATTAATTTGTGCCACCGTCATCGATGTAAGTGAAATTAGAACCGCTGAACGCGCACGCGCGGAGATGATGGATTACTTATCACATGATTTGCGGTCCCCCCTGGTGTCGAGTTTGTATTTACTCGATGCAGATGATGAGGACGTCACCTCAGAAGAACTGCACAGTGCCCGACGTAATATTCAATCGTCCCTAACCATGATGGACAACCTGCTGCACATGTCGCGAGCCGATACGGTCAGCGTGGAATCGTTTAAAGAAGTCTTATTAGACAACATCATTGATAACGTAACCGCACGTTTTTTCCCGCAAGCCAGTGCGCGTAAAATTAGCTTACATGTGACGGTGTGTGATGAGGAATTGTGGCTGTTCGGGGATGCTGGGTTACTGGATCGCGCCATCGGTAACCTACTCAGCAACGCGGTTAAATATTCCAATGAAGGTGGGGATGTGTGGCTGGATGTTAGCGTGGGGCCTGCGGATAACCCCAGCGGTCAAGAGGCCATCATTACCGTGAAAGACGATGGTGTGGGAATAGACCCTGCCATCATCGACTCCTTGTTCACACGTTTTAAACGTGACCCCAGTGTGGCCGATCGATTTCGAGGCATTGGCTTGGGCTTAGCCTTGGTGGCCCGAGTAGCACGCCAACACAGTGGTGCTGTTACGGCGTACAGCAGTGGCAAAGGTGCTGAGTTTGTTTTCCGGGTGCCGTTAGGGCTAGAGGATATGCCGTCGGAATAATTACAAGATTTCTGTACTGCCGTCGTCTTTGCCAATAATCAAGCGATCCGCAGGGCGTAGGGCGAATAAGCCCACCGTTACCACACCGGGGATGTTATTCACTGCCTGTTCTAGCTCTTCAGGAGACGTGATTTCAAAGCCGTGACAATCCAAAATAATATTGCCGTTGTCGGTCACTCCGCCTTCCCGGTATTCAGGATCACAGCCTAGTTTCAGTAGCTCGCGAGCAACAAAACTTCGAGCCATGGGGATGACTTCAACTGGCAGCGGGAAGCTGCCTAATACGTCCACTTGCTTGCTTTCATCGGCAATACAAATAAATTCGCGACTGGCGTTGGCCACGATCTTCTCACGTGTCAGTGCGCCACCACCACCTTTAATTAGCTGCAGATCGCGGTTGGCTTCATCCGCCCCATCGATGTACAAATCCAGCGTTCCCGTGCTGTTCAAATCCATCACATCCACACCGATGGCGGTTAACCGCTGTGCGGTGGCTTCCGAACTGGCCACAGCCCCTTTCAGTTGAAGCCTCGATTCACCGATCGCATCGATTAGGCAATTCGCTGTGCTGCCCGTACCGACACCTATAATTGTGCCATCAACAATGTGATTCATTGCAGCTTTTGCTGCGGCGACTTTTGCCGTATTCATGGTGGTGTTACAGTGCCAGTAATCGATTAAAAAGGTGCGCTTAGATCAGGCGCGAACATGAATACTTTACACCAAGACTACCTACCGCGAATTCTCGCAGCAAGAGTTTACGAAGTGAGCGAAGAAACACGCTTGCATGAGGCACCGAAACTCAGCCATCGTTTGGGCAACAAGGTGTTGTTAAAGCGCGAAGATGAACAGCCTATATTTTCATTCAAGTGCCGAGGCGCCTATAACCGTATCCATAATTTAATGCAGCAGGAGCCGGTAAAAGGCGTTATCGCAGCGTCCGCAGGTAACCACGCTCAGGGGGTCGCTTTAACTGCCCAATCGCTGGGCATCCCAGCCACTATTGTGATGCCAACGCCCACACCCTCCATCAAGGTGGACGCGGTTCGAAGCCTGGGCGCTAAGGCCGTTTTACATGGCGACGACTTTAATACCGCGTTAGACCACGCCATGCACTTGGTGGATGAAACCGGTTTTTCATTTATCCACCCATTTGATCATCCCGATACCATTGCTGGGCAGGCAACGGTTGGGGTGGAAATCAGTCGACAATATCCTGATCAAATTGATGCGGTGTTCATACCCGTTGGCGGTGGTGGTATCGCTTCGGGCGTGGCTTTGTATTTAAAATATTTACGCCCAGATATCAAGATCTATGGGGTGGAGCCCGTTGATGCGGCTTGCATGAAAAAAGCGCTGGATGCCGATGAGCGAGTGGTGCTGGATTCAGTGAGTTTGTTTGCCGATGGCGTGGCGGTGAAGCAAGCGGGTGAGGAAACGTTTCGGGTGTGCCGAGAATTATTGGATGACGTCATCCTGATCACCGTTGATGAAATGTCCACAGCCATTAAAGACATCTTCAACGATACACGCACGCTAACTGAACCCGCCGGCGCTTTAGGTGTGGCGGGATTAAAAAAATATGTGCAAGAAACGGGAGCAAAAGATCAAACGCTAGTGGCCATCAACACAGGGGCAAATTTAAATTTTGACAGACTCCGACACATTGCCGAGCGGGCTGAAATTGGTGACACTCGTGAGGCGTTATTTGGGGTGCGTATTCCTGAAAAGCCGGGTAGCTTTTTGCATTTTTGCAAAGTGTTAGGGCGGCGTAGCATTACCGAATTTAACTACCGCTATTCGGATGATAAATCGGCCGTGGTGTTCGCCGGTGTGGAAGTAGAACGTGGAGCCGATGAGCGGGCGGAAATAGCCAAAGCGCTAACTGATGCGGGCTTTGATGTACTGGACATGACGCACAACGACACGGCAAAGCTTCATATTCGCCATATGATTGGTGGGCATGCCACGTTACCGGATGAACAAGTGCACCGCTTACGTTTCCCAGAAAGGCCCGGTGCTTTATTAGATTTTTTAACCGGTATTGGTGAGCAATGGAACATCTCCATGTTCCATTATCGTAATCACGGCGCCGCCTATGGTCGAGTGTTCATTGGCATCCAAGTGCCTGAATCAGAAAGCGCACACTTGCCAGAGTTTATTGAACAACTCGGGTTTCCAGCAGAAAACGAATCCGATAATGAGGCGTTTGAGTGGTTTTTGCGTTAATGGCATTAGCCAGCAATTTGTTCGAGCAACTGCGTTAAATTACTTTCAGTTAATTCAATAGGGTTGCCGCCACAGCTTGGGTCTTGCAGGGCAGATTTAGCCAATGCTTTAATGTTTGGGTTGTCGACGCCTAATGCTTTAAGCGATTTTGGTACCTTGAACTGATCATTGAAGTTCGTGACAAAGGCACAAAAACCCTCAAAGCCTCCGTCAATGCCCAGGTATCCCGCAGCGGTATCAAATCGATCTTTTATAGCGCTTTCGTTGAACTGTAAAACCGCTGGCATGCATACAGCATTGGTGGTGCCGTGGTGGGTGTTGTGTACAGCACCAATGGGGTGGCTGAGTGCGTGTATGGCACCCAGACCTTTTTGAAAGGCGGTTGCACCCATCGCGGCAGCACTCATCATATTAGCGCGAGCATCTAAATCATCGGGCGTGTTGTAGGCGATGGGCAAATTGTCGATAACTAAGCGCATACCTTCTAGCGCTATACCTTGGCTCATGGGGTGATAGTGGGGGCTGGAATAGGCTTCAACACAATGGGCAAAAGCATCCAAGCCGGTGCCTGCAGTAATGAAGTCAGGCATACCCACGGTTAGTTCCGGGTCGCAAATCACCACGCTGGGCAGCATCTTTGGGTGGAAGATTATTTTCTTCACCTTGTCAGTGGCGTGAGTAATGACACTGGCGCGTCCCACTTCAGAACCGGTACCTGCTGTGGTGGGTACCGCAACGATGGGGGCTATGCCTGATGCGTCTGCGCGTGTCCACCAATCGCCAATGTCTTCAAAGTCCCATAGGGGGCGAGCTTGGCCGGCCATAAACGCAACCGTTTTTCCAAGGTCTAAACCCGAGCCACCACCGAAGGCGACCACACCATCAAACCCTCCGTCGCGATACATGCGTACGCCATCGTCTACATTGCGATCGGTTGGGTTCGGGTCAACGTCAGCAAATGATGCGTCACCCAAGCCCTGTGCCTTAAGTAGGCTCAAAGTATTTTGGGTGATGGGCATATCCGCCAAGCCGCGATCAGTCACTAGCAGGGGTTTACTGATGCCTGCGGCTTTGCATGCCTCCGCTATCTCTTTTATGCGACCAGCGCCAAAACGAATGTTGGTGGGGTAAGACCAGTTACCGGTGAGTGACATAGTGAACTCTTAAAAATTGGGTGACTTAAAAAAAAGTGCAATTGGGAGCTGCGGCTAAATTATTAAGCCCGTTCAAACCCGCGAGCAATTTCCCATTGGGTAACCGCTTGGTCAAATTGTTCTTGCTCCCATTCAGCGCAGCGAACGTAGTGATCGACAACATCATCACCAAAGGCTTCGCGCATGAAGGTGGAGTGCTTGAATTTTTCGCAAGCTTTGGCCAATTGGTTGGGAATCTCCGGCATGGAATCGTCGTTATACACATCGCCTGTAACCGCAGGTTCCAATTCCATTTTTTCTTCTAACCCTTTTAATCCGGCTGCCAGCAGAGCAGCTTGTGTTAAGTAGGGGTTTATGTCTGCTCCAGGAATTCGGCATTCTATTCGAATTCCTGGGGATCCATCACCACAGAGCCTGAAACCGGCGGTTCGATTATCCACCGACCAAGCGATTTTAGTAGGGGCGAATGAGCCTTTAACAAATCGCTTATACGAGTTGACATAAGGGGCGAGAAAAACGGTGAAGTCGGCGGCGTAGGCTAACTGACCCGCCACAAACTGCGACATTAACGTTGACATGCCCAGTGGTTCATTCGCATCGTAGAACACACTTTTCCCATCTTGTTGCAAAGACACATGCACATGACTGGCGCTGCCCACTCGATCGCTGTGCCATTTGGACAAAAACGTTGCGGAATGACCTTGCTGCCAAGCGATTTCTTTAGTGGCGTGTTTGGCGATGGTGTGGTGATCGGCACAAGCCAACGCATCCGCATAGCGAATGTTCAATTCTTCTTGACCACTTTCCGCCTCACCTTTGGAATTTTCCACGGGTATGCCGGCGGCATACAAGGTGTTTCTAAGCCGGCGCATAATGGGCTCTTCTTTCGTGGTCTGAAAGATATGGTAGTCCTCGTTGTACGCGCTGATGGGCTCGAGTGCCATGTAGTGTTGGTTGCGAAGGGTTTCTAAAGAATCCTTAAACAAGAAAAATTCAAGCTCGGTTGCCATCAGGGGTGTTAAGCCCAAGCTTTCACAACGTTCAATTTGGCGCTTTAAAATTTCACGGGGCGAGTGTGGAACAGGCTCGTGGGTATGGTGATCGATAACATCACATAATACCATGGCCGTACCTTCCAACCAGGGCATGGGACGAAGTGTCGACAAATCAGGCTTCATCACATAGTCACCGTAACCTGATTCCCAACTGGTGGATTGATAGCCGTCGGGGGTGCCCATCTCTAAATCGGTGGCAAGCAGGTAGTTACAACAATGCGTTTCTTGCCAGGCACTGGAGAGAAAATGTTGTATGTGAAAACGTTTCCCCATCAAACGCCCTTGCATATCCACCAAACAAACCAGAACAGTGTCCAGTCGTCCTTCATCGGCTGCGTCTTTGAGTTCGTCTAAGCTAAGGTTGGCATTCATAGGAAGTTACTGTGGAAACGTTGCGTAGGTTTAAGAAGGAACAGACGTTGAAAAACGACTATGGAAGATGGGCCACGTTACCGAGGCCCATCTTGATGTTAAGACAGAATTACATCTATCCGTATCGGTATGGTCGACCCGCTTTCTGCATGTCGTCATTGTACTGCCGGAAAATCGAAACCACTTTCTTTTTGATTTCCGATTCTGCAGCAATTTCATCCCAAAATTTAATAGCCGCTGTTTCCACCTGTGCCCACTCTTCATCGGGAATGGTGGTCAATTTCATTTTTGGGCCATTCACGCGTAAATTGGCTTCGCCGCCCCAATACCACCACTGCCGGTAATAGTGACTTTGCTCCATGCACACCGTCAGTAGTTTCTTTAGGTGGTCGGGCAATTCTTCCCAGCGCTCCATATTCGCAAAGAAGTGACCAATCCATGCCCCAGAAATATTGTTGGTGAGGAAGTAGTTGGTAACATCGGCCCAACCGACGGTGTAATCCTCAGTGATTCCTGACCAAGCGATGCCATCTAATTCACCGGTTTGAACGGCCACCTCAATATCTTCCCAAGGCAGGGTGACTGGGATGACGCCAAATTGGGATAGAAAGCGCCCCGCCGTTGGAAAGGTAAACACCTTCTTGCCTTTTAGATCTTCCAATGAGTTGATGGGGTCTTTGGTTGCGAAATGACAGGGGTCCCACGCGCCAGCTGAGATGTGCTTTACCCCAACTTTGGAATATTCCGCGTCCCAAATTTCATTTAAACCGTATTGGTTAAACAGCACAGGTACGTCTAAAGAATAACGGCTACCGAACGGAAAATAGCCACCAAAGACGGTGACTTCCGTAGGGGAGGCCATGGAATCATCGTCCGATTGCACGGCATCAATGGTGCCGCGCTGCATCGCTTGAAACAGTTCCCCTGTTGGAACCAGTTGATCGGCGAAGAAAAGTTCTATCTCCATTTCATCGCCAGCGATGGCGTTGAAGGTATCGATGGCAGGCTTTATCACATGTTCTGCTAAAGCAGCCCCTGCGTAGGTTTGTAAACGCCACTTAATTTTTGACTGTGCAATGGCTGGTGCGCCAATGGCGGCTGCAGGAACCGCCGCGGCCGCGCCCTTGATAAATGTACGACGTGTACTCATGAGAACTTACTCCTATGTTATTAGAAATACTCCAGTTACAACCGTGCTTATCATCCGTACACCAGCTGCGGTAGCCATAAAGCGATTTGCGGGAATACCATCACTAGAACCAGCGCAAATACCATCACAATGACGAACGGAATAATAGATCGATAAATATCCGCTAACGAAATCTCCGGAGGAGACATCGCACGCATGAGAAATAAGTTGTATCCAAATGGGGGCGTCATGTAGGCCACTTGGGTGGTGATGGTGTACAGCACGCCATACCAAATGAGATCAAAGCCCAGTTCACCCACCAGCGGGATGTACAGCGGCGCCACAATGACCAACATGGCCGTGTCATCCAAGAACGTACCCATCACAATGAAACTCAGCTGCATCAGTATGAGAATGACCCAAGGGCTTAAACCCAACCGTTCGGTGAATAGGCTTTCAATCGCTTTCACTGCACTTAACCCATCAAACACAGCGCCAAACGCTAGCGCAGCCAGAATGATCCACATAAACATGCAGGTAATGCCTAAGGTATTTTTTAATGAGGTTTCGAACACCTGCCAAGTCATTCGTCGCTGAATACAGGCCGCTAAAAAGGCGGCAATCGCACCCACCGCAGAGCTCTCTACCAACGATGTCCAGCCATTAATAAAGGGAATCATCATGGCGAAGAAAATGCCTAGTGGCAAAAGCCCTGAGAACAGTAATTTGTATTTCTCACCCGCTGCCAAGTCGCGTTCTTGTTCCGAGATGACAGGCCCTAAGCTGGGGTTTATGCGGCAACGCACAGCAATATAAATAACGAACAGTGCCGCCATCATTAAACCGGGAACCACACCGGCTAGCCACAGTTGCCCAACCGGTTGTCGAGCAATCATGGCGTACAACACTAAAACGACGGATGGGGGAACCAGAATGCCCAGCGAACTGCCCGCTTGCACCACACCGGTCACCATGCGTTTATCGTAGCCGCGTCGCAGTAGTTCGGGTAGAGCAATGGTGGCCCCAATAGCCATACCCGCAACCGACAGACCGTTCATGGCCGACACCAACACCATCAAACCAATGGTTCCGATTGCTAAGCCGCCGCGAACGCCACCCATCCACACATGAAACATACGATACAAATCATCGGCAATGCGGCTTTCTGAAAGTATGTAACCCATAAACACAAACATGGGCACCGTTAGAAGTGGGTACCAACGCATCAATTTAATGGTTTGTGAAAACGCGATGTCGAATCCGCCTTTATCTCCCCAAAGTGCTAAGGCCGCAATGACTGCCACAAAACCGATTGCGCCAAACACCCGTTGCCCGGTAAATAACAGCAACATCATGGAAGCGAACATCAGTAAGGCTATGAGCTCGTATGACATTAAATCGCTTCCCCCCGGATTCTGAGCACGTCTTTAAACAGCTCGGATAAGGTTTGTAGAATCATTAATATAATGGCCACACAAAGCAGTGATTTAATGGGCCATAGAAAAGGGCGCCAGATGGTTCGACTGCGTTCCATCGTGCCGATGACTTCCTCTTGTGTGCCGGAGGCAAGGGCCTGGAAAAGGGATTTAAAAAATTCGAATGGGGCTGAGCCGAAGTAACCCAGTGAATAGGCGGTAGAACTGACCGCGCCCCAAAGTAAAACAATCAGATAAACCAGTAAGCAGCACACGGTTACCATGTCGGTCCACGCTTTACGTTTTTCCGACCAACCGTCGTAAAACAGATCCATGCGAACGTGGGAACCTAGTTGAATAGCGTAAGGCCCCCCTAAGAAAACGTAAGCAATCATCGCAAATTGCGCCCCTTCTAGCGTCCACAAAGCCGGTATCCCAGTGACTTTACTGGCTATAGACCAAAGCAAGATGCCCATTAATACAAACAGGCTGAACATCACCACACGGCCCAATGCGCGATTAAATCCGTCCACGAGTTTGATGTAGAACTTTAAAATACCCATCACATCACACCTGGTAATGCAGGTTGCGGTAATTTTTTGAGTGCAGCGTTTAGCCAGTCCACAATGGCTGAAGCCATAGAGGCTTGTTGTTGTTTGGTATGAATGCAATCGTTGCGTACTTCCAACATCACGTTGAATCGATTTTCGTTAATGCCGTGTTCGATGAGGGTGTGTGTTACGCCATCATCGGGGCCGTAAGGTTTGTTTCGGTGCACAACAAAGTCTTTTACAACGCTTGAAGCATTTATTAACGCATCAGCTAATCTTGAATCTTTGTCGTGTAAAACGCCAATCTCGGTATCGCGCGCCAGGCCGCGATAGGTTGGCGTGAAGGAATGCACCGTAACCACGATGGGCGTGGGCTGATGGTTGTTCAGCGTGTTTTGTAACATTTTAGTAAACGGCCAATAGATGTGATTTTCACGATGGCTTCGTTCTGTTTCTGAAAGTCCTACATTGCCTGGAATGGGGTGGACTTCGCTTAGCTGCGTAATTGCGCTTACTGAATGAGGAGGGCGGTTACAGTCGTACAACAGTCGAGAGACTTTTCCATGCACTAACACGGCATCCAACTCATCGGCCATGCTTTTTGCTAAGTCGAATGCGCCTGGGTCCCAGGCGATATGGCTCTTGGCTTGATCATTATTCAAACCTAACTTTTTGTACGAATCAGGAATGAAGGCGCTAGCGTGTTCACATACCAAAACAATGGGATGCAAGCCAGTCTTGTTATAAACCCCCACCGATTCGCTCACGAAGCTGCCTTAGTTGGTGATCTGATTTCCAATGATGTAAAGTGTTGTACAGAACGGATGGCAATGTCAACTATTATTCAAACGACTCCCTGAGACGGTGGGAAAGTATCATGGGAAAGAACCCAATAAAAAAATCAGTGGCAGAAAAACTCAAGGCGCAAGACAAAACACTCACCCGTTCTGAGCGACAGTTGAGCGACGTTATCTTGTTGAACTATCCGGTGTCGGGCTTAGGATCCATCACAGCCTTAGCGGGCGCAGCTGATGTGTCTACACCGACGGTGGCTCGACTGGTGCAAAAGCTGGGTTTTTCTGGCTTCCCAAATTTTCAACAGGCGTTACGCGAAGAATTGGATGAGGCCATATCCAGCCCCTTAGCAAAACGCGAACGTTGGGTTAATGACGCACCGGATGAGCATATCCTGAACCGATTTACCAAAGCGGTTATAGAGAATATTGGCCAGTCGTTAGGCGAGGTAGACCCGAAAATATTTGGTCAGGCGTGTGACCTTATTGCAGATCCTGAACGTCGTGTTTTTGTGGTGGGAGGGCGCATTACCAGAACCTTAGCCGACTACTTCTTTTTACACTTGCAAGTGGTTAGGGATCAGGTAACTCACGTTGCCTCTAATTCCAATTCATGGGCGCATTATTTACTGGATACCCGAAAGAACGATGTGGTGGTTATTTTCGATATACGTCGTTATGAAAATTCGACCTTACGTTTGGCTGAAATGGCCAAAGAACGCAAAGCCAAAATTATATTGTTTACCGATCAATGGTCATCTCCCGTGTCAGCGATCGCTGACATTACGTTTAAGAATCGAATCTCCGCACCGTCGGCTTGGGATTCGAATGTATCGTCTATGTTGCTTGCGGAAATAATGATAGCCGAGGTGGAAGAGCGTAATTGGAAGACCACACGAAAGCGAATGGAGCTGCTAGAGGGCATGTTTGATAAAAGTCGGGTGTTTCGTAAGTTCTAGCGGCGGTGAATCCGTTAAAGCTGGGTTTACTGATTCGGTTACACTAATCGAGTTATATCAATTCAATTAATCAGGGTATGACCCACCCATGTGGATACCGTATGTTGTTACCGCTGCTGCCTTAGTTCCTGTCGCCGTCGCTGGAATGAAAGCCACTGACGTGGGCCCTTGGTACAGAGAATTAAGAAAACCCAAGTGGAACCCACCCGATTGGGCTTTTGGTGTGGTGTGGACAACAATCTATGTCTTTATCATTGCATCGATCGGACTGGCTTGGAACAAAGCGTCAGATGCACAGCAGTCCACCTTGTTGTGGGTGGTAGGCATCAATTTCTTACTGAACGGATTATGGAGCTTCGTATTTTTTAAATGGCGCCAAATTGGTTGGGCACTGGTGGAAATAGCCGTACTTTGGGTGTCCATCGTGGTGATGATGCTGGCGGTGTTTCCGTACTCTAATTTAAGTGGCTGGCTGCTCTTCCCTTACTTAGCGTGGGTAACCATCGCTTTTTTACTAAACACCAGTATTTATCTAAAGAACCCAAAAGCCAACGCTTAATCCAACTACTTTTTATCAACTTCGCTATGCGTTAAATCGCTATCGGAAAATCACTTACGCGGCTTTGCGAAGAAGGATTGAGCGATCCTCATCTGTTGTGACTTCGCCATTTACCGAATCGATGGGTTTTGGTAGACGGTAAAATGATTTGGTGAGAATGCGGAACTCAGCGCTTTGGCCCACTTTTTCAAAACCTTGGTCTAACGAGCTGGCCAAAAATGCTTTGTTTGTCGCAGCACACGTTGCAATGATGGTGTGCACCGTGTCTTTGCCAAACTCATCGATGGCATATCGCACCACCGCGGAGTGCAGTCTGTTGCCTCTGTATTGGGGTAACACCACGGCTTTGAATAAGCATCGAGTGCCGGGCGGAATCACAATATCAAGACCCGCAAAGTTGTCGCCCCGTTTGTTGTATCGAGCCGGTAATTCACCGGCTGCAAAAAAAGAGATTCCCGCCAGTTTCTTCTCAACGAACATTCCAAAGGCTGTGAATCCGAGTGCGTTAAAGTCACTGACGAGTTGCTCATCAATGTCAAAATCCTTAATTCGTGAGAGTCGCTCGATATCGTCTGCGCTTAGTCGTTGGCACGCAGCCCCCGGCACCGGTTTCGCCGGAAGAAAGTCGTGTGTGTTCAACCACAGTATTTGTGCGCGGTCGATTCCAACCAGCGGGTTTTTCGATTTCTTGGAATTCTGATTACGTTTCATGAAAGCTGCAGTCGTGTGAACGTGGTTGCCCAAAGGTGTTATCGGCTGAAACGTCACTTTTCTCGATGTCAGCTACTGGCTTTAAGTGAGGTCGCTCACAAAAATTTAGGGCTTAGGGTCTATCCACCAGAATCTGGTTGGGCGCATTAGGGTTTAGCAGAAGCGGCGTGGAAACAATTCAATGGCAGGTTGGTGCCGTAAGTTTTTGTTATATATGGAAAATAAATGAACGTTGGCTGCCCCATGGGATCATAAGGTACGGCGCCAGCGCTTCATTTCGGTTCATTCATGCAATAAATACTGATCTGTGTGCGTTATTGGAAGTACGGCGGGCACGGATGCTTGCCGATTGTCTCAGAGGCTTAAGTACTGATGTTCAACGTTAAATCGATGATTGTTCTGGTGTTTGTGGTGTTTTTCGTTGGATGTGCATCCGCATCAAAACAAACCCCTGAGCAAGATGTTTCTGTTGAAAAACTCATTTCGCAAGATCTGGTAGGCGTGTTGGCACAGATTCAAACGGTTAGCCCACAGACGGTGTCATTGTTGTTGCCCCATATGCAGGGTAGTGAAGAGACATTTTCCTCCGAGCTTAAAATGGCATTACGACGAGCGGGCTATTCAATGCGTTCCGTGGACACCGATGCCCACTCTTTAGCGGTGAGTTACTCCATTAATCGAGCAGTCGATATTACTCAAGGCGAGATCAGCACCTACACAGTGAATGTAGGAAGCGTTGGTATAAAGCGGGCTTATCAAATTAACGCACAAGGAAAGGTATCTCCTGTTGCAGACATGCAAGTTCGTGGAACCGATGCATCATTACTCACGCTGAACAATGATTTGTTTAAGAAACCCGAAGACGCGTTAACGACAGTTGAGCCACCTGCGTCTGAATTTAATGAATTTACCGCTCCTGCTCTGGGCACATTGTTTCAAACGCCGGTGAAGCGAAAAGGCGTACTCTGATAATCTTTATCATTAGCCAGGTGCTAGCCAAGGCACGTCCGTTGACTTTCAATTTCATGTTCCAAAACCGCGGCGCGCTAAAGTGGGTGATGTGGTAAGTGATCGGCCACGCACCTCCGGTGACATAACAAGAACGGGATGGGTTATTTCCAATTTTGGTGTGAATTACACAGTGGATGGCATGCCAAGTTATCAGTTGGGTAGACCATTAGAATCTTATGCATAGAATCTGCGGTGTAGTGGCAACGATTATCTAGGCACAACGTGGTTTAACGAATTCGTTGCTTTTTGATCTTGTAAGCAACGTTCCGCCACCGTATGGGTCGGTAAATTACTTTCCCAATTTCTTGAAAGACTGTTTAAAGCGTCTCGTGCAGAACGATTGAATGCGCCGCCCACAGGGTCTTCCAACTGCATATCAATATGTTGGCGGTACAACGACGCCGCTTGTTGATCAGCATTAATCAAATTCAATAGGCTGGTTAAAGCCTGTATGAACTGTGGATTACTTAAGTCGCTGATGCCAGCAGGTTGTGTTTGCCAGGCCACTAAAAACTCAATGGGGCCTAGGCGTCGTTGATGAGTGAAGCCGCCAGTGTTGTTGCTTGGTGATAATCCTTGAGCTGCAGCACCCCAGGCAGAAGTTTCACCGCTGGGTACTCGGCCTGACAATAAGCAGCTGACTAACGTTTTGCCTACCAGCTCTTGAGCCCGTCGGGTGCCTGAGCGTTCTACGTAAAAAAGCATGTGGATAAAGGCGGGGTAGAGATGTTTGCCCAAATCCTGGCATAGGGTTTCTAAAAAATCTATGCGCTCGTCATCGCTGCTTAACACAGCTAATGAATCAATCAGTGATTGAGCCGCTGCGTTCCAATTCGGTTGCGCGTTAAGCGATGTGGTGGCTTGCGATGAATTCATTCGCCACTATTGCATAATGTGTTGCAACACTTCATTGGCTAATTCTTGCGTTGAGAGATTTCGAAAATGCGCCGGTGGGGTCACGTCTATCAGCGGCGCATTCGCCAAATTATCACCAAACCAACCATCAACGTTCGCGATGCCATCTGCACCTCGGCCCGCCACTGGATTGTTGCTTGTGACGTCTGAGGGGCCCAACCCTGTGCCGGGTGCGAGGGGGCCTGTGGGAGTGATATTGCTCATAACAACTAGTTTACGGGGAAAATCGGGGAATCACTACTAGGGAATTACCTAGTTTCAATTGCAGAGGCGTAGCAGAATGCGTACGCCGTTGCAATTTTGGCGTGTTGATATTCCCTTGTTAAGCCCGAGGATGCGATTACACAGCCAAAAAATAGGGATTTTTGGTAAGGTTATTCCGGATCACACGGTCCGTAAAGGAATCAAGGAAAGGTCGACGGAATGAGCCGAAAACAAATTTACCTACTAGACGACGATGCCGCCTTCGTCGATTCCATGCGCTGGATGCTGGAAGATCACGACTATCGAGTGCATGGCTTTACTCGGTATGCAGATGCTTTGCCCGTTCTGCAAGGCGTCTCCCCAGTAGAGCCCGCCTGCTTGCTACTAGACGTTCGCATGCCCGACATCGGCGGTGTGGATGTATTCAGTCGGTTAGTCCAAGGTGGCATCGATTTGCCCGTCGTGTTTCTCACGGGGCACGGCGATGTGGCATTGGCTGTAGAAGTTATGGGCCGTGGCGCACTGAGTTTTTTGGAAAAGCCGGTTAACCCCGATCGGCTGATTGAAACCTTAGACTTGGCGTTCTCAGCCAATGTGCAATGTCGAAGGCAATCAACAGAATTACGGCTTTTAGCGTCTGAACGGGCTCAATTGATTGAATCGTTATCGGTACGTGAGGCGGAAGTGTTGAATGGCATTGCCGAAGGCTTGAGCGCTAAGGTGATTGCTGAGAAGTTGTGCATCAGTGTGAAAACGGTGGACTACCACCGCGCAAAATTATTGCTGAAACTGCAAGTGAAAAACATAGCACAAATGCAAAGGGTGGTTGCACTGCACGAAAGCGAAGCGATTCACCGGCGAACAGAGAACGCGTGAATTACGCGGTTTCCACCGATTATGAAAGGTAAAGACGAAATTTTCAGGGAGTCCAGTGTGTTAATCAGCGCTCCGGTTCGGCCTGCCTTAAATAGAATAAGCGCTCTATTATTTTCAACCTTACTGATCAGTTGTGGTGGTACAGCGGGTGACAATGATCCCGCGGTTAATGGCTCGTCGGGTTCTTCCGCCGGTGCTGATCTCAACGTACCCGTGTTGTCCGATAACAGTTTTTTGCTGGGTAACTCTGTGTTGGGGGACATGCATCGATACGATCCGATTTCTGGAACTATCGACGTGTTCAGTTCTCCAGAAGATTGGGGTTCTTCGGCCAGTTACACGGGATCAGTCGACATATCCAACAACACCATCATTACCGTAGCGACTGACAATTCTATGGTCGCACTCGATGCGGGTTCGGGCGAATACCTTTGGAGTCTTCCCCTCGGTGATTTTTTGTTTCAAACGCCACTTAATGCGCCTACTTCTCCGGTGTGTGCAGGCGATGTGTGTTACGCCATGAGCGCAGCGGGTGATATAGTCGCTGTAGATGTTATCAATCGAAGTACAATTTGGAGCACAGATTTATTTCCAGCGGTTGAGGAAACCCTGGATTTATTTCCGTTGGTTGTTACTGAAGACAAAATATTTGCTGGCGGCTATCGTTTTTCATCGGTCTTTGGTGATGTAGCGCCTCAGCTCTTTGTGGTGTCTCGCTCCACAGGAAATGTAGAGCAAGAGCTGCCTGATGGTTGGGCGTCTGTTTCCGGTGATTTTTTGTAAATATCGGGTGACGATGGATTACATGCCTATACGTTAGACACTTTACAGCCAGTGTGGTTTTATGAATCACCGATAGTGAGTATTCCAGCGGTTGTGGAAGATACCGTTGTTGTGCATGTCAACGACCCCAATACAACAGGTGCGGTTCGTGAGCAGCTTATATTAGGCATTAATCGGCGCAATGGATCGGTTGTTTGGACGCGTGAAGGTGGTTTGTTGCGATCATTTTTTGAACCCACAACGGATGGGCGTTTGATCTACACAGCCTTTGCGGATTCCTGTTTGAGTGCCGATTGCATCAGCGGGATTCCCATGGCCTTGAACCCAGCGAATGGCTCTGTTGTTTGGACCAATGAAAATGCAAGTGTTGAGCAAACCCGGCCACCCATCGTGGTGCAAGGCCGGCTGTTTTATGACCAGATTCGATCTACTGAGTTTGGGTTAGGGGTTGTATCGCTAGACCCAACCAGCGGTGAGATTCAATACAGCGCTGCAGGACGTATTCCGCACTACAGTTTGACCGTTATCAATAACGGTGTGGCTATTCGCAGTGTGAGAGAGCCTACCTTTTTAAATCGATAAGATTTGCTTGTTAGCTTGTTAGGCTTTGCATTCTTTAAACCCGATGATAATAACGTCACTTCTGATCATCTCACAAACTGCCTGATTCCAATCGAGAATAGTAACGAGCCAGGAACACGCGGTCGTACTCTGAAACTGATGACATCACGCCCAATGTCATCATTTTATGAGGGTTGGGAACTCATGCGCTCTGTACACCTGACCTTCGTGAACAAGAATCAGGGTGGGGGCAAGCTCTTCGACATCTTCAGCCTCATCATCACTCGCGCGCCAATTGATCGCACCTGTACGTGAGTTGAATGCAGTCACACTCCGCACGGCCCCTGAGAGAAAGGATGTATAAAACAAATGACCAGGCACAACCAGTGGGTCTTCACTAGCCGTGCCAGTATTGGCTGGGTATTCCCACAACACCGATCCATTCTCAGGCCTCAGTGCAATGGGGTATCTAGGACGATCGAAAAAACCAAGCCCAAAATTAGTGGGCGTTGAAGTAATTACCAAGCTACCGTCCGACGCAGGAAATGGAACGCCGTCACTGTCTATGACATCCGGCATACGATTCACCCAAACCACTTCTCCAGTATTGATGTTTAAGCCTGCAGTACCAAATGTGGTATCAACGTATTGATCGTCCGGGTCATGAATCGAGACGATGGCCATCTGACCAATCACTACGGGAGTGCTCACACCGCTGAACTCTAATTGCCATAGAGATTCGAGCGTTGCACGGTCTAACGCATGCAGGGTATTCCCTGCGACAACGAGTAAATTCCCGTTAGATAGAACAGGTGTTCCAAAAAGTTGGTCGTCAAACTCCACACTTTGCAGCAAACTGCCGTCCGTTCTGGAGTAAACGTTTAATCGATAGGACTGGTTCGCGTAATCTGTTCCAATGTAAAGCTTGTCCTCGACAATCAACGGAAGGCGGGCCCCATTGGCTAGAATACTTCCCCCTTCCAGGCTGAGAGGTACCGACCACTTTAAGTCTCCGCCAGGGATACCAATGTCATACAAATCATAAGCGCCACCAATCACGTAGCAACTGCTTGAGGAGCAACTGGGAGCCGTTGGGTACTCTCTATTGTTGGCATCTCCTAGTGAAAATTCCCAGAGTAATTCGCCGGTGTTCAGATCAATGGCATTGAGTACATTATCGGTTGAGGCAATGTAGGCAACTTCGCCGGCCACATCGGCAGGCGATAAAAATTGCCATGGGCCACCTCCACCTGCGAAGACTAACTCCGTGGCCCCATTGGTCGCTGATAATCTGTAGAGATTCTTCTGCGTCGCCGCTATGAGCGAGCTGTTGCTGTTTAGGGTTAACACCTCAGACTGAACACCCGCTCCACCAGCGTCGACTTCTGGTGACGCGGTTTCACTGCTGCAGGCCGTCAGTGCCCACAGTAGGCAGGAGCAGAATGTGAGTTTTATTAGCGGACTTTGGTTGAAAGCTCGCTTCTGAGCTGTGTGGTCGCTGATTAAGCAGGGCATGTGTTTTGGCAATCCGTCACTTCACAACGACGATTTTAGCAAAAAGCGGTTCCCAAGCGCTTGTATAAGTCTGTGCATCGTTACCCTCTCATATGATGTATCACTGGCCATTAAATCTTTTAAGTTCTATTTTATAAACCAAGTAATGAAAATCTTTCAGTAAAAATATAATTAAAGCCTGAAAGAACAAAAGCGGGTGGATTAACTCCGCCCGCTTTTGCATGTAGGCTCAATTTTAACTCATTGAGCCAGGTTCTTTAGGTTTAATTACTGCTTACTAGCCATAGTGGTCGCACCTTGACCTGCCGTCTTAATTGCTGTTGAAGCAGCGCTTAATAAGAATCCCATCTCCTGCATGTGGCCTTGCATCACAGCGGTTGCTCCTGGTCCTTCGCGCATGGCTCTTTTCGCTCCACTAGAAGCCCCGCCGAAAAAGTTTGTACCGCCTGCTTTAGAGTTGACATCATTCACATGAGCAATTGATAGTTGAACCTCATCAAATTTGTCGTTGATTGCTTTACCTAATGCGACTGCCAGTTGCATCATCCAGCCGCCTTCTAAGTTCTCAAGTCCTGAATCTCCGCCTGCCTCTGCGCCTTCCGCACCCTTCTCGGACTTCTTACTCGCTTTACCTTCCATTTCACTGGCTCCAGACTGACCCGATTCTAGAAACATCATTATCATATGTGAAATCTCATCTACCATCCTTTGAGCATCGTTCAGATCGCCTCCACTTGCTTCGGCCAAAAATTCTGCGATTCCTTCATTTGTTCGCGGACTCCCTGCGATACCTTCGCCTAGTTGGTCAATCACCGCTTCTTTCATCATGCCCTTGATTGGTTCCGGCAATGCCAGACGGTCAATAGCGTTTTGCGCTAATTGAGACAGGACTTGCTTGGCAAGCTCCATAAGTACTCCACCGGCTCCGCCTGTGAGCGCAGTAATACCCAGTTTAAGCAGCGGATTGCTTCCCGCGACCATGCCCCCTATTAATCCACCTATGCTCATATCACAACTTCCTCTTTGCTATTACTACCAATATAAAATTGTCCTGTGGACCGATTGGTTGTCAAGTGGTCTTCTGGACGCCTGGGTTTATAACACCACGTCCGAGAGTAAAATTGAACTAGGTAATTACCTAGTTTTAACGGAGATCTTAATGAATGGCCAGTTAGTCGCGAGCCCCGTATTGGACAACCCACAATGATGCGGCGTAGTTTTGACTGGTTTTGATGTGCTCAAATAACGACTCCAAAACCGTAAAAACGATACCCAAAACACCCGTTGCCCAGTATCTATAAGCACTTACTCTTAACCCTCTGTAGATCGCATGAAATCACTTAGGATTTACGCCAACACCGAGGGATTGAGGCTTTACATTGGAAACACACTTTCCTCAGCTTGTTGGGAAGCTGACCATCACATCAATGCTAGTTGTAGGTTGTGGCGACAACCGCACCTCAGGAATCATTATCAGCCTTAGGCTTATTTTGCTATGACTGCAAATGAGTCAGAAGCATTGAAAACTCAAGTTTTGAAGTAAGTCTGTCGCTTGGGTTGAAACGAAAGTGGGTCTTAGCGCTTATTGACCAGGTTATCTGCTGACGTTCGGCGAAGTAGGGTTACCGAATCTGCAGTAACCCCAAGTAGCAGCTCTTCGCCATCGATGCTAGCCAAAACCAATCTTTCGCGGGTGCCGACTGGCACTGATTCAATCACTTTAATGCGATAACCAGCGCGACTTTTTTTTGTGACTTGGGCCAACAGCTTAATGCACAGCCAAGCAATGACTAATACGATTACAAGGGCGGCGATTGTTGCAATCAGTTGAGTGGGAAAGGTGTTCATAAGCGCTAATTATTCCGCTGTTTCAAGCGTATTTTGTGTTGTTTTAGCAAACGCGGGATAGGTGGTTAAGTCCTCTCCAGGTGCATCGGGTAGGGTGGAGGTTTTTTCAAAACGCGAAGGCGATCTGGCTTGCTCAATATGCGTATTCACACTGTTGGCCCAGTGTATGACCTCAGCCACGATGTCAAATAACCCTTCTGGAACGGGGTCTCCCTCATCAACGTCGGCTAACAAAGTTCTTGCCAATCGTTCATTTCGCACAACCGGAACATTCGCGTCATTGGCGGCGTCTCGCATGGCTTGTGCCACGTGCATTTCACCCTTTGCTGTCACCATAGGCACGGGGCTTTCATCCGGTTCATAGCGAATCGCAATGGCCACGTGTGTCGGGTTGACAATCAAGGCGGATGCGTTAGAGGCGGCTCCCGTTGCGCTTTGCTCACTCCATTCTCGGTGCAAGTCGCGACGATGGCCTTTTATGTGTGGGTCGCCATCGTTTTCTTTTGATTCTTTTTTGATGTCACGCATGCTCATGCGCATCTTCTTCGCAAACGCGTGACGTCGATAAGCTGTGTCCAGCAGCATCACAAAGACATAAAAGCCAATCGCCCAAGCCAACATTTGGAAGGTGATCCAAACCATAGATCGAGCAACATCCGCGGGGGTTAATGAGGGAAGAATCGTTAATTCAGACATAGCTGATCGTAAGAGCAACCAGGCCACCGCGCCAAGCACGAGTGCGCGAATGATGTTCTTCGCTAAGTCAAACACCATGTCCATATTGAACAAGCGCTTCAGACCTTCACCCAGATTTAGATGGCTCATCTTGGGCTTTATTTTTTCTGCGGTAAAAACCGGCCCTGTTTGCAAGAACTCAATCAACAGCGACACGGCAATGGGCGGAAGTATGAGAACCGCGTTCAAGGTGAGAAATGTGATGAATGATTGTTCACCAATCCGGGCTGATGCAGTGCTCCATCCGTCATCGGGAACGTTCAACACGGTAGTGAGTAGTTGACTCAGATGCCCAAGGCAATATTGCCAAACCATCATCATCAGGGCCAGCTGGGCCACAAGGCCCAGTACCGAAGTGACGTCTCTTCCCTTAGCTACATCGCCTTTTTTCCGGGCATCACGCAGTTTTTTGGGCGTTGCCTTCTCGGTTTTTTCGCCACTGTCCTTAGAGCTGCTCATCTACTAACGAAGCTAGCATGGAAAGAAGAAATTTTACAATTGCTAATTTTTCGGTTGATCTTCACAGTTTGAATGTGCATTATCGATATAGGACGAGTCTGCCAGAAAATTGGCCTATGCAACGTATAACGCACGTTATGCGCTATGTACTAGCCACCTGGCGGTGAAGGGTGAACAAATCGAAGGGCTAGATGCCCTCAGGACAAGGGATGTTGGATTTAACGGAGTATTGGCAATCCGCCGATCGGCCTCGCGCTGGCATCGCGTCGCGTTTTAGTGATGTCATCTTGGCTGCGCTGCTTGTAGCAATCATCGCCTTGATGATTTTGCCACTGCCCACGCTGGTCATCGACATCCTCGTGGCGTTGAACATCGTCATTGGCGTCATGCTCGTATTGATGGGCATTTACATCAGCTCAGCCCTGCAATTCTCGGCTTTTCCCAGCGTCATTCTCATTTCCACTTTGTTCCGGCTGGCTTTGTCGGTGGCCACCACACGTCTCATTCTGTTGCATGGTGATGCGGGTCATATCATCGATACCTTTGGCAACATGGTGGCTGGCGGTAACTTAGTCGTAGGCCTGGTGGTGTTTCTTATCATCACACTGGTTCAGTTTCTGGTTATCGCAAAAGGTGCAGAACGTGTTGCTGAAGTAGGCGCTCGTTTTTCCTTAGACGCCATGCCTGGCAAGCAATTGTCCATCGATTCAGATCTACGCTCGGGATTGATTGATAAAGATGAGGCCAGAGCGAAGCGTCGTGAGCTAGAGCTGGAAAGTAAGCTTCATGGCAGCTTAGATGGGGCCATGAAATTTGTTAAGGGCGACGCCATCGCGGGCATTGTCATTATCATCGTGAATCTGCTGGGCGGCTTGGCGATCGGTATTTGGCAGCTGGACATGACGGCTGGCGCGGCGGTTAACAAATACTCCATTCTCACCATTGGCGATGGGTTGGTTGCGCAAATTCCTGCGTTGCTCGGGGCGATGTCGGCAGGCCTAATTGTCACTCGATCTACCGACACAAAATCCGATCGTCACTTGGGTGACTCCATTCAAAAGCAATTCGCAGCCATTCCTCGCGTGTTGTTGGTCGCTGGCGCAATCTGTGTTTTGTTGGGTTTTATACCGGGTTTTCCAACCGCGGTATTTTTTGGACTGGCCTTGTTGCTAATGTTTACCGGAGGCCTATTAGTGCCGGCGCTAAGGCTGCGCATGCAAAGTTTAAGCGCGCCAACTTTTGGCAAAATGCTTGAAGCCACTGCATCAAAAAATAAACCGCAGCGCTCTAAACCGCTTTTACCCACTAAAGCACGAGCCATTGAACAATCGGTGCCATTGCTTCTGACAATGCCGGCTTCGCAACTCGCTGATGGTGTGGATCAGAAAATACATCAGAAAGTCACCGATTGTGTGGCTCGACTGCAAAGAGATACGGGCGTGCCGTTACCTAGGGTTCAAATTCATGGGGCACCGGGTGAAACCCATGAATGGCAGTTGCTTGCCTATGAAGTTCCCATACACACCAGTGTGGTGCAGAACTTATCCATTTCAGATTCTGGGCTCATGGATGAATTTGAATACGCCTTGCGTTCGCATGCCACGTTGTTTTTAGGTATTCAAGAAACCAGTACGTTGCTGCAAATTGCAGGTGACGATTACCCTGACATTGTCAAAGAAACCCTACGGGTGATTCCACTGCAAACCATTGCGGCCATCTTGCGCTATCTGGTCGATGAAAATGTTTCTATTCGAAACTTACGAGCGGTATTCGAAGCCTTGGTAGAGGGTGCCCAAACTGAACGAGAAACTGAGCGATTAGCAGAATATGTTCGAATTGCGCTGGCTCGACAAACCTGTCATCGATACGCGCCTGAGGGAAGCTTGGTTGCAATTTCATTGTCGCCTGGGCTAGAGCAAGAATTAACCGAAGCGGTGAAGGCGCAAGCCGCTGAAGGTCAGCCGCTTGCGTTGCCTGTGGCTAGCGCGGAACGCATTCGAACCGCTTTGCTAGACAGCATTGAACAACACAAACCATCTGCCATCATCACCCATGTGGATGCGCGGCGCATGGTGTGGAAGCTCATTAAAGGTCGGCATTTTATGTTGCCTGTTTTGTCTTACAACGAACTGCTACCCACGCTTGATATTTCGATATCACATCAAGTCACTGCAGAATCGTCCCCCCGTCTGGCCGAGGTTTCTCACTGATGAATTCAGATTGTTTTCGTTCATTTTGGATCGCTGTGTGCGCTGCGCTGATGTGGGTTTTTAGTGGCGCTGCTGTCGCAGCCGACGTGCCTAGTTTTGACAAAGAAGTGCTGATCAAAACTCGTGAGCAACCCGTCAACCGTTTTATCACTGAATTGTTTGGTCGTATCAACGTGCCGGTTGTTGTTGCACCTGAAATAACCGGCACCGTTAATGGAGATTTTACGGGCACCGCTAAAAGTGTGTTCGACACGGTCGCGCGAACGTTTTTCGTCACCCTGTATTACGACGGCTCGATGGCGTATGTATATCCTGCGAACCAGTCTGAAAGAAAAATCCTACAGCTACCGAAATCGGTTGCTGAGCGTGTGGTGGCGAACGCAAAGCAAATGGCGCTACCCGATTTGCACAACACCTTGCTTAAAACGGATATGGGTGTTGTTGTCTCTGGATCGGTTCGTTTTCATGAGCAAGTCAATGAAATTGCCGTGGCGTTGCGAAAAAATTCTGGAAGAGTCACTCCTAAAGCTCAGCCGAAGGTAGAACCCGTGCCTGAAGGGGATGTTTTCAAAGTATTTAAGTTGCGCTACGCCTGGGCGCACGATGTGGTGATGAACGTGGGTGGCTCTCAGATTTCAGTACCGGGCGTTGCCAGTACCCTACGTTCGCTTATTGATCCGGCATCGGGCGGTGCCACGGGCAGGCAAACAAACTCTGACCAAACTAACAACGCTAACACGCTACAAAAACTCAAAGGGCAGGGTCTGCAAGACAAAGCGTTACTGCCGGAATTATCCAACGGTGTGGTGTTGTCTGCTGACCCAAATCAAAGCTCTCGAATTGTGGCGGACAGTGTGAACAACGCGGTGTTAATTCGTGACACACCCGAGCGTTTAAATATGTATGAGCAATTGATCAAAACGCTCGATGTAGAACCCAAGATGGTTGAGATTGAAGCAACCATCATTGATATGGATACCGATCGGCTCAAAGAAATGGGTGTGAATTGGCGTGCACAAACTGCTCGTGGTGAAGCGCTGGTAGGTAATGGCACCATCTCAGACACCAATCTACAAAATAATGTGCCCGGCATCACCCCACTGGGTGAGGGCGGAATTTTATCTTTCGTTCTAGGGGATCGGGATTTATTTATTTCTCGCATACGCGCCTTAGAGACACAAGGCGCTGCGCGTATTGTGTCTAAACCCCATGTGATGACGCTGTCCAATGTGGAAGCCTTATTGGATACGACGTCTACTTTCTTTGTGCGGGTGCAGGGTCAAGAAGAAGTGGATTTGTTCAATGTGTCTGTGGGCACCACGCTACGAGTCACACCGCATGTGTTTGAAGCCCCGCAAGGGCATCAAATTAAATTACTGGTGTCGATTGAAGATGGCAGCGCGTCCGATCGACAAGTGGATAACATTCCTGTCATCGATACCTCCTCGATTAACACGCAAGCGTTAGTGAACGTGGGTGAAAGTTTACTAATTGGTGGACTGGTAAGAGAATTTAATACCAGCTCGGTTTCCAAAGTTCCGTTGCTGGGTGATATTCCCGGTTTGGGCGCTTTGTTTCGGACCAATAGGAACAGCAACAGTCGGGTAGAGCGTTTGTTCCTCATAACACCACGGCTAAACTTGCGCGTGGATGGAATCGATCCCAAGCGCTTGAACGTGCCGTATCTTTCCGGTACTGAAGGGGAGCTGCTAGTCACCGCGCCAGTTCGACTCAATGCCGCTAAAGAAGCCCTAGCGGCACGCGATGAATTTCATTCTATCCGCCAACCACTGCCTGCGTTGTCAGCCAATGCGCAGCTCAGTGCTGGCGATACCCCAGCCACCGTGCAACGTTTGGGTGTCGATAAGCCATCCCGATTGGATGAGCCGGCCAAAATCGCGCCCAGCGAAATCGAAGCACAAAAACCCATTCATCAATGGCAGGCAGTGAGTGCGGTCATTCCAACGGTTGTGCAAACCTCGCATACCGCGGGCAGAGCTTTGGAGAATCAGGGCTCTTTGATAAACGTCGATTCAGAATTTAGTGATTGGCAGGCGGTACCACAATGAACCATTCTAAAAAGCCATGGGCATTGGCCGTCAACAACGGCGCGGTCAATACGAAAAATAGACTCATCCCATTACCTGACGTGGGTCGGGTAATGATTGGACGATCGATAGACTGCGATGTGGTGTTGCGCGAATTGGATGATGCGACCACCGTTATTACCCTACATTGTGATCGCCCCAAGATACAAGTAGAGGGTTGTGGTGAATCGTTCGCGTTAACCTCAAGTGGGTTGAATTTGGAATCCCTACATTTGGCAGTGGAGGGTGTCATTGCGCCAGAATCAGTGCTATCGGATACAGCGCCAAACTTGGCAGAGCCTTGTGAGCGTGAGGAAACCGCTGTTGTAAATTCTGAGCCAGCTTTGGTTGACGGCGCACAGGCAACGACTTGGTGGCAAGGGCGAACCACACTGGTCGCTGGGATCGCCATGATGGCAAGTGTTGCTCTACTCGGTTGGCAGGTTAGCGCGTTCTCTGGTGCGTCCACCGTCAACCCACAAGTTGTGATGGAGCAGTATCTAGCAGAAAATGAACTCAGTCATATCAACGTAGAAAGTGATAGCGATAGTGATGCGTTTACGTTGGTGGGTCGAGTCAATGAGCGTAGCGAGCTTCTTGCGTTGGAGCGTTTTGTCAAAGAACAAAAAATGAATAGCCAGGTCGGCTTGCACATCATGGATGGGCAATCCACACGGAGTCAAATAGAGGATCTATTTCGCGTTAATGGTGTCAGCGCAACCACAGCCTTTGATGAAGCGGGCATGTTGTGGGTCAACACCTCGGTTGCTGATGATGGTGTTTTGGACAACCTGCGCAATGTCGTTAGTAGCGATATGCCAATTTTAAAGCATTGGGATATTGCCAATACACCGCCGGAAGTCGATGTCCCTCTCGGGCCAATAGATCCGGGCAAACAAGTTGCCATGGTGGTCTCGGATGAGCCGGCGTTTGTGCTCACCGCTGATCAAACTCGATACTTTGTTGGGTCCCTTCTTCCCACTGGCCATCGAATTTCAGCCATTGAGTCAGGGCGTGTCATTTTAGAAAAAGATGGTGATACTTCCGAATTAGAATTTTGAATACCAGTGCAGATAATTCGAAAAAAACGTTATTTTTGTGTCAAAAGTTGTACCTAGGGTCGTCTTAAGTAAAAAGTGTTTAACGTAAATACAAGGAAATACAGATCATGACAGAAGCATCTTCAGTATCCACATCCGCGTCGGTTGAATCTGGCGAGAAAGCAAACAGACGTTCAGGCAGTTGGTTTGAAGCCATGGCGAGTGCATGGGGTGAGGCGTTAAATCGTCAAGCAGACAAAGTCATCGACCGCACGAATAACCTTTCTGAGTCTGGTGATCAACCTTCAGATATCGCCTTGTTGTCAGCGGAAACATTCCGTTTTCAATACTTATCGAATGCGTCGCACACCTCTTTGGTGAGCACCGGTACTGCGTTGGATACCTTAGCTCGAAAGCAATAATGTGTTTTCAACGAACGCTAATTCAAACCCAGGAGTAAGCAATGGACAGTGTCAGTGCCGTGATGCAATCTGTGGCCAATGGGGCGACAGCTGAAACGGGTTCGGGGCATCAGGTGGGGTACGGAGGTTCTTTAACTTCCGAACTTGGCTCGTTCGCCGATCACCTGCAACGAGCGCAAGCAGCCTCAGATGCCTCGAATTCTGCAGCATCTTCCCCTATCGCGCGCTCGTTGGTAGAACCACTGGATCGCATTAACCATGAAGCTCAGTCTTTGGTGGACTATGCGAATTCGGCAACAGCGGATGGAAATGAAATGACTGCCAGCGAAATCGTCATGTTGACGGTTCGCAGCCAAGAGTTTCTATTTCACGCGCAGTTGACGGCGAATGTGGCAAATCGCACGTCAGATGGATTGCAACAGTTGTTTAGGCAGCAGGGGTAATTTTCGCGATGGTATGGATTGAAAAATTAACCTCGTTTTTACCTCACACTAACAAGCTACGAATGATGTGGCTTGTTAGTGTGTTGCTTCTAACGGCGTGCAATGAGCAAGAGCTGTATTCAGATTTGTCTGAGCGACAAGCCAACGATATGGTGGCGGTGCTTTACGGTGCAGGGCTTGCAGCTTCAAAGCAGCGTGCTAGCGACGGCAGTTTTGTTGTTGTTACAGATCAGTCGCATTTTGCGGATGCGGTGAATGTTTTACACGCTAACGGTATGCCGCAAGCCAACTATCAGAACATGGGTGAGGTGTTTGCAAAGGAGGGCTTTGTGTCTTCCCCTTTAGAGGAACGTGCGCGGCTTAACCACGCCATGTCACAAGAAATCGCGCATACTATTTCCAGTATTGATGGTGTGCTGATGGCGCGGGTTCACTTAGCGGTGCCAAAGCAAAATCCTCTCAGCGATGAGATTCATGCAGCATCGGCCTCGGTGTTTGTGAAGCATCGAGCCGACATGGATCTAACCGATAGCGTCACGCGAATTAAAGCGCTGGTGGTAAACGGTATTGAAAATTTGCCCTACGACAACGTTACCGTCGCTCTATTTGAATCCACAGCCTCTGTACCCATGCCCAGAGCGCAAATTGAAGCGCCGGTCACCTCAATGGGCGTGTCGGTAAACCGGGTTAATCTACCGGTCAACGGCTGGTTAGCTGCAACAACGGCGCTGTTATTTGCCGCTGCCCTAGTGCTCTTTGGGTTTTCCATTAAATTTCGACATAAACGAATGACTGCGGAAAAACCTAACAATAAATTGGTCGAATCGTGAGAACGGTTCAAACGCAAAGGCAGCATCGTGCCACTGTGGCACGGGTTCTACTGTCGTTACATGAATCGGGTGAGTTGGACCGTCCTGAATTATGGACCTTCGAACGATTAGCGCAATTACCGGCTTGGTGTTTGTTGGATGAAAGTTCGCGCACCCGTTTACAGGCAATTTGCGGGGTGGTGGTTCTAGCACTTGAGATGGTTCAATGGTTAAACGGTGCCGCGTTTCGAGCGGTGGCAGAGTGCGTTGGGCGCAAGGTTTTGGAAGCCTTGTTGGATGAAGCGCACAATCTAGAGGGTGTTTCGCCGATACACTCGGCTGAGCCAAGCTGTGAACACGCAGCAGATTTAGTCTATGCCACGGGTGCTGCTGTGCTGCATAGCTCGTTAGATTCCTGGATGCCAATTGAACGCTTAACGGCAACCTTAGCACCCACTGATGAACGCTTCGATCGATCGATGGCCTTAGCCATTTTAGAAAAGGCTGAAGTTTTCATGGTGGAAGAGGCGAACAATTAATGCGTTACCTCACCCTGTTCACGGATGAAAATTCTTGGCTAGCGCTGGATGGCAAAGTCATACCCGCCAGCGATGTTGAGTCTGTTGAAACCGCCACTAAGCTTGCTCAATCCTTGTCGCAGCGATTGCAGAATGCGAATGAAGAGATTGAACAACGTAAGCAGCTGGCGCATTCACAAGGTTATGACGAGGGTTATCAAGCGGGTTTGAAAGCCGCAGGCTTACACAACGACCAGAAGGTAGTTGAACTGCAACTTGCCTACAAGCGGCAAAACCAACAACAGGAAGATAAGATTGTAGAGTTAGCGTTGGCCGTGGTTAAACGCATTGCAGGCGATGTGGCCACCGATGCTTGGTTAACCGCTCAAGCCCATCAAGCTGTCGCTTCGTTAAGGCAACCTGACGAAGCGGTACGTTTAGTTGTGCATCACTCCCAGGTAGACGCGGTACGCGAACGAATAAAAGCCCTGCAACAATCTGCTGATGCAAACTCACTGCGAATTGATTCCGTAGAATCAGGCGAAGAAGACGATTTTGAACAGTGTCGTTTAGAAGTATCAGTAGGCAGTGCAGTCATGGTGGACTTACAGACTCAAATTAGTGCCATCGAACGTGCGCTAAAAAGCGCTGGTGCTGAAGAAACAGCGCATGGCTAGTTCAATCCCTACCAGCATTGAGTCGGCACTGCGCAAAGTCTCCACGCTGGAGTATCGGGGTCGCATCACTCAAGCATTAGGCACCACCGTTACCGTCAAAGGATTACCGGTCGCCATTGGTCAACGCTGCCGCATATTAAGTACGTTGTCATCAGCGGCTGACTCATCGGTCGTGGCCGAAGTGGTGGGATTCTCTGGTGATGAAGCGGTACTTTTTCCCTTGGGAGACATACGCGGCATCACCTTAGGTTCTGAAGTGGTTATTGACGATGACCAAGTCAGTGTGACGGTGAAGGATGCCTTACTTGGGCAAACTCTGAATGGTTTTGGTGTTCCCATATCGGAGGTGTTGCCAGAGGGCCACGAGGCCAAGGCATCGGAATGGGTAACATCCATGCCGGTTCGAGCAGCGGCACCAGATCCGTTACAACGGCAGCGTGTTTGTGAGCCTTTTCATACCGGTGTGAAAGCGGTGGACACCTTAGTTACCGTTGGGGTGGGGCAACGCTTAGGCATCTTCGCACCTGCTGGTGCGGGAAAATCGACCTTAATGGGGCAACTGTCTCGTTCATCACCATGTGATGTGGTGGTTATCGCATTAATTGGGGAGCGGGGTCGAGAAGTTCGAGAGTTCTTAGAAGACACCTTAGATGCCGAATCGCGTGCCAAAAGCGTATTGGTGGTTGCCACATCCGATCGGCCTGCGATGGAGCGAATCAATGCCGCCTACACCGCTACCGCCATTGCGGAAGGGTTTGCTAAAGCGGGCAAACGTGTGTTGTTGCTGATGGATTCAGTCACCCGATTTGCGCGTGCGGTGCGAGAGGTGGGCTTAGCCGCGGGAGAGCCAGCCGTTCGTCAAGGTTTCACTCCATCGGTTTTTGCCGAATTGCCGCGTTTGTTCGAACGTGCAGGGGCTATGCGCACGGGGTCCATCACCGCCTTTTACACCGTTCTCACCGATGACGACGCAGCCGATGATGTGATTTCTGAAGAGACCCGTTCGTTGTTAGACGGAAACATTGTGTTGTCTCGACGTCTGGCTCAAAAGGCACACTTTCCCGCCATTGATGTGGCGGCCAGTTTAAGTCGCTGCATGCATAGCTTGGTGGAGGATCGCCACGCGGCGTTGGCAAACGATGTGCGCTCCGCATTGGCTAAATTTCAAGACCTGGAGTTTTTGGTTCAGGTCGGTGAGTACGAAACCGGCACCGATGCGGACGGGGACAAGGCTGTGATGCTGAATCCCGTTTTGCAGCAATGGTTGACTCAAACAACGACCGATTGGGTTCCGGTGAATGAGGCCTTGGATGAACTTGAGCAGTTTGGTTTCAATGCGTCGGCACCCCTAAGCTGAGAGTGATATGTCGGAATTGAAAACATTGCAAATCAACGCCGCCCATTTGAGTGCATTGAGTGAATTGAAACAGCGGCGCTTACGACGAGAGGTGGCAGAAAAGTCAAAACAGCTGCTCAGTCAGAAACAAATTCGTCGAACATTGGAAGCGACATTGTTGCAAGCTGAAGCTTCCATGCAGCAAGCGAATACTAATTTTGAGAGTTTGTTAGTTGCCAAAGCGGAAGTGTTACAAAATCTGCAGCAAGAAAAAACACGATGTGCTTTGTGGGTACAACAAGCCAAGCAAGCGGCCCGGGACCAGTTGGTGCTTGAGTCTGAAGCTCATGAAGCGCTGCAATCGGTGACTCAATTGTGGCTACGTGCACAACAACGAGATGAAAACATTACAGAGCACACCGATCGAAAAATCGGTGAGTGCCGCAAGCGCCAAGCGCACGTTTTACAGTATGAAATGGATGATAATCACGCAATGAGCGAACGCCGTCATGGTTAGTCCAACCAGTACCCGGCCTGTTGCTCAGGCGGTAAAGCTTAAGGCGAATTCGAGTGATGGGCGTTTAAACAAACAAACAGACTTTGAAAAACGCTTAGCGGCTTTGAAAAGCAAAGCCTTGATCAGTCAAAAAGACACTGAAGAATCTGATGAGATGTCTCATCCGATGCTTGCTCAGCGATACGAAGCGGATGTTCAAATTAGCCCTAAGATTCCATCCAATGCGGTTGAACAGCAGAGTGTTCAAAAAATCCAATCCAGGGCAGTGCAAGAATCGAAAACGGAATCTGAATCGCAAGCCCTAGTGCAAAAAGAGCCCTTAGCGCTTGCACTGGGTAAGCTCGTTCCTGACTCACCTCAACTGTCTGCGCTGAATTCCGATCCGGCATCGGTGAGAACAGATAATTTCGATACAACTACGAGGCATCTAATCAAACAAATGGAGGCGGTGGAGCGGCTTGAATTTTCGAAAAAGAGTGAATGGCACTTTAAACAAATTGGGCCTAACCATGTACAAGCGTCCATCCGCATGACGCAGCTTGATAATGGCGCGTGGGCGATGAATGTGAATCTGCCTCAATTGAATGGGCAAGCTCGCGTAAGTACTGCAGAACTCTTAAAACAACATCTGATGCGTCGTGGTCATCGGATTGATGCACTTAATATGGATGTTAGTGACGATGCCGATCGCGACGCTTGAGCAAGCGAAATCCAGTGAAGACCGGTCCGTCAATGATTGGGCCAGTCACGATTCAATTCACCATTCAATCTCTTTCGATGAACTTTGGGCGGGGTTGCAGCTAGGGCAAGAGGCGGTTGCTGTTTTCGATTCGAATCACCAAATCATGCGCTCTAATGCAGGCTTTCAAACGCTTTTTCCCACAGCATGCACCTTTTCTGATATGACCGGCACCGATGATGTGCCGTGCCAAGATTTTAGAACAACACGACGCCGAGAATCTGAGATTCTGGAAATTCGATGTCAACTGATGCCGCAAGCTGGGTTGTCTGTGGCGTCGGTTTCCACACAACCGATGGCAAAAGACCAATTGCATTCGTACTTGCAAGCTCGCGATAGGATGTTCACGGTTTCAAGAACGGTTTCAGTTAGTGAAATGGCGATGACGCTGGCGCATGAAATTAATACCCCCATCGGTACGATCAGTAATCTACTGCATGTGGTGCAACGTAAGCTTGGCCGCATTGATGGTGTGCCCGAAGATGTAAGTCAAGCCTTGACCGCTTGTTCAGAGCAAACCGCCTTCACCAGTGAGGTTATCGAGCGCATTCGTAATTTCACTCAAGCACGGCAACCGGTTCGTGAATCAATATCTATTCAGTCCTTAGTCAGTGAGGCAATAAACCTACTGGATTGGCATTTCTTGATGAATGAATGTCAAATACGTAACCAGTTACCCGCGGAGGCAATCTTGGTGGAGGGTGATCGAGTCATGTTGCAGCAAGTCATTCTAAATTTACTGAAAAACGCAGCCGATGCGATGTCTGAGGTTACACAGAATCGCTTTGTGGATATAGCTGTGGAAGTGAAAGCGTCGCGGGTGCGCATCAAGATTCGTGACTACGGGGAAGGGTTGGGATCTTCTGGCAGTTCTTTATTCGTGCCGTTTGTGTCTGAAAAACCAACCGGTATGGGGATTGGCTTGAACATCTGCCGCTCTTTTCTTGAGCTGCATGCGGGCCGAATGTGGTTATCCAATGCAGAAGGTCAGGGTTGTGTTGCAACCGTTGAACTGCCCTACGAGATAGATTTGCAACAACAAAAAGGCATGACGCCATGATGTTAAATGAACCCCTGCCGGGTAAACAGCGCCGATATTTTTCCGCCAATGAGGTGGCAATCGCTATCGATTCCACGCCGGTGGACGAAGCAGTTTCCGATTTACAGGATAGCCTCTTACTGCAGGAGTATGAGCCACTGTTGTTGGTATTGGCTGAGGCTCTGCAAGTGGATTACGACTGGCGTCCTACATTGGAATATTGCCCCAATGCTTTCACTCACTCCATTCACTTAGTGAACAGTGACGATCTCACCCTAGGTGTTTGTTTGCCGGAACAAGCCTACGCCTCGCTACAGCAGATCGGCGAACGGTTGAAGTCTGAGGTAACTGTCACGGCGCACCAACAACATTGGTATTTTAAAACCACGGATGTGTGGCTGAATGAAACGGAAACCGCAGAGCTAGAAAACTCAGGTGCGATCTTACTCGTCCCAATAGGCCTAGATGGGAAAGTGCACGGCCAGTTGTGTTGTGACAATCTAGACGTTGCCGCAACACTGCGTGCAGAAACTTTCTCTGTCGACATCAAAGCTGACGGCTCGCCTCAGTCACGCCCTTCACCCGAATTGTCTGAGTCGTCTGAGTATGGCGATAAAAGCGAAGTGGCGTCGCTGTTCAGTGGTATGCCTTGCCAAATTAGGTTACCGGGGTCGGATCCGCTCGACCAACGTGAACCCGACAAACACCCCTTAACGCTTAGCACATTCGAACATGCTCAAATTGAAGTAACACGAACTGACGACGGAAACACTCAATATCAGGCTGATGTCATACGCATTGGTGATGGATTGGGCTTACGCATTGTAGAAGGCTAATGGACTTAACCAGCTTTACGCCCTCATCGGCGCTCATCACCGTTATATTTTTGGGCTTGGCTCCGTTCGTTGCCGTGATGGCCACTTCATTCACCAAAATTGTGGTGGTGCTGGGCCTGCTTCGGAACGCGCTGGGTATTCAACAAATTCCGCCCAATCTGGTGTTGAACGGCATCGCGCTAATTCTTACCCTGTATGTGATGTACCCGGTGGGTAGCCAAATGATGGAGCGGTTGGATGGGTTGGAGAATGTGGGTGATAGCACGGAATCCATGTTGGCTGCTGTGGATGCCTCAAAGGAGCCACTACGTGCGTTTTTGATTAAGCACACCAATGACACCGAGCGAGATTTTTTCTTATCCACGTTACGCCGTATGGTAGAGCCTGAAAAACGCGATTTATTGTCTGCAGACGATTTTGTGATCATTATTCCGGCGTTTACCTTAAGCGAACTTACGAAAGCGTTTCAAATAGGCTTTTTAATATTTTTGCCGTTTATCATCATTGATTTAGTCATCGCGAACATATTGATGGCGATGGGTATGATGATGATGTCGCCAACAATTGTGTCGCTGCCGTTTAAGTTGTTACTGTTCGTGATGCTCGATGGTTGGGCCAAACTGCTGCACGGGTTGGTCAATTCCTATGCGTAGCCTAGTGATCACTGATTCACGTGTGGTTGCACGATGATTCACGCGGAACTCATTCAAATTACCCAGCAAGCGCTTTGGCTGGTTTTGTTGTTGGCCGGGCCGCCTGTGGTGTTAGCGGCGGTTGCGGGAATCGTGATCGCGTTGTTCCAAGCCGTCACGCAGCTTCAAGAGCAAACCTTTCAGTTTGCCGTGAAATTTATCGTGGTGATTCTCACCATCTTCCTCACAGCCTCTTTGATGGGTGGGTCGCTTTATCAGTTTTCAGATCGCATCTTCACCAATTTTGTGCAAATGACGAATGGATGATGCCGCAACGCTTGCACTGCTGAGTGATAAGGCCATCGTGACAGCGTTAAGTGCCGTAAGAATTGCCACGGCGTTTCTTGTGGTTCCGGTATTTTCCATTAAAACGATTCCTGCCATCGTTCGAAACACCATGTTTTTCTCCATGGCGCTGATCAGTGTATGGGTGCAACCGACTGAGACTGATTTAACGCTTACGGCCGCGATTTGGACAGAATTATTTGCCAAAGAAATTTTTATTGGTATCGCGGTAGGTATTTATTTTGGGCTGTTTCTTTGGGCGTTTGAAGCCGCTGGCGTTATTGTAGATACCCAAGTGGGCATGTCGTTCGCGCAATCGTTTGACCCCATCATTGGTAACGAAGCCACACTGATTGGTAAGTTTTTAAGCCAATGGTCGGTTTACTTGTTCGTTGCCTCAGGTGGTTTGCTGTTCTTAGTAGGGGCGTTACTGGAGAGCTTCGCAGTGTGGCCTTTACTGGTTCCAATTGGTGGAATTCGAGAGGCATCCAGCATGCTGTTCTATGCGGAGATGTCGCGATTCATGAACTTGGCCATTCGAATTGCTGGACCACTACTGATAGTGATGTTTCTTGTCGATGTGGCCCTTGGCTTGATGAATCGTTCAGCACAGCACTTTAATGTGTTTTTTCTGGCAGCGCCCATTAAAGCGCTGGCCTGCATCGTTGTCCTAATAATAATTTTACCGTTTTTGTCCGAGCAGCTTGTGAGTCAGCTGGCTGTGCAAGCCGGTACGATAGAGTCTTATTTAAGCCGGTTGATGAAATGATGTGAGGGTTGGCTTAATCATCATCTGTCGATACCCCATTCAGTTGAAGCAGTTTAGCCACGTGTTGTTTTAGCACATTCGTTTCCTGCGTCAGTGTATCGATTTGTTCCTGTAAACTTTCAATTTGTGTTTGTGAATCGCTGGGTGTTGAGGTGCCTTGAACAGACTCGGACCGTGAGGCAGTCGCTGCCGCAACAGATCCCGTGTCAGTGCCAGTGTTCTGCATCGCGGATGGGCTACTGGCTGCATTCCCGGATGCACGTGCATTTGCGTTTCCGGCTGGGGCGCCTACAGGGTTCCCAACTGGGTTCCCACTAAACAAATGCGCAAACCGTTCCCCGCGCTGCCCAGGTCGCTGGCTTAACCGCACTACATAAGGCACCTCCCGGCTACACAATCTGTCTAGGGTGTGTTCTAAATCTTCTTTTCCGGCGAAGTCCACCATGCGTTGCGTGCGTGTGTTCAATTCACTCAAGGTTTGTGGACCACGCAGCATCATGACGCACAGCAGCGCTTGGTGTTTTTTCCCTAGCTCTAAATGCTTGATAAATCGCTGGCTGTACTTCTCAGCCCTTGAACCGAATTCTTTGTCTACAAAACGTTGCTGCTGCAACTGTTGAAGCGCTCGAACCACCTCGCCTTGGTTGTATTGGGTTACCGGGTCGCGGCTGGACTTCTGGTTACAAGCGGAAATTAGACTGTTTAACGTAAGTGGGTACTGATCGGGTGTGGTGAGTTCTTTTTCCATCAAGGCGGCCAACACACGCAATTCGATACTGATGATTTGTGGCACAGGGTTGCTCGCATGATCTGCGCTGCTTGCATCGTCGGATCCTTTGGGGGAGTCGGTGGCAGATTCTACGGCAGGGGGAATAGGTTCTTGCATGATGAGTTCCAGTGGTGTTTATTGATTATAGTGGGTGCAATGCACTTACTACACCCAACCAACCGATGAAACAGGCGCCATTGCCAGCATCAGTGCGTGATCTACCCATCGCGGACGTTATCGATGATGTGGTGAATGCGCTTCGCCGCAGTAACGTTTTGCTGCAAGCTGAACCCGGGGCGGGTAAAAGTACGGGCTTACCGTTGGCATTACTGCCGCACGCCGCGCCTGATAAGAAAATTGTGATGTTGGAGCCGAGACGAATAGCGGCTTCAGCTGTGGCCGAAAGGCTTGCCAGTCAGTTAAATGAAACGGTAGGGCAACGCGTGGGTTTGCGTATGCGCACCGATACCAAAGTGTCCAAGCACACAGTGCTGGAGGTGGTTACTGAGGGCGTGTTAACTCGCCTCTTACAATCGGACCCTGAGCTCACAGGCTATGCTGTCGTGATTTTTGATGAATTTCATGAGCGTAGCCTGCACGCCGATTTGGGCCTTGCTTTGTGTTTGGAGGTGCAGAATTCTTTGCGGGGGGACTTGCGCTTACTGTTTATGTCCGCAACCTTAGAGTCGGATGAATTGGAACATCATTTAGAGGCCAATCGGCATCCCCATTTGCAGCCCTTGCAGTCCATTCAGTCGGATGGTCGGCAATACCCTGTGTTGGTGCAGTGGTTGGGCAATGCCGTGGTTAGCCCAGGCTCAAGTGCCAGAGCCCAACTACCGCAGCGCTTAGTGACTGTGATAAAAAAAGCGCTGGTGGAAGAGCCTGGGGATGTACTCGTTTTTCTCCCCGGTGTCGCCGAAATTGATCGAACGTCTAAGTTACTGCAACCACAATTGGAACGGCTGTCAGAGCAGTTAGATACGCATGTGCCAATCAAAGTACTTGCATTGCATTCCAGGGTGGGCCGTGAGGTGCAAAAGCTTGCCACTGCTGCAGCCAGTGCCGAGGTGCGACGTGTCATTCTTAGCACCAGCATCGCTGAAACGTCGATCACCATTGATGGTGTTCGTGTGGTGATTGATTCAGGGCTTGAACGCCGAGGTCGGCTTGATCACACGACGGGCGCCATGCGTCTGGAGACGGTTTCTGCCAATCAAGCCAGTGCCACCCAGCGAGCGGGTCGAGCTGGTCGTACTGAGTCGGGTGTGTGTTACCGCTTATGGTCTGAAGCGGATCATGCAAGGCGAGCCACTAGTTGGCAGGCAGAAATTCAACGCGCAGAACTGTCCTCTTTGTTGTTAGAACTAATCGTATGGGGGGTAACCGAGGCGAACGAATTGCCTTGGTTGGAAGTGCCGCCGGCAGCCAGTGTGAATCAAGCGAAATCGTTACTGAACAACTTGGGTCTATTGAATCAGGCGCAGCTCACGCCATTGGGAGAGGTGGTTTCTAAACTACCCGTGCATCCACGAATCGGCGCCATGTTGATTTGGGCGCAGGAGCGTCATGCAACGGAACTCGCCTGCCAGTTAGCCGCTTTATTGGAAGAGGGCGGATCCACCCACAACATCAATCTAGCTTCCGTTATTTCAAACCCCGCACCCAGGCAACAGAAAAACAGGTGCGCTCAGTTACAGAAAACTATGGCACAACTAAGGACTTCGACTCGCGTAACGCGTGATGCTAATGAACTGCCTGGGCACGATTCACCTGCGGTGGATTTATCGGTCTTGGTTGCTTGTGCCTATCCCGATTGGATAGCCCGACGACGTCAGAGTCAAAAAATAGGCTCTGATGCTACGTACACATTGGCCTGTGGTGCGGGCGCTGTGTTATCGGAACAGGAACCATTGGCTCATCAGAGTTGGTTGGCTGTTGCCAGTATGGGTGGCGCTGCAAAAGATGCTCGTATTTTTCAAGCGATCGAATTGGATATAAGCGAATTGCGAGCGCACTTGCCGCATTTGTTCTCTCAATATAAACGATGTGATTGGGATGACACGTTAGAGCGCGTCGTGGCGGAACAACAAGTTTTGCTTGGGGGCTTGGTTGTGGAATCTAAGCCTCTAACCGATTTGAGCGATGAGGAGAGGCAACGTGCGTTATTAGCGGGTATTCGAAAGAAGGGTATGCAATGCTTGCCGTGGACTGATGAATGCCGGCAATGGCAGGCACGTGTGCAGCTAATGCAAAGCTTACCCACAACCACTTCCCACTATTCTTGGCCGTGCGTTGATGATGAATCGTTGTTGGATTCTTTGGAAACGTGGTTGCCAGTGTGGTTAAACCGAATTTCAAGTATCAAGGGTTTGTCACAGCTTAAGTTGCTGGAGGTACTGAACGCCTCACTCGACTATCGTCAGCAGCAAGCATTGAACGCACTTTTACCGGTGAGGTATGAAGTGCCCAGTGGTTCGAGTATAAAGCTGCGTTACACCGATAAAGAGGCGGTGTTATCTGTCAAGCTGCAAGAGATGTTTGGTTGTACAACGAACCCCAGCATCGCGAATGGGGCGTTGAATCTAAAAATAGAACTGTTGTCGCCTGCGAAACGCCCGGTGCAAATCACATCGGATTTGGCCAATTTTTGGGTGAACAGTTACCCTGCGGTCAAAAAGGATTTGGCCGGGCGTTACCCCAAACACCCGTGGCCAGATGATCCTGTGAATGCGCTACCGTCGGCTCGGGCAAAGCCACGAAAAAAATAGCCGCCATGAAGTATGCGCATGTACAGATTGTGAGCACTACAATTCCACAACTGCGCAATCATCAAATTGTGCGTTGTCTTCGGAATACAAAGTGACCGCGCCTATTCGGCCATCGATGGGCGTGAATAGACTGGCTTTGTAGGTTTGGTAAAAATTTCTGCCCACCGGCTTGTGCTCGCTGTTGAGTGTTGTGTAGTTCTCACTCATTAGCGTTAACGACAAACTGGAATAGCGGGTGCCGTCAGACTTTGAAGCGCACGATAGCTGGTATGTTTTTCCGGGTGTGACTGGGAATTCCTGATACAAGCAACCCGCGTTTTGTATTTGCATCGCACCGCTGCCGTTTGCAGAATCTGATGTAACGTTTGTGAGCTCCGTTCGTGAGCAGTCGTTCCAACTTGTTTTACTCTGCTCAAAGCCCCCATTAGTAATTAATGAATTGGCGGCTGATACTGGTGCTTCAACAGGTGGTACGCTGACAGAGCTTTGCAGTAATTCACAGCGATCATAATGTGCGTTACCTTCACTGTATAAAGTCACGCTAGCATACTGCGCATTTTCTGGTGCTTCCAAACTGGTATTCAGTTCCGTGAATTGCTCAGATTCAATTGCTTGATTCGCAGCTGACAACTCGCTGAACTGTGCATCTAACATTTGCAAAGATAAGCTGGAGTAATCAATCGCATTACCACGAGCCTGACAGCTTAAAGAATAGGTTGATCCAGGCACGACGGATACGGTTTGATAGAGGCATCCATTGTTGCTCACCTTCATGCTTTGATTACCTTCCACGCTAATCGATGCCGGTGTGGTGGCCGAGGCTGCTGCACAATCTGTCCAAGACTGTTTACCTTGTTCAAATCCGCCATTGTTCAACAAGGTGTTGGCTGACAATGGGGGCAAGGAGGTGCTAGGGGGTTGCGGTGGTGTGTTCGTAGCTGCCACACTGCCAAGATTTACAATTTTAGCAACCGATGGTGTGCCGTTTGAGTCGTGTACAAACAACATGTAGTAACCTGGCGGGGCAAGGTTAGCTGACGCTGGCATGTTGATGGCAACGGCGTTTGCCGTACTTGAAAACGTTAGGTCTAAAAACCGTTGATCCATGTTGAATCCGTGTGTTGTGGAGCCGGTTTTAACTAAGGTCACTCTGGAGATGTTGCTGTTGTCGTCGGTTTGAACATCAACCGATTGCCCCCATGTGGCTACATCGGGTGCGTAATCAATAACGGGCCTTTGCGCTAAAGCGCCGTTGTCGTCAAATAGATAAGGCGGTGAAAATATTTCTCCGTTTTCATTCGTTATGGGCCCTGGGGTGCCGCCACCGGCTACAAGGATTCGTGCGTCCGTTAACATCACAGCGCTAGAGTGATACAAGCGAGGCAGCTCATTGCGCGCAAACTGTGTCCATTGTCCGGTAGTTGGGTTCCACATCTCAGCACCTAAGGCCGCTGTAACATCATCATTTGGCTCATAGCTGCCACCAACCACCATGACGTTGCCGTCAGCCATCAATACCGATGTGGCCCACGTGGTTCTTGGTTCAGCCAAGCCATCTATGACGGTGATGTCCGGTGAGCCGGAGGTGACATCTATAACCACGGCGCCCACGCCGTTATCGCCTCGGCCGCCGACGTGCAGAATTTTCCCGGGTTCGAACATAGCCGCGGTGGCCGAAGGACCAGCGGAAACATTCGGTACTCGACCCACATCGGTTAAGGTGCCTTCACCTTGCGCAGAGAGGGTGTACATACGGCGCCCTGCAATCCCAAACACGTCGCCATTGGGCATCACAAATTGTTTGGGATAAAAATAGTTGTAACCGGTCATGTTGGCGTTGGGCAGCGTGCGCCAGGTACCATCGGATGTGGTGAAAACCTCTGGCGTGGGTACTGCAACTTTGTCCGCATCGCGTCCACCAGAAACTAAAATATCCCCATTGGGTAGCATGGTTGAGGTGGGGTACCAACGTGCAAAGTTCATGTCGTTGGCGCGAGTAACCGCTTGGGTACCCGCACTGTAAATCATCGCATCCTGCAGTCCTGCATTTTTATTTCCCAGTGGTCGTGCGTCACCGCCTGGCATCAGTACATTGCCAGAGCCGTCTGGAAGTAGTGACGCGGCGCTGCAAAAAGAATCCACGCTGGCCTCGCCGGGAATTGCGGTGTGGGCGGATTGCCCTAAGCCTAATGCAGGGTCCCAAACGTTGTATTCCATAACTCCCTGAAAACCAGGACCGCCGTTTCCATAAGTCAGCACCTGTCCATCGGCTAACATCACCGAATGAATGGCCACGTGAGGCCAATCGAATCGACTGGACCAACGACCCGCGTAGGTGGGATCTTCAAAACACACTAAACCCAAACGTTCAATGGATGACTGTGCGTATCCATATAAACCGGTTGCTGGTGCGCGGTGCGCACATTGCGGGCGACTCGTTGGTGCATTGGTAGCCAAAGTGCCTAATGCGTTTAACGCTGTTTGTATCCCAGTGGTTTGGCGTTCACCACTCAGGGCTTTACAGTGCACTTGTAAGTAGCTAGGGAAATCGTTCGTAAGATCACTGGTGAAACCGGTGATGGCGTGGTTAGACGGGCAAACACGCGTAAACGCTTGTGAGGTTACCGAGCCGACCCCGGCTGCTGCTTGTGTTGGGGTATCTATCCAACGACCATTGTTATCCACGCTGACGCAAAGCGCTTGCAGTTGATCCAGTCTATTGTTGTGTGAGCCAGAAATGCCTGCTAACACACGACCGTTAGTGCAAGAGACTTCAAATCCGTTACCTAGTTCCGAACCCACCGCTCCAGTGCGTGCGTGAACTCGTCCATTCAACGGCAGTGCAAATCCAAGAGACGGTCCGGGAATTCGGCTTTCAATTTCCTCGCCGTCGATAATGCCTAAGTCTTCCTCATCGAATTCTGAAGCGTCACCGCCAGCGACCACAACGGAGGAACCTTTGATGCCGGTATCGCAGGCAGAAACTAATAACGTCAGGAGCACATAGCTTGCAAGGTGTCGTGCGCGGTAGAAGTTAATTCGAGAAGTAGTAAAAATCATGGAATTCGACCTTTGAACGAACGAGGCCTATTTCCGTGAACAACGAAACCGCGAAAGGCCGATTGAGTGGTCGAGCAAGAAGTATTCCGGTGCTTTCACAAGCTGCAGGACAATATGTGGCAGGGTGGTTTTGTGTGAACCACGTACCAGTGACGCGGGTGTTCTAGCCTTGTTGTCTAGTCAGTGACTACGGCATCCAACGGCACATCCCACCAATCAGCGTACACCGACTCAACGCGTTGCAATTGGTGCGCAACACCGATCAGCCAAGGTGGTGCAGATTGTTCTCGTCGAGTCGCAAAGGTTTTATCGTAGAACCCACCGCCCATGCCCAGTCGTTGGCCGCTGCTTTCAAAGGCAACCAAGGGCACTAACACCACGTCGAGTTCGTGTGCTGATAGCCAAGTTGATTTAGCTACCTTGGGTTCAATGATGCCAAAACGATTGCTTGTGTATGGGGTGTGCTCTGACCATTCAGCGAACGCTAAGGTTTCACCGTCTAACATGGGAACATAGGTGGTTACGCCGGTTGCACGAAGTGCGCTCATAACGGGGCTAACGTTAATTTCTCCTTGAAACGCTAAATAGCCAGCAACTCGTTGCAAGGGATTGGGTGTATTAAGGCGTTTCAGTGCATCAAGCACATGGCCTTGTAGCTTAGATGCCGCTTGTTCTTGTTGATGTTCGGTTAACGCACGACGTTCGGCTCGAAGTTTTATTCGCAGCGCATTACGTTGTGCTAGGTTTTTATCAACGTCATTAGATGAAAATGTATCAACCACGAGTGCCGTCTCAAGTGTGCTACCTTGAACCAATCGGTTCAAGTGGGATCAGCCGGAACCGTATCAGGCTTTCCGCCGTAGCGGACGTGCACAACAACAGTGACCGAGCCGTTCCCGGGGTGCAAAATAGGCTCAAGGGATATACCCAGCAAGATAACAAACACCGCAGATGATACAACTAAAGCGTAGCACGCGATGTGCAGGTATAGGGTGACGCAATCATAAGTTACATCACGAAATCGGTCAGTTATTTAGTCTAGTCATTGACCCATAGGTTGGCCAATGTGTTAGCGAATCTTATAACTCGTGGGGTAATTGGCCGGTTACCCATTTTGTTTAACTGGTCTGATTAACAGGTCTGATAAATTGGGCTGATTAACTAGGCCGGTTCAGACTCTTCTTCTAATAAGTCTTCTAACTTGGCATTCATTGCAACCAGACGCTCTGTTAACTCAGGATGTTCCCCAGCTTTTGTTGAGCGAGATTTCATGAGCTCTGCGGCCGTGTTGATGGCGGCAACGATGGCAATTTTTTCAATGCTAGAGGTACTGTTACGGCCCTTGAGTTCGCTCATCGAACGATCGATGTAAGCGGCGGCCTTTGCCAGTTCATCTTCCTCACCCACTTTACAGGCCAGTTGCACTTCTTTATCAAGAATGCGCAGTTTGACGGGTCGCGATTCGGCGATGCGAGAAGGTCGGGTGTGGGTTCGTTTACTCACGAAGTAGCCTCCAAGGACTTTAAGCGAACAATCATCTGCTCAACCTTGGTGCGAGCCAGCTCGTTTTTCTCAATCAACCGAGCACGTTCTTCCACCAGGCTCACCTGTTGCTCCCGAAGCGAGCGGTTTTCAAGTCGTAAGCGCTTGCACAAAGAGGCCAAATCATTCAATTGGGCTTCTAAGTTCTCGATCTCTTCGTTTATGTCAGGACTGCTCATAGCATGCGTCAGCGGTTGCCTCGCCCCCATTGTATACTTCTGCGGTGTAGCGCTGGCAAGGTTAACAGCCCGATTGTGACAAAACAATTCAATGATCGATCGGATTTGCTGGCTCGATTGGCAGTTCCCCTGCCAGTTTCTGAGGCACAAGGCATCGCTGTGGGGCTCCTGTGCGGTCAGGCCACAGGTCCTGCCAAAAGCCGTTGGCTGACAGAATTGTTGGATGCTGCCGACATGAAAGCCGAAACCGTGCAAAATAATGCCACCGACATTCGAGAGCTGGATGCCTGGTTCGATAGTGTTGTCGAGGCCTTGAACGATTCTGAATTGGCGTTCGAGCCTGATATGCCAGAAGACTCCGCCCCTCTATCGGAACGAGCAGCTGGATTAGTCGATTTCTGCTCAGGATTTAATTATGGCCTGGGATTATCCTCAGCTGGCCGTGACACCGCCTCCTTGCCGGAGGACACTCGAGAAGTCATCGCTGACTTCCAAGCCATTCAAAATCTGGATTTAGACGAATTGGACGAATCCGACGACGAAGCCTGGCAGGAAATATTCGAATTCTTGCGGGTGGGGGTGTTGCTGGTGCATGAGGAGCTGCAACCGGTGGCCGGTGGCGACCACACTCAAGTGCATTAACCCTGTATTAACAAGACATGCTAAACAAGACAGAAATCAACGAATATCGGCGCCGTCGCCGAGTGTTAATGCGCACCTTGGATGAGAACGCCATTGCACTGATCCCCGCGGCACCGGTTGCCGTACGCAGCCGAGATACGGAATTTCCCTATCGCCCCGACAGTAATTTTTGGTATTTATCTGGCTTTGAAGAGCCGGAAAGCTTGTTGGTCCTCATTCCTGGGCGTAAAGCGGGCGAGTACCTGATGTTTTGTCGTGATCGAGACCCGGAAAAAGAGACTTGGCATGGCCGCCGCTTAGGAGTCGATCGCGCGCCCGAAGCGTTGGGTGCTGATGATGCGTTCCCGATTGATGACGTGGATGAGATTTTGCCGGGCTTATTAGAAGGCCGACAACACGTCTATCACACGTTGGGGAAAAACCAAAGTTTTGATGCGCAGCTGTTGGGCTGGTTAAAAAAATCCCGCATGGCGCGAAAGAGCACGGATGATCCGGATGCGTTTATTTCCTTGGATTACCACTTACACGACATGCGCGTGATCAAGTCGCGTGCAGAGCAAAAGCATTTAAAAGCGGCCGCTAAGCTCAGTGCCAAAGGGCATGTGGCTGCCATGCAAGTTTGTCAACCGGGCATGATGGAATGGGAATTGGAAGCCGCGCTCATACACACCTATCGCCGAGAGGGTGGGCAGCATGCCTTTCTACCGATCGTTGGTGGTGGTGAGAACGGCTGCATTTTGCATTACTGCGAAAACAACGCCAAGTTAAACGACGGCGAACTCGTGTTGATTGATTCCGGCGCAGAAATTTCGGGTTATGCCGGCGATATCTCTCGCACGTTTCCCGTTAACGGAATCTTTAGTGCCGCTCAACGAGACTTGTATGAAATTGTGTTAGAAGCCAATTTGGCTGGTATAGAGGCGTGCCAGCCTGGGAATCATTGGAATGATCCACATGATGCTGCAGTGCGGGTGTTAACCCGCGGCTTAAAAGAGGTGGGTATTTTGAAAGGCAATGTGAATACCCTGATAAAGAAAGAGGCGTATCGCCCGTTTTATATGCACAAAACCGGTCATTGGTTGGGGCTGGATGTTCACGATGTGGGTGATTATAAAATAGATGGCGGATGGCGCTTATTAGAGCCAGGAATGTGTTTAACCATCGAGCCAGGCTTATACATTGGTGCCGCGCGTGGAATCCCTAAAGCGTACAAAAATATTGGCATCCGCGTGGAAGACGATGTGCTAATGACGGCGAAGGGTCATGAGGTCACCACCTCCGATGTACCCAAAGCCCCTGATGAAATTGAAGCTCTCATGGCAGGTCACTGAAGCCGGCATGTCCGATACCGACGTTCTTATAGTTGGGGCTGGGTTGGCAGGACTACCGATTGCGATGGCTTGCGCTCAAGCTGGGTGGCGGGTAGTCATTGTCGATCAAAGCGCACGTGCGGATGCGGTTCCAACGGATCCACTCGATCAACGCTGCACGGCCATTGGCAGTTCCACCGTCGGATTGCTGCAGCGCTGGGGTGTTTGGCAAGCCATTGAAAAAGACGCGCAAAGTATTCAGCAAGTTCACGTATCGCAACGCGGGTTTTTGGGCAGCGTTCGGCTGCGAGCCGATGAACTGGGCGTACCCGCATTGGGTTATGTCATAGAAAATCGTCAGTGGGTTTCAGCTTTAACTGATTGCGTTACGCAGCTGCCTAACATCACGGTACATCGCGGTGAAGTGGTTGCTTCAGTATCCGAGGTATCGAGTGAAGGTAGTGAAGCCCACGAGGTCATATCGGTTGGTTTAGAATCTGGCGAACGTTTAAACACGCGCCTACTAATCGCTGCCGATGGGGTCAATTCTCGAGTGCGTGATTTAGTGGGCATTGGCGATGAGCACGTTGACTATGAACAATGTGCATTGATGAGCACCGTGCAAGTGTCTGAACCGCATGGTGCCTTGGCGGTTGAGCGCTTTACGCGCAGTGGGCCTTTGGCGATGTTGCCTCGTCCAGGCAATGTAATGAGTGTGGTCTGGTGTTTAGATCCTGCAGACGCTAAAACAAAAGCATCTCAATCGGATGAAGAACTGCTGGCATCGCTGCAAAGCGAATTAGGTTTTCGCCTAGGCCGAATGAATGCCATCGGAGCAAAAACGATTTTGCCGCTGATACGCCGAGAAGCCACACGACAAGTCGGCACGCGAACGGTGCTGCTGGGCAACGCTGTGCGGCTATTGCATCCTGTGGCCGGTCAAGGTTTTAACTTAGCCTTACGAGATGTTGCGGGTTTACTAGATTTTATGGGACAAAAAACCGATCAACGCTCAATCGATCCCGGTAGTGAAGAGGTGTTGCATGCGTTCCAGCAATCACGGCAGCATGATCAACAACAAGTGGTATCTCTAACTGACACCTTGGCGAAAACATTTCGAGGGGATGCGCGTCTACCCGGTCATTTTCGCGCACTTGGGTTCATAGGGTTAGACAACATAAGCCCGTTAAGAAAGCGATTTGCCTTGCGTACCATGGGGTACACCGGTTGAATCGTTTTGCGTTCTTCGCATTAGCAGCTCTTACTGGTGCGGCGGTGGGCGTCATTATCTTGTTGCTTATTCAACTGATTTTATTGGTGCAGCTGATTGGATTTGGGGAAGCATCAGAAACCCGGTACGCACAAATCGTTGCCTCGCAGCCAGCTTGGCGAATTGTTTTGGTGCCAGCTCTCGGTGGTTTAATCGTGGGTCTGTTGTTGTCTAGAGTACCGGGCTCTCGGTATCACGGTATCCCCGATGTGATGGAAGCTTGCGCATTGAACAGCGCCCGCATGCCAACCCGCTCGGATCTTTTTGCAGCTTTAGCGGCGGCCGTTTCTTTAGGCTCGGGTGCGCCTTTGGGTCGAGAGGGCCCGGCGGTTCACATCGGTGCGTCTATGTCGGCTTGGCTTGCTGAACGCCTGCGATTGGATCGTAGCCAATCTTTAGCTCTATTAGGGTGTGGTGCGGCGGCGGCTGTCACGGTGTCTTTTAATGCGCCCGTTGCCGCTGTAATCTTCGCGCTCGAAGTCATTGTGGGTTACTACACCTTGCGTGTGTTTGCACCCATCGTGGTCGCTTGCGTGGCGGCGGTCGTGGTACGCCATATTGTTCTAGGTAAAGATGTGTACTTTGCATTACCGAACTACGAATGGATCGCTTATTGGGAGTTACCGTTGTTCGCGCTCATCGGAGTACTGGGCGCAGGCGTAGTTTATTTAACGATTGGGGTAGCACACACCAGTCGCTTGGGCTGGCAACGTGTGGGTACACCCAGTTGGTTACGCCCAATGTTTGCGGGGTTGTTGTTCGGTGTTGTGGCTTTGGAATTACCCATGGTGTTAAGTATTGGGTTTGAGGCCACCGATTCAGCACTGCGTGGGGACATGCCATCCGATTTGGTGTTGCCATTACTGGTGGCGAAGCTGCTGCTGGTTGGCATCGCCATAGGCAGTGGATGCGCGGGCGGCGTATTTGGCCCGGCGGTGTTTTTAGGCGCATTACTGGGTGCGGCGTGTTGGTCCTTGGTGCAGGGCTTGGGTGTTGATGTGCTTACGTTTCTGCCGGATTCGGCATCTAAACAAGGAGTCTATGCGTTAGTGGGCACAGCGGCTGTTGCGTCGGCGATGTTAGGCGCGCCCATCTCCACGGTATTAATTGTGTTTGAGATGACGGGTGATTACGACATTACTGTCGCGGTTATGGTAGCGGCGGCCGTTTCTTCCACGGTGATGCAAGCTGGCCCATGGGGGTCGTTTTTTCGTTGGCAATTGTCCAAAAGATCCGTCAATATCACCACGGGTCGCGACATCTCTTTACTAATGACTCACCAAGTGGCTGATCTTATTAGTGATCGATTCTCGACGGCACCGGTTTCAACTGAACCGTTGGCCTTGCAAGCGCAATTGGGGCGAGAACGTAAACGCATTGCTGTGCTCGTGGATGAAGAAGGGCAGTTCGCAGGTAGCGTCTCATTGGCTGCGTTGTTGGCGCATTGGCATGCTCGGGATGATTTAACATCCATCCACGCGGCGTCATCGGATGGCAAAGTTGAATCAACTCCCAAGAAGCTCCGTGATGATTTGACAGTCGATCCGAATGCAACGGCTAAGGAATTGAGCGGCCCAATGGATTCCGAGCCTGTGCACCCATTGGTGGCTTGTATGGCGTCGAAGGAAGTGGCGGTCGGTAGTTCTGCGAACATTGTGAATGCGTTGAACTTGATGGCAGAGCATCAATTGGACTACTTGCCGGTGGTGGACAACGTAACTTCGGAAAACCCTGGCGTTAAAGGTGTTTTGTTGAAGAGTGATTTATTGACTGCGCACTACGATGTGGTGAAGCAGGCAAGACAAGATGAATTTGGTATTTCGTAAAACGGAGAACACCCCATGGCCGGACCGAAACACTTCGGGTTTGATACATTGGCACTGCACGCAGGGCAACAACCCGATGCGGCAACGGGAGCACGTGCTGCACCCATTTACCAAAGTACTTCGTTTGTGTTCAAAGACGCCGATCAAGCTTCCAGCTTATTCGATGTGGCGCGTGCAGGGCACGTGTATTCACGAATTTCGAATCCAACCGTTGCGGTGTTGGAAGAACGTGTTGCAGCGCTTGAAGGGGGTGTGGGGGCTGTGGCCACGGCCAGTGGCATGGCGGCCATTCATCTAGGGTTAACCACGCTGTGCAGCGCGGGTGATCATGTTGTTGCCTCGCGCAGTTTATACGGTGGAACACACAATTTACTGAGCTATACCTTGCCGCGTTTTGGCATTGAAACCACGTTTGTGGACCCACGCGACCCCAATGCGTTTGCCGCTGCCATTCGCCCGGAAACCCGAGTTGTATTTGCAGAAACTGTGGCAAACCCGCGCTGTGAAGTGCTGGATGTGCCGCGTGTTGCTGAAGTGGCACACAACGCCAATCTGCCTTTGTTTCTTGATGCCACCTTATCCACCCCCCAGCTACAAAAATCATTCACGCAAGGTGCGGATTTGGTCGTTCATTCGCTCACTAAATTCATGGGTGGTCACGGTGTCGCCGTGGGCGGTTGTTTGGTTGACGGTGGTCGGTTTGATTGGGAAGCCTCTGGCTTGTATCCGCAGTTCACTGAACCCTATGACGGTTTTCATGGAATGGATTTTGTGGATGAGTTTGGCCCTGCAGCTTTTGCGATGCGGGCAAGAAAGGAAGGATTGCGTGACTTTGGTGCAGCCCTATCACCGGCTAACGCGTTTTATTTACTACAAGGCCTAGAAACCTTAAGCTTACGCATGGAACGCCACGTAAGTAACACGCATCAGTTAGTGGACTTTCTTGCAGCGCACGAACAAGTCGATGTTGTACATCACCCGGCTGTGCCCACTCACCCCGATCATGATCTAGCAAAAACGTTGCTACCTAATGGCACCGGTGCGGTATTTAGTTTTGAAATAAAAGGTGGCCGAAAAGCGGGCGCTGCGTTTATTGATTCGCTGCGTTTGTTCTCACATCTTGCCAATGTGGGCGACGCCAAGTCATTGGTGATTCATCCTGCCAGCACAACACACTCTCGAATGGATGAAGCAGCGCTAACCGAGTCAGGTATTGCACCTGGGTTAATTCGCTTGTCCGTCGGTTTAGAAGAAGCGGATGATTTAATTGGAGATTTATCATCGGCGTTAAAAAGTGCTTCGCGCGTTACTAAGGCGGCGTCATGAACATTGAGCTCAATAATGAATCGATCTTCATTAGCACCGGTGGTGTGGAATGGAAAGACAATCAGCCTAGTTTGGTGCTCATACACGGAGCGGGATTAAATCGCACGGTATGGACTTTATTCACACGCTACTTTGCTCGGCGCGGCTACAACGTTCTTGCGCCCGATTTGCCTGGCCACGGAAATTCTAGCGGTTCAGCACTGCCGACGATTGAAGCCATGGCGAAATGGGTCAATCAGCTACTGGATCTTTGTGGGCAAGAAAATTCTGCGTTCTCGTTGGAAGATATGTTCCTTGCAGGTCATAGCATGGGTTCATTGGTGGCATTGCAAACGGTGGGGGATCAACCCATTCGGTTCGCAAAAGTTGCTTTGATGGGAACGGCATACCCCATGGTGGTTGGCCCACCCTTACTCAACGCTGCAAAAGCGAATGATCATGCGGCCATCGACATGATTACTTTATTCGGTCACAGTGAAGCCTCACGACTGGGTCGTAACCCCATTGCCGGTATCAGTGTGATGAACGTGGGAGAAGCCTTACTGGAAAGGGCAGGACCTGGTGTGTTGTATAACGATTTAGCTGCTTGTAATCATTACGCTGAAGGCGAACAGGCGGCAGCTGCCGCGGGCGCCTCATCGGTGACTTTAATATTAGGTGTTGATGACCGGATGACGATGCCAAAGGGTGGTTACGCCTTAGCGTCCCTAATTCCGGATAGCCAAGTGATCGAACTTAAAGATTGTGGACACATGATGTTGGGTGAGCAGCCTGAAAGCGCTTTGCAAGCGATGTTGACAGCGTTTTCTTGACTTCGATGAGAACCCGCCATTTACAAAGTTTCCTCGGGCTCTGGGATGTTCTTCTGTGACTCGTTTATTGTGGTTTTTTTTGCACTCATCGAGTTTGATATTACGAGCATACTGAGTTGGGTTGCTAACGCATGCGTACTTGCTGGTTTGTGAATGCAAGCAATGCCTGAGGCTTCGATTTTTTGCAGAACTGCAGGCGCGGTATCACCGGTAATGATGAGTGCGGGAACATTGCGCATTCCAGGTAGTTGACGAATGTCATGAATCAGATCGACGCCGGTGCCCTCTTCTCCAAGACGATAGTCCGATAAAATCATATCGATACCGTTGTGCTCATTAGCCAATTCTTTAGCGCGTCTCGGGGTTTGTGCAAGCACCGTGTTTATGCCCAGGGACGACAGTGCTTCGGACATCGTGCCAAGGCCTAATAAATCGTCGTCAATGATTAGAACTGATAGGCCCCGTAGCACCGAGGTATCTTGAACATCGACAACGTTCAAATGTTCAACGCACGGCGCGATATTGGATTCCGTGACCAAAGGAAGTCGAATACGGAATACAGTGCCCTTGCCGAACACCGATGACATTTCTAATTCGAGCTTCAGCAATGCCGCGATTTTATAACAGATTGAAAGTCCTAGCCCCAGACCTTCACCTTGTGCTCTTGCGGCGTTCGCTACTTGAAAAAATTCTCGATAGATATCTTTTTGATCTGCTCGTTTGATGCCTATGCCGGTATCCCAGACTTCAATTGAAACGCTGTCTTGCTGACGTCGGAACGCTAGGAGGATACCCCCGTCGTTGGTATACCGCATGGCATTGCTGAGCAAATTTCGTAAAAGTCTTACCAACAAAGTTTGGTCGGAAATTATGTATTCGTCGAGAAAACGCACTCTAAATTGAAGTCCTTTTTCATCACAAAGTGGTTGTATCTCCGATGCCAACTGATCACCTAGAGTGATCAAGCTAATGTGGCTATTATTCACTTGCCGTGCGTTGGCTTCAAGTTGTGAGAGATCAAGCAAGGACTCTAGCAATTGGTTGAGATTCGTCACGGTTTGTTCTAACTTTGAATATATGGTCTTGCCGCGTTCAGTGTGAAGTTCCGATTGCATGGCATGACTGAGCAATGAGAGTGCATGAACGGGTTGTCGAAGATCATGATTGGCGGATGCTAAAAATTTAGTTTTTGCACGGTTTGCATCTTCAGCCCGCTCTTTTTCCGAGTTCAATCGATCAATCAAATCCAAATTTTCAAAACGCAATCGAATGCCCGCGTAGCCTTGATCTCTGCTTTTAAACGCTACGCTGACTAACATCATCACCAGTAGACACAGGATAAGACCGAGTATGTTCTCGTTTCGATCCCCGTTGACGAACAAGGATAATGCGGTCAATGAAACCGCCGGTACGGCATAAAGCAGATACCCGGCTAACCAATAAGATGAAATCATGACAGCCCCGGCGGCTGTCCCAACAATTAGCACATACAGAAGCACCAGGCCGGTTTGGGCATCGGGCGTATAAAACAACCAAGCCGACATTCCCCAAAGAAGTCCCGACACGATCGAGGTTGTGCTGAAGCGCTGTCCCCATTTCCATGGGTTTTTTTCTCCCGCTGCGTGTTTTCGATACTGAAGTGTTAGCCCAATTCGGCAGACATAAACCATACAAGAGGCAAAGCACCAGGAGACAATGATCCAAGCAGGCACCGTTCCCCAGAACACATAACCCACAATCAATGGGAACAGAATCTGAATTCGACTGACGTCCAGCAAATTGCTGTATACAAATTCTACTGCTTGGGTGGCAGTTCGGTGGTCAAGCGCATTTTCTTTTGCCTTTAACCCCATTGCGTTAACTTCGACATAAGTTTTTTACCACGGCGCAATGCGAGCGCAGTACGACCTGACTGTTTTGACTACTTCAGGCTACGGACTACACCGGGTGCGGGCAAATTAACTTAAGTTGAGTCGATACCGTACTTTGGAACAGCGTTTTAAATAGGACTCATTTATAGGTTGAAGCTTTTTGATTGGGAATATTTGGAGCTGGCGATGATGGCTTTTGGTTTGAAACGAAGTCGTCGTCTGGATTTACGACGACGGTTACTAGACCAAAGCCTAAAAATTCCAATGAGAGAAATTATAATCCAAGATATTTGGATCAGTGCCGATGCTAGATTAAATTGGTGCAGCAGGCTGATCAAAACGAATGTGGCTGCCAACATGTTTAATACAGTGTAGGAATAACCGTGGCCAGAGATGCGGCCTAACTGCAACAGTGCGTAAGACAGCATGTACAGTAAAAAACCAGCAACTCCGATCAGTCCGAAGAATTCTTCCCCTAAAAAATAATCTGTTGACATCCTGTTTTCCCTGCATCGGTTAATTAACTTAACTGATGTATCTAATCCAAAATTAGACTTCCGATAGGGATTGAATTATGGGCAAATACTGCATTATATTGTATCGTTCTTCAGGGTGGTATTGCTCCTCCTTTTGGGGGATCGGTAGGGGTTGGTCGAGCCTGTCAGGCAACCTTTGGCGGATGGTGTCTGTATAAACGAAAAAAGTCGAGTAGGTGTGTCATGAGGATTTTGGTTGTTGACGACCATGCGATGTTTTCGGAAAGTTTGCGTGTGTTACTTGGGTCAACCTACGACATCACCACAAGTCCCAATGGGCGTGAAGCACTGCTTGAAATTTCAAACCAATGCCCGGCGGGGATCTTACTAGACCAAGATCTTCCAGATATTGATGGCATAACCCTACTTAAAGTTATCAACGCACTGCCTTCACCACCACCGGTGCTTATTCTTACTGGTTGCACGGAAGCGCGTCTCATCGATGATGCAAGACGAGCCGGTGCCGCTGGCATTCTTCATAAGTCGATGCCGGCGGCTACATTGATGGATGCGCTTTCAAAGCTTATGGCAGGTGAGGCCATATGGCCTGACGAGTCGAACAGAAGCTCCATTGCAAATCGAAGTGACAAAGGGCTTGTCAATGTGGTCGCTCAGGATCTTGGTATCACCAAACGTCAACTCGAAGTATTACGATTGCTGACCAAAGGGTTACCCAATAAAACCATTGGGCGTGAACTGCATATTGCTGAGTCAACCGTTAAGACGCATATAAAAATTCTGTTTAATTTACTCAAAGTCAATAATCGGGTGGCTTGTTACCACAAGGCGCTGCAATTGGGGTTAGTCGAAGAGTGAGCTTTGGAATGGCCGGCTCCTATTAAGGGGTGAGCTATCAACAGTGGGCGCCATGAATACGTCCCTGTAGGCTTCGCAGCGGCATCCTTGCCGTCGAGACCACTGTTGATAACTGACACCTCAACAGGTGCCTCTTTTTCTTTGCTGGGTGTGGTTTTTTGTAACCGAGCCATCGCGGGCGTTGGTTGCTGAGATGCCTGATGACTTTCCTTGAGTGTAATTAACTGGTGTTTAGAATTGAAAACAGCGGCTTCTAGGAACGCCTTGTAGTTGCACCAAAACGAAGTAAAACGAAACTCACCTTTGATTTTGTGGTTTTCCTGCTACTTTCATTACCTGGGCGCAAAGTTTCGCGTTACAGGACACCAACGTTCAATGCTTCATTACGGTGCGATATCGATTTCATGAGTGATCTGTCGTTCTCATTAACAAACCCATTGACTGATGCGGTTGCGAATGCCTGGAGCAATCCTTGGCTGCCCGCTGGTTTGCTGCTGGGTGTTAGCTTGGCTGGAGTGGTGTGGAGCTGGCGTCGGCATGTTGGGGCGCAGCGAGAACAAGGTGCTTTGCAGCGCACGCTCGACTCGTTACCCGATGCGGTGGCGCTCTACAACACGAAGGGCCAGCTAACGGCGATTAACCGTAAACTTTTGAAGATGTTGCCGCTAGAAATAGGCGCTGCAGCCATGGCGGAGACCACCAGCAGTGATCTGTACGCCCAGTTATCTCCGGACAACTTAGCGGTTGAGAAGGCTCGAAATCGGGCTCGAGACGGCGTAGAAGATCCCAACTCCACGATTGCATTTGAGTTGCCGAGTTACGGGCGTGAATCGTTGATGATTAAAGAAAAAGTCACTCAAGATGGGGGTGTTGCGATCACGGTTCATGGTGCTCAGCGGCATGGGGTAGCACATTTAAATGATCCATTAACCGCATTACCCAATCGTGCGCATTTGCTTAGCACCATTGCGAAACGCTGTAGTCATGCGCGAGACCAATTGGCGCTGGTTATTGTTGATCTGCGTGGTTTTCGTCAAATAAACGACTCCTATGGCAACCCGGTGGGCGACGAACTGCTAAAGCAGACTGCCATTCAGTTGCAACATTGCATGCCCAGTGACGCATTAATTGCGCGAACAGCGGGTGATGAATTTGCCGCCCTCATTGAATTTGACAACGATCGTTCTGCGATTGAACGTCGGGTGTCTACGTTTTTGGCCACCTTGCGTTGCGGGGTCAATGTGGGCACGCTGAATCTGCCGGTGCGAGCTTGTGTTGGAATTGCCTACGCACCTGAGCACGGGAATACCGTTACCTCATTGCTTAAGTGTGCGGACAGTGCCTGTTCCCATGCCAAGCGCCGTGGCCACAACAGCTACATGGTTTACAGCAGTGATCATCAGAAACTTGCCAAGCGGCGGCATCAGCTCGAAGTTGGCCTCCTGCAAGCGATTCGTAAAAAAGAATTGTCCTTACAGTATCAACCACAAATTGATGTTCGGACACGCATGACGTGCGGTATGGAAGCCTTGCTGAGATGGAACAGCGGAGACTTAGGAAAAGTTTCACCGGGCGAATTCATTGAAGTGGCTGAACAGACGGGCATTATTACGCGCTTGGGTACTTGGGTTATGCGGCAAGCGATTGATGATTACCAACGCCTGGCGCAATTTGGCATGTCACCAGCAACCTTGTCGGTGAATTTATCCCGCAAACAGTTTGATTCGAACACGATGATCGCTGATATCGAGCGGTTATTAAATCAAAGTGGTTTTGATCCCTCTCGTCTGTGCCTAGAAATTACCGAAACGGCCCTTTTCAATGATTCCACGCAATTGCGCTCCATGTTGAATGAACTCACCAGCATGGGAATGAAGCTGGCGATTGATGATTTTGGTGTTGGCTACTCGTCGCTACTGGAGTTAAGAGATTTTCCCATCAGCGAAGTGAAAATTGATCGCGCCTTTGTCATGGACGTAACCACCAATCGAAACAGCCAGGAAATCATCCGGGCAATTGTGAACATTGCTAACAGTATCGGTGCGCATGTGGTTGCGGAAGGTATTGAGACTGAAGAACAATTTAATAAGATCGCGGAGCTGGGCTGTGACCGCGCTCAGGGATACTATCTGTGTGAGCCGATGGGCGCGACGACGTTTCCTGACGTCATGCTGTCTGCTTAGTAAGCCAAATTTTCATTGAAACTCGGATGCGTTTCAGCAGCGATTAACTCACGGGTCATTAAAGGGCATGTCCAGCTGTTCTGGGCGATCCTCGTCTGCTGGCGTTAGGCCGCTGAAGGATACCCCCAGCAATCTCACGTGAGGCAGGCCACGTTGTGGTGGGACACTCAAAGCACGCTGCAATAAAAACGGCAAGGTGCGTTTCGCTGTTTCTTTGGTGAACACCCCGCGTTGTACTTTGTGCGCCCGCGTTAAGGTCGTGAAGTCTGCATAGCGCAATTTAAGATTCAGCGTACTAGCCACGAAGGATCTCGATTCCAGCTTATCCATGAGTTGATCCGATAGGCCAGTAATCACTTCAAGCATCTGCGCGTGACTGGATAAATTTTCACCGAAAGTGCGTTCGTTGCCGATTGATTTTCGGGTGCGTTCGACTCGTACAGGTCGTTCGTCGACACCACGGGATACGTGGTAGTAATAATGTGCGCTCTTGCCAAACTCTCGTTGCAGTTCCTCCAGTGTCCATTTGCGCAAATCTTCACCAGTTTCAATGCCCAGGGCGTGCATTCTTGCTTCGGTTGCCTTGCCAATGCCGTGGAAGCGTTTAACCGGAAGCTCGCGAACGAATGCTGGGCCTTCTGAAGGTAAAATGCAGCGGCAGCCGTTAGGTTTGTCGATATCGGATGCGATTTTCGCTAAGAACTTATTGTATGAAATTCCCGCAGAAGCAACGAGTTGGGTACGTTGCAGTATGACGCGGCGTATATCTTGCGCGATTCGTAGCGCGGATCCACCCATTAGCGTGGTGTTCGTGACGTCAAGGTAAGCTTCATCTAGCGAGAGCGGTTCCACAACATCGGTGTATTCGAGAAAAATTCGTTGAATCTGTTGTGACACCGCTTGATAGGCTTCAAAGCGCGGGCGAATAAATATGGCCTGCGGGCAGCGGCGATAGGCTTCCGCACTGGGCATGGCGGAATGCACACCAAACTTTCTTGCTTCGTAACTGCAGGCCGCAACGACGCCGCGCCCACGCGGTTTTCCACCAACAATCACCGCTTGTCCGATAAGTTCTGGTGCATCACGTTGCTCAACCGATGCGTAAAACGCATCCATGTCGATGTGAATAATTTTTCGACAATCCAACATTTACAAAAGTCTACGCAATTAAGTTGCCCGTCAACATCATGTCATCGCATTAATGCTTTAGAATGCAAGTCCGAGATACATAGGAACGGCCAAGGTAGGCTTAAGCGTGTACCGGAATACGAAAGAGGGCTGCCGCTTTGTCGCGAAAACTGGACGTCGAACTTAAGGGTGGAATGTACACCTTTATGTCGCTCAAACTTTATACAGGCGATATCGACAAAATCGATCAACTTATTGCCGATAAAGTGCAACAAGCTCCGGGGTTTTTTAAAGACACCCCAGTTGTCGTTGACTTAACCGACTTGGATGTTGCTGAAGTCTCTGTGAACACGAGTGCGTTGTTAGAACGCATTCGCCGTCATAAGCTGGTGCCGATTGTGGCCAGCGTGGTAAACAAAAGTGGGCAGTTGGCGGAAGAAGTGGCACTTCCCCTCATAGAGGGTGTGGCACGCCGAGCGAAACCGGCTGAAGCGAAGGAAAAAGCAGTAAAAAAGGAACCGCGTCGGGCCGTGTCTTTGGCAGGAGCGGGGTACGAATCAGCTGATGACACGGCTGAGGGTGATTTAAGTGGTAGCTCGGAGTTCGACGAATCACAGGCGTCGAACACCAGCACGGGGTCGATGTCTGTTGGCGCAGTTGACAGCACCGACATTGAGGTGGATGCGGAATTAGAGCCGATGTCTGCCCAGGAAGTGCAGTACATCGTTAAACAGCCGCAATTGATGACGCGGCCAGTGCGCTCGGGTCAGCAAGTGTATGCCCGAGACACCGATTTGATTGTGATGGGCCAGGTTGGCCCGGGTGCGGAGGTGATTGCTGACAATCACATCCACATATACGGTCCACTGCGTGGTCGTGCGTTGTGTGGCGTTTCTGGTAACACAGAGGCGCGAATTTTTTGTTCGTCACTGGAGGCCGAGTTGGTCTCAGTAGCTGGAAATTACAGAGTCCTGGAAGCGATTCCTGAGGACTTGCGAGGTAAGCCTGCGCAAATTTGGCTAGATCAAGAAAGGCTCAACATAGAGCCTCTTTAAAGCACGAAATTTTTTTGGGAGTTGAGAGCTTGACCAAGACAATCGTTGTGACGTCGGGTAAAGGTGGCGTCGGCAAAACGACCACCAGTGCCTCTATCGCCACGGGCCTTGCGCAACGGGGCTTTAAAACCGTGGTGATCGATTTTGATGTGGGTTTACGTAACCTTGATCTCATCATGGGTTGTGAGCGGCGCGTGGTTTATGATCTGGTGAACTTAGTGAACCAGGAAAGTAGCCTGCATCAAACGCTGATAAAAGATAAGCGCATTGATAACTTATACATATTGCCAGCATCGCAAACACGCGATAAAGATGCGCTTACCATCGAAGGCATTGCGCGTGTCATCCACAAGCTGAAGAAAAGTGACTTTGACTACATCATTTGCGATTCCCCAGCGGGCATCGAAAAGGGTGCAAAGATGGCGCTGTATTTCGCAGATGAAGCCATCATAACAACGAATCCTGAGGTGTCATCTGTTCGAGACTCTGATCGAATTTTAGGCATTCTGCAAAGTGAATCTAAGCGCGCAAAGATGAACGAAGATCCTGTGCGCGAACACTTGCTGATCACACGCTACAACCCCGGCCGAGTGAAAGAAGGCCAAATGTTGAGCGTTGATGACATCGTAGATTTGCTCGCCATTCCCTTGCTTGGCATCATTCCCGAGTCTCAAACGGTTCTAGAATCGTCCAACGCGGGTAAGCCAGTCATCCTCGATGATGACAGTGAGGCAGGCCAAGCTTACAGCGATGCGATCGATCGATTGATGGGCGAAAACAAACCCCATCGTTTTATGGAAAGCACCAAGAAGGGATTCTTCAAGCGACTGTTCGGGTAGAAGGCCATGGGATTTTTCAAATTTTTTCGCAATCGGGCTGACGACGCTTCCGCCAAGGTTGCCAAGGATCGGCTACAAGTCCTGATCGCTCATGAGCGCACTAATCGCAATGCACCGGATTACTTACCGATGCTGAAACGCGATTTGCTCAACGTGATCAAGAAATACGTATCTGTAGGGGATGATCAGGTCTCGGTGCAGCTCGATTCCCAAGACGAATTTGACATACTCGAGCTGAACATCACCTTGCCTGATGATTCGGGCGATGGAGCGGTTAAATCGGCACGTGTGGTGAAAACCCCGAAAGTCGAAACCAGCACCTAAGTACTATGCGAATTTCCCCACCTCAGGTTATGGGGTTTTAAACCACAGCTGTGCACTGACTCACAGTTCGAGCGAGGGCCCTAGAGGGCCCTTTTTCGTTTCTGGATGTAACGGCATTGGCTTGAAAGTAAAGCCGCTGATGGCATTTCATCAGTTTCTAGTGCGAAAATGCGCATTTTTTTTCTGCTAATAGAAATTCAAGTAGCCACTCATTGGATTAGTTTTTGGGTGTCATCGATGCCACGATATTGACGAAATTTGGCAAAAACCCCGTGATATTCGCCCGTTGTGTTGCAGAAAAACCACGTTTGCGATTTTAATTAGAAAATAATGCTCAAAAACTCGCCATTTGCTGTGGATGTTCTACACTGAATGTCGTTGCCAAAGAGGTGCGACGCCAGAAACTTGCGAAAATGCCATTAGTTGTTGCATTTTTCAGACACACTGGCTAGAGTTCTCTGGTCAACACCAAAAACTTGTTAGACATAATTTATTACACAGCAAATATCTGAATCGGAGAGAACTATGCAATTCAGAAAGACAGCAGTAGCGGTAGCAATCGCAGGTATTGCTGCAGCAGCCCCTCAGATTGCTTCCGCAGACACCGTTCTGTCCGGAGCAGTTGAGATCCAGCTGAAAGGCAGCGATGACGACACATTATCCAACCCGGAAGACGCCGACGGTCCAACTGAAGGTGATCCTTCTTTTGCGGCGGGAGATGCGTTGGTTGGTGTAGTAGCGACTCACACCATGAATAACGGTTTGGACGCCTACGGTAGCATTCGTTTAGACGGGGATGGCCTCTCAGGCAGCCCAGTCACAGATGACAACATTTATGTTGGTATCAAAGGCGGATTCGGTGATTTACGTTTTGGTGAAGTTCCAGTAGCGGCTGAGTATGGCCAGGTTGCTGGTGACTTGTTTGACCAAACTGGCGGCATTAACGGTGGTGTTTCGTACACTGGTGGATTCGGACCTGCAACAGTTGGTCTCTCTTATGCTCCAGCTAAGAATGAAGACACTATCGGTGTTGGTGCGAAATTCAGCATCGGTGGTTTTGCCATTGGTATTGGTGGTGAGCAGCGCGACGAACTCACTAACTTCTCAGTTGGTGCTTCTTTCGGCTTCGCTGGTGCTTCCGTTGCGGTTCACTACGTGGATCAGGAAGTGGGCGACGGCATTGACAACTCAAACATCATTGGTTTGAAAGTTGGCTACGGTATCGCAGGCGTATCTCTTGGCTTAACTCACCACATCCAGTCTACTGACGGTGACGGTGAAGAAACTAAGACTCGCTTGGACTTAGGCTACGGCTTAGGCGGCGGCATGACAGCTAGCGCTCGTTACAACATTGATGATGGCGACACTGACGGTGCTGACGACTGGCGCCTAATGCTTAGCAAGAGCTTCTAAACTCTTTCTTAGCTAGTAGTTCAAGAAAAAGCCTTGATGCTGATGCGTCAGGGCTTTTTTTTGCCTGGGTGTTTTAGATTGAATTGGGTTCTAAGAATTAAATTGTTAAGAGCTAGAGTGTAAAACGTTAGATTCTAAGCAATATACCGCGATGGTTGCCGTGATTTAAACGGCTGAGCCACCCCGGCAAGGCGGTGAATCAGGCACCACCTCTCCCTTTGCAGCCCACTCATCTGGGGTGTGGGTGTGCATACTCAGTGCGTGAACTTCTCCGTCTAAGTACGGTTTGAGTAAAGCGTTCACTTCGCGATGACGTTGAATAAGCCGCTTGTCAGAAAATTCGGTCGCTACGATCACGAGTTTAAAGTGGGATTCGGAACCTGCCGGCACATTGTGCATGTGGCTTTCGTTCAATACCTGCAAGTGCACAGGCGCAAGTGCATCCACTAAGGTGTCGTGTATCTGTTGTTGAACGGGTCCGTTCATGTCTCGTCTTGTCCTTTCGGTTGGATGTCTTCCAAACGCTCGCTGAGTCGTTTGGGTTTACCAGTTAAATGCACATCATAAATGGCTGCGTACGCTAGCAGTGCGCGCACGTAGCGACGAGTTTCAGAATACGGGATGGTATCAATCCAAACATCGGCCGCCATCACGCTCTCGGGTAGCCAGGATTTCACCCGCGTTGGCCCCGCATTGTAGGCTGCCGCAGCCAGGATCTCGCGCTCATCAAAGCGATCCAGCACATGGCGAAAGTAATAACTGCCAAATTCAATATTGGTGGCGGGATCGGTTAAATCGCCACGCCAATTTTTCTTACCCTTCATATCGGCCACGTGTTTGGCAGTTTGTGGCATCAGTTGCATCAAGCCCGTTGCACCCACGGGGGATTTTGCATCGGCCATAAAGCCACTTTCCCGGCGCATCAAGCCCAGTACAAAGGCAGGGTCGAGTGAGTGCTCGGTGGTGTGGGTGTTGATCAAGGCTTCAAATACGACAGGGAATCGCACATCAATCGCACGCCGAAAATCCTTTATGCGTCCGGCAGTTGCCAAAGCGCGGTCTGCCATATCCCAATGTATTGCCAATTGAGTGGCTGCCGCAACGGTGTCTTTATCCGCATTTTTTAGTACGGAATTCCACTCGCGTCGAGCTTCCCAAGTGACGCCAGCGTGGTGGTACTCTCTGGCGCGAATCATGGCGGGTAATTCGGCTAAGGCGTTAACTTTGGGTGCATCAACGGGTAACGGCTCGTTGCGTATCGCGTAATCTGCGTTCAAGCGGTCGGCCGATAAAAAACCGTGGTAAGACTGTAGGCCTGCCAAGGATGTGTAAATTGTGTTCGCTTTTTCTACATGACCGGTTTCTTCAAAGGCGCGCGCTTCCCAGTACGCCCAGTGATCTTCTTCTTGCTCAGATTGCGGTAAACGGCGGATATTTTTTATGACCTCAAGCCAATTTTGTTCGAACAACGCCGCTCGAATGCGCCATTCCTTGAGTTCAAGGTCATCATCTCGGCCTGGTACGCCCATCAACCACTCATAGGCTTCGGGTAAACGTCGGTAGGCCCCACGCATCGCTAGCAAGCGGTGCGTATCGTAATAACGATCGCTGTAGAAACGGAATCGATCCTTATTTTCCAGCCAATGGTTCATGGCGCTGACAGGGTCTGATTTTGACCAAGCCAGCACAAGATCAACAAAACGTCGACGATTGAGTTGTGAATCTTTTTGTAGTACAGCACTGTTTAGGAAAGGTTCAGGGTTTTCTAGTGCTTCAAGCCAGTTCGTTACTTGTTTGCGTTCGTAACGCGACAGATACCCAAGCATTGGCTTAGCGAAATTAGGCTTATCTTCTTCAAAGGATAGGAAGATGCGTTCCCATATGGCCTTGAACGGTGGTGTGTGTTTTGCCTGGATGGCATCCAAAACCGGCTGGCAACGCTTGTGGTGTTTTTTTGGCTGTACCCACAATTCCAACACCTCATCGGTGAAGGTTGAAATTTTCCCCAGCTCGTAATTTGCCCGTAAGTGGCTGCAGCTTAACTTAGCGGCCAAGCGAGATTTACTTAGCGCAAGAAACAATGTCCATTGTTCGGTTTCTGATAGTCGAGACTGCAAACTTCGGGTCAGATTCCGCGTTAACGCCTCATTTTTAAATTGGCTCTCAAACGCATTGAGTTTGCCGATTGAGGCCTTGGACGGCTCTTCTGTGCGAAAAATATGCGCTAAATTTTCGTACTCGAGGTACGGGTACAAGGGGTAGTTGGTTAGTGTGCTTTTTATTTTGTTGAACGCGGCGATGTCTGCCACGGCGAGGGCTTCTCGCGCTTGTATAAAACGCGTTCGAGCTTCAAGTGTGTCGGTGTCAACAGCCCAGGGTTCGGGTGTGTCGCCCAAAGCGGCCGCGGGTAGCAGGCTGGCGGTGAGTGTCAGAAGGGCACCCAGGCGCCGCCCTGCCGTAGGCAACGAGGTCAAACTCATCTTTATGGTTCTCAATCCCAAGTTTTTTCTGTCACCAGCGCAGGCGTTGTAGCAGGCGGTGACTGAAAAACAGATACAATTATAGTTATACGTGTAAGCCTAGTTCATCACGTCAGAAATGCCAGAAATATTTTTAAACAAGTTAAATTCAATCCGTTAGCTTTTAATAACAAGTCACACGATGAAGCACTTAAACGTCTCAGGTTACCGATTTATCACACTCGATAACCTCCCAGAATTACAAGAAAATATGTTGTCGGCACTGCGCGAAGCTGGTGTTCTAGGCACTATTTTGTTGGCCGAGGAAGGCATAAACGTGGCCTTGTCAGCCCCTGCGGAAGCGATTGAAAAAGCCACTCAATGGTTCAATACCGATGAGCGTTTAGCCGGTCTTTGGCTGAAAGAGAGTTGGTCTGAACTGCAAGCCTTCACCAAGTTAAAGGTGCGAATACGCCCTGAAATTATCACGTTCGATGGCGGAAAAACGAAAGGTGAAGAAGGTCGTACGGTAGCGCCGCCCATCACGCCAGAAACCTTAAAAACTTGGCTGGATGAAGGGCGAGATTTTGTGCTGTTGGATACTCGCAACGACTACGAAATTAAATCGGGCACTTTTGCGCAAGCCATTGATGTTTCACTGGATAACTTTCGCAATTTTCCTAAAGTGGTGGATTCCGCCATCGCATCAGGAAAATTGCCGACGGACAAACCGATCGTGACGTTTTGCACAGGTGGCATACGCTGTGAAAAAGCGGCACCTTACTTAGCTAACGCAGGTGTTAAGGAGGTTTATCAGATTGAAGGTGGCATCCTTAATTGGTTTGAGCAATACGGGAAGGAACACTGGGACGGCGATTGTTTTGTGTTCGATGATCGCCACGTCATTACGCCCGAACTAGAAGAGACCCACGCCTGGTTGTGCCGAGAATGTTCAACCGCCATGCCTGCGGGTCAAGTCTGCGATTGTCAGTCGGCTAATCGTTCAGCTACGGAAACCGTATAGGTTTTACCTTGTTTCAATTTCTTGTAGTTACCGAAAATTTCGGTGAATGAACGCTTCATGTAGCTGCGCAAACCATTGATGGTAACCACCACGAATTTAGCCCCGGGTTGCATGCGTTGTTTCGCATCATTAAAGGCTAAGGTGTACAACTCATTACCGGTTTTTGCCGGAAGGTTTGACACCACGAGTGAGAATTGGGGTTCCAGCGGCACATCCATGAGTGCGTTACTTAAGTAAGCGCGGGCATTGTTTAGGCCATTGGCTTGTGCATTTTTGTTGGCGTAGTCAATGGCGACAAAATCCTTATCTATCAATTGCACCGAACCTTTTGGGGCGGCTTTGGCGATGGCTAAACCCAAGGGGCCGTAGCCACAGCCAAAATCTAACGCGATTTCATCTTCGGCCACGTCCAGATGCTCGAGCAACATCAAACTGCCCTCATCGATAGCGCGTGGCGAAAACAAACCCCAGGTGGTGGCAAATTTAAGCGGATGGCCCAGCAGGTCTGCGTTAATGTGCAGGTCTTGTCGAAGCTTTTTTAGATGGGGATTCGTGTCGTAAACAGGCATTTCGCCAATTTCTCAGCCAACTGGGGCATCAAGCTTAGCCTTTTTATGTCTTATAAGACGCCATCCACATGCAATTTGACCTGGTTTTGGGTACTCTGCTGCGCATTCTTCTTGAAACAGGCAGTTCTCTCATGCGTCTGATTTTGCTCGGTGGCCCTGGGGCAGGTAAAGGTACACAAGCGGCATTTTTGACTGAACGCTTCGGCATTCCACAAATATCCACTGGTGACATGCTTCGAGCCGCAGTAAAAGCCGGTACGCCCTTAGGCAAAGCGGCCAAAGAAGTCATGGATCGTGGTGATCTGGTGTCTGATGACATCATTATTGGGCTGGTCAAAGAACGTATCAAAGAAGCCGACTGCCGCAATGGTTTTTTGTTTGATGGTTTTCCACGCACATTAGCCCAGGCGGACGCTATGAAAGAGGCGGGTGTACAAATTGATGCGGTGGTTGAAATTGATGTGGCTCACGAGGAAATCATCAAGCGCATGAGTGGTCGTCGCATTCACGAGCCCTCTGGCCGCACCTATCACGTGGTGTATAACCCACCCAAGGTGGAAGGAAAGGACGACGAAACCGGCGAAGATCTAATTCAGCGCCCCGATGATGAAGAAAGCACGGTCCGAAAACGCTTAGGTGTTTACGAAGAGCAAACCGCACCCTTAAAGGCCTACTACGCCGATTGGGCCGATCAGGGCGGCTCTGGAGCGCCAAAGTACGTCAAAGTGAATGGTCTGGGTGACGTCTCTGATATCAGCGCCCTAATCGTTGAAGGCTTGGGCTGACCAGTCGACTTCAAATAGTGTCTCATTCCGTGTATGTTGGTAGTGGAAATCACCATTAACCAACCTCTTGGGAGAGAAAATTATGCAGAATACTCATTCGCACGTGCCGGCGATTGCTCTAGGCCTGGTGCTCGGATTATCCACCCTGGCCACAGCCCAGGCGGCTGTGCCTGAAAGTGAAGATCCGATCAAACTCGCGATGAACGAGTGGACGGGTCAACATATCTCTACACACGTCGCAGGTGAGGTCCTGAAAAAAATGGGCTACAACGTTGAATATGTGACGGCGGGGTATTACCCGCAAATGCAAGCTCTAGAAGACAACACCGTCTCAGCCACTTTAGAAATTTGGAGTTCTAATATCGGTGAGCATTACGATAATGCCTTGGCCAGTGGAAACGTCATCGAAGTCGGTGACTTAGGTTTAGAGCCAGCAGAAACTTGGTTCTACAACAACGCCGCCAAAGAAGCTTGCCCTGGTTTACCCGCCTATGAGGCGTTGAAAGATTGTGTGGAAGTTTTCGCCAATGCAGAAACCTTTCCCAAAGGTCGCTTGGTCGATTACCCAGCGGACTGGGGAACCACCAACATCGATCGCTTAACGGCCTTTGGATTAGAGTACACCTCAGCGCCAGCAGGTAGTGAAGGCGCACTTGTAGCAGAAATACAAGGGGCGGATACACGTAACGAACCGCTTCTCGTTATGTTTTGGTCACCCCATTGGGTACACGCGGTTGTGGATTTGCATCCGGTTGAGTTGCCAGCATACGAAGACGGATGTTACGAAGATGCGTCTGTGGGTATGAACCCCAATGCCACCTACGATTGTGACTGGCAGCGTGGCTACATCAAAAAGATGGCTTGGAAAGGCATGGCTGACAAGTGGCCAGCGGCCGCAAAACTTTTAGAAAATTACACCCTAACCAATGCTGATCAAATTCCGATGATGAATGCGATCGATCAAGACGGTGAAAAGTTGGAAGAAGTGGTTGCGGCTTGGGTTGCTGACAATGAAGCTACTTGGAAGGCTTGGGTAGACGCAGCCAAGCAATAATCGTTTGCTGAGTCGATTGGTTTGAGTACATTAAAAGACGTCAGCGGCACGCACAGTGCCGCTGAGTCTTCTGTGAAAATTTCCTGCCGCTCGGTATGGAAAGTCTACGGTGACAACGTAAGCCAACGCTATCCTGCGTTGGCCGGTCAGCATTCAGATCCCGCCGCATTGCGTAAAGCGTTATTAAGCGAAGGCTTAATCGTCGCGGCATCCGACGTCAGTTTTGATGTTCGCTCGGGTGAAATCTTCATCATCATGGGTTTGTCGGGGTCAGGGAAGTCCACCATGGTGCGCTGCCTTTCCCGATTGGTTGAACCCACTGCCGGTGAAGTGCTGTTAGACGGCGAAGATTTACTCAGTGCCAATGACGCTGAATTAATAAAAATTCGTCGCCATCGCATGGGAATGGTGTTCCAAAATTTTGGTTTAATGCCCCACCTAACCGTGCTGGAAAATATTGGTTTTCCGCTGAAATTGCAGGGTAAGTCGTCACGCGAGCGCGTAGCCAGAGCAAAAGAAGTGATTGAGCTGGTTGGGTTGGAAGGTCGTGAAGATAGCTTTCCGCGAGAACTATCCGGGGGTCAACAACAGCGAGTAGGCATTGCACGAAGCTTAGCGGTTGAACCTGATGTTTGGTTGCTGGATGAACCCTTTAGTGCGCTCGATCCGCTCATTCGCCGACAAATGCAAGATGAATTTCTACGCTTGCAAACGTTGCTAAACAAAACCATTGTTTTCATCACACACGATTTCTTAGAAGCGCTTCGTTTGGCTGATCGCATCGCCATTATGAAAGATGGTCAGCTGGTGCAGTTGGGCACACCGACCGAGTTGGTGTTAAATCCAGCCAATGATTATGTGGCGGAATTTACTAAGGATGTGCCGCGGGATCGGGTCATAACGGTTGGGGAATTAATCGAGAACGCTTCCAGCGATGTACCTGTTGATGCACCGCGCATTGCCAGCAAAACAACCCTAGATGTGGTTATGCCGATGTTTGAATCTCACCCCGGCGGTGTGGTGGTTGACAGTGAGGGCGTGACTTTAGGTGTGGTGACACCAGCCAGAGTAATTCAAGCGTTAGCCCAACACCAAAGTAGCTCGTGAATTCATCGCCGCAATCAGAATCCGCTAATTATTCGCCCACCAGCTTGGGTGCAAGCTTAAGTGGGTTTTGGATTTGGTTAGTGGTTCTGATTGTGTCGGCTGTGCTGATATGGCTAGCGCCCAATGCCGCTTGGCTGGCAAAGCCGCCTGTAGATTGGGTGTTGCCAATTGCTGACTACACCAATCAGTTTATGCAAGTGCTTGTGAATGTCGCTAAGCCGATGTTTCGTTTGATCGGTGAATGGTTTGCCATTCCCATGGAAGCCTTGCAGGGCATTTTGCAATGGTTGCCATGGCCTGCCACCATTGCCATCTTCGCAGCCTTTGCTTGGGTAGCTGCCGGCTGGAAGCTTTCACTGTTTACAGTGTTGGCTTTGATGTACATGGTGATCACAGGCTATTGGTCGCCCAGCATGAACACCTTGGGTACTGTGCTGGTCTCCATTCCGTTAGCGTTGTTATTGGGCTTCGGGTTGGCGGTTATCACTTACGACTCACCCAAGGTGAACCGTGTGGTGCAGCCGTTACTGGACTTCATGCAAACCGTTCCCACCTTCGCGTATTTAATTCCTATCATGTTGCTGTTTGGCTTTGGACCTGTGGTCGGTGTTGTTGCCAGTGCCATTTATGCTTGCCCGCCAATGGTGCGTAACATGATCGTGGGTCTGCAGCAGGTGTCCCCCGATGTGCTTGAATCGGGGCGCATGTCGGGTGCTACGCCCATGCAACTGTTCTGGCAAGTGCGTATACCGAATGCGATGTCCACCATCATGGTGGGTATAAATCAGGCCACAATGGCGGCGTTGAGCATGGTGATTATCGCTGCCATCATTGGAAGCTCTGCGGACATTGGTTGGGAAGTGCTCAACCAGATGCGTAAAGCACGATTTGGTGAAAGCTTAATCGCAGGGCTTGTTATTGCGTTGTTTGCGATGGTGCTTGATCGCATCAGCATGGGTTTCTCTAATCGATCAAGAGCTATTGCGCGTCAACATGCCGCGCTGACCGTGCGCGCCGCACCCTGGGTGCTTGCATTGGCCGTCGTTGTTTTATGCAGTGTGTTTGCACCGCAATTAACTTGGTTGTCAGTCTGGCCTGAGCAGTGGGAGTTTTATCCCGCTGACGCTATAAACAACGCCTTAAAATACGTGACTGCTGAATATTCGTCTTTGATGAAGACGATAAAAAATTCAGCGTTGTTCTATTTTTTGTTGCCCATTCGAATCGGTTTTTCTAAAGCTATATCACCCTTCTCTTGGGGTTTTGCACTAGAGCCTTGGATGATGCACGCCTACGCAGCTGCGGCGGCGGTGATCGCGTTGCTTGGTGCATGGCGATTCAGTTGGCGTTTCAGTGTCGGTGTTGTTATTGCCACCACGCTGTTGTGGTACGGCATGACAGGTTTACCCTGGGTCGTTTTTATCTTGGTGGTCAGCACTATAGCCTGGCAAGTGGCTGATTGGCGAGTGGGGCTACTGTCATTGTTTGCTTGGTTGTTTATGGTGGTAACTGGCATTTGGGAACAAGCCATGTTGTCGGTGGCCATGTGCTTGGCGGCCGTGATGGTGTGCTTACTGTTGGGCGGGATGATTGGGATATGGGCCAGTCGAAGTGATCGTGTGTCGGCTTTTATTCGCCCCATCAACGATACGTTGCAGTCCATGCCTTTATTTGTCATTTTGATACCGTTCTTAATGTTTTTTCAGATCGGTGAATTCACTTCTTTTCTTGCGATCATTGCCTACGCCATCGTGCCGTGTATTCGTTACACCGAGCATGGTTTACGCGGTGTGCCTGAATCAACGGTTGAAGCGGCCACCAGTATGGGCTGCACACCACGTCAATTGCTATGGAATGTGAAACTGCCATTGGCGTTGCCGCAAATTATGTTGGGCTTGAATCAAACAGTGATGTTTGCGCTGGCAATGTTAGTGATAACCGCGTTAGTCGGCAGCAAGGGATTAGGGCAATCGGTTTATATTGCGTTGAGTAATTCGGATGCAGGGCAGGGGTTAGTGGCAGGCTTTGGCATGGCGTTTATTGCAATTGTGACTGATCGAGTTTTGCAGGGGTGGAGTTTGCGGCGTCAACGGGAGTTGGGGTTGGTTAGTTAGTGCCGTCGCTTCAGAATCAGGGTGGGTTCTTAGCAGTGGGCGCCATGAATCCGTCCATGGAGGCTTCGCGAGCGCATCCATGCGCTCGAGACCACTGCTAAGAACCCACCCTTACTCAGAAGCTCCTGGTTTACTAAGTTTGTGGGGGGGAGTGGTGGCAGTGGACGCCATGAATCCATCCATGGAGGCTTCGCGAGCGCATCCTTGCGCTCGAGACCACTGCTGAGGAGCTAGCGTCTTTCAGGGGCCTGCTTATTTGCGTGGTTTGGTTATTTGGTGTGGTAGCGTGGTGCAAAAATCGAACGGGTTTATGGGATGTTCGAGATGCACTGCTTTAATGATTTTATTTGTTGGCCTTTGTTGTTGAAATTTTCTTTTGTTAGCCACGCTTCGTAGCCGGTTTTTAGTGTTGGCCAATCGCTGTCGATGATGGCGAACCATGCGGTGTCTCGGTTTCTTTGTTTGTAAATTGTTGCGTTTCTGAAGATTCCTTCAAATTGGAATCCGAGGCGTTCGGCGGCTTTGCACGATGGTGAGTTTAAGGCGTCGCACTTCCACTCGTATCGACGATATCCCAGTTCATCAAACACTCTGCGCATCATGAGAAACATGGCTTCGGTTGCTTGTGTTGTGCCTTGCATCAGTGGAGAGAAATGAATATGGCCTACTTCTATAACGCCTGCATCAGGGGTGATGCGTAAATAGCTTGCCATGCCTATTGCACGGCCAGTGGAGCTATCTACGACGGTATGAAACATCGGGTCTTTGTCGCAACACACGTTTTCGCACCAATGAATAAAATCCTGCTTTTGTTCAAACGGGCCATACGGTAAGTATGTCCAATTGTGTGAAGCTGTGTCTTTCGAGAACGCTTCGAAGAGATCATCACCGTGCTGCCTTGGGTCAAAGGGCACAACCATGCAGTACTTTCCTGACATGATGGTTTGCGGCGGGTTTTCTCGACCTTGCCAAGCGTCTATTGGTACGCCTATTTTTTGCGAAAGGTCATTAGTGCGATGTGAGAGGTTAGGGGGTTGCCACTTGAACTTGAATGTCATAGTTTTTCTTCTGCTGGGCTGACCCAGTTTGAACGTTGTATAGTGCTGGAAAATAGCTTGGGTTGTTTTACACAACCTGCAAATTTCAAGTTTAAATAAGTTCTGATAACGGATGAAAGAAAAGTGCAAAAGTCTTTATAAATATTATGTAGATACGGTATGGCTAATTTACGAAAAAAACTGATTGGTGAGCTTGAGAAAATACCAGGTATTGATGTGCATCTTTGGAAGCCAGATCGAGACTTCCTTGTTGTGGACTTCAAAGGCAAAGAGGTGGCCCACTTCCACGGGAATAATGAAATAGATATACGTCTTTCACCAGACTATGTAAAGCGTGAAAAGCTTACTCAAGCACCGAATCGAATCGGTCATCCGAATCGCAAGAATGGGGGTACTTGGCTGGTTGTTCGTTTTACGCGGGAGACGCACCTTGCTGAAACGCTGCGCCTGGTTAAAGTGGCGATAAAGTTAAGGTAGTGGCAGTTGGAAGCAACAGCGGGTCTTAGGTTTGCGTTTGGTATTAAATGTAAAAATTTGAGTTTTATCTGACTTACACTTTACAAACGGGGCGATAGCTGTAGTTCCGGTGTCGGCCCAATGCAGCCGTTCGAGAGGTCAAACAGTGGATCTTAAAACTGCCATCGATTTCATTTAATTGGCAACGCCGTCGTCTCCTTGATATTCTCCATGACAAAGCTCGCTGAAATACTAGACAACGCAATTTGTTGAATCAGCTTTTGGTATATTCGATCGTAGTCAGCAACGCTCCTTACACGCATTCGCAACACGTAGTCCAGATCACCGCTCATTCGATGAGCACTGACAATCTCTGGCGTGTCTTCAACTACAGCCCTCAACTGTTCTACCCATTCAGGGTTATGTTCACTATCTCGTATAAGCGCATAGACCATCAAACCAAGCCCAAGAGACTCAGGGTTGAGTATGGCCACGCGTTTGGTGATCACGCCAGCGTCTTCGAGCACCTTAACTCGACGCCAGCAAGCGTTGCGCGACAAGTTAACCTGTTCTGCCAATTCGTCCACGCTCATAGAGGCGTCTATTTGTAGATGTTTGAGTATTTTCAGACTTTTTTCGTCAATAATCGGATTCATATTGGGATATTATCCCAATATGAGCACTATATGGTGTGTATTTCGAGATAATCTACTCATCCTTCTAGGCTAAGATTTATCAAGATTTTGGCACATAGATAGGAAATAGTATGAAAACACTGAATGCTCTGGTAAACGCGTGCCGTGAACACCCGCCAAGCGTTGGGCAAACGTATTGGCAACATTTTCGGTTCTCTGCGTCAATGTCGATGAAGCTATGTATTGCCGCAATCACTGCATTGGTCCACGCCCTGATACCCGGCGTCTTCCAAAAAACAACCAGTCGCTCAATCGATAACCTGCACCGCCGAATGCACGAGCAAACTAATCAAACTGGAACCAGATAGCAACCAATGTGTCGACTCGCCGCCTACTGTGGGCCTTCAATTCCGTTGCAAAATATTGTGACTTCGCCTGCGCATTCGTTGTTAAGACAAAGTTCTGCAGCTACAGAATCGCTTGTTTCGGTAAACGGTGATGGATTCGGAATATGCTGGTATGGCTTTGAAGCAGAACCAGGGCTTTACAAAGACGTTATGCCGGCATGGTCGGATAGCAATTTATCAAGCGTTTGCCGTTTGGTTGAATCAAGGCTTTTTATGGCTCACGTACGAGCCTCCACTCAGGGTGAAACGTCGCGTGCTAATTGTCATCCATTTGTTTTTGAGCGGTGGTCGTTTATGCACAACGGCCAGATCCCTCATATTGGCCGAGTGCGACGTGAACTTGAAAGTGAATTAACGGATTCTCTCTACGGTGCGCGCTTGGGTACTACAGACTCAGAACATTTTTTCTTGTTGCTGCTTGCAATGGGTTTCAATGATGACCCATTACTTGCGTGGAAAAAGGCTTACAGCCGAATCGATGCCTCGCACAGAACTGACGATGAACCCATTCGTATGACGTGTGTATTGACCGATGGAAACGTGATATTCGCATTTCGTCAATCCTCAGACCAGAATAGTCCGTCCTTGTACCACTCCAAGGAACTTGACAATGGGGGGCATGCATTAGCGTCAGAACCGCTAGATAAATTGACAACAAACTGGTGTCCTATCCCAGAAGACAGTTTTTGTACTCTAGACGAAAATGGCCTGATACAAGAGTATTTGTAGACGAAATCCAGAACTCCGCCCCATGTGAGTGATGTAACACGTGAGGACTTAGGCACTATGCATGTGCTCGTTCACGAGCCTGCTGTTTTCGAAGAGATGGAGTCCGGCATGGCTACAGAGTTAGCGATTTTGAGATTACCCTGCTTGCTCCTGAAGTCAATGTAATTTAGCCAAATTCATAATCTTTCGGGTGCCCGCTAAGGGGACTTTGCTGTCATCCCTAAACCATCAAATTAGGTCCGCTTTAGAGGAGCTGGACTACCAGCTTTACATTGGGCTATCACAATAAATTCGAATTAATCGTATCTACTGTAGAATCTAGGATTAACCCTATGTGTTGCATCGACCGATTGATTCCAAGTGGTCATCTGTTCACTTTACGGCATTTTGAGCCGACTAAAAACACCGAAAACCCAGCAATAGCGGGGTTTCTGTTTAAGCCTGGTGGTTCAAAAGGTGAACACTTTTCCAGTAAAGTGTTCACCTGCACTAGCGGTGTTTGTCAAACGAGTTGTCGCGTAAATATTTCTTAAGCTGCTTTGCTCTTCACTTCCGGATTAAGTTCGACGTTACCTTGAGCTGACCAGTCACGTGTAGAACCCGACCATCTTGACGGATTGAGAGCTTTCGCTGATTCATATAATTCGTTTCTACCTGCTAGAATTTTTGTGTCTTCACCTTGATGACGCTGATTCGGCGTAACAAACTTAATGGCGCTGTGACGATGCTCCAGGTTGTACCAGTCAACAAAAACACCTACCCAGACTCGAGCATCCTCTATCGTACTAAAACCTCCTGAGGGCCATAGCGGGCAGTATTTTAACGTTCTGAACAAGGACTCAGAATAGGGATTGTCATTGCTCACTCGTGGTCGACTTCGCGAACCCACTACGCCTAGCTCATACATTTTTGATAACATCGTCTGGCACTTCATCGGCGCTCCGTTATCTGAATGAAGAACCAGCTTAACGCCACTGCATTTTTCAACCAGTACAGAACGTTGCAAAAGGCTTGATGTGTGCTCACCACTTTCAATGTCATACACTTCCGCACCGACGATTTTTCGGCTGAAGATATCAACAATCAAATACAGAAAAAAGTGCATTCCCTTTACCCGCGTGGGCAAGTAGCTGATATCCCAAGACCAAAGCTGGTTTGGCTTTGACGCTGTATAACTTCGTGGTTTGCCCACACTGTTTTTAGGTTTGCTTTTGCCTCTATTCTTTAATTGCCCCACGGCCTTCAGAACACGATAGAACGTGGCCTCAGAGGCTATATACTCGCCACGATCAGCCAGTATCGGTACGATCTGACTCGGTGGTAGGCTCGCGAACTCCTTCTCGCTACACACCGATAGAATGCTCTCTCGTTCGGCGTCTGTAAGGCTGCTTTTCGGTGTTGCGTGCACCGCTTCTGGACGCTTGTCACTCCCAACATGCCCATCCTCATCACACCAGCGCTGCAGCGTTCTGATCGATACGTTCGCCAAATCGCAGGCTTTGCGTTTTCGTGCGCCAGCGGTGACAGCTTCGGTTACCCAGGACACAATTTTTACTCGCTCCGGCAACGGGGTTAATCTTCCTCGTTTTCCTGCCGAAGCGTTGAGAGCTTTTTTCCAAGCACCAACAAAGCCGCAGCTTCCGTTAATGCCTTTTCCTTTCGCGCCAGTTCACGCTCAAGCTCTTTAATTCGCTTCTTATCAGAAACCGATTCCGACTTCACTTTCTTGTCTTGGTCACTGCTTTTCATGTTTCCCCTTACACAGGCTTGCTTCCACAAGGCCACTTGCTCAGGATACAATCCTTTGCGGCGACAGTACTCACCTAGCTCAGTCTCAGTCAAGGTGGCACACTCCAATACTACCGTGAACTTCTCTTCAGATGACCAACGATCTGATGAGCGATGAACTCTGGATTCAGAGCTTGCGCTGGGGTACTTTACTTTCCACTTATGCAGGGTAGATAGGCCAACCCCTTCCTCAATCGCAAACTGCCGCATCGACAATGAAGACTCAGACAGGCGCTTTAATGTTGACTGTTTGAATGCTTCTGATGTACGTTCTCTCACAACTAGTTCCAACCGCCCCGTCTTTAATTAAAAGAGGCGACAACTAGTCTGACAGAGGGGGCTAGACTATTAGAAATTAACCGGATTACCAACTAAATAAAAATGACAGGTGTAAGTAGATCAGTGGCTTCCCTTAGAATTACGGGTGATGGTTTAGTACCTTCTGAAGTAAGTCAAAAACTTGGATGCAATGCAACTCATGAAATACTGAAGGGTGAGGTATTGGTTGGAAAAGTCACTGGCAGAAAAAGAATAGCTAAATTCGGAATGTGGAAGTTTCAATTTTCTGAACAGCTGCCCGAGTGTATTGACCTGCACATTGAAGAAATTACCAAAATAACAACACCCGATCTAGATGTGTGGGATTCGTTATCGCAGGAGCACCATATTGATCTTTTTTGCGGTCTTTTCATGACGCATAGCAATGAGGTAATGGATCTTTCTCCGCACTCATTGAAAATATTAGGCGAGCGTGGTATTCAACTTTCTTTAGACATTTATGGCGGCAGTGAAGTTAATCAGGAATGAAATAATTGAATTCGAGATGTAAAAGTGAGCAAACTAATGCAAAGAGTTCACCTTTGATGCGGTAGTCGGCTGTCGGCCCGAAGCGGACAAAAATAATCTGTGATAAAAATATTTACATTGAGCAGTTTTAAATGAATCCCGATTTAAAGCAGAAAATCATTCAAGTTTGTGAGCAGAAAATTCGGACTAAAGGACCTGACGTTGTACTTTCTTTCTATGCCTTTTTTAAGAATAAAAACGACAATCCAAAAGAACTTATGGACGCCGCAACTTGGTGGATTGAAATTCACCAACTTGACCATTTCGAGAAAGCGGTGAAAATAAAAGGAATGGTTGAAGCTGGGTTGTAACTAATAGTTCTTAGGCAGCAACGGGGACCAAGCCGCCAAAATCTGACCTTCGTTTTTTAGTTAATCGAATATCCAATTTATAAAAATGCTTTTTTCTATCTGCGGTCACGCATTGCAGTTCTAATGAAAACTAAGGTGTGCAATCAATTCCTGCTTGCGTAGTTGACGATGCACCTATTGAACTGACTTGATAACTAGCTTAGTTTTATAGCGGTTCTAGCCACCCGTGCCCCTAGATGAAAGGCTGTATCTTTATCTGCTTGCGTGAGCGTGGGTGTTAGACAATGCGCTGCGAAGCCCAGTTGGGAACCTAGTGGGTTTCTTCCCTTTGGGTCAGAGCCGCCAGGGATATTTAAATTGACCCACAACATGCCATGTTGTGAGGCGAGAATACTGAAATACTGCAGGGTGGCAAGTTGGTCGCCATTCGCATTCGCCCCTACCGTAAAACCGGTGGCCAGTTTTCCTGACCATTGTTGTTCTTCCCAGCGATCGCTGGTCGCATCAGCGAAGGCTTTGAATTGTGCGGCCGGGCCACCCATGTAGGTTGGGCTGCCAAATACAACGGCATCGGAATTATCGACTAGAGTGAGCGTTTCTGTTGTTTTGAATCGGCCGTTTTTAATCTCTGAACCGTCGATTCTGTGATAGTTAACCACGGTGTCACTGACCGACGAACAGCCATCGCCAATAGATAGGGCAATATTATGTGTGGTATCGGTTTCAGAAAAATAAATGATGGCAATGTGAGGCATAGTAAATGGCGAACTGAATCAGGTTTCACTGCGACTTAAGCTTGAAAGTTGTCCTACATTACCTTAAACACTGGTTTCTTGGAATTTTCTAAGCTTTGAAAGCCTCTATTAGATATATGGCTTCACGCAATTTACCCAGGGTGCGCATTCAGTTAGCCAAGAACAGATTTCACAAACGCCCCAACCGCTGCGGCCAGCGCGGATAAGCCGGTACCCCATGGCCAATCAACGGTTGTCATTTTTATAGGCCAATCTTTAAGCGTTGCGTAGTTGGTCATGTTGTAAGTGCCATAGCCGATAAACCCAACCATGCCACCATGAAATGCGGCTGTGCCAATGGGGGTGTGGGCTTGTTCAGGGCGCACGGCTAAAACGACCAGTCCAACTGCGAACAGTAAATAAAACAAGAGTGCAGGTACTGCTTTGATATCTTTTCGCATCAGCGAACCGAGCTGATCGGCGTAAAATTTCTTAGCGACTACGCCCAACCAAACGGCGTCAATAATTAAGATGGTGCCGATGACGGCGAGGTATATCAGCAGCCAATGCATTATGGGGTGTCCCATGTGGGGGCCCAAGGTACTAGGGCCTTATCAACGATTCGATAATGGGTTGATCGTAGCGCGTTGATTTTTTGCATTTCATCCGGTGTTAATTCAAAACTTAACACATCAAAATTTGCGATTAAGTTTTCTCTTTTGGTAGACATGGCATTAACCGACACGCCGTGCTGAATGGCCCAGCGCAATACCACTTGGGCTGCGGTTACGTTGTGTTTGTTTGCAAGTTCGTTGAACACGGGGTACTCAAACACTTTTCCACGAGCCACTGAACAATAGGATGCTAGCGGTATGTTGGTTTCTTTTGAAGTATCCAATAACGTACTTTGATCCAACAGTGGATGAAACTCCACTTGATTTGTCACCAATGGGATGCCGCTGTGATCTTTTGCAATGCGCATCTGTTTGGATGTGTAGTTACTGATGCCAATATGTTTGCTTAGGCCCAGTTGTTCAGCTTGTTGCAACCAGTCTAGGCTGGGGCGAACGTCTTCATCACCTGGGGGCCAATGCACAAGTAACACATCCAGCGCACTGATTTGTAGGTCCTTTAAAGACTGCTCTACAGACGGAATAAAGGCGTTTTCGGAAAAATTAGACGTGGGGACTTTACTGGTAATACACAGAGAATCGCGAGCTATTGTGGTGCGAGCCAGTACCTGGCCAATATCGGGTTCGTTGGCATACATTTGGGCCGTGTCGATGGCTCGATAACCGACATCTAGGGCAGTTTCAAGAGCTGCTTCTAGCTCTGCCCCTTTCAGTGGGTAGGTGCCAAAGGCGCGTTCATTGCCGGACTGAAAATACATGCGATGGCCTTACGGCGTGCTGACAAGGGTTTTTAGTGTAACCAGCTTTATTTCTTTTGCACGACGACGCTTTAGAAAGTTTGGCAAGAGGCGCTAACACGCCGCGCGTCATTGGCTATCCATTGCACCAAGTCGCTGGCGCTTGGGGTTTGATGCTTTGTTTGGTTTTCTTGTATGAGTTTGACCGCCAAATTAGCCGACTGCCCGGACCACAGTGAGGAGAAATCAGCCTTTGCTTCCGCTTCTGCTGCGGCTTTCAGTGGGGCAAGGGCGGCGGCTGCTGTGGGAAAGGCAGGCACTCGAGTGCTCATGGGGCCGTGTGTTCGCATGACTTCATTGACCGCGCTGCGCGCGGGCTTGCCGGAGAACACATTCGTCAGCGCGGTTTTTTCCGCGCTGCCCGACAACAAGGCGTCTCGATGCATGGTGGTGATGGTGGCTTCGGCGGTTAGCAAGAAGGCGGTGCCGATTTGTACCGCACTCGCACCAAGCGCAAGCGCTGCCGCCATTCCACGACCATCGGCGATACCGCCTGCGGCGATGACGGGAACAGACACGGCATCGACGATCTGCGGCACCAGCGATAAGGTGCCCACTTGATGAGCGATGAATCCAACCTCATCAGTTTCAATTTCAGCACCTGTGAGTGGGTCAAGAAACAACCCTCGATGGCCGCCTGCTTCGAAGCCTTGAGCGATGATGGCATCGGCACCGTTGTCAGCTAGCCAGCGTGCTTCAGCAACGGTGGTCGCTGAACTCCAAACTTGGCAACCTGCAGCTTTCACGCGTTCTACTAAAGCGGGTTCCGGTAAGCCAAAGTGGAAACTGACGACTGCCGGTGGAGTCGCTTCGATGAGCGTACACAGAGCGTCATTAAATGGAGATCGCGCAGCGCCTGAGACCGATAAGTTTGGATCGATGCCCCAGGTTTTGTAGGCATCTGAAAGTGAGGTTTGCCATTGCTGTTGGGCGTTCGGCGAATCGGGTTGGGGCGAATGGGTAAAGAAGTTAACGTTCAATGGCCCAATCGAGGCTTCATTGAGTGTTTTTAAGTCGGATTCCAGTGCCGATGGGGATAGGGTGGCACAGGGTAGTGATCCGAGAGCGCCGCCGGATTGAGCCGCTTGGGCTAGGGCGACGCCACCCGCGCCGGCCATCGGGGCCTGAATAATGGGAACTTGCAGGCCGAGCGAATGCAGTAATGAATCGCTCGGCCTGCTGGGGTTACTCACGTACGTTCTGTGACCTGCACAACGTGGTAGCCGAATTGAGTTTTGATGGGGCCTTGAACATCGTTGATCTCACCATCGAAACAGGCAGTTTCAAATTCTGCGACCATTTGGCCGCGGCCAAAAGTCCCGAGTTCTCCGCCGTTGTTGCCAGAGGGGCAACTCGAATGCTCTTTTGCTTGTGCCGCAAAATCGGCACCGCCTTTGATTTCATCGATGATGGACTGACATTTTTGTTCGCTGTCGACCAGGATGTGGCGGGCAGTGGCTTGACTCATGATTTCGGTTTCCAGATGCCAAATGCATCTTGTGGAGGGGGAGGAGGGGGCGAATTCGCCGCGGGTTGTTGTTGACGACTGACGTCATCAACCACGTGATGCATGAACGCACTTAGTTCGTCCACTAAAGACTTCTTTCGCTCTTCGGGCATGTCTTGCTGGCCCAAAAGGAAACCAACGACAGCGCACAGATACTGGGAGGTAACACCGGGATCATCGGCTCGATCGTCGTGCGTTTTCACAACCGCTGATAGCTCATTAACCAGCTGGTGCGATAATTTCAATTCACTCATGCGTAAGCGATACCCTGACGGCGCGAATAAGCAGCCGTGCTTTTTTCTGTGTGTGAGTCCTGCAATTCATCCCAGTTTGATTCCGAACGGGGTGATTGGTCAAGTTCACTGCGCATATGCACTTTGTGACACACCGGACATCGATGCCATTCTGTGGTTACTCGACCCGCAGTTTCCTGTCGGTCTAAAAGCATTGAGCTGCTGCACCCGTGACATTTCATGGTGTTTTCTCAAGTTTACGCTGAAGCGGGGTTAACCGCATTTAGAATCGCCGCAATTCATACAAGTTTGACAGCCATCACGAAGCACCACAGACTTTTGATTGCACTTGGCACACATTGTAGCGTTTGCCATCCAAGCTTCTTCGCCATCTGCGCCATTTGTCTCTTCTGCTTGAAGTTCGGCCCTTTTCTCTTCAATCAGTTTTTTCTGGTGATCATCCAGCTCAGGCTTGATGATCATCCCAATGATGGTGAGGTGACGTTCGATGATTTCGCCGATCTCAGCGATGATGGAAGGCATGTACGAGCCTTTATTCCAGTAGCCACCGCGCGGATCAAACACCGATTTGAGCTCTTCCACCAAGAAGGTGACGTCACCTCCTTTTCTAAATACCGCTGACATAATGCGAGTGAGCGCCACAATCCATTGGTGGTGGTCTAAGTTTTTAGAGTTAATGAACACTTCAAACGGGCGGCGCATTTCATGCTCTGTGCCTTCATTCAAGATAATGTCATTGATGGTGATGTACATGGCATGGGGTGACACATGCTCAGGCACCTTCAACTTATAGGTTGAACCCACCAGCATTTCGGGACGCTCAAGCGTCTCGTGCATTTGAATGACATCTGCTTTAGTGGAGCTAACCGCTTTAGCTGTTGTACTGTCTGTGTCAGGTGTGTTTACTGCGTACCCAACAATTTTTTTACTGATTTTCATTTCATTTACACCTTGGGGTTAAACGGTTCAATAGTTAATTCATCTATGGCCAATATCACGGCGACAGCTGATTTAAAATTTGCCGTAGTAACCTTCCTTTAATGCATCGTATAAGTTTGCGGCGGTATGAGTTTCACCGTCGTACTCAATCTCTTCATTGCCTTTCACTTTAATGATCGTGCCGTCATCCAGTGTGAACTGGTATTCGGTGTTCTCTAAATCCTTCTCTTGAACGAGCACGCCCTGGAAATTCTCTGGGTTAAATCGGAATGTGGTGCAACCTTTCAAGCCTTGATCGTACGCCATCATGTAAATGTCTTTGAAGTCATCAAAGGCATAATTGGTCGGTACGTTCGCTGTTTTCGAAATGGAGGAATCAATCCATTTTTGCGCGGCAGCTTGCACAGACACGTGAGCCGCTGGCGTAATGTTGTCAGCCGCCACAAAGTAATCGGGCAATTGATTCTCAGCCTCTTCGGCGTAGGGAATGGCGTTCTCGTTTACGAGTTCACGATAAGCCAACAGTTCAAAAGAAAGCACATCGACTTTCTCTTTAGTCTTGCGACCTTCGCGAATCACGTTACGAGAATAGTGATGAGCAAAACTGGGCTCAATGCCATTACTGGCGTTGTTGGCCAGTGATAATGAAATGGTGCCTGTCGGAGCTATGGAGGAATGGTGTGTAAATCGAGCGCCAGACTCTGCCAGCGCATTGACCAGTTCAGGGTCAACATCGGCAATTCGTTGCATGTATCGGCTGTAGCGAGCATGCAACACACGACCTGCGATTTTGTCACCCACTTGAAAACCATCTTCAACCATTTCTGGGCGTTTACGTAACATATCTCCCGTCACCTCAAACACCTCATTCATGATGGGTGCAGGACCTTTCTCTCGAGATAATTCTAGGGCGGTACGCCATCCAGCCATGGCCAGTTCGCGAGTAACGGTTTCTGTGAACTCTAATGATTCGTCACTACCGTAGTTCATGCGCATAAGAGCCAATGTTGAACCTAGGCCTAAGTAACCCATGCCGTGACGGCGCTTGCGCATAATTTCTTGCTGCTGCTTTTCTAATGGCAGGCCGTTGATTTCCACCACGTTGTCGAGCATGCGGGTAAAGATATTAACGGTCTCGCGAAAGCGATCCCAATCAAACCGTGCATCTTCAGTGAACGGATCAACAACAAAACGGGTTAAGTTGACTGAGCCCAGTAGACAAGCCCCATAAGGCGGTAGGGGCTGTTCGCCGCAAGGGTTAGTCGCTCGAATAGATTCATCAAACCAGTTGTTGTTCATCTCATTGACTTTATCGATGAGAATAAAACCAGGTTCTGCGAAATCGTAAGTGGACGCCATGATGAGATCCCACAAGCGGCGTGCGGGTAGAGTCTTGTAAATACGGCAGGCCACGAGACCTTCGTCATTAACCACCACTTCATTTAGTGTGGGCCAATCGCGCCACACGACTTCATCGGGGTTGTCGGTTTGTATATCACCGCTGTCCAATTCTTTTTGTCGGATGGGGAAAGCCAGTTGCCACGGTTCATCAGCTTTCACCGCTTGAATGAAATCTTCTGTGATGAGTAATGAAAGATTGAACTGGCGTAAGCGGCCATCTTCACGTTTGGCTTTGATGAATTCGAGCACATCGGGGTGGCGAACATCGAATGTGCCCATTTGCGCGCCTCGTCGACCACCGGCAGAAGAGACGGTGAAGCACATCTTGTCGAAGATATCCATAAACGACAACGGGCCCGAGGTGTGAGCACCTGCGCCAGAAACATAGGCGCCGCGAGGTCGCAGGGTGGAAAAGTCGTAGCCGATGCCACAACCGGCTTTCAACGTAAGACCCGCTTCATGCACCTTGCCAAGGATGTCATCCATGGAATCGCTGATGGTGCCCGAGACCGTGCAGTTGATGGTGGAGGTGGCTGGCTTGTGCTCACGAGCGCCTGCGTTGGAGATGATTCGTCCAGCGGGAACAGCGCCTTGCTTTAAGGCCCATAGAAAGCGCTCGTGCCAGTATTCGCGTTTTTGAGGTTTCTCTACATCCGCTATCGCCTTGGCTACGCGATCAAAGGTGGCCTGTACGTTCTGATCAACGGGCTCGCCGTCTTTCGTTTTTAGGCGGTATTTTTTGTCCCATATATCCAGTGAGGTTTCCTGCAACTGAATCTCGGCCAGCTCGGAAAGATCGTTTTGCACAGGGGCAGCAGACTGGTTGAGTACATCGACAATTTTCATGTTTTGGCTAATTCCCCTTCGTGAGGGTGCGCGGTAGGGGTGCGCAGCTCCTCAAGCTAATAATTTAGTGTTTTCTGGCCCGATTGCTACCGACCGAAAGCACTGCATGGTGTGGTATCGCATGATCAAGACCACAATATGTAGTGTAGACAGTCCATTTCACTCTGCGCTGGCTTGTGCAGTATTTATCGCCTTCTGACTAAACGTTAATCAATCAGAACTTGCAACAAACTGTGAACGGGCGCGCAAGTGTACTGCTGAAAAAAGCGGAACGCAATGGCCTGCAAACCACCACATGTCGCGATTGATCGAATCCTAGACACTACATATAGTGTTTTCTAGTGGAGATATAGTGCAATTGTACTGGGATAAGCTGTGGATAAACTGGGAGTGTCTGTGGGTAAGCGGCTAAAAGGCTGCTAGATAGCCGTTTGGATGCCTACTGAAAACTGGCCAGCCTGTGGATAAAACGGTCGGGGTGTTATCTGTGAGTCGAATGACATGGTTTTTTCTTAGAAAAAAAACTTTCATGGCCGTTCCAGAAGCCAAATTACTGTTACGAAGATCACAGTTTCTCAGCTTGGCCTGATCAAACTGTGGTGGAGGCTGCAATATTTATCCTAAAGGCTGGAGCTGTGCGAAATCTGGGTTTAAGGTGGCTCCATCGCTGAAGCAACCTCAGCAAAAAAAGATCGACCACGAAGTCGACAGGAGATTTTCCCCATGTTTTCACTGACACGTAAACGCACTTATAAGAAGAATACTCGTACTCCGGTATCTCGTCCGGCCACTCGCGTGATCTCTCGTACCGTTCAGCACCAGCGCTGGGTGGACACAGATCAACTCGAAATCGGCATGTATGTGGCTGAATTAAACGTGCCTTGGGAAGAAACTCGTTTCATGTTTCAAGGGTTCGTGATTGATTCCCCTCGATTACTCAAACAAGTCAAAAAAGTTGCTGATTCAGCGCTGGTTCGAACCGAGAAAGTTGCGAATGTCTCATCGAATAGCGTTAATCGTTTGTGCCGTGCCACACGCGCAACAAGCGCTGCATAATTAAAGTAGATGTCCCGTCAGTGACATAAGCTGTGTGCACGGATGCGCACAGCTGAACTAGCACTAGCACGATAAAAAAGGCTTTATAACAGCCAAGTAGCCAAACCAAGAAACGCTAGCAGGCCGACCACGTCGGTGACCGTAGTGAGCGCCACCCCGCCGGCCAAAGCTGGGTCAATCCCCACGCGCTTCATTAAAACGGGCAGCATCATCCCCGCCCAAGCCGCCATCAGCAGATTTATCATCAATGCGGCGCCCAGTATCAACCCGATATTCAAGTCATCAAACCACCACGTAATAAAAACGCAAACTATCGCAGCCCAAACAAGCCCGTTTAATAAACCCACGCCCAGTTCTCGTATCAACAATGCGCGTTGATTGCTTCGATTAAGCTGACCTAAGGCTTGACCTCGAATAACCAACGTTAAGGTTTGACTGCCAGCAATTCCGCCCATGCTGGGCGCGACACTCATTAACACCGCCAAAGTGACAACGCGGTCAAGGGTGGATTCAAACTGGGCAATAACCCAAGAGGCCAGAAGGGCGGTGAGAAGGTTGACACCCAGCCAAAGGGCACGCCGACGTGCGCTACGTACGATGGGAGCAAATGTATCGGCTTCCTGATTCAAGCCTGCCATACTCATCACGGATTGTTCGGCTTCATCTCTTATCACGTCCACCACATCATCAATGGTGACTCGTCCAAGCAAGGTATTGTTTGCATCAACGACAGGTGCGGAAACTAAATCATAGTCTTCGAATTGTCTGGCCACTTCGGTTGCAGAAGCCTGCACTGGAATCGGATCTCGATCGGTTCGTGTTACGTCTGATACCAAGGTATCCAAGGGGTTGGTGAGTAGTCGTCGCAGTGATAGTTCGCCTCGGTAACGACCGTAGCGATCCACCACCCAAAAACGGTCGGTGTGCTGAGGTATTTCACCGCGTCGACGTAGGTAGCGATGCACCACATCCAGCGTGACGTCTTCGCGCACGGTAATGGTGTCTAGATTCATTAAGCCGCCAGCACTGTCTTCTGGATATTCCAGCAGCTGTTCCAGTCGAACTCGATCCTGGCGATCCATGCCAGCCAATACATCGTGCGTCAGCCTTTCGGGTAAACCTTGAACGAAATCGGCCATGTCGTCAATGTCGAGTTGCTCGGTTGCGGCTCGAAGTTCATTGATGTCCATGTCTTCAACGAGTTGGTCGCGCACTTCGTCGTGCACCTCCAACAGCACTTCGCCATCTATTTCCGGATCAACTAAATCCCACAGCACTGCTCGCTGTGCCGGTGGCAAAGCCTCTAGCGCATCGGCAATTTCCGCCGGATGCATGGCTTGCATCACGGCACGTGCGGCACTCACTGACCCTTCTGATATGGATTCAGCGAGAGCCGTAAAGGGTTGTTCGTTATTGTTGTCTGGGTGCGTCAAGTTGAGCTCTTACGCTGGCGTGTTTTTGCTGTCTTGTCACTGGAATTGGGATTCGACTTACTTTTCGTTTTGCCCTTTTTTTTATTAGCGGCCTGGTCAGTCGATTGAGCACTGATTTTAGTGTTCGATTTTGTATTCGATTTGCTATTCGACTTATTGTTTGACTTACTGTTCGACTGGGCACTTGATTTAGCTTTGGTCTTACTGCTGGATTTGCCCGTCGGTTTAGAGCTCTGTTTAGTGGATTTTTCTGACGGTTTATTCATTAAGCCTAACAGATGGTGCTGAGCTTCTACATCCGGTGCGTGAATGATTTTTTGTGCCATGGGTTTCAGGCGGGTAACTTTAGATTGAATCAGCATTTGCTTAACAGCGAGCAATAATTTGGGTGGCATGCTGAATTCCGTTAACCCCAACCCAAGTAGAACACGAACAAATTCGGGGTCGCCAGCCATCTCACCGCATAAGGTGACGGGTATGCCAGCGTCGCGACCTGCTCGAATGACGGTCTGAATCAATTGCAATACGGCCGGGTGCAGTGGGTCATACAAGTAGTGCACTTGGTCATCGATGCGATCGATAGCCAGTGTGTACTGAATGAGATCGTTAGTGCCGATGGATAAAAAATCTAAGTCGGTTGCGAAGGTGGATGCCGCTATAGCTGCAGCAGGCACCTCAATCATTCCACCGATCTGGATTTCGGGATCATAGGTTAGTCCTTCCTCATCCAGCGTAGATTTTATTTCTTCAATTAATTCGCGTACTTGTGTAATTTCCGCGCGATTGGTGAGCATGGGTATCAGCAGACGCACGGGGCCTTTCGCAGATGCTCTTAAGATAGCCCTAAGCTGCGGCACAAACAACGATAAATTATTTAACGCCAGTCGAATGCCTCGTAAACCCATGGCTGGGTTGTGCACCAGAGGCCCAGAGTCGTGCACCGAATCGGCCATTTTGTCGCCACCCAAATCGATGGTTCGAATAGTGAGGGGTGCGCCTTTCAATGCACGTAGAATTTTTGAATATTCTTTTAGGTGTTCTTGTTCAGTGGGTGGATCTTTTCGATTCATGTACATGAATTCAGTTCGAAATAGCCCTACGCCAGCGGCATTCACTCGTTTCAAAGCCTTCACATCGTCATCTACTTCGATGTTGGCCCAAAGCCCGAGGGGGGTGCCATCCAGCGTAATGCTTTCTTGATCGATTAAGCTGGACAGCTCTCGCGCAATTTTGCGTGCTTCTTTCTGGCGTTGCTGCGATTGCGTTAAGTGCTCTTCGGTGGGTTCGGCTACTAGTAATCCCGAGCTGCCATCTAGGGTCACCGTTTCGCCATTTTTTAAATATTTTCTTACCTTGTGAAGCCCGACCACTGCGGGAATTCCCAAGCTACGCGCCAAGATTGCCGTGTGAGAAAGCTGCCCACCTTGCTCAGTTACGAATCCGGCCACACCATGATTTTGCATAATGACCGTATCCGCTGGGGTTAAATCATCGGCTACGACAATGCGATCTTTCCACGCGTCTGGATCCAGCAATGGATCCGCGCCTCCAGATAAGGCTTGTAAGATCAATGTGATGACTTGCTTAACGTCATCCACTCGTGTGGCGATGTAGGCATCGTCCATTGCTTCAAACACCGATACCAAAGCCTGCTGCTGTTGTTTGAGGGCAGCTTCCGCGTTGATTTGCTCTGTTTTAATGATATCGATGGGGGTCTGCGATAACGCATTGTCGTCCAGCATCAATAAGTGCGAATCAATGAATGCACTAACATCCGATGGGGCATCTTTAGGGATGGATTCGCGAGTCGCTCTAAGCTGCACTCGGGTGGATTTTAGAGCTCGCTTGAGGCGTCGTACCTCTTCGGCCAATTCACTTTTTTTTAGTGCTCGTGCTTCGATGTCCAAGCCATCTCTGCGCAACACATGAATCTCGCCAATGGCAAGACCACGTGATACACCGATTCCGGAGAACATTAAGCTCATAAGTGACCGTTAATTTTTATTCATCTTCATCAAAGCGTCGATTTATTAAATCACACAACGCTGCCATGGCTTGCTCTGCATCTGTTCCTTCCGCATGCAAGGTTACCTGAGAACCACAACCGGCAGCCAACATCATGACACCCATAATACTTTTACAACTGACGCTTTGCTCATCCTTTTCAATGTGCAGCTCGCTATCGTATTCAGAGGCGAGCTTTATCAACTTAGATGCAGCTCGTGCGTGCAGCCCTAATTTGTTGATAATTTCAATCTCACAGCTTAATTGTGTGACCATCAATCAGCTGCCTAGCTCTCGATGCCGAAGCGATACGTGATCGTGAGAGGCGCGTATTGCCTCGGCCAACCGCTCGGTTAAGTACACTGATCGATGTCTTCCACCCGTGCATCCGATTGAGATCGTTAGATAGGCTCTGTTTTCTGCATTGAACAAAGGTATCCAATGCGATAAAAATTGGTAAATGTGTTCGTACATGTCATTGACATCGGGCTCGGCGCTTAAAAAATCAATAATGGGTTGATCTTTTCCTGTGTGGTGACGAATTTCAGGTTGCCAATAGGGGTTGGGTAAACAACGCACGTCAAACATAAAATCTGTGCTTACAGGGTTACCGTGTTTGAAACCAAAGGATTGCAGTACGACTAACAAATTGTTTTCGATTTCGCCATCGACGTGATGTCGAACGATGCCGCGCAGCTCGTGAAGGTTTAGTGAAGTGGTGTCTATGACTTGATCGGCCGCCGATTTTACACGTTCGAGTAAACGTGCTTCAGTGTCTATAGCTGTGGCTAGTGGGGTATCGTCGGTGCTGAGAGGATGTCGGCGGCGTGTTTCACTGAAACGTTGGCTTAAGGTACGTCGATCAGTGTCTAAAAATAACACTCGCATTTCAACCTCAGTTCGAGCACGAAGGTTTTCTAAAAACTTGAGTAAACCGCCGGCATCATCGCGCTCACTTCGCATGTCAACGCCAATAGCCAATTTATCGTATACATGGCTATCTATCGCCAATAGGCGATCAATCACATCGGGCAGTAGATCCGAAGGTAGGTTATCAATGCAGTGAAACCCATCGTCTTCAAGTGTGTGCAGTGCCACAGATTTTCCGGAGCCGGAAAGCCCTGTGACAATCGTTACCTGAGTCATGCATGCACCCTTAGTTTGCAAGCCTTCGCCTAGATTGGGCTGTGGTTGATTGAGTGTTCGAAAACCGTGTTGATTTAACGCAAGATACAGTCCGATTACGTTTAGATCGCACTCAGTGGCTTCACAGCTTCTGTAAAAAGTTCTTTATTAGTTTTGGCGCCACGTAAGGCAGCACGATAGCCTGGGTTGTTGAATCGTGTAGCCAGTACTTTGAGAATTTTCAAATGCTCTTCGCTGCATTGCTCGGGCACGAGTAAACCGATAATTAGGTCCACTTTTTGACCGTCAATGGAATCATAGTCCACGCCTTGGTCTAGGGAGATCAGAACCGCGGCCGGTTCAATAAGCGTTGGCATGCGAGCATGCGGCAGGGCCACGCCCTCACCGATGCCGGTGCTGCCCAGGCGCTCTCGATTGATCAGGGCATCAAGAATGTTCATGTCTGACAATTCTTCATCGTCAAATGCATCCATGAACAGCTCGGCCACCTTTTCAAGGGTACGTTTTTTACTGCCTAGGTCGCATCCACATTCAACTCGCGTCAGCGTCAGCAGTTCGGGTAAATCCGGGGTGCTCGCGATGGCGTCCTGTTGCGTGTCCTTATCGGTACGCTCAGACAAGCGGGGCTCAGCTTTTATTTGGTTTTTTGGCAAATCTATTAGGATCACTCAACCGGCGAAGGCCAAGCGATCAATTGTGACAATGGGTTTATTGTGCGCCTTCTTGGGTCTCGTGGAAAGCAACTCCTGAGTGCGGTGGGGCACAAATCTGCTGTTTGACTGACTCAGATGTGAGCAGGTTGGTGGGAGCTTCGTGACAACAGGTCGTTGTCGATGGTGTCGTAAGATCGCTCGCAATCGTCTGCAAAGCGCCTTACTAGGCCGCTTCAAGGGGTGCGTGGGGGCTATTGCACGGAGCAAATTAGGCCGTTTTGAGGAGGGAAGACCCGGCCAAAATGGCCGGGTCAACATTATATTGGTAACTTCACAAATGCCTTGCTTCTAGAGCAAGGATCACAAAGCTAATTCCAGTTTCTCCCGCCTATGACTTTTGGACTTCTCTTTGTGTCTTATTAACTGGCGGTCGAGTTTGTCGATTAGCAGGTCAATGGAGGCGTACATGTCGGGCTGAGTGGTGTCGGCGTAGAGTTTTTGGCCAGCAACCGATATGGTGGCTTCAGCCTTTTGTCGCGACTTTTCAACCGTCAATATGACGTGAACATTGAACAAATTTTCGGAGTGGCGTTGGAGGCGACGTAGTTTGTCGGTTACGTAATTGCGCATGGAGTTGGTGACTTCGACGTGATGGCCGGTAACTGTCAAGTTCATGCTGCTTCTCCTGGAATGATTGTTTGAAAGTGAGACTGCTGAACAACAACTGCACGTTGTTCACTTTGGATGGGGTTGCTTGCACAACCTGGAGGGAAGAGGGGATACCGTACGCCGAGTCGAATGCACATCGAGCGAACGTCGATGTGGCCTGACTGATTGTGTGGCGGAGCGGTGTATTCATGTCAAATAAATGAAACGTTCCTTAGTTATTAGCCCGTTAAGAGGTGTGAATCATTCACACCTTAGGTTTAGGCTGTTTTCAGTTTTCTTGCTGTCCTTAAAATCTAATCTGCACCTTTGTGGCTAACAATTCAAGTGCGCAATGCGCGTCAATTTCTCAATTCAAGCGCTTACGTTCATTCGATGGATCAATTCCCATGCTCTCACGATACTTGGCGACGGTGCGTCGTGCAACCTGAATCCCGTCTGCCACTAATTTGCTGGCTATTTTGCTATCACTTAGCGGTTTAGTGCGATCTTCCTCACTTATGAACTTCTTTATCATCGCGCGTATCGCGGTCGCTGAGCATTCACCGCCGTTGGCTGTGGATACGTGACTTGAGAAAAAATACTTAAATTCGTAGATTCCGCGCGGTGTGTGGATATACTTTTGAGTAGTGACGCGCGAAATGGTAGATTCGTGTAAATCTAGCTGTTCCGCAATGTCTCTTAAGACAAGCGGTTTCATGGCCACATCGCCATACTCAAGGAAACTTCGTTGACGCTCAACGATCGCTGTGGCGACTCGCAGCAAAGTCTCATTTCGGCTCTGCAGACTTTTAATAAACCAGCGCGCTTCTTGTAAGTGGTTACGCAAGAAGTTGTTGTCATCACTTTTGTCTGCCCGCTTAACCATGCCAGCGTACATTGCGTTAATGCCTAACTTTGGCGCAATATCAGGGTTCAACTCCACACGCCAAACGCCTTTGACTTTTTTAACAAACACATCCGGCACGATGTATTCATCGTGATCATTAACAATTTGCCGACCTGGGTGCGGGTCAACTTGCTTTTGAATCAATTCAATGGCATCCATCAAATCGGTTTCTGAAACTTTTAACTGCCGACGCATGCGGGTGTAGTCGTTTACTGCCAACAAATTCAATTGATCCGCCACTATGCGCTTTGCAATTTCAACAATGTCGGTTTCGGGTAGTTGTGTTAATTGAATCAACATGCATTCACGCGCATCGCGCGCACCGCATCCAGCGGGTTCCAAAAGTTGAACACGGTGCAGAACGGCTTCGAGCTCCGTTTTATCGAAGAAAAAAGACTCATCGTCAATGTCTTTGTTTAGTCCCTCTAACAACGAATCCAATTCTTCTGTTAGGTAGCCTTTATCGTTAATCGCATCAATAACGGTTTCCGCTACGTATTGATCGCGTTCAGACATGTTGGAGAAGCGCACTTGCTCCATCAAGTGGTCTTGAATACTGGTGGTGTCCGCGTTATGAAATTCAGTGAAATCGCGATATTCGCCACTGTCTGCACCACCCACCATGGGGGTTGGCTGGGACGTGTCGTAGATATCTTCCCAGGCGCTGTCGACCGGTAGGTCTTCAGGCATGATGTCATCTTGATTGTTGCTGGGCGCATCGAATTCGGTAACGATGGTGTCGTCTAGTCCGGGTTCCCGCTCCATTTCGGGCGGTGAGTCCGAATCTGCGTTTGAACCCTCATCTTTTTTCTCATCGGCACGTTTCGCTTCACGAGACTCAACACTTTCGGCTGCATCGGCGCCGTTGGCGGCTTCCCCTTCATCATCATTAACCTCCAGCATGGGGTTATTTTCGAGGGCGCTTTGAATCTCGGTTTGCAGCTCCAAAGTGGATAGCTGCAGCAACTTAATGGCTTGTTGCAGTTGGGGAGTCATGGCCAATGACTGGCCCATCTTCATTTGCAAAGCCTGTTTCATGAAATGTCCTGGCAGGGGTAATGAGAAAAAGGAAAAATCAGACACTTACGAGTATGGCTGACACCTATTGATTTACAACCTGCAGAAAACACGCCGTACTCCCTAATTGTGTGTGACTATTTTGTCACATCACGCGTTTTCGTCAAAATGTTGCCGACATTGGCTCGAATAAGGGTTGTGAGGGCGCAACTAAGTGCGTTCGGTATTGCTAGGTTTCAGGGGTCGCCTAGTCAAATGGCTAAATTTTAAAATCGTCGCCCAAGTACACACGCCTTACTTCATCATTATCCAGCACAGTATCAGGGCTACCTTCGGCAATCAATTTGCCCTTGCCCAGGATATAAGCCCGATCGCAAATACCGAGCGTCTCACGCACATTGTGATCAGTAATCAAAACGCCAATATTGCGCTCTTTCAGGTGCTCAATGATGCGTTGGATGTCGATGATGGAGATGGGGTCTACGCCGGCGAAGGGTTCATCGAGCAAGATGAAACCCGGCTCTGCCGCCAGAGCGCGAGCAATTTCCACGCGTCGACGCTCGCCGCCAGACAAGGCCACGCCTAAGCTTTCGCGAATGTGGCCTATTTGCAGCTCTTCCAGCAAGCGTTCTAAATGATCGCGACGATCGGCGGCACTAAGCTCTTTACGGGTTTCCAATATGGCGGTGATGTTTTTAGCGACACTCAGTTGCCGAAAAACAGAGGCTTCTTGGGGCAAATACCCAACGCCGGCGCGTGCTCTTGCATGCATCGGATATTCAGTAATATCTTTGCCATCGAGAACAATGGAGCCTGCGTCCGGCTTGACTAAGCCCACGACCATATAGAAACAAGTGGTTTTTCCGGCCCCATTCGGGCCCAGCAAACCCACCACATCGCCGCTGGCGACGTTCAGCGAAACGCCTTCCAAAATTTTGCGTTTTTTGTAGGCTTTGTGTAATTCAACCGCCTGCAATTCGCGGCGCACCTCCGTGCTGGCATCGCTACTCAAATCGCTGTTCTCGCTCGGGGCGTGCTCATTGTTCCGCTTTGGGGGGTTGAATGCGAATGCTGACACGACCTTGATCGCCGCCGTCGGCTTTCACCGTTTGGGCGCGGGAATTAAACACAATGCGATTGCTATTGAGTTCTTGGCGGGGTTGTTTTAGCCGGGCGTTGCCTATCAATATGAGCGTGCCATCAACCGCGTTGTAGTCGATTGAATTGGCTTCACCCACAATCGATTCATTGGCGTCGTTCAGTTGTTCAAATCGAATCGGGTTGCCATCGCCTTCTATTCTTGCAAGCCGATTCTCTTTAAGGTGAATGGCGATTTCTTGTGCTTTGATCTTCATGCTGCCTTGCACAATTTCTACGTTTCCTACCAAGCGTTGAATGCCGGCTTTGTCATCGTATTCCGAGCGATCTGCGCTCACATCAATAGGCTGGTTTTCATCACCTTTTTTAGCGTAGGCGAGGGTTGCGAAAACGCTGAGTGCAAGCACGATAGCTTGCAGTGCGATTTTATTCAGAATCCGGTGTTGCAACGTCATAGTGCCCTGTAACCTTTGATAAAAAAACCAATTTGCCTTCGTCGATGGAGGTTTGTAGCCCAATGGAGCTCATGCTCCAACCATCGGCAATGACCTCAATTGGTTGATCCGTGCTCACTTCATTGTTATCGGTTCGAACGGACAATTTTTCGGTGCGAATACTGACTCCGTCGATGTTATTACCCGCTCGTTCCAAAAGCACATCGCCGCTTAGGGTGAAGGTATCTGGATTACGCAACATTTCGCCTTGTTTCGAGGTGATGTCCCAGCGGATACCCTCGCGCAGCAGTATGACATTAGGCGCGGTGATTTCCGAGCGATCATCTTCAGGATAGTGCAGTAAGCTTTCTCCAGATACTCGATACTCTAAATCGCCATTTTCATCGAACTTACGGGTGGTAAATTCTTCCAAATAATAATCTGACTGCGTTTGACGCATATCGATGGTTTCCTCAACTTGCACAGAATCAGGTGCATCTTCCACCCAATCACGCGCCAGTAAGGCCAACAGCAACAGTGGCACAATCGGCCAATATTTCGATATCCACCGCATTACACAACACCCGATTGCAGCAGCTGGTGCATGGTAACGACGCCGACAAGCTGTGTGTTTTTAACGGCAGGCAGTGAGGTGATTTTGTGTTCTTGCATGCGACTGACCGCATCAAACGCCAGTGCGTTGTCTTCGATGGTCAATGGGTTTGTGGTCATAACGGCATCGACCGTGACTTGCCGCACGTCAGCGCCGCGGTCAATGGCGCGGCGTAAATCTCCGTCAGTGAACACACCCAGCAACTTGGTATTGTCAACCACTGCGACCATGCCCAGACCGCGCGCGCTCATTTCTAAAAGGGCATTAGTCAACTGCTCTCCAGGGGTCACAACCGGCATATCCGTGCCACTGGCCATAACATCGCCCACACGGACCAATAATCGACGGCCCAAACGGCCACCGGGATGCGATCGTGCGAAGTCATCTTTGTTAAATCCACGAGCCCCCAACAGGGCAATGGACAGTGCATCGCCCAGCGCTAAGGTGGCTGTCGTGCTAGCGGTAGGTGCCAGTCCCAGCGGGCAAGCTTCGCGCGCCACGCTGACGTCTAACGAGACGGTTGCAGCCTCAACCAACGGGGACTCATTGTTGCCACTCATACTAATAATGGGGCAACCAAGGCGCTTGATTCCAGGCAGGAGTGCCAACAATTCTTGCGAGGTTCCCGATTGGGAGATAGCAATAACGACATCGTCAGAGCAAATCATGCCCAAATCGCCGTGCGTGGCTTCTGCCGCGTGGAGGAAAAAGGAGGGTGTGCCCGTGCTGGCAAGGGTCGCGGCGATCTTGTGCCCGATATGTCCAGATTTCCCAACACCGCAGACCACTACACGGCCACGAGCCTCCAGCAATAGCTCACAAGCAGCCACGAAAGACGCATCCAGTCGTGTTTGCAGCGCTTGGATGGCCTCAGCCTCGATGTTCAGAACATCGTTGGCTAATGCGATCCATTGCTGATGATCGGTCTGTATTTCGGTTTTCACAGGCCTGACTTTACACCGCCTAAGGCTTCCAGGTTCCTCATTTATCTAGCGCGTCCAGCTCATCCAGCTCATCCAGCTCATCTAGCTCATCTAGCTCATCTAGCTCATCTAGCTCATCTAGCTCATCTAGCTCATCTAGCTCATCTAGCTCATCTAGCTCATCTAGCTCGTCCATCTCATCCAGCTCGTCTGTGTCTGGAGATACGGCAGGTTTTGGCCGCACGTCCTTCGTGCCATCCCAAGTGAGGCTTCGATGTCGGGTAATCCAAAAGTCTCGGGTGGTTTGGTAGGGATCCAGGGCCACACGATCTAGCAAGGAACTCGCATCCAGTAACTGTGCACGCAGACTGACGACGGACAATACCGTCAACCCGACACGAGGATTGCGCTTGGGTATTTCGCCAATTGGGTTCAAATAAAGGGTTTCGGTGATTAGCCCGGCGCTGCTTCGAATGTTATTCGGTCCATACAGAGGCAACACCACATAAGGGCCTTCTCCGACTCCCCATACGCCCAGTGTTTGTCCAAACGATTCCGAATGCTTTGGCAATCCCAAGGGTGTGCCCCAATCGATTATGCCGCCAATGCCAATCGTGGAGTTGACCAGCAATCGACTGGCGTCACTGGCGGCTTGTTTGAATTTTCCTTGCAACAAATCATTCACCACGACGCTGATGTCATTCAAGTTGCTGAAGAAATTCTTCACACCGGTTTCAACAGGATCTGGGGTCACTTTCCGGTAACCGGTAGCTACCGGTTTTAATACCGCTCGGTCCAACGCGTTGTTGAACGCGTACACTTTTCGATTAACCGGTTCCCATGGGTCGTATACCGGCCCGTTCGGCGGATTCGTTGCGCAGGCTGTGATAAGCAGAAGCGGGACGACTAATAAGAGGCGGAACATGTGTAGGTACCGTGAATTCGGTGCGGAATGGTTTAAGTGTAGCGACTCCGTTCTGGAAGGTGCGCCTGCGCAGCTGCAAAAAGGTACATGTCGATACAGTCAGCAGGCTGGGTTTTCGGGCCGTACTGGTACACTGAGTGCACGGACAACCCACAAGTTTCAAACCTTAAGAGATAACTTTTTTGTCAGACCCACACAGCACGCTGGTCAAAATTCGCGACTTGCACTTTAGCCGTGGATCAAAAGCGATTTTCAAGGGCTTAAATGCCGATATCCCACGTGGGAAAATTACCACGATACTTGGGCCTAGCGGAACCGGTAAAACGACGCTGCTCAAGCTCATCGGTGGGCAAGAGAAACCCAGTGCAGGGCAGATTGATGTGGACGGCCTGCACGTGGCAGCGCTGTCACGACGAGATTTGTATAGCCTGAGAAAACGCATGGGTATGTTGTTTCAATCGGGTGCTTTGCTCACCGATTTGAACGTGTTCGACAACGTGGCGTTTCCTCTGCGAGAACACACCAAACTACCTGAGTCTCTCATTCATAAACTGGTGCTAATGCGTCTGCATGCGGTGGGTCTGCGTGGCGCCCGGGACTTAATGCCGGCTGAACTCTCTGGCGGAATGGCGCGGCGTGCGGCACTTGCTCGGGCCCTGGTGATGGACCCCATGATGATCATGTACGACGAACCCTTCACTGGGCAAGACCCTATTTCAATGGGTGTCCTACTGGAACTTATCCGTACGGTTAACCAAGCTTTGGGTCTAACGTCTCTCATCGTTTCACACGATTTAGGCGAATCTTTATCAATTTCAGATCACGTTATTGTTATCTCGGAAGGAAAGGTGGTGGAGTCTGGTAGCCCGGAAGCTCTGCAAAACAGCGAATCGGCTTGGGTGCAACAATTTTTAAATGGCCGCCCGGATGGGCCCGTGCCATTTCAGCTCAGCGCGCCAGATTACGCGGCTGATTTAGCCTCGCATGAGGAACGTCTTGATGCTTAATTCCGTGCGTTTATTGGGCGCTCGCACATTGGAATCTGTGCAAGCCTTAGGGCGAGCGCACGTTTTTCTAGCGCAAACGCTTATTGGGATGGGGTCCGCGGTTCGGCGTTTTTCCCTGGTTATGCAGCAGTTACACGCCAGTGGAGTAAAAACCCTCTCCATAATTTTAGTCTCGGGCTTGTTTGTGGGCATGGTGTTGGCTTTACAGGGATACAACACCTTAGTTCAGTTCGGCGCTGAGGAATCTTTAGGGGTGGTGGTGGCTCTTACCTTAGTGAGGGAGCTTGGGCCGGTGGTCACCGGATTGTTGTTTGCCGGTAGAGCCGGCTCTGCGCTGACCGCTGAAATTGGTTTAATGAAATCCACTGAACAATTGTCGGGTTTGGAAATGATGGCCATTGATCCTTTCCAGCGAATCTTCGCTCCTCGGCTGCTGGCAGGCTTTCTATCTCTTCCGATGCTTGCTGCGATGTTCAGTGCTGTTGGCGTACTTGGTGGCCATTTAGTGGGTGTGGAACTGCTGGGTGTGGACGTCGGTGCTTATTGGTCACAGATGCAAAGCGCGGTGAGTTTTAGCAGCGATGTGTTAACCGGTTTAATTAAGGCCGTGGTGTTTGGCTTGGTAGTGACATGGATAGCCATATTTGAAGGTGCGGATTGTGTACCCACGCCAGAGGGTGTGGCCAGTGCGACCACCCGAACCGTTGTGAAATCCTCTTTAGCGGTTTTGGGGTTGGATTTTCTTCTCACCGCCGTCATGTTTTCGGTATAGGGCCGCTTGAAATGAATGTTCGAACATTAGAAACGTTAGTTGGCTTTTTCATGCTGCTGTTTTTCATCGCGATGTTTATTTTGGCGATGAAGGTCAGCAATTTGGCTAGTTTGACTGGCGGTAGTGGTTATGAGGTAACCGCGTATTTTGAGAATATTGGCGGATTGAAACCCAGGGCTCCGGTATCGGCTAGCGGTGTTCGCGTGGGGCAGGTCTCAAAAATTGAATATGACGCAGAAACCTTTCAGGCCAAAGTCACTCTGAATATCGATAACGACTATCAAGAATTTCCGATTGATACCAGCGCCAGCATTTACACCGCGGGCTTACTCGGTGAACAGTACATAGGGCTCGACCCTGGCGGTGAGGAAGAATACCTGGCTGACGGAGACGAATTTGAGCTGACGCAATCGGCGTTGGTGCTTGAACGATTGATTGGACGGGTGTTGGTTAATCAGTAAATCAACACCGGGTTTATTTCAATCTCAAAGAAGGACGAAAGAATGAACATTTGGACAATGAAAAATAAAATTTTTGCAACGACTGCAGCGTTGATCATGCTAGTGATTACAGGTTCGGCCCAAGCGCAGGATGATCACCCCGCGCAAGTGATCGTTGAAACCGCCATCACTAACATGTTGTCGTTTCTTGGCGAGAACTTAGAAGAGGTGAAAAAAGATTCGTCTCTTCTTCAAGCCAAAGTGGATGAAGTTATCGTGCCGCACATTGATTTTCGCACCATGACGCGTTTGTCCATTGGTAAGAATTGGCGCAAAGCCGATAAGGCTCAGCAAGAAGAATTGGTGACAGAATTTCAAGCCCTGCTGCTAAATACTTACAGTAGCGCCATGACGCAGTACGGCGGTGAGCAAATTAAATTTGAAAATTTTCGCCCAGAGAGCCGGGAGGATCGGGCCGTGGTGAGAACCGCCTTTTTGCAAAAAGGTGGCTCGGATGTGCCCGCGATTTACAAACTGCGTGATAAGGACGGTTGGAAAATCTACGATATCGAAGTGGCTGGTTTGAGTCTTGTGAATAACTTTCGGCAAAAATTTACCGACGAGATTAACGCCAAAGGAATTGACGGTCTGCTGGCCTTCCTGAAAGAACGTAATAGCCGGTAAGGCATGAGAAGCGCTGCTATGAACCAGGGCATAAGGCTTGATGGGGATCTGTGTCACCTCCATGGTGTGATTGATTTCGATACTGCACCACAACTGTTGGTGGAAGTCGTGCAGTACTTACAGCCCAATCGCGAATTAATCCTGGATTTTTCTGAGGTGACTGAGGCCAACAGCGCAGCCCTTGCGCTGTTGTTGGAATGGCAAGGGCTGGCCACCAGTAACAACTGCCGCGTTATTCATCAGAATTTGCCCGAATCTATACGCCAACTGTCCGAGATCTGCCAAGTCAGCACCCTCATATAATCGTATAATTGCGTCTTCAGGCCGATAGTGTGGCCCTCTTCATTATCTAGGCGCATCGGTTTACATGGACAAATTCCTGGTTGAAGGCAAATCTCCGCTCGAAGGGGATGTGCGCATCTCCGGTGCAAAAAACGCGGTTTTGCCCATCCTCGCAGCTACCTTGCTCGGCAGCAGCGAATCCACCATTGGCAACGTACCCCACTTAAACGATGTGACCACCACCATGTCGTTGCTCGCTCGCATGGGTTGTCAAATCACCATGGGCGACAAAATGAGCATCGGGGTGGATCCCACCGGTATTAATGACTACACCGCTGCTTATGAATTAGTGCGCACCATGCGGGCGTCCATATTGGTGCTTGGGCCCTTGGTGGCTCGTTATGGTCAGGCCGAGGTGTCTTTGCCCGGCGGTTGTGCCATCGGTGCTCGCCCGGTCAATATTCATATCGAGGGCCTTCGTGCATTAGGGGCGAACATCTCCATTGATGGTGGTTACATCCGAGCTCGAGCCGGTCGCTTGCAAGGCACCCGAATCGTGATGGACATGGTGACCGTAACGGGTACGGAAAATTTGTTGATGGCAGCTTCCCTGGCCAAAGGTGAAACCGTGCTGGAAAATGCTGCGCGTGAGCCAGAAATTGTTGACTTAGCCAATTACCTCATCGCGATGGGGGCGAACATTGAGGGCGCGGGAACCAGCACGATTCATGTGCAAGGCGTTGAACAACTCAATGGTTGTCATTACGACGTTGTGCCTGATCGCATTGAAACCGGCACCTTTTTAGTGGGTGCGGCCGTTACTCGGGGTCGTGTAAAAGCGCTGAATACGGTGCCAGGTAACTTAGGTGTAGTGCTGGATAAACTCAGGGAAGCCGGCGCAGATGTGACCACGGGAGACGATTGGATTGAAGTCGATATGCACGGTAATCGTCCGCAAGCGGTCAGTATTTCCACAGCCCCCTATCCGGACTTCCCCACTGATATGCAAGCACAATTCTGTGTGTTGAACGCGGTAGCGGAAGGCACGGCAAAAGTCATCGAAAACGTGTTTGAAAACCGGTTTATGCACATCAATGAATTGCAGCGCATGGGTGCTGATATGAGCATCGATGGAAATTCGGTGACCATACGCGGGGTCGAGCGTTTGCGCGGTGCGCCGGTGATGGCGACTGATTTACGCGCCTCTGCCAGCTTAATACTGGCAGCATTAATGGCCGATGGGGAAACTGAGGTGCGCCGGGTATACCACATTGATCGAGGTTATGAGCGTATCGAGGAGAAGTTTCACCAACTCGGCGCAGAAATTCGTCGCCAACCGGATAAGTAAGTGACTTTAAGAATCGCCTTATCGAAGGGACGAATTTTTGATGACACCCTGCCGCTGTTAGCTGCTGCCGGAATACGCCCGTCAGAGTCACCCGAAACGTCTCGAAAACTTATATTGCCTTCGCAAAGTGGGGACGTTGAATTTCTCATTGTTCGTGCTTCAGATGTGGCGACCTATGTGCAGCACGGTGGTGCGGACCTTGGCGTTGTGGGCAAAGATGTATTACTCGAGCACGGCGGCGAGGGATTGATCGAACCGTTAGATTTGGGCATAGCCAGCTGCAAATTAATGGTCTGCGGCCCACCAGAGCTAGATTTGAGCCAAAAACATCGGCTAAGGGTCGCCACCAAATACACGCATTGCGCGCGCGAGCACTTCGCTGCGACCGGCCGACAGGTGGAAATCATTAAGTTATACGGCTCGATGGAATTAGCCCCATTAACTGGCTTAGCCGATGTTATTGTAGACGTGGTTGACACCGGCAACACCTTACGCGCGAATGGGCTTGAGGCCTTAGAACACGTTGCGAACAGCAGCGCTCGTTTGGTGGTAAATCGGGTGTCGATGAAAATTTCACACGCATCGATTGCTCCAATTATTGAACGTCTGCGTGCAGCGGTTGCTGCAGGCTAAACTCGCTTGAATTTGAATAACTATGTCTACTGACGATCTACGCATTACTAGCACTGAAGAACTTGTTGCCCCGGCGCAATTAATCCGTGACATACCGGTGTCTGAACAAGCCGCCGCCACGGTTACCAAAGCGCGAGATGCGGTTCAACGCATTCTAAACGGCGAAGACGATCGTCTTGCGGTCGTGGTGGGGCCCTGTTCCATTCACGATCCTGATGCAGCGCTTGAATACGCAAAAAATTTGGTCAAATTGCAAGACACTTTTTCGAAAGATCTGTGTTTGATCATGCGCGTATATTTTGAAAAGCCTCGCACGACGATTGGCTGGAAAGGCTTAATTAATGACCCTGCGATGGACAACAGTTTCCAAATTAATCGTGGCCTGCAAATCGCTCGAAAGTTGTTAGCAGACATCAACAGCCTGGGTGTTCCTGCAGGCGTTGAATACTTGGATTTAATTAGCCCGCAGTTCATTGCAGACTTGGTAGGTTGGGGTGCCATTGGTGCGCGCACCACAGAGAGTCAGGGGCATCGTGAGTTAGCCTCGGGTTTGTCTTGTCCGGTGGGTTTTAAAAACGGCACAGCGGGTAGTGTGCAAATCGCGGTTGATGCGATAGGTGCTGCGCGTCACTCGCACCACTTTTTATCCGTAACAAAAGAGGGTCAATCAGCGATTTTTAAAACCTCGGGTAATCCTGGTGGGCACTTAATTTTACGTGGCGGTAGCTCGCACACGAACTACGATGCAGCCAGTGTTGATGCCGCGTGTGCCGTACTCTCTAAAGCGGGTTTGCCAGAACGCGTCATGATAGATTGCAGTCACGCAAATTCTCGCAAATTGCATCGTCGGCAAGCGTATGTGTGTGGTGATATTTGTGCTCAACTTAAACTGGGCGATACGCGCATCATGGGCGTCATGATTGAAAGTAACTTGGTTGAAGGTAATCAGAGTCCCTCAAACAAGCCGTTAGTGCGTGGCCAGAGCGTCACCGATGCTTGTGTATCCTGGGACGATACCTTACCGATGTTAGAAGGCTTGGCGGAAGCGGTTAAAGCCCGTCGCTAGGCTTCTGTTTTAGTACGGGGTGAGGAAAAAATGTGAATTCTTTCACACTTACCCATGAATGAAGACTCTCTATGCTCAGACAGGGCGCCCGCAGCCGGGTGAGACGTAAAGCTTAGTGCGTGTGGGCCGATTTCTTAAACATCGAATTCACTGATGTTAACGGGAAATCCTATGGCACGTTCATCTGATGCGGCCTTTCCAATGTCGCTGGTTCGCGATAAAACTTTCCAGTTTCGTCAAGTTCGCCGAGTCATGTGGCTGACATTGTTTTTTATCGCGCAGTCTACGCTGGTTTTAGGCGTGTTCTATTACTTCCTGTTAGGCGATATTGTCGATGGCACAGCGCCACTGTTGTTCACCTCAGAAGACATGGCCATGCTCAACGAACAAATACCGTCGGTGGGAGCTGTGATGGTGAAATGGCTAGCGATCATGTTGCTCATTAACGCGGTGGTAACGACAGCGATCGCTGTCTATGTTGTACGTAAACTGGGTAACCCGATTCTTGCCATGCATCGAGCGCTGAACGAAATCGGCGATGGCAATCTGAATGTTCGCTTGCGTTCGGGTGATAAAACAGAATTTTCTGAACTCAGCGAAGCGATGAATCGTGCAACCGCAAAAATCCAGTCACAAGTTGAAGCGGCTAAAAACGAGACTCGCGTTTTAGAATCCTTAGAGTTTCAACCTGAGCCAGATGCGGATGACGTTCGACGCGCACTGGAGAATTGCCGCAACGTATTGAGCTTCTTCCGAGATGAAGGCGGGTCGAAACAGAAAGCTGCGAATAATTGAAGTTAAGCGACTTGTGACAATGACAATGTGGGTGAAACGGTTTTCACAGCAGCGTATGGCTTTGCACAGCCTAGCCATACTCCTGTTTGGGTTAGCGATGTTGCATGGGCCCAGTGCGGCTCATGCCGCAGCTGAGGAGGATGCGAAGGCGTCTTACTCTTCCGCGCAGCAAAGTATCGATAGCGGGCAATACCCGCAAGCACTGCAACAACTTCGTCAGATACAAAGAAACTACCCCGGCTTTTCTAACATTGCGGGGGTTAAAACGCGTATTGCTGTGCTGCATGAAGCGGCGTATGTAGGCCCTGAGTTATCCCTATTCTTAAACGCGCTGGATGCACGCGACTCAGGCGATGCGGAGCAAGCCTTGGCATTGTTGCGTGAAATCGTATCAGAATATCCCAATTCGGCGTTGGTGGATGACGCGCTGTATTTGATGGCGTATGTGCATTTGATGGAACGTTTTGACTACGATACGGCACGCGCCCATCTTGTCGAACTGCAACAGCGCGTACCCGATAATGCTTACTCGGATGCAGCCGATTACTTGAATGCCATCGCTTATGAACAATCGGGTCAAACGGCGCAGGCGGTAAACGAATTCGAAGCGTTGAGAGATCGGCATACCAGTGTGAGCTTGCCGTTTGGCTATCGAATAGCCCGCGGCAATGTGATGTCTCGTTACTGGTTTGATCGAGCCGATAGGCGATTAAAAATACTGGCGGCACAACGTAACCGCTCTTCAACGCTGGCCAAGCGCAATCAAGTTTCGAACGATGAACTGCACTTGAGTGTCTTAGTTGCCGGTGTGGAAATGAATTTGGTATTAACACCCAGTGTGTTAACTCAATCGGCACAGTGGCGTGATGGTCAACTTAGAGACCAGACACCGCCTTCTGTCGGCGTTTTTTCGGGGCATGTGGAAGGCGATGAAACATCCTGGGCACGCGTGGTGGTATCAAACAACGATATTCACGGTGTGGTGATGCAAAATGGCGTATCAAATCGGTTACATACCGAAGATTTAATCGGCACCTTGGATTACTACCAACCCAAGCATCGTGCGGGTGCGGCAATCAAAATGGGCGGCTCGCAGCAAGAGCTGCCGATGTTGTTGGACACTCTGCCAACGCCATTGGAAGTGTCTAACGACAGCAAGCGAACTTCAAAGCGAGCTTATTTGAATCGCACCGACATGCGTGTGATGCCCATGTCGATTGTGATCGACAGTCAATACAACCGCTACTACAACGGCGAAGCATTGATTCAGACCATCAATGCAGTGAACGTTGCCGATGCCATCTACCGCCCACTAGGTTTGGCTTTGCAGCTGGACGAAGCCGTCGTGATGGATGGTGAATCAACCGATCCGATGGCGCTAGGGCCTACCACGCTGGAATCGATGCTCAGAAATTTTCGCACCTTCCGAATGGATCAGCGCACGCTGTTCGGTGACAGTGCGTTGGTTTACCTCTTTACTGGTAATCCTAAAACGGATATTACCTTGGGCTTAGCTTGGATTGATACCGCCTGCCGTTTGGATGGCTTTGATGTTGGTGTAACCACCCCGTCAAGCTTTAGTGATGTTTTGATGACTCACGAGCTGGGTCATTCACTGGGTGCACAGCACGATACGGATACCGAGTGTTCTGGCATCAATGGAAAATTAATGTCACCGCGAATTTCGGGTAACACCGATACCGATATGTCGACGTGCACACAGAGCAGCATCATTCATTCAGCGAACCGAGCGTGTTTCCTAGACGCGCTCGATTTGTCATTAAACATTCGCCAAGTCGGGGATTCTGTGGAAATCGATGTGAATAATTTAGATTCCAGTTTGGCAGTGAATGCACAGCTCATTATTGAAGTAGATCGCACGGCTGTCGTGACATGGCCGAACCGTTGTGAACCCATTGGCCCTGGCAGTGCCGAATGTCAAATTCAAAACATAGCACCGAAGAGTTTCAATACTGTTTCCGTACCCTTTACCTCTTCGGGTGAGCCAAAACTGAGCGCACAAGTCAGTACATTTGATGCACTGGATCCCAGCCCGTCAAACAACGTGGTGGCTTTGAACACCGAGTTGCCAACGGTGGCACCTAGCACACTGGTTGCCAACAATTCGAGTGGATTGCAAAACCCCGGTGGGTTTGGTGGCAACACGGCACAGCCTAATTCGTCTGCTGCGAAAGGTGGTTCGATTTCTTGGATGTGGTTGGCTGGATTGGCCGGCGTTCTGTTTGGCTCAGCTGCCGAGCGGTCGAACCAGAGTCGATTCGGTAGTTAAGTCAGTCACCGTACGCGCTGATTGGGTTTGAGTCATACCGTCAACCAGGCCACGGTAATTGATGTGAGTGAGGTTCTCGAAGTGTGTGTAAGCGTCGCCGATTTCACTTAAACCACGGTAGGCAGGCACGGTAACCGCACACGGTATCCAAGGCATGGGGCGAGCTGTCAAAAGTAATTTTCGACCGGGTATGCGTTTGAACTGTTGGATGAGTTCTGGCGTGCATAAATCGCGATCAGTGAAAGTGAAAATCAAATGGTTCATATTCACGCGTGCAGCACGTCTTTCCCACTTCTCTTTCGCGTCAGCCTCGCTGGTATAATGCATAAAGTGTATTTCTACGCCATCCAGCATGCCAATCGGATAACGGCCATGAGCTTCGTGGGTAGCGCGGCCTTGCGCGTAACGAGAGCTTGGCGTGAAGGCTAACGGTTGGTTTAAGTAGTGCTCGAGGCGAGTTGCAAACTTAATAATAGTCGGGCGCGAAGAAAAATAGATTAGCTGTTGGAGACAGGTTCGGCATATCCAAAAAACGATAGGGCAGGGCACCTGTGCAATTACTGGCGATCAACGAGAAATCACGGCTTTTGATACCGCGTATATGACGCAATACATCGAATTTTCGCGCTTTGATTAAGAGTTGACCAATCATCCTGTCGGAAAGTATAAGCCTTACTGTCGATTACGCTAGAAATGTTTCTGTTTTGAGAGCTACTTCCTATCCGCCGCCCGGCCCAGGCATTGATCGATCGAGTTTACGCTTCGCGGAACTCTATTTGGCTGTGCCACGCGGGGCAGTTTGTGACGCCGTGACGCGGGATTTAACGTAAGTTAACAGCGGATAAGCGGGGCCGTTCGCCCAGCTGGACTTGCAATGTGGCCAGCGCGCCGCCGCGATTGATGGATAAAGTAATGATGCTTTCGGGAGGTTGGCGTGAGACCTCAAGCAGCAGTTGGCGTGCGTTCATAATGGGTTCGCCATTAAAGGCGGTAATCACATCGTAACGTCGTAAACCACCGGCCTGCGCTGGGCTATTGGCCAAAACGCCGGTAATCACCGCGCCGGAATCAACCAAGGCATTAACAGCGGGAAACATCGGTAATTCATCGGCATCAATACCCAGCCAGCCTCGAATCACACGGCCATGTTCAATGATTTGTGGGACGACTTGCTGCAACATGCTGGCGGGAATGGCAAAGCCGATTCCTTCCGCGCCACTGCTTCGCATAAACACGGATGTGTTTATGCCCACTAGATTGCCATCTGGCGTGATCAAAGCGCCGCCAGAATTTCCCGGATTGATGGCCGCATCGATTTGGACAAAATTTTGCCACGCCGAACTGCCCGCGACTTGTCGCCGGGTGGCGCTCACGATGCCTTGTGTGACGGTTTGACCCACACCGAATGGGTTGCCAATGGCCAATACGATATCGCCCACTCGCAAATTTAGATTATCGGCAATAGGGGCCGCTTGCAGGCCCGCTGCCGGTATTCTCACCACCGCCAGGTCCGTCTCAGGATCAGAGCCGATGACCTCACCTTGGTGCAAGCTGCCATCGCTAAGCACCACATAGATTTGATCGGCCGCCTCGACCAGATGATTGTTGGTGACGATTAAACCATCGGAGCCAATAATGACGCCAGAGCCTTGGCTGGTGGCTCGACGCTCAGATGGCGCGATACGCGGATTGATGCTGTCTTGCAGAATATCCGTGATGGGTGCGCGATAAACGGTTTCACTGGAATACAAACTGACGACTGAAGGCGCTACCCTGGATATGCCATCGTAGTAAGAGAATCGATTCAGCTGCGCAATCGGTTCAATGATTTGGTTATTTTGCGTGGCTGCAACGTTTTCCTGTGCAACTGAGTCGACTTGACTGCCGGCAGGCACACGCGGCTGTGTGGCCGATGATTCGGCAGGGTCGCGGCTGAATACGGTTTGATTATTCGGTTGAGGGCCAACGCCTTTAGAGAATAGGGTGTACCCTGCCGCGCCGACGAGCGAGCCCAGTAAAACGCTAATGATAATGAACGTGACAGGTTTCAAAGAGAATGGACAGTCTAAATAAGCTGATTGACTATGGTAACCGAACCCTGGAGGTCGGCAGCTACCGCGATTACTGTCCAAATGGACTTCAAATAGCGGGCCGAGATGACATTCAGACGTTGGTTACTGGCGTGACTGCCAGTGCGCGCTTCCTAGACGCCGCCATTGAGGCAGGCGCCGACGCGGTGTTGGTTCACCATGGGTACTTTTGGAAAGGTGAAAGCAGCGCCATAGTGGGGATGAAATACCAGAGAATTCGACGCCTGATTCAGAACAACATTGGTTTGTTGGCGTATCACCTGCCATTAGATTGTCACCCAGAGTTTGGTAACAACGCCCAGTTGGCCAAACGCTTTGGACTGAATGTCATTGCTCAGCACAGCGCGGGTGAGGTGGACGGATTGTTATGGGAGGGTGAACTGCCTGATTCTGAAAGCGGTGCTCAGTTTATCGCTCGAATTTCCGGTGCCTTAGACCGAAAATGTTTAGTAGTGGGGCACCAAGAACGCGAAATAAAACGTGTGGCTTGGTGTTCTGGCGGCGGGCAGCGTTTCCTGAATAACGCTGTAGCGTTAGGCGTTGACGCGTATATTAGTGGCGAGATTAGTGAGCAAACCACGCATGAGGCACAGGAGCAGGGCGTGCTTTACATTGCAGCCGGGCACCACGCTAGTGAACGATATGGCGTGCAAGCTTTCGGTGCGCATCTTGCCAGTCGCTTTGACATTAATCACAAGCATATCGATATCGACAACCCCGCTTGAGCCGGTTTCATCGCTGTGCCGTCTTGTAGTTCGGCGCAAGGGACTTTGGAACGTTGTCAGGTGCGCTCTAGCACCACTTCGGTGTGGTAATCTTATGCGGTTAATTTCCGTGTTTTTCGACGATTAAAAAGAGACTTTGGAGTCGTTGCATGAGTTCGAATAAGAAGGCCACCGGTCAACAATCTGCGGTTGAGAGTTCTTTCTCCACCACACCCGATGATCCGAAACGCCGACGTCTGTTAGTTTCAGGTGCCTCTGTTGCGGGTGGTTTGGGTGCTGCAGCGTTGCTATTACCGATGCTGGGCTCAATGTCTCCCAGTGCTCGGGCCAAGGCTGCCGGTGCTCCGGTAGAGGCGGACGTAAGCAAGCTGGCGCCGGGTCAAATGATGACGGTGGAATGGCGAGGCAAGCCGGTTTGGATTGTTAATCGCACTGAGGAAGCGCTCGCCACGTTGCGTTCGGATGTTGGCAAGCTTAGCGACCCAGATTCCAAGCAAGAGCAACAGCCCGAATACGCCGCCAATGATGTGCGTTCCATAAAACCTGAGCTCTTCGTTGTGGTTGGCATCTGCACACACCTAGGCTGCTCTCCTACTTATCGACCAGAAATTGCCCCACCCGATTTGGGCAGTGACTGGGCTGGCGGATTCTTCTGCCCTTGTCACGGCTCGAAGTTTGACATGGCTGGCCGGGTTTACTCCGGTGTTCCAGCGCCAACGAACCTTGAGGTTCCGCCATACCAATTTTTATCTGACAATCTCATAAAGGTTGGCGATGATTCTGGAGTAGCAGCATGAGTATCGACAACAAAGCAGAGGGCGGGAAGGGCTTAGTCGGCTGGATCGACGATCGCTTCCCCATGACGAAGCTGCTAGAAGAGCACATTACTAAGTACTATGCTCCGAAAAACTTCAACTTCTGGTACTACTTCGGGGCTTTGTCTTTACTGGTTTTGATCATTCAGATCGTGACCGGTATTTTCCTGACGATGAATTACAAGCCCGATGGGGATCTTGCGTTTAAATCAGTGGAATACATCATGCGCGACGTCAACTACGGTTGGCTGATTCGCTATATGCACTCAACGGGTGCGTCGATGTTCTTCGTGGTCGTCTACCTGCACATGTTCCGCGGGCTGATGTACGGCTCCTATCAAAAACCACGTGAGCTCATTTGGGTATTTGGAATGCTGATTTATGTTGCCCTAATGGCAGAAGCATTCATGGGTTACCTATTACCTTGGGGGCAAATGAGTTACTGGGGTGCGCAGGTTATTATCTCTTTGTTTGGCGCCATTCCGTTTGGTATTGGTGATGCGTTAACGCTGTGGCTAAAAGGCGATTACGTTGTTTCTGACGCTACCTTAAATCGCTTCTTTGCACTGCATGTTATTGCCGTCCCCCTGGCGTTGATTGGCTTAGTCGTAGCGCACATTATTGCTTTGCACGAAGTGGGTTCTAATAACCCAGATGGTGTTGATATCAAGCGGCACAAAAACGCTGATGGCATTCCTAAAGACGGTATTCCGTTCCACCCGTACTACACCGTCAAAGATTTGTTTGGTGCATCGATCTTTCTGATCGTGTTTTTTGCCATCGTGTTCTTCGCGCCAGAGATGGGCGGCTACTTCTTAGAGCATCCGAACTTTGTGCCGGCTGATCCTTTGAAGACGCCAGAACACATTGCACCGGTTTGGTACTTCACACCTTTTTATGCAATCTTGCGTGCGGTACCCAGTAAGCTCGGTGGAGTTATGGCCATGGGCGCTGCCATTGTGGTGTTGTTCTTTCTACCTTGGATTGATCGCGGCCGGGTTCGCTCAATTCGCTATCGCTCGTTAGCCTACAAAGTACTGCTAGGCTCTTTCGTTGTGTCCTTTGTGGTTCTGGGCTACTACGGCATGCAAGCTCCAACGCCAGTCGGTACTTGGATATCTCGCATTGGTTCGCTGGTTTACTTTGGCTTTTTTGTGGGTCTGTTTATCATCAGTAAGGCTGAGAACACCAAGCCGGTGCCTGAGCGGGTGACTTCATGAGTGCCTTACATCATTCCTTCAGCATAACTCGAATGGGGCAACCGATGACTTTGTTACGACGAACGCGTTTAGCATGGGTAATAATTGCTAGCGTCGCTGCGGGTTCGGCCATGGCAGCTGGTGGTGGCGGGGCAGACTTAGAATCCCCGATCATTGATACCGGCAATCAAAAATCGTTGCAGCGCGGCGCTCAGGTATTTGTCAACCATTGTATGGGTTGTCACACTGCGGATTACCACCGCTACAGCCGCATGGCAGCGGATATCGGATTGTCGGAAGAGGAAACGCTGGAAAACCTAATTTTCACCACCGACAAAACGGGTGAACAAACGAAGGTGGGTTCGCTGATGGCAAACGCCATGACCGAAGATTATGGGCGGCAAGCGTTCGGTGTCGTGCCACCAAACTTAGCGCTGACGGCTCGTTCTCGTGGTGCAGACTGGATCTACACCTACATGAAAAGCTTCTATTTGGATGAAGAGCGCGGTGGTATTGGCGTGAACAACAAGGTATACCCTGGTGCCGCAATGCCGCATGTGTTGTGGGAATACCAAGGCTGGCAAAAACCCGTCTATGAAACTGAAAGCCACGATGGTCATGAAGTTCAAGTGTTCAAAGGGTTCGAGCAGGTCACTGAAGGCACCATGTCGCCACAACAGTACGACGACATGATCACTGATTTAACCGCTTTCATGGCGTATCTTGCTGATCCGATAAAACAACAGCGGCAACGCATCGGATTTTGGGTCATGCTGTTCTTGTTCGGTTTTGCCATCCTGTCTTGGTTCTTGAAGCAGGAATATTGGAAGGATGTGAAGAAGTAAGTTCACTTTTGCGCATCCCACACCCATTTTAACCCTCTAACAAAGCCCGTTCGACCCAGTCGAACGGGCTTTGGAGTCTCTTGCATTTGAGCGCTTCAGCAAACCATCAGTCGGCCATGGTGTTGTTTTCCCACTCGGACTGCATTCACTGCCATCGAGTGCGCTTAGTGATGGCAGAGAAGGACATCACCGCTGAAATCATCGAGCCACCGCAGGGTGAGTTACCCGATGAGCTGACGATGGTGAATCCCACTGGCTCACTGCCGACATTGATCGATCGGGATTTGGGATTGTACGATGCGAAAGTGATCAACGATTACCTGGACGAGCGCTACCCACATCCGCCGCTTTTACCGGTTGACCCTGTGTCACGTGCTAGAACTCGCCTGGCATTGCATCGAATAGAAGTGGATTGGTATTCGCTCATCCCGGCGTTGTCGGGAAGTGATGTGGCCGCTCGGGAATTTGCAGCAGGTCAGCTGTCTGGCTCAATGACGGCGTCTTCCAGCGTATTTGCTGCCATGCCATACTTTCTGAGTGAGGAATATTCCATTCTGGACGCGACCTTAGCGCCCTTGTTGTGGCGGCTGCCACAATATGGCATTGTTCTAGATGCTGGTGCGGAAGCCGTGAGTGCTTATGCCACGCGAATTTTTAACCGCGATGGATTTCAATCCAGCTTATCGGTTGCCGAAAAAGCGCTGAGGAACACATGACCTCGAGTCGTCCCTATTTGATTCGCGCGCTGTACGAGTGGATCGTCGACAATAATTTTACGCCCTACATGTTGGTGGAGACTTCCTCCGACAGTGTTGAAGTGCCACGCGCGTTTGTCGAAAATGGTCGGATCATCTTGAACATTAGCCCGGAAGCCACACACAGCCTGGTGTTGGGTAATGATGCGGTGACATTTAATGCGCGTTTTAGTGGCGCTGCCATGGATGTGAACGTGCCGGTATCGAGTGTGATTGCTATCTACGCCAGAGAGAACGGGCAGGGCATGATGTTCGGTGAACAGGACGATACGCCACCTGAGCCAACGCCAGGGCGTTCTGGTGATAAGGCGGCGCCGGCGTCGGATGTTAAGCGGCCTAATCTTAAGATTGTAAAGTAACCTTATTGGGGTTATGCGTTGAATCCGGCCCGCCTTACCCACTAACTACCCAACAATGGACGCATGAAACCATCCATGGGATTGTGCGTT
>CALGLE010000001.1 GCA_937930305.1 uncultured Granulosicoccaceae bacterium | reverse complement strand
GCTCCAACTGGAATTAAGTCGTCGGGAAAGTCGTAATCGGGGTTATGTAGTGCGGCATAGTTTTCACCTGGGCCAAGGCACAACATGGCGGCTTTGGCACCGTGTCCGAAAACACCAAAATCTTCTGAAGCACGCATCGGTAAGCCCATTTCACCATGCTCTATGTCTAAAGCTGTCATCGCCTGGGAGGCTATTTGTGTTGCTTCATGATCGTTTATGGAAGCTGCAAAGTCGTCAAACACACTGAACTGAATTTCTAGGCCCTCATTCCCTGCAATCTTACTGGCAAGACTTCGTGTGTCGCTTACCAGTTGTTGCATTGACTCGTCATGAGCAGTACGTAATGTTGCATACAGCACACCGTCTCCAGGTGCTACACCAAACGTGGGCTCCCCCACTTCTAAGTGCGTAACCGTGACCGCTTGAAAATCGTCATCGAGTATTTCGTCGTGGCATAACTCATTTAATTGCGTAACGAGTTGAGCAATTGCCATCGCGGGGGACAAGCCATCCTGCGGGTCAGCGGCATGGGCTGTTTTGCCTTTCAGTTTTATGCAAAGACCTTGAGATGCACAGTTTATAAGTCCAGCACGTGTTGCGACGTAGCCCCAAGGCTTGCCAGGCTCCACATGAATGGCAAACGCGTAGTCAGGCGCAATTTTCTTGTATTGTTCATCAGCAACTACAGCACGTGCGCCGCTGCCATCTTCTTCAGCCGGTTGAAACATCAGAACCACGCGTCCGCTTGCAATGGGCTTACGTTGGATAAGGCGTGCCAATGCCAGTAAAAACATCATATGGCCATCGTGCCCACACAGATGTCCTTTGCCCGGGATTTCTGATGCCCAAGCATGGCTAGATTCTTCTTGTATTGGCAGTGCGTCCAGTTCAGCGCGAAACATAACGGTGGGTCCTGCGTCGCCACTATCAAACACCGCAGCCACACCGTGCCCGCCCAGGTTAGTCAGAATTTGTGAGGGTGAAACAGATTGCAGCGCGGTGGTAATCGTGCGTGCTGTTTCTTCTTCTTCACCGGAGAGTTCTGGGCGCTTGTGCAATGCGCGGCGCAGTTCGATGAGTTCATGGTGGTCGGAGTTGCTCAGCATCGCTTTTCGTGTTCTAAATTGCGGATTAAGTGTGAATTGACTAAGGTACCAGCTGTTATCCAAAGCTGTCGAGCAATGAGGCTGAAGCCACGATACAATAATTTCCACAATTGGTTTTTTGGGAATTCACGATGAGCTTACGTATTAACCAAACCGTACCCGATTTCACCGCTGAAACCGATCAAGGGAGTCTAAAGTTCCACGAGTGGATCGGTGATAGTTGGGCAATTTTGTTTTCCCATCCGAAAGACTTTACGCCCGTTTGCACCACCGAATTTGGTGCGGTTTCCCAGCTGTCCGGAGAATGGGAGAAACGCAATACGAAAGTTATTGGTGTATCAGTAGATAGTGCAGAAGACCACAAACAGTGGAAGGCTGATATTGAATCTTTCTCCCAAGCTAAAGCGGGCTTTCCCATCATCGCAGACGTTGGCCTGGAGGTTTCCAAGTTGTTTGACATGCTTCCTGCTGAGGCCTACTTGCCCGATGGTCGCACACCGGCGGACAGCGCAACCGTACGATCTGTATTTATTATCGGTCCCGACAAACAACTCAAGCTATCAATGACCTACCCCATGACCGTTGGGCGAAACTTTGCTGAAATATTAAGGGCCTTAGATGCATTGCAAACCTCTGCAGCCAAAGGTGTTGCAACGCCGGCGAATTGGCAAGCGGGCCAAGATGTGATAATTCCACCGACGGTAAGTGATGAGGACGCAAAAGCGAAATTTGGATCCTTTGATGCCGTGTTTCCGTACTTGCGATTTACTAAAGCGCCAGACTAGCTTTTACGGGCACCCCATCGCGGGGTGCCCCAAGCTGCGTGATATCGCCGCATCCCGATATGCACGCCGTGCCTAGGTCGCCACTGGGCCTGATGTATGAGGCTGATTCCATCAGACATTGTTGCCCGCGTGTCAATAAAATGCTCGCACAGATTCGCATCTCTTCAACTGTCTTCGATTCTTCTAGATTTTATCTTGCCTTCGGGTAATACTGGCAGAATAGCGTTAACGTCCTGGCGTCCATGTGCGCCAGATAGCCTGTGGAAAGTGACAACTCATGTATATACGAAATGCCTGGTACGTGGCGGGTTGGGCCAGTGAGTTTGGCCAAGAGCTAACCAGTGTCACCGTGCTTGAGCAGCGATTGGTGATGTATCGCACCAATGCGACGACGGTTGTTGCATTGGAGGATCGTTGCCCCCATCGCTTGTTACCATTGTCTAAAGGCAAGCGCATTGGTGATGACATTCAATGCGGTTATCACGGCATGACGTTCAACTGCAGTGGTGCATGTATCAGGGTGCCAGGCCAAGACAATGTGCCTTCTTCCGCCTACGTTCGCGCCTATCCGGTAGAGCAGAGAAATGACATCGTGTTTGTGTGGATGGGGGATGCAGAAAAAGCGAACACGGATCTTATCTTTGATATGCCCGAATTCACATCCCCGCAGTGGCATGTCCATCAGGGTGATGCGCTGCATTTAAAGGCTCACTATTTGAATGTGGCAGAAAATTTAGTGGACCCAGCCCACGTGAGCTTTGTTCATCCAACCACACTCGGAAACGCTGCCAGTGAAAATGTGCCAGTACATGTCGACACTCAAGGGGATGTACTGGTGGCTTGGCGTTGGATTCGCGATGCGGAACCGGTTGGTTTTTTTCAAAAATTTGGTGGCTTTTCAGGCAATGTAGATCGTTGGCATTACTACTACTTGCATCTGCCATCCATTGCGGTAATTGACTTTGGCAGTGCCAGCAGTGAGCTGAACTTAGAAGAACAGGATCGCAACCAAGGGGTGCGAATATTTGCGTTGCATTTTCTCACGCCTGTGAATGAACATTACACTATTGATCGTTGGCTGCACATTCGCAATACAGCGGTGGATGATGAAGCGGCATCAGAACAAATGGATGCCATGTTTCGTATTGCTTTTAATGAAGATAAGGAAATCTTGGAAGCCATTGATGAGCAAGAGCAATTACCCCAGTCACGTAAGCCGATTCGCTTAGCCATCGACAAAGGCCCCACCGTCTATCGACGCCGTATTCGAGACATGGCTGAGCAGGAAGCGACTGAAGATTTGGGTGAACCGTTACATCCCACGTTTGTTCATCATGAATAAATGTGAAGCCATGCTGATATGACTTTGACGTAAAGTCATTCTTCAAGCACCAATGCTAATCACTAGAGGAGTAATGTAAGCAAGACGGGTTTATAGTTTTACTGATTGTTGGGGTTGTACTGATTATCTGAAACGAATAGTGAAAAAACGAGGAAGGTGAAGATGAGAGTAACAAGACGAGGGTTGTTGACAGGGGCTATGGCGGCGTTAACGCTAAGTGCCGGTTCTGCGATGGCAGAAGATACCATAAAAATCGGTGAAATAAACCACTACAAAAGAATGGCCGCGTTCGCAGGGCCCTATAAATTAGGTATTGAACTCGCCTTGGAAGAGGTGAACACCGCAGGTGGTGTGTTGGGCAAGCCACTGGAGTTTATTTTTCGAGATGATCAAGGAAAACCGGGTGAAGCGGTAAAGATCGCAGAGGAACTTATGACCCGTGAAGGCACAGTCATGCTCACCGGCACTATATTAAGTAACATTGGTTTGGCCATTTCTTCACTGGCCGCGGAGAAAGGTTATGTGTATTTGGCCTCGGAGCCATTGGCTGACTCCATTGTGTGGGAGAAGGGCAATGAATACACCTTCCGATTACGTGCATCCACCTACATGCAAGCGGCCATGTTAGCGGAAGAGGCTTCCAAAACCGATGCCAAAACCTTTGCGACCATTGCTCCTAACTATGCCTATGGCAAAGATGCGGTAGCGGCTTTTAAGAAGGCCCTGACTGCATTGAAACCAGATGTAGAATTCGTCACAGAGCAATGGCCAGCGTTATTTAAAATTGATGCAGGGGCTGAGGTTCAAGCAATTGAGCGAGCTAAGCCAGATGCAATTTATAACGTCACCTTTGGTGGCGATCTTGCCAAGTTTGTGCGTGAAGGCACCACACGCGGCTTATTTGATGGGCGCCAGGTTTACGGATTGTTAACCGGAGAACCTGAGTATCTTGACCCATTAAAAGATGAAGCTCCAGAAGGTTGGACAGTCACCGGATACCCCTGGTATGACTTTTCTGAAGGTGGATCAAACAAAGCGTTTGTCGACGCGTACATAACCGAATACGGTGAACGACCTGGAATCGGATCTTTAGTTGGGTACATGACCGTGCAGTCCATTGCCGCGGCCATTACTCGAGCGGGTGCAACCGATGCCGATTCACTCATCGCAGGCTTTAAAGGCTTAGATGTTGAAACCCCAGTGGGTAAAATTCATTTTCGCGAGCAGGACCACCAAGCAACTATGGGCGCTTTTGTAGGCACCACCACTGTAAAAGATGGTGTCGGTGTGATGGAGGATTGGTTATATAAAGACGGTGCTGATTACCTGCCTTCGGATGAGGAAGTTGCCAAGTTGCGCCCATCCAAGTAATTCACCCATCGCCTTAAACGATACCGTCATCATCTGATGGATGATGGCGGTATTGGAGATTGAATTCATGGGACTGTTTATTGCCCAGCTGCTCACCGGTTTGGCTAATGCCGCAGCACTTTTTCTTGTTGCATCGGGTTTGTCATTAATTTTTGGTGTGACTCGTATAGTGAATTTTGCCCATGGCTCGTTTTATATGCTGGGCGCGTTTATCGGCTATTCGCTGATGCAAGTGTTGCCGGGTGCTGTTGGTTTTTGGTCGTCAATTCTTCTGGCGGGTTTAGCGGTCGGATTTATCGGTGTCATTGTCGAGTTGTTGGTGCTGCGGCCCGTGTACAAAGCACCTGAACTATTCCAATTGGTAGCCACCTTCGGGGTCATTTTGGTCATTCAAGATTTGGCCTTAATGATTTGGGGGGCGGAAGATGTACTCGGCCCTCGAGCACCCGGCTTGAAAGGGGTCATTCGAATCATGGATGAGCCGGTACCCAAATTTGATCTAGCGCTTATCGCCATCACACCATTTGTGTTATTTGCTCTTTGGTACTTGATTTCTAAAACTCGAGTGGGTGTTCTGGTTCGAGCTGCCACGCAAGATCGTGAAATGGTCGGCGCCCTAGGCGTTAATCAATCTTGGTTGTTCACTGGCGTGTTTTTCTTGGGGGCGGCACTGGCTGGATTGGGCGGTGCTATTCAGTTGCCCAAAGGTGGCGCTGATCTACTCATGGATTTCAATATACTTGCATCCATTTTTGTGGTGGTTGTTATTGGTGGTATGGGGTCATTGCCGGGCGCCTATATTGCGGCGGTGTTGATCTCGGTACTCAATGTATTTGGTGTGGCCTATATCCCGCAAAGCACATTGGTGTTGATGTTTGTGGTTATGGCTGTTGTGTTGACAGTAAGACCCTATGGCCTATTAGGCCGCGAAGAAGTTGCTGGTGAGCATGGCCAAGTTGGCGAGCCAGAACAACCCATTAAACCCGCAGGGCGTAGCGCTCGAATCCTAGTTCTTGTGTTCCTCATTGCTTTAGCTTGCTTACCTTTTGTAGCCGAGCCATTTTTTACTATCTTGGCCACTGATGTCATTGTGTTTTGCTTATTCGCAGCAAGCCTACATTTCATACTCGGCCTGGGCGGCTTGGTATCGTTTGGACATGCCGCCTATTTTGGAGGTGGCGCTTATGTTGCGGCCTTGCTAGTTAATTATGCGGATGCACCAATGGAATTGGCGTTTTTAATGGCGCCTATAGGGGCCGGGTTATTAGCGGCCATCATTGGTTGGCTGTGCTTACGATTATCTGGGGTGTACTTCGCCATGCTGACGTTAGCGTTGGCGCAGTTGGTTTGGTCGTTGGTATTTCAGTGGGACGAATTTACCGGTGGAGATGATGGGCTGGTTGACATCTGGCCACCAGACTATCTCTCTGATACGACTGTGTACTTCTACTTCACGATGGTGGTGGGAATTGGTGGAATTATATTATTGCGGCATATGGCGCATACCCCATTCGGATATGCGTTGCGAGCGTCTAGAGATTCGGTACGCCAAGCGGAAGCGACAGGTATTCACACTAAACGCATTCAATGGTTAGCTTTCTCGGTGGCAGGCGCTTTGGCTGGTTTGGCAGGGGCCTTATTCGTGTTCTCAAAAGGCAGTGTATTCCCAGTAGAACTTGAAATTGCTAAATCATTCGATGGGCTAATCGTGGTGTTTCTCGGTGGCGTAAAAACCTTATCAGGTGGTGTGGTCGGGGCGGCCGCGTTAACTCTAGTGCAAGATTACATTACCCGATTTGAATACTGGCGACTGGCTTTGGGTTTACTCATCATTGTGGTGGTCATCATCGCACCTAAAGGTATTGTTGGGTCTTTCCGAGCGTTATTTGAAAATCGGTTGGGCTCGGCTGGTGACAAACCGACTGGGGGCACACAATGAGCATCGTGCTAGACGTACAAGGGTTGAGTAAATCTTTTGGGGGTGTGGTGGCTGTGTCTGATGTGTCATTTACCGTCGACAAAGCTGAGCTGTTGGCTTTAATTGGTCCAAACGGTGCTGGCAAAACCACTTGCTTTAATATGCTGATGGGTCAACTTGCGCCGACGGCGGGCAATGTATTTCTCAATGGTGAGAAAATCACCGGTATGGCACCGCGCAAAGTTTGGCGTAAGGGTATTGGTCGCACATTTCAAATTACCGGCACATACTCATCCATGACTGTGATCGAGAATGTGCAGATGGCGCTGCTGTCGCATCATAATCGCTTATTCGATGTACGTCATTACGCTCACAAACAATACCAAGACGAAGCGATGCAGCTTTTGGAATTGGTTGGTATGCAGGAGCAAGCTGAACGAGCCTGCGCTGTACTGGCTTACGGTGATTTGAAACGGCTTGAACTTTCCATAGCGCTAGCCCACAACCCCAAGTTGCTGTTAATGGATGAGCCCACAGCGGGTATGGCACCAAAAGAGCGTATCGCGCTCATGCAACTCACAGCGGATATCGTCAAAGATCGACAAATCAGTGCACTGTTTACAGAACACGATATGGACGTGGTGTTTGCTCATGCCCATCGCGTCATGGTACTTAATCGTGGTGAACTGATTGCGAACGGTTCAGTCGAGATGGTGCGTAGCAACGCGGAAGTGCAAGAGGTGTATTTGGGCGGCGGCAATCTATATAACAACGCTGCGGACACGCACCATGCTTAAGCTAAGCGAAATAAACAGCCACTACGGTAAAGCGCACATTCTTAACAATCTAAGTTTTTGTGTAGGACCTGGCGAGGTTGTGTCACTGCTGGGTCGAAATGGTGCAGGAAAAACCACAACCGTAAAAAGTATTATGCAATTAGTGCGACCTTCCAGTGGCGATGTGGATTTCGAAGGGCAATCGCTGGTACGTTCTGCACCACACCAAGTTGCGAAATTGGGGATTGGGTATGTGCCAGAGGAGCGCAGAATATTTACTGACTTAACCATTTTGGAGAACTTGGAAGTGGGTAAGCAGCCGGCAAGAAAGGGCATTGCTCCCTGGAATCAGCAGCGTTTATTCGACATTTTTCCTAATCTCTCTGAGCGCCGAAATAATCGAGGTAAAGCGTTGTCGGGCGGGGAACAACAAATGCTGTCGATTGCTAGAACCTTAATGGGTAATCCGCGTTTGTTGTTACTGGATGAACCTTCCGAAGGCATCGCGCCTGTGATCGTGGAGCAAATGGTAACAACTATTCTTAAGCTGAAAGAGGAGGGCTTGTCGGTCCTTTTGTCAGAGCAAAATTTGCATTTCGCACGCTTAGTTGCTGATCGGGCTGTCATCATCGAAAGTGGGGAAAAGAAATTTGATGGAACCTTTGACGAGCTGGAAGCCAATACAGAAATTCGCGATGCGTATTTATCTGTATAAGCGGAACTCGCTAACCCATCAATTCCGAAGCGTTAAAAATAACGTCTGCTTAATTAGTTTTGAAAGACGGCAGACGACACTCAATAAATGCTTGTGCTAATTCTCTATTAAGAAAGATCGTCCATCAACCGGGATATTCCTTTAGCCAGAGGCAGAAGATCGGCCTGCAAGGCATGGTAAATATCGGGTTTGCCGTTAAATTGTTTAAACGTTGGGTGCCCGTCACGATCGATCTCAGGAAACCAAGCACCTTGCTTGTGATCGATAAACAGATCTGATGCGCATTGCCAAAGTTGTCGATATCTTGCTTCATCGGTGGACGAGTGGTTAATCTTAAGCAGTGCGGAGTAAGCGCCAATGGCTTCTGTTACAGGCCACCAATACCGATCTGATACTCGCACGTCACCATTAAAATCCAGTGTATAAGCAAAGCCTCCATTGGGTAGCCAAGCATCGTTAAAGGCGGTTTCAATTAATTGGCGGGCCTTTTCCGGCGCTTCTTTATCGACTCGACCGGTTAAGTCCCAATGTTGTAGGACCAATCTTCCCATTTCAAATGAGTGCCCAGGTGTTGTACCAAAGGGGCGAAACATGGGATTCCCTTCGTATTGTGTATCTGGTACCCATTGGTCGGTGTAGTGTTCAGGTAGTCGCCATTGATGTTCGCTGGCCATCTGATCAACGAAAAAGCTAATGATACGACCCGCTTTATCTAAATAGTTCTGTTCGCCTGTAGCTTCAAATGCGTTTAAGAAAGCCTCTGTGCCGTGCATATTTGCGTTGTATCCACGGTAGTTTGAGAATGGTTTCCAGTCGCGTGTGAATTCATCAGATAACAAGCCCACATCAGAATCCCAAAAATGGGTATCGATGACATTGCTAATATCGGCTATCAATGCTTTGGCATCCGGGTGTCCGGCGGCATGTGCGCTAGATGCTGCCAGCAATACAAACACATGCCCGTAAGCTAGCTTAGTTTCATCAATGATGTCGGAGCCGTTGACTGACCATAAGTAACCTCCGTGTTCTTGATCATAGTGGTGGTTTTGTAGATACCTTAGCCCGGCATCAATGATGTCGTCGCAATCGGGTTCGCCAAAGGCTTTTCCTAAAGCATACGAATGCACCATTCGGGTAGTTGTATGCAACTCTTGGGCGCTACGAGGAAGAGCGGTGCCATCCTCTGCCAGCACATCAAACCCACCATCTGCACGAAGACTGTTTCGAAAGAATGCAAACTGACGTTTTGCATCGGCTTCCAACCAGGCTCTATGTGATTCGTCAAGCAGCCAGGTTTTTGTTTGGGCTGGATTCCCTGGGGCGTGTTGAGTTTGTAGCACTGGATATCAATCAGATGTTTCGGAGGGTGCCGCATTATAGCGTGGTGTGCCGGTGTCGCCAATGCATTTGGGTACATCAGGTGAGCCGGTGGCTTTCTTTAGGGCGTGTGCGTGAATTTGGAATTTCTCACCTTTCATGGCAGACTGATCTTGGCGAAACCCACAAAGGAGAACGGTCAATGTGTGATATTTGTGTGATGAACGCAGTAAAAGATAAAATGATGTCGCGGCGACATTTCTTTAAGAACACGGCCGCTATTGGGGCGGCAGTAACGGTGGGAAGCACATTGTCGGTACCTGCTGCGATGGCCGATGGTCACGGTGCTATCGAAGACATGACGCATACGCTGCATGAAGATTTCCCAACTTACTTTGGGGAGTCGCAATTTTCGATGACCCAAAAGTTCAACTACGCCGAGCACTTTTTTAATCTGTTTGAATACAACGTCAATGAGCACACTGGAACCCATATTGATGCGCCGCTGCACTTCTCGGAAGACGGTACTTCGGTCGATGAAATACCTGTGGCTAATCTGTTCGCGCCACTTTGCGTAATCGATATTGCCGCTCGTGCTGAGAAAGATGCCGACGCACAATTAACACCTGAAGATTTGAAGGCCTGGATATCAGCCAATGGCGAAATTCCAGACAACGCCTGTGTGGCGATGCATTCGGGATGGGGGAAAAAGGTCAATACTGATGGATACAGAAACTATGACGGTGAGAAGCAACATTACCCTGGGTTTCATGTTGATGCGGTGACCATGCTGCTAGAGGAAACCGGGGCGAATTCTATAGCGGTCGATACCTTGTCTCTCGATCACGGTCCATCGGCAGACTTTGCATCGCATTACGCGTGGTTGCCCACTGGCCGATTTGGTATTGAGAATTTAGCGAACTTAGATAAAGTGCCAGTAAAAGGCGCAACGCTTGTTGTAGGTGCACCCAAACATAAAGGCGGTACGGGTGGTCCTGCCAGAATATTTGCAATGATCTAAATTAAAATTTGATGAAACAACCTGGGCGGTATAACTTCGCCCTGGTTGTTTCATTGGAAAAATACCCCAGTCACCGTATCTGCATCTCGAGGAGTGGGGGAGATGGAAAAAAAAAACAGAAGTGGAGAGGGCGGCCTGAGTCAATGCCTGTTGAAGTTGGTCGACAAACGCCAATCGCTGGCTACCTGAATCCGTTACGATTAAGGGACGGGATATACCCGATTTCAGGCAACGGGCCCCGAGCTCGCACAATCTGCCCGGGCCGTACATTATCGGAACAGGAAAGGTCCAATCTTGTGGCTGCGTGAACGGCGGTGAGTTGGAATCGAACAAGTGGGTCGTCATAGTGTGAATCACTCGATAATAAAATGACTAAAGCTGGTTGCCCTTAGGGCTGCTTAGTTAGCTAGTTATCGACCCAAAAATATCTGAAATAGCGGTTGGTTGACATAATAGTAAGGTTGTCAGAATTCCCGAGTAATTTTTCTAATATAAATGGGGCTATTGCCGCTCTATAACTAAAGTGCAGACTGATGACAAACACATCTTTCTGCTAGAAAATGAACGGCAATGGACATTGACTACTCAGCAATGTCACGGCAGGCATAGGAACGCGAAGAATGAGTTTGGCCAGGCAGCCCAAAAACAACGACAGTTCAGCGTTGTGTCAATCCTATATGCCTGAAGTCTTGCGTCAGCACGCGAACCTATTACCTAAATATTTGGCCGATTCTGCCGTCTGTGAATTGATCTATTACCCCTCCTCGTTTGAGGCTAGCTGCCGTTGGATTTGTGAACTTGAAGTAAGCGCTGAATTACCGACACTGCTCACCATCGATATGAGTCTTGCCATCGATGAGGTGTTGGAACTTGCAAACCTTGCAAGGGCTGGCAATGAATTCATGCATATTGTGGTTGTTAACCGCGATGAACGGTTCAATGCGTCGGATGAAAAAGCAATTAGTCAAGTTTCTACTCGGGAAGCTCTGCTTGAAGCCGGGGTAGATGAATACCTGCATCTGCCCATTGAACCTGTGCAAGACGAAATTTTACTGTCGTCTGAGGATGGTGCCGAAAACCCAATATCATTGAGTTCGGAGACAATTAATTGGGAAAAAATTGTTAAGGCTTTAACGGAAACCTCGCAAGGTACTGTGATCGTTAAATCGCTCGATCATCGATTTTTGTATGTCAATGATGTTTTCTTGAAAAAGATTGGGTTAAAAGAGGCTGACGTTCTAGGGCTCGATGACCTAGAGGTAGGATTGCCACCGCTTAGTGTGCTTGGAAATAAAGTTAATGAGTTTCGCGGGTTTTGGAAGTTGGACAATGATGCCGTCCGACTAGGAAGGTCTTCAAGCGAAATCGAATATTCTATTCAGTACCTTGACAATACTAAATACATTATGCGCACAACGCGCACGCCATTAAAAGATGCACAAGGAAACGTGTGTCAGTTACTCATTCAATCTGAAGATGTCACGCACCAGAGTCGGATCGAACATGATCTTGAGTCACTCAGTCAAATCATGGCAGGAATGCTGAATAAGCCAGACTTGAATGCAACATTCCAAAATGTTGCGCATGGCTTGCGCCAGGTGACCCGAGCTGACTACTGTTACTTAACAAAGGTTTCAGACTGCGGTGAGTTCCTTGAGACTGTCGCACATTCGGGCAAAGCAGAACATTTACGTTCTGTTGTTATGAAAAAAGGGGAAGGTGTTTCTGGTGTGGCCTGGGAAACTAAGAAACCTTCTATTGCAAAAAATTATAAGCAGTTTTCCAATCGACTACGCATAAGTAGTGATACCAAACAGTGCTGTAGCATTCCACTGTTGGTTGATGGTGAAGTTAAAGGTACGCTTGGAGTGGCCTACAAGCGCGAATGGCCCACCATCGATGGTGACCTAGCCGTTATCGAAAAATATGCACAAATAACACGCTTAGCGTTAGAACACACGCTGCTGCATCAAAAGAATAAAATAGAATTGGCTCGAACCCAAGCTGTGACGGGAATAGGCCAAAAATTAAATTCGGCAAGCGATCTTCAGGTGATGTTGGATAAGGCTTGTGTCAAATGTATTACAGCATTTGATGCGGAGTGTATCCATATTCTTGAATATACGAATGAAAAAGAGTTCGTAAAACGATCTGCATGGGGGTTAATTGACGGAAAAATAACGTCAATAGATGAAGTTCATACAAACATTTTCAAGCAGAGCATTTGCCAATGGAGCATGGATAACTATGAAATGGCGATATTGCCTGAATATTATGATGACCCACGTGAAACGGAATTTATACATCAGCGCCGGCGCCAATTAAAGCGCGGTGCCACTATTGTCATACCATTAACACATAACAATGAGGTGTTTGGTTGCCTTGTTATGTATCGTCAAGCGGGGACTGGAAACTTTACGTCCCATGATGGTGATTTACTTTACCACTTAGGTGAACAACTCAGCAGTTCCATTCAGCGTATTGATTTGATGCAAGAGGTCTTGTCACGAGCTAACAACGACTTGCTAACTGGTTTGTCCAACCGGTCCTATTTCGAAACGCAGTTATTTAACAAAATTGAGAATTATTGTGATCAAGTTGATCGATTTATGTTGCTGTTTATCGACCTGGATGGATTTAAAGCGGTTAATGATAATTTGGGCCACAGTGCAGGCGATAAGTTACTTGTGCAATTGTCTGAGCGGTTTCAAGCGCATTTTCCGGATCACAGTATTACAGCTCGCATTGGTGGCGATGAATTTGGTGTCATCATTGACAATCTCGAGAGTATTGGCGGAACAGGACAGGACTTAGACGCTTTCCTTCAGAGCACGGTAGATTTGGTTGAAAAGGAATTTATCATTGGCGAGTCAAGGGCATCGGTAAGTGCCAGTGTTGGTGTTAGTTTCTTTCCTGAGGATGGGGCTGATTCTGTGGAGCTACTAAAGCACGCTGATATAGCCATGTACAGCGTGAAAAGCAGTTCAAAGTGCGCGTTTCGAATCTATGATGATGAATTAGGACGTTGTTATGAAGAACGTCTTAGAGCTGAAATTGAGCTAACCCACGCCATAGACAACAACGAACTTCGCTTGCATTATCAACCAAAAGTTAATTGCAAAACGGGTAGTGTGGATAGTGTGGAAGCGCTGGTTCGATGGCAGCATCCTGAGCGTGGGTTGTTATCACCAAAACACTTTATCGGTGTTGCAGAAGAGTCTGGGCAAATAGTAGATATTGGGAATTGGGTCATTGATGAGGCCATTCGTCAGGCTTCGCAATGGTACCAGTCAAATATCTGTATTTCAGTAGCGATAAACGTAGCTGCATCTCAGTTTGCTAGGTCAGATTTCGCTGATTCCTTGTTAAGTAAAATTCAAGTAAGTAAACTGCCTTACGCTTTGTTGCAATTGGAAGTGACAGAAAGCGTAGTGATGAAAGACATAAATAGTGTTCAACTACAGCTAGACAAACTTAAAGATCGAGGGATTACCATCGCCGTTGATGATTTTGGTACAGGTTATTCCTCGCTACAATACCTTAAAGATTTATCCGTCAACTCACTTAAAATAGACAAATCATTTGTGGATAACCTGTGCGACGGTGAGAAAGACCAAGTCATTGCACGAACCATCGTATCAATAGCCAACACCTTGGGGCTGGAAACGGTTGCCGAGGGGGTTGAAACTTTTGAGCAAAAATCCATTCTAGCCGAGATGGGCTGTGATTATATTCAAGGTTTCTATTATTCACCGCCGGTCGACGCTCACGAAATTTTGCTTGTGATAGAACATATCAAAGCGATTGAACACTCTGTTGAACTCCCAAAAGCCAGTTGATGCAATTGGTTTTTTTGCTTAACATATTCGTGCGCGTTCATTCTTCCAAACACCGTACGGCTTTGCTGTTATTCTAAGTGCTGGACCGACACAGTTTATAGCTTAAGTAGATTGACTAATGCAGACATCGATACCGTTTGTGTTCATGCGGGGTGGCACGTCTCGCGGCCCCTATTTTCTTCGCAGTGATTTGCCAACAAATCTGAACGTGTTAGCTGATGTGTTAATAGCGGCGATAGGCTCTGGGCACCCGCTGAATATTGATGGTGTGGGTGGTGGAGCAGCGGTTACAACGAAAGTGGCAATGTTGTCCAAAGTGGACGATGGTTGGGCCGATATTGACTATTTTTTTGCCCAAGTTTCTGTAGAGGATAAGTTAGTTGACTTTAAGCCCACCTGCGGAAACATATTGGCAGGTGTGGCTAATGCAGCCATAGAAATGGGCTTGGTCACGCCGTCCTCAGATACAACTGAGGTTAAAATACACGCGGTTAACACAGGGGCGAAAATTGTTTCTCGTGTTCAAACGCCGAACCATCAAGTCACATACACAGGAGAAACGCAGATTGATGGCGTGCCTGGGGAAGGCGCTGAAATTCAGCTTACTTTTAAAGGGGTGGCTGGTTCTTCAACGGGTGCGTTTCTACCAACGGGTAATTTACGCGATACGATTGACGGAGTTGAGGTCACGTGCATGGATGTAGCCATGCCGGTGGTTATTGCCCGAGCGAAGGATTTGGGATTAAGCGGTTATGAGAGTGCGGATGAGCTCAATGCAAATCGGGCGTTCTTTGATCGAATGGAGGCGATCCGCTGTGAAGCTGGCAAGCTAATGGGAATGGGGGATGTTTGTTCCTCCGTAACTCCAAAATTCAGTGTGATTGCACCAGCACGGCAAGGTGGAACAATCACAGCTCGTTATTTCATGCCATGGAGCACTCATCCAACCATGGCTGTCACGGGGGCACAGTGCATTGCATCTTGTGCGCTAACTCCAGGAACGGTGGCTGACCCCATGGCTAAGCCGCATTCTGGCTCACCAGCCACAGTAGTGTTAGAACATCCTCTGGGCAATATTGATGTGGTGGTTGAATATTCGATGCAAAACGGGTTTTCCTTGGAAGCGGCAGGAATAATCAGAACCGCCAGAAAACTGGCCGACGGCCATGTTTATGTCCCGAGTTCGGTTTGGAACGGCCTCAGCTAATCAACTGGCCACTCGATTAAGTTGGGCTTCAATAATATCACCGTACAGGCTGTCATCATCACCTGCGTAAACTAAGCCTGAGGCGAGTTTACTGGCGAGTATGGCGTACTTTACTTTAGCAGGTAGGTGGGTTTGAACGCGTGCAGAAAATTCTTTGGAATTTCGAATTAGTTTCGGCATATGAGCCAACATAGCCTTTTGCTGTTTTGGTGAATCGATTTCCTCAGGGTTGGCCTCGAAGTAATTGAACATCCGTGCGTAGTGATTATTTATTTCCTGACTTATCAAACTAGATATTTCTGTATAAGTTTCGCTGCCGTCTAGTTCGCGATATTTTCGAATAACAGATCGGGCTTCAACTTCTGCCATCTCATTCAGAATATCGATGACATCGTTTACATACTCTTCTTTGTTATCCAAAAATTCTTTATCAGTTAGCAATAAATTGGCAATAATTTCATAAGAAGATGAAATTACACCGCATTTGTTGGCAGACGCATCACGCATGATAACCACGCCACGTTGCTGTAACGTATGCCTAGCAGATGGTGTGATAAAAGAATTTGCACCTTCCACGATCACTTTTGAGCTTGGTACACCGTCTTCATTAAAGTAGTTGTCGACGTTACTATTACTTATCGTTTCTGGTCGGCCACCTGCTGGAATAAATAGGTCAGTCTCCACCGTGAATACGATGCTATTAAAGGTTTGATAAAAATTATCAGTAGAGACCCATTCTTCCTCTAGGCCTGAGTTCGTCATGGTCAGTTTCTTGAAGACATCACTGATACCTTCCTTACGTGTTTTAAGTCGGTAGAGTATGAAGCCGCCCACATGTAAGGCTTCCGGGTTATAGCCTTCAATATCATCACTCAAGACAATATTCGATAGGGCATCTTTATCTAAGCCGTCTGGATCGAACAAGGCGCCTGTGCCATCCACAATTAATTTTATGGCTACTTTTGGGCAACGCTCCAGCAATAGGCGCATTCCGTTTCCAGCAACATCACCATTAGGGCCCCCGGTAAACTTCACGCTGAAAGGCTCACTGTGCATGTCGGTGCCAATTTCTTGCATGATGACTTCTGCAAAGCGAATGACACCAATTGAGGTGACGCCATACTCTTTGTGATTTATGCCAATTTCTTTACTCGACATAATGCCCTTGCCCAGTAAGTATCCTCTACGTTGTGCCAATTTTGCCATTCGCTCAATCATTTCATTGTGCATGTTTTCATCTGGGCCGAGTTCTATAGGTTCTTCTTGGCCGTAGTAGTCAACCACTCGTGGATCTTTGGCCTTGCCACTTTCATCGGTAACGAAAAGATCTAGAAACGCATTCGCGAATGCCTGTTGCAGTTTGTATAGATATTGATTTCGTTGTTCGCTGGTGGTGCGTGGGTCAATATTCAAAATAGCCACCATCTTCGAGCCACCTTCATAGATGTCTTTATTTTTAAGATGTTGGGTGTGGGCTAGTACGTAGTTTTCCTTGAACAAGGTGCTGGCGTTGTTGGTGTAATCGTCACTGCTTTGCGTGATAACGGTGCGCCAGCCACCACGTGCTATGTCGGAGAAGCCGATATGAAAACCACTGCCGCGACGACCGGAGAAGAACGTGATTCTGAACGGGCGTTGAGTGGGTAAGTCATCGGTGAATTCTGGCCCCAGTTCTTCTAAGTAAAGTGGGTCTAATCGAAAACTGAGTGCGTGCTTTTCAATAACGAAGAAGTTGCTTTTTAAGCAGTGTTTGATGAACGACACTGCGCAGCGGAAAATGACGCGTCTTAAGTTATCTAGTGTTTTTCGGCCTGAATTAAAATTTTCAACCGCTTGATTTACACTATTTAATTTCTCAACATACGCAGCCTCTCTGTTTTTGATCTCGGGATCAAAGCGCGCATAGAATAATTCAACCAATTGAATACTTATATTGGGATTGTTGTGAAAAGCTTTCGCAATATTTTCGCGATCGTAAATTTCAGGGGCATTGTGCGCCAAATTCGTGTGGCAAAAACTGATAAGAGCTGCAATGAAGGTTGAGTCAGGGCCGCTCATTACGCCACGTTGTATAAGCTTGGGGTAGCTGGGCGCGGTTGTGGAAGTGATTTGTGTGCTGTACAGCTCGCGCTTTAATTGCATGAACAGAGAAGAAGCTTCATTCAGTTCATTGTCGTTTCTGGGTTTTACATAAAACGTAGCTAGGAAATAGGGTGTTAATCCGTTTTTTACGCTTAAATGGTAGGCGCGCCTTACACCAATACCTAAGCGCTGAAAAACTTCAAGCACTTGTTGTAAAAAACCTGCGTGTGGTGGATTAGTCACTCCAAACGATACGCGCGTTTCTTTAAATTCTGTTGGTTCAACATTAAAGTGAATGCCGCCGTTTAATTGTGTTGCTACGTAAATTCGCACCACTCTGGCTACCCGTTCAACGGGCGAAGTTAACACGTACTCCATATTGCTGGAACTGAATACCGAAATGACGTTGCTAACACGCTTCTCAGAAAAATCAGGAAAATCGTGTTTAATCTGCGTTTTCAACTGATCTCGAACAGATTCGGGCAGTTGCTCACTGTCATTTCTAACGTCATCCAATTCTTCGGGTAATTTGAAGTCGCATCTCAAGACTTCCAACGCTTGCTCGCTATTAGGTAGCGGACTAAAGGATGTGGTTATTTCTGCATACTTAAGTGCTTTGTTTCGCAGCGCATTGATGGTGCGGTAGACAGATCCGGTGGTGGAAATTTGAGCAATCATAAGACGCTCGGGTCGATCCACCAAAGTAATTTTCTGAAGCGTCTCCAATTTGTCCAAGCTGATTGTCAATAGAGTGAGCGATTCCACCTCTTGCTTGTTCAGATTCAGAAAATAGGGGCTCATTTCTGATTTTATCCACTCTAAATTGGCATCAGCCTGTGAGCGATAAGTCGTCAGGTTGGAGAGAATGGAGTCAGCGACAGAAGTTGTGGAGTTTGACACTGGTTACTTGTCCGTGTGCAGGCAGATCCAGGAGAAATCGACTGGGCCTAACATGAATGGTTGAATAGAGAGATTGGCCAGGTGACACAATAACTACATTTACAATGATATACCGGCATCATTGGCGATGCGAAGTGCGGCAATAAATAGCCGCATGAGCAATAGGAAAGCAATGCAAATAAGATACCTTTCCTGAAGTCACTCCGCAAGCTGTTGTCACTTGTTTGTGCCAATAGATTGGGCTGTTTTTGCGTGCCGTAGCCCTGGTGTAGGTAAACGCTGATATTTGGTGAGGAATGTAAAAAATATGTTCTTTTACTACCTTATGTACGCTGTGAGTGTTTCAGTCAGCGAGGTAGTAGTGAGCTGAGAGTTTTCTCTTGGTTTATCTGCCAAAGTCGGGCCATAAGAGCGTCTAATTCACTCGTCGAAACAGCGCTGGCTGAAGTGGCCAACGCACGCGCTTTGGCGTCCAATTCATCTCGATTCAGCGTATTGCCAGGGTCGCCTTTCGGTTCCTGGACGACACCTGTGTGAGAGGTTTGATTGTGTGTCGTAACAGTTACCTTACCAATCCATTGTTTAGGATACGCTTGATCTATTTCTTCATCGAATTCCATGGTGACCCGGTTTAAAAATGACATCGCGGCAGGGTCCTCGAAAATGGATGCGAACTCTGTGAGTCCCGCCTTGCGATGAGTCGCGATGAGTCCAAGAGTTGCTGGCATTGAGAATTTCGCCTGATGAACCGTACGCGGTTGGGTCACTGGACCAAGAACATCCATAGCGCCTTGGTGCACATGGGCGGTAATGTGTGCAACGTGCTCCGGTTGCAGATTATGTTGTGTGATCACTTGCAGAAGGGCATCGGCGGCGGGGTGGGTATGGCGACAAGAAGCGTGGAATTTAAAGGAGGTTTCCAACACACACCATCGTTCACCTAGCTGATCCAACAACTTGGCAGGATCAGCATCAGAAGACATACCCATCGCCATGCCTTGGGAGCCTTCCAATATTTTCGAAGCGCCTGTGAAATTTTCGCTGGCAATCCAAGCCGCCATCAATCCTTCAGCCGCTGCTTTACCGGCATGGAGCTGTTTTGAATCTGCCCCATCTTTTAAGAATTCCCACAAGCCGGCCGATTGTGTGCCTGCGGATCCAAACGCATGCTGCATTTTCTTAGTGTTCAGCTGGTATAAATTCCCAGCGGCGGCGGCGGCTGCAAAAGTCCCTGCCGTACCGGTTGTATGAAACACCTTGTAGTGGGAACGTCCGAGGAATTCTCCAATACGTATGCCCACTTCGTAGCCGGCTACACAGGCGGATATAAACTGTTCTCCCGATGCGCCAGTTTGTTGTGCAGCAGCAAGCGCTGCTGGAAAGACAACTGCCGCTGGATGAAAAACCGATCCGTTATGCACATCGTCTTGTTCTGAAATATGGGAAGCAGCGCCATTGACCAAAGCAGCAAACAGTGGGGAGGTTGTACAACGATTGGTTAAAATTTCTGAAGGCCCAGTTGATGGGCCCATGGCTTTGGCAAAATTCTCAAGCACGGAAATCGCTTTGTGCCCTTTGCCCGATAAGGTCGATCCCGTCCAGTCCACAAAAAGATCGACCGTGCGATCAATGACGGCTGGGGGGATATCCTCGTAAGATAATTGGGCCGCAAAGTCTGCCAACCCTTCCGATTCATTGCCAGAGGCGTTTTTTAATAAAGGATTTTGCTGAGTCATCGCAGGCATGTTGTCATTGATTGGCAATCAGTCCAACATAACGGGTATTAAGCTTAAATTGGAATAATCTAACCATGAGTTTTGTTACCGAGCATCCGATCAATGGCCGCTGGGCGGCTGCCAATCCGGATATATTGCAGCTCTATTCTCTCCCGACACCTAACGGTGTAAAAGTGTCCATCGCATTGGAGGAGGTGGGGTTACCCTATGAGCCGCACACCGTCAAATTATCAGAAACGACCACTCCAGAGTTTCTTGCACTAAACCCAAACAATAAAATTCCCGCAATCATTGACCCCAATGGGCCGAACGATAAACCACTCGCTTTGTGGGAGTCGGGCGCTATCTTGATCTATTTGGCGGAAAAATCCGGGCAGCTCATGCCCGATGATCCCGGATTGAAGGCAGAAACACTGCAGTGGCTGATGTTTCAAATGGGGGGAGTGGGTCCCATGTTGGGTCAATTAGGTTATTTCAGCGTGTTCGCAGGCAGTGAAATTGAAGATCCGCGGCCCAGGCAACGCTACCAAGACGAAGGTAGGCGCTTGTTGGCGGTACTAGAGCAACATTTAGAAAATCGCACCTATTTAGTCGGTGAGGAATACACCATTGCTGATATCGCGATTTGGCCTTGGATACGAGCCGCAAAATTGTTTTATAAAGCAGACGAAGCCCTGGGGTTTGATCAGCTTCCGAATGTGATGCGTTGGTGGGAGCATTGCATGGCACGACCTGCGAGCGAACGTGGTCTGGTCATTCCTGATCGTGATGCGTAAGTGTCACTAAGTCGTCCAATCGTCTAATACCTCACGTAATCGATCCGATGTCAGAATTCGTCTTAACCTATCCCTAGCTCAACCCTTTTCATGCACTAGAGTCCCCTCCCTTCTTTTATGAAAGGAGGGGATCTGTTGTCAGTTTCAACTCGATTAGTTTGGTCTGTATTGTTGTTTTCGGCTTTTGCTGTGTGGGGCCTGTGGAACCTGTTCTCAATCGGTGTTTTCGCGCTTGGTTTGAACTTCACAGTGTTCTGGATTGGTATGGCGATCATATTTTTCGTCGTGGACCCTAGTTACCGCATAACGAAGGATTGGGTCTGGTTGTTTCCGATTCTGCTCATCATTTTAAGCTATAGCTTGTATGAAAACCCGTGGTTGAAGTGGGTAAGCTTTTTTTCGCTGCCCGTTATTGTGGGCACTTTTTGCGCGTACAGTCATTTTCGGCACCGTAAAAACATACGCTGGAATTTTCAGTTCTTTCTTGCCGTGGTTTCTCGGTGGTTTAAGCCATTGAGTGTGGTAAGTGCCTCGACTGCCGCAGTATTGAATCGAAATCAATTCCCCTTCGATCTGTCGACTACCAGTCCTATTAGGCGAATCTTGCTTGGACTGTTGTTTCTTATCCCACTGAGTGTATTGGTTACTTTGTTGTTAGCATCTGCCGATCAAGCGTTTCGTGAAATCGTTCTTGAAACATTACACACAGCCTTTCTTGTAGTCAGTTGGCTATCGCTTTGGAAGCTCTTCGTGTCAGTGTTACTGGCAATCGCATTGTTGTCAGCTGCTATTGGGTGGAGTGGGGTGATGGAGTATGCTGAGTCGAAAGATGAGAAGCGCATAGATGGTTTAGTCGCTGGCATCGTTTTGGGTGGGCTCTTGCTCATCTATGTTGCATTTTTATCTCTACAGTTCGACACCTTAATGATTGAACAATTACCTGAAAACTATCACTTAGCAGAAACAATGGTGAAATCAGGATTTTGGCAGCTGTTTGTATTAGCAGTGTTGAATACAGGATTGTTTTTTGTCGTTTACCGCAAGACAGGAAAACTTGCCCAATGGATTTTACGTGTTTTTATTGTCGCCTCAAGTTTACTGATGGTGTCGGCGGCTTGGAAGGTGGGTTTGTACAGCTATACTTTCGGGCTGAGTTATGAAAAATTCTTCGCCTGTTACACCGCTGTATTTTCTTTAGGGGTGTTGTTGTATTTAGTATTTGCAAGTTTTTCTATAAAACGTAGAAATGTTGTTAAAACGATCGCATTTTCTGCTTTGTGGTGCTACGCCGTTGCTACTGTTAATCCAGTAGAAAAAATAATATTTCATGCCAATTTGTATTTTTCTGAGCAAGCGAATACACGTGTTACGTTGACTCAGCTCACTCAACTGTCTATGGATATCATGAATGATGTTGACAAGGTGTATGCCAAAAAGCTTGCTTTGAATTCCAGTGATATGGGTGAGTGGAGGCAGTGGCGTTCGGAACAAAAAAATACGTATTGTCAAAGGGCATGGTATGAAAAGAACATGACCGTTTTTCTTGCTTGTCCATAACTCTTGGATGGCTTGGATAAATGTGCTCAGCTTTCTTTGGGCTAAACCGCAGCAAGTCAATCTACGTATACTGCAGTACCAAGACCATCAGGAGACGTGAGTTGGGTCCCTATATTGTCATTGCTGGTTCATTTGCTTATAAATGGTCATTCATCGCGGTGGCGACTTCTCTATCGCTAGTCACTCTATCGGCTTGCAGTGTGTTTGGCGTGGAATCCGTAGAAGAAGCTGCGTTTCAAGTCGTCACGCAATCCGGCCAGTATGAAATTCGAGACTACGCGCCCTTGGTGGCAGTGGAAACCCGGGTGGATGGAAGCTATTCCTCAGCGGGAAATCAGGCGTTTCGAAAATTGTTCCGCTATATTTCCGGGGATAATGAATCCAGCTCGCGCATAGCGATGACCGCCCCCGTCATTTCAGAGCAGGCCGGCGACCCATCGGGTGAAAAAATAGAAATGACGGCACCGGTGTTATTTGAAAAAGATGGCGATTCTTGGCTGTATCAATTTGTATTGCCTGCCAGCTATACACTGGAAAGTGCACCAAAGCCCTTGGATTCGGATGTCGTATTGGTCACTGTGCCTAAGCAGCGGGTAGCTACACGGACTTATTCAGGCCGGGGAACCGCGAAAGCCAGTGCAAAAAACGCTGAGCTGCTCACCCAATGGATTCGATCGCAAGGTCTTGTCGCGACTTCAGAGCCGCGTTGGGCTGGATACAATGCGCCGTGGACGCTACCACCGTTTCGCCGCAATGAAGTGCTGATCAGTATTGAAGTGGAGGCGTCTGGGAGCGATTCCAGCGCCGCCAACTAGGCTGTTATTATTGATTATCGTTGTGAGTGTTCGAGTGCTTGGTTGATATCCCAAATAATATCTTCGATGGTTTCAATGCCGACCGACATTCTGATCATATCCGGACCGACGCCTGCTGTGATTTGTTCTTCTTCGCTCATTTGTCGATGAGTGGTAGAGGCAGGGTGGGTTATCAGTGTTTTTGCGTCTCCGATATTGACCAGATGACTGAGAAACTCAGCGGATTCAATAAATTTTTGTCCCGCTTGTAGCCCACCTTTAATACCAAATGACAATACGCCACCAGCCCCTTTAGGCAGATATTTCTGCGCTAAGGCGTAGTCGCGAGAACTCTTTAGTCCAGGGTAATTCACCCAAGTTACACATTCATGTGCTTCAAGAAATTCTGCGACGGCCTGTGTGTTTTGAACGTGTCGTTCCATGCGTAAATGTAGGGTCTCTAGCCCTTGAAGAAATAAGAAGGAATTAAACGGGCTGAGTGTTGGCCCCATCGTTCTTAAAACTTCACAGCGGGCGCGCATGGTATATCCAAAATCACCAAACGTTTCATAGAATTTGATGCCGTGGTACCCCTTGGAGGGTTCCATCATGCCGGGGAAGTTGCCGTTGTCCCATGGAAACTTGCCTGATTCAACAACGACCCCACCAATGGATGTGCCATGACCACCGATAAATTTAGTGGCTGAATGTACGACAATGTCTGCTCCGTGTTCGAAGGGTCGAAAAAGAAACGGAGATGCCATCGTATTATCAACAATGAACGGTACGCCGGCATCGTTGGCAACTTGCGCTATCTTTTCGAAATCAACCAAGCTGCAAGTCGGGTTGCCAATAGTTTCCGCGTATAGCGCTTTAGTATTTTCGGTGATGGCTTGGCGATAGTTGTCAGGATCGGCTGCATCTACGAAGGTTGTATTGATACCTAACTTTCGAAAATTCACATCAAACTGCGTGTGCGTTCCGCCGTACAGCTTGTTGCTGGAAACAATTTCATCACCCGCTTCAAGAATGGTGAGCAAAGCCACCATCTGCGCTGCCATGCCTGAGCCTGTTGCTACCGCCGCTCTGCCACCTTCTAAGGATGCCATGCGTTCTTCGAACACCGCCGTTGTTGGATTGGTTAAGCGGGTGTAGACGTTGCCGAAGGTTTGCAGGTTGAACAAGCTGGCTGCATGGTCGGAATCGTCAAAGACATAAGACGCGGTTTGATAGATCGGCACGGCGCGTGAGCTGGTTGCGGCATCGGGTAATTGGCCTGCGTGTAAGCAGCGTGTCTCAATACCGAATTCTCTGTCAGCCATGTTTGTATTGTTCCGTCGAAAAAGTTTGAGTGAACGATGAAGTGTTGAATGATTTAGTAAGGTACGACCCTAGGGCGACGGGCAGAAATGATTCCAGTGGATACCCCCATGAAGCCCAAACCGCCGAATAGCCGCGCGTATTCAATCTTTACACATCGATCCATGATGACACGCAGCCCCGCATTCTTTGCCATTGAGGCTGCGTCTTCGTTTACCACCCCAAGCTGCATCCAAAGCACCTTAGCTTTAATTGCCACAGCCGACTCGGCCACAGGCAAGACTCTGTCTGAACGCTGAAAGACATCAACGATATCAACCGCACTGGGTATGGACTCAAGATCTGGATAGCAGGTTTGTCCCAGAATACGCTCGTAGCGGGGATTCACAGGAATGATTGTGTAGCCATGGTCTTGCATGTATTTAGCGGCGAAAAAACTCGGCCGAGACTCGTTAGCTGATAGGCCAACCACCGCAATCACTTTATTGTCATTGAGTGTTGTTCTTAGTGTGTCTATGTCAGTCATAAATTTTTCTTTTAACGCAAGGTAACAGTTTTAAAACGGTGCTGGTGAATCTGCATTGCATGGCACTCGTGAATCGATGGAGCCTTGATTGTGGGGGGAGCTGCCGTTTTTGACGAGCCTAACCAACAATGTACAATAAATGGGCTAACCGTAAGCCTACGGCAATCTGAGACGACGACAAGGCATGATCAGTCAAAAATTAAACGACACCCTCACATTGACCGGCCCAGGAACGGACGCTGGTGAGGTGATGCGCCGTTATTGGCAACCTGCAGCCTTAGTTGATGAGCTGGCGGGCAGGCGTCCTGTTGTACCCGTTAAATTGCTGGGCGAAGATCTTGTTCTGTTTCGGGACAGTGACAATAAGCTCGGATTAATTGGTCGTGCCTGTCCCCATCGCGGTGCTGATTTGTGTTTTGGTCGATTAGAAGACAATGGCTTACGTTGCCCTTTCCATGGGTGGCATTTCAATCGTAACGGTCAGTGCGTTGAGCAACCGGGCGAACCAGAACAAAGCCGGATGCACGAGAAAATAAAAAATGTCTCTTATCCGGTTGTCGAAAAAAATGGCGTCATATTCGCCTATCTTGGGCCTGATGAGCCGCCCGAATTTCCAAATTTTGATTGCTTCCGTGCACCTGCCACACACGTCTTTGCATTCAAAGGGCTGTGGAGCTGCAATTGGTTACAAGCGATGGAAGTCGGAATTGATCCGGCTCATGCCTCCTTCCTGCATCGATTTCTTGAAGATGAAGACCCGGATGACAGTTACGGCAAGCAATTCAGGGACAAAGCAGCCGACACAAATATCCCAATGACGAAGCTGCTGCGCGACTACCCTCGACCCGAAATTACCGTAGAAGAAACTGAGTACGGGATGAGGTTAATTGCCTTGCGACATTTGGAGAATGGAAAAACCCATGTTCGTGTAACAAACCAAATATTTCCAGAAGCCATCTCCATTCCGATGAGCCGAGAGATGATTATTACCCAGTGGCATGTACCGGTTGATGACCACAGCTGCTATTGGTATTCGATGTTCACCAGTTTTGACAAACCGGTCGATAAAAAACGAATGCGTGAGCAGCGATTGAAAGAGCATCGTTTACCCGACTACGCACCGATAAAAAATAAAAGTAACAACTACGGCTTTGATGCTGAAGAGCAGAACTCAGCGACTTACACCGGTATGGGGCTGGACATCAATGTGCATGACCAATGGGCGGTTGAAAGTCCTGGGCCTATATTTGATCGCACTAAAGAACATTTAGGTACCACTGATGTGGCCATCATTCAGTATCGAAAAATGTTAAGAGCCGCTATTGCAAACATCAAAGACGGAAAAACGACTGCACTACCGATGTTGAACGGGGTTGATCCTGCGAAAATTGTTGGGCCCATATCGAACGACACCATTGGTGATCGTGAGCACTGGAGGGAGGCGTTTTCGATCAGCGATGCTGAGCGACGTCGTGCTTGTTCTGACTGGGACGCGAATATCTCGTAACTTAAACGAATCTGCTTAACTAGTTTGGAAAAAGGAAAGTTTGTCGTGGTTAATTTCCAAGATACAATCGCAAATGGCCGAATGGCAAAGCTTGGTATGCTTAGTTCCGACGCTGTGGAAAAAGCTGCGACCCTAGTTGCACGAGTGGCTGACAGTGAACTCGAAACGATTCGAGTATTATTTGCAGACCAGCACGGAGTATTGCGAGGCAAAACACTTGTAGCTTCTGCCATCGATTCAATATTTACATCAGGCGTTGCTGTACCGTCCACGCTATTGTTAAAAGACACCGCTCATAAAACAGTGTTTCCAGTTTGGTCGAAAACCACAGGTGTAGCCGGTGGCTTCTCGGGTGCTAGTGATATTTTATTAATACCCGATACAAACACGTTTCATGTACTGCCCTGGTCGGATCATTCTGCTTGGATCTTCTGCGATGCCCGTTTTAAATCAGGTGAGTGCATTCCGTTCAGCCCTCGAGATATTTTAAAGTCGGCCATTGCAGAATTAAGCGATGCTGGGTTGGCACTCGTGGTGGGGTTGGAAGTGGAATTCCATGTTTACAAGTGCGTTGAACCGAACCATGATCACTCGCAGGCCACAATGCCTGCGGAACCTGCAAAAACTAAGAACATCGCACCAGGCTATCAATTTCTTACCGAAACGCGATACGCTAATTTGGAATCGGTGATGGACTTGCTGCGTCGCCATTGCCAATCCATGGGTTTGCCCATACGCACGATGGAGGTGGAGATGGGGCCCAGCCAGTTTGAGTTTACGTTTGATCCCGCTGATCCGTTAACACATGCCGATAATATGATGGCGTTTCGTACGTTAGTTAAAGAGGTGTGTGCGCAGCACGGTTTGCATGGCACCTTTATGTGTCGCCCGAAGGTTGAGAATGCGGCCTCGAGTGGTTGGCACCTACACCAATCGGTTATTGATAAACAAAGCGGTGAGAACAAAATGATATCAGCTGCCGATGGAACGCTGAGTCAAGTTGCTCGTCATTGGATTGCTGGTTTGCTTGAGCACGCGGCTGAAAGCTGTTTACTGACAACTCCAAGTGTCAATGGTTACAAGCGTTATCAGCCGTATCAACTTGCCCCCGATCGTATTCAATGGGGGTGCGATAATCGCGGCGCTATGATTCGATCATTACTCACATCCGAAGATGCCACATCACGCATAGAGAATCGGGTAGCTGATCCAACAGCAAATCCCTATTATTTTTTTGCCAGTCAAATATTAAGTGGCCTGGATGGTATTGGCCGTCAATTAGCATTACCCAATGCGGTGGAAGACCCCTACGAAGCTGAGGTGGATGCACTGCCAGATAGTTTGCTAAGTGCGATAAATCATTTTGAGGCCTCTACTTTTTATCGGGAAAAGTTAGGCGATGTATTCGTCGATTACTTGTCACGTATAAAAAGAGCTGAATGGGATCGATATCACCAGTGCGTGTCGGATTGGGAGCAGCGCGAGTATTTTGGGCTTTATTAATCCCATCTGACGGTTTTAACTCAGTCGGCTGGGCGGTGCCATTAGTACAACCTGTGTGTCCAGCTTCTCGGTTTCAGTCAAGCTGTGGGTTTAATCACACCTGAACGTTCCCTCATTAACTGGTTGAAAGAACAGATAATTACTATTCGTGGTGCGAGTGGTAATTGTGAAGTAAGCTAAGTTTCCGCAGAATTTAATTGAGAATGCATCACGTGCTATCGACTTTGCTGAAGTGTGCAGCCCTTCATGTGAGTACAATTTTGCGGTGAGCGATGATCCGTCCTGAGTTTGGGCGATACATAAAAACGATCAGAATCGCATTTTTTATGGGCGACTGACCTATTGCCCCGACAGGAACTAAAAACACTGTGACCGAATTTACTCTATTCGATACACGTTGGATCCTAATCAGCGCGGCGCTGGCTCTCACCATGCAAATCGGGTTTTGCATGTTGGAGGCAGGTCTTGTGCGCCAAAAAAATAACATCAATGTGGCCTTTAAAAACCTCATGGATTTTATCGTCGCTGGCCTAGCTTACTGGGCTGTGGGTTTTGGAATTATGTACGGGGTCGGTGAATCCAATGGCATTTACGGCACCACCATGTTTTTAAAGAACCATGCTGAGGGTGCGATTGCGTTCTTTTTGTTTCAGCTGGTTTTTTGCAGTGCAGCGGCCACTATCGTCGGCGGTGCGCTGGCTGAGCGAACTCGATTATCGGGTTACTTAATTATTAGTGCGCTTGTGGCTGCAGTTTTCTATCCACTGATTGGTCACTGGACCTGGGGTGGGACGTTGGGTGAGGGGACACCTGGATGGTTAGCCCAGCGCGGATTCATTGATTTTGCCGGTGCGTCAGTGGTTCACGGCACGGGTGGTTGGATGGCGTTAGCTGCGGTCATGATTGTTGGGCCGAGAATCGGCCGCTTTAACAACGATACCGCAATTCAAAAAGGCAGCAATTATCCAGTTGCCACCGTGGGCGTTTTAGTTCTGTGGTTTGGTTGGTTTGGTTTTAATGGCGGTAGTACCTTTGCCTTTAATGATGTTGTGCCCATCGTGGTGGTTAATACCACGCTAGCGGCGGCCTCAGGTGGTTTCGCCTTGTTGTCATTGGCTTGGGTAAAAGAGAAAAAACCTGATATCGCTTTAACATTAAACGGCACCATTGCAGGTCTTGTAGGCGTTACCGCGGGTGCACATATCTATGAAACAACCGATGCCATTTTAGTTGGAGTTGTGAGTGCTTTCGCGTGTGGTCTTGCAACCCGATCGTTGGAACGTATGGAAATAGACGATGTGATTGGCGCTTGGCCTGCACACGCCATTGCCGGTGCCGCAGGCACACTTATGGTGGCTATAGTTGGCGATATGAGTGCCTTTGAAAATGGAGTAACGCGCGCAGAACAGTTTGTTATTCAAGCAACAGGTGTTGTCACAGTAGCGGTTTGGGCATTCGGTGGAGGCTACGCCGTTTTATTTCTAGTAAACAAATTACTACCGCTGCGCGTGTCTGAAGAAGATGAATTAGTGGGGCTGAATATCGCTGAACACGATGCGCTTTCGGATGTGATTGAAATTAGCGGTGAAATGCAGATTGGTCGTAGTTTGTCTAGTGAGACTGTAGATGAGAATGAGTCGGATGATTCGGAAACTACAACGCAACCGCCTTCAATAGAGGAAGAAATGTCGAATCGCCATGAATCCGTGTTTGATCGGGTACGACGCGAAATCGAAGCGCGACAAGAACAGAAGAGCCAACCGCAGGAACAATGATGCGATTGCAGTCCGTTCATTTGAATGTGAATCGAGTAGTGTTTTGGCAGTATTTACCTTTGGCTGCATCACGTGTTTCTGAAATTGCTGGATGTGATCGTCCACCTGATCGGTACACTGAAATCAAAGATCGATTCAGTCCTCGTACAGGGCTGACTTTAGTTAACTCAAACAATTAGAAGCTTTTTGCGGTAATTGACTTATCGCCCGAAACGGGAACCTTGGCATTGTGATTGAATTTAAGCCATTTGATACCAGCTGGATATTAATCTGCGCATTTCTAGTTATGACCATGCAAATCGGTTTTTGCATGCTTGAAGCTGGGTTGGTGCGACAAAAGAACAGCATCAACGTTGCCTTTAAAAATCTTATGGATTTCATTGTGGCGGGGCTTGCCTACTGGGCAGTCGGCTTCGGCATCATGTATGGGCTGGGCGAATCTAACGGGTTTTACGGCACCAGCATGTTTCTTAAATCTCATGCCGATGGTGCGACCGCGTTCTTTCTCTTTCAGTTAGTGTTCTGCAGTGCCGCAGCCACCATTGTGGGTGGTGCTCTAGCGGAACGCACAAAATTGTCTGGTTATCTGGTTATCAGTGCGCTGGTAGCCGCTGTTTTCTATCCACTAATTGGTCATTGGGTTTGGGGTGGTGTATTAGGTGAAGGAACGCCGGGCTGGTTAGCTCAACGTGGCTTTATTGATTTTGCAGGTTCATCAGTTGTACACGGAACCGGTGGCTGGTTAGCCTTGGCAGCCGTCATCATTGTCGGGCCCCGCCTCGGACGTTTCGCCGAAAACGCACCCGTGCTGCGCGGAAGTAATTACCCGGTTGCTACGGTAGGTGTATTGGTGCTGTGGTTTGGTTGGTTCGGATTTAACGGGGGTAGTTTACTGGTATATAACGACCAGGTACCCATGATTATCGTTAACACTTCTCTGGCGGCTGCCGCCGGTGGGTTTGCCTTATTGTCTTGGGCTTGGATCAAAGAAAGAAAACCAGATATTGCGGCGTCTCTGAATGGAACGATTGCCGGCTTAGTTGGAGTCACTGGCGGTGCACACATATATGAAGCTTCAGACGCCATGTTGGTCGGTGTTCTCAGTGCATTAACATGTGGTTTAGCCACACGTCTTTTAGAACGATTAAAAATTGACGATGTTATTGGTGCCTGGCCTGCGCATGCGGTTGCCGGTGCTACCGGGACATTGATGGTCGCCATTCTTGGTGACATGAGCGCGTTTGGTGATGGTGTCACTCGAGCGGAACAGCTTGTTATTCAAGCCACTGGTGTGGTTACGGTTGCAGTCTGGGCATTTGGTGTCGGTTATGGGGTGTTGTTTCTAGTTAACAAAGTCATGCCTCTTCGAGTTTCCGAAGAAGATGAGCGAATTGGTTTAAATATCTCTGAGCACAATGCTTCCACAGAGTTAGTTGACTTAGTTGGTGAGATGCAAATGCATCGTGATAAAGGTGATTTTTATACGCCTGTTACTGTCGAGCCTCACACGGAAGTAGGACAAATTGCCGGTGAATACAACCGCGTATTGAATCGGGTTCGTCTAGAAATTGATACCCGAGAAGAGGCGTATCGCCAGCTGGAAGAAGAGAGCGAATTTCGATTTATCTTTGAAAATGGGCATGAGGGAATTTTGCAATTTGCCCGTAACGGCACCATTACAAAAGCGAATCCTGCTGCAGTTCGATTGCTGGGCTTTGAGTCGGCTGATGATTTAAAGGCGGGAGTGGGCCCATGGATGGCTAATCTACGCGGAGATGACAAAATCACCAAATTGAAAGAAATGGTGAATCAACTGAATCAAAAAGGGGTTGCCAGCGAAGTTGAACTCTCCTTTACCAAAAAGAACGATGGTAAAGACGCACACGTGCAAATTGATTTACGACGCCTACGCTCTGCCGATGGCACTCAACCGACGGTGCTGGCCTCTGTGATTGACGTCAGTGAGAAAAAGGCGAATGAGCGTTTGCGGTTAGAACGCGATGTAGCAAAAGCTGCCAGCCACGCTAAGAGTGAGTTCTTAGCGAACATGAGTCATGAGATTCGCACCCCGCTTAATGGGGTGACAGGCATGCTCGAACTATTGTCACGTACTGAGCTGGATGGCCGGCAAGAACGCTTCATTAACGTGGCTGGAAATTCGGCTGATTCGTTGCTCTCGGTGATCAATGACATCCTAGATGTATCAAAAATTGAAGCCGGTAAGCTGGAATTAGAAGAAACAGAATTTGGCTTACCCAAGTTATTGGCCGATGTACTCGACATGTTTGCTCAGCAGGCGGCCTCAAAAGACATCGAACTTGCCAGCTTATTTCCAACCAATATTCCTGACCGAGTGATTGGAGATCCAGAACGATTACGCCAAGTGTTTGTGAACTTAGTGGGTAATGCGCTGAAATTTACTGACAGTGGTTCGGTAACACTGCGCTGCCGAGTGGGCAAAGCAGGGCCTAATCGCGCACGCTTACGCTTTGCCGTGGAAGATACTGGTGTGGGTATTCTGCCGTCTGAAAAAGAGCGGTTATTCGAAGCCTTCACGCAAGCGGATACCTCCACCACTCGAAAACATGGTGGCACTGGCTTAGGCTTAAATATTACGCGTCAGCTTATTGAATTGATGGGCGGCAGCATAAGTGTAGAAAGTGAGCCAGGTGAAGGAACGGTATTTCATGTCAATCTTGATTTACCTGTGCCAGCTCGAATAGATATGGATGAAAAGCGGGTTGTTAGTGTCGGCAATACGGAATTGAACAGTAATATTCGAGTGTTGGCTGTGGATGATCATCCCATCAACTTAGAAATATTGGACGGCATGCTTGAGCCGGAAGGGTTTCAAGTGTCGGGTGTTCAAGATGCGGAGGAAGCGTTTAAAACGTTGGACCAGGCTCATAAGAGGGGCAAGCCTTTCACCATAGCCTTGCTCGACTATCAAATGCCTGGCATGGATGGCAAAGACTTGGTCACGCTCATCAGAGCGGAAAAACGCTTTGATGATTTACATCTCATCATGTTGACGTCAATCGATCAGGCCATTTCAGCCACTGACAGGGAAAAGTTGCGGATCCATGCGAGTATCACCAAACCCTTGCGTCGATCTCGATTGTTCGATGCTATTAATCAAACCCTGGGCCGCCCAGTTGGCGAGATGTCTCCAGTTGAAGCAACTCCAATTGCAGAACTTGCTGCAGAAGAAATTGCGGAAGCTCGTAATAACCCTTCTAGCGTAGTGTCAAATGCCAGCGTGGCAACACTCGATGGCTTGGGTAATTTCGGCGAATCTGTGACAGCCACTTCTAGCCGGTCACTCAACATTTTGGTGGTTGAAGACAATGCAGTGAATCAAATGGTTATCGATGAGTTGCTGCATGAGTTTGGCCACACCACAGTGTTGGCTGAAAATGGAAAACAAGCCATCGAGCGCGTGGAAGAGGGCAATATCGATCTTGTCTTGATGGATTGCCAGATGCCAGTGATGGACGGGTTTGAAGCCACGCGGCGGTTACGGGAAATTGAAAGCGAACGTGGCAAACCGCGGATGCCGATTATTGCCGTTACATCGAATGCGATTAAGGGCGATCGTGAGCGTTGTTTAAATGCTGGCATGGATGACTATGTGTCGAAGCCAATAAACACTGCCAAGTTGATTGTTGCGATAGAGACGCATACTGACGATGCTGCATAAGCTTGAAAATCATCTTTAGTTAAACGATTGAACCAGTGGGAGCGGGCATGTGTGATCAGCACATGCTTTCGCTCCCAGCTCAGGCTTCAGGCTGCTGTTTTATAACTTTTTCACGCCACATTACATAGATGCCGGAAAGGATAATTAACACAGCGCCCACTAGCATGAGGGCATTGGGCTTTTCACCGAATACCAAAACGCCTAGAATCAGCAAGAATATAATTCGGGAATAGCGGTAGGGCATGACGACAGAAACTTCTGCCATACGCATGGATGCAATCAATAGAAAATAGCCTAAAGAACCGAGAAGTATCATCGGCATCACAACGATCCAATTGATTGTCTCGGGGAATACGTTCTCACCGTTTAAATATACCCAGGCGATGGTCAACGGCAGGGCCGCCGCCGTTGTAAAGGTTGCGAGGCTGACGGAAGGCATGTCCTTTGGAGCCAAGCGAGTTGTTAAGTCACGCGCTGATAGCGCTACCAGCGCGAGCACCGCCCATAACACAGACAAATCAAACGCGATTGCACCTGGTTGAACGATCAATAGTACGCCGATAAAGCCCACGACAATAGAAACCCAACGTCGCCAACCCACCTTTTCATTTAAAAATAATACAGCGCCCACCGTAGCAAGTAGGGGGGAGGCTTGAGTAATCGCGCCCACAGATGAAATGGGAACGGTCGCTAATGCCATCACCATACCGATCATTCCGGCGACTTCCGATACGTACCGGAGTAAGAGAATGGGTTTGAATGCCCTGCGGTCTGCCAGGTTTTCACCTTTTAGAATGGCCAGCAGCGTAAAAATAATCATACCGCCACCCATTAAAAGCACCATCACCTGAGATGGCGCCATTGAGAACGTAGAAACCTTAACCAAGGCGTCAGCCACCGAAAAAGCACTCATCGAAGCGATCATTAAAAAGATCGCTCGAACGTTGTTATCTTTCACATGACATCTCGTGTCGCGTTGGTTGCTGCTGTCCTGGGGATGAGTCCTGGACGGCGCTGTTGTTCAATGAGCAAGGGTTTCCTTAAAATCACGACCGAGTGCGAGTATCATATCTGCATATCATCCATAGAGGCGAAGTCATGATTCACGTGGTAGCAATGATCACCGCTCAGCCAGGCAAACGAGACGAACTGCTCGAGGCGTTTTTGCAAGTGGTGCCCCTGGTACATGAAGAGAAGGGATGTGTGGAATATCAGCCTGTGGTCGATGCTGACAACCCGGGGTCTCAAGCCAAACTGGGGCCTGACACCTACATGGTGATTGAAAAATGGGACAGCATGGACGATTTACGAGCACATGCAGCCTCAAGTCACATGGTGGACTACGGTAAGAAAGTAGGGCATCTGGTTGCTGATAGAAAAGTGTATGTGTTGAACTAGATTAATTCCCTAAAGCCGAAAAAATTTAAGGACAAAAAGGGCGCTCTGATGAGCGCCCTGAATTACCAGCTATGGCAGGATGGATAGTTCTTATCGATCTAACGCGCCAACCCCAGAGAATCGAAAGGCCTCTTTCTCTAAATTGTCAATTTCATCGGCACTCATTTGATCATGAGCCACAGTGATTCTGCCCAAGAATACTAACGGCAGCTCCGCTTCACGTCCTTCTAAGTGTGCTTTGATTGCTTCAGCCGTTGCTGCGCCCACATCATCGCCCATACGCATGGGTGTGGCGTCAAGTTCGCCGTTACGGATTGCTTCTAACTCAAGTCCAGTGCCACCCCAGCCAGTGGAAAAAATCTCCTTTTCCTTACCGACCGCTTTCTGTGCTTCCACCGAACCCATTGACATAGCGGTGTTGGCGTTGTGAATAACCGTCGCTTCAGGGTAGCTTTGGAGAATCAGAGACGTGCCTTCAAACCCACCTTCTGTTTGGTATTCCCCATAGTGTTCGTAAACTACATTCCAATTGGCTTTTTCAGCCACGCAGTTCTTGAAATCTCCCGAGCGCTGGTTATCTGTGATGCCGGGAATACCTCGATTCATGGCGTATGTAACATCTGAACCAAGGCGTTCCACCATGTAGTCACAAATTTTTAGTGCACCGTAGGCGGATGAAAAATCAAACCAACCGGCAGGTTGTGGATCAAGAAATTTTAGGGGTGTATGAAATGCCCAAACAAACGTTTTCAGGTTTTCGTTCTTGGCCAACTTTTCAATATTGTCACCTTGAATAGCTAATTCGGAGGGACCGAAAATAACAAAGTCATAAATATCTGAATCTTGATCTACTTGCGATGCATAGGTCGCTTGCAATGAGTGCTCTATTTGGCGACTGGCAAATTCAGTGGCTTCGAATTCAATGTTGAGCTGCTCCAATCTCTTAGTTAGCGCTAAGTAGTTCCGTGCCCAAAAATCCGAAGTGTCAGCGGACGGGTAGATCAGCGCGATTTGTAATGGCTTTTCAAGCGTCCCAGTGAAAGGCTTTGCGTCTTCCGCCGTGGCATTTTGTAACGCATCCAACGCACCTTCCTGATTAACTTCTCCGGGTAACCAGTGCTCTCGGTCCGCGATGCCTTCCATTTCGCGAAGTGGTAACGATTGCTGAGAAAAAGCATGGCCACTCAGTGTAAGAGCAGTCACTGCTATCAAACCCAATTTGTAGTTCATTTCCATCTCCTCACCGTACAGTTGGTATCAGACGCAGTGTGCGGCCGATATAAGTTAGGTGTTCATCTAACCGTTTGGTTTGATGCCACCCGAAAGAACCAATCCCAGCAACGCAAGCACGACAAGTACAATCGCAATGGCTGCGAAAAGCTGAAATGTTTTTGAATTTTTTGGCTTGAACAAGAGGCTTTTAAAACCTGGCCCTCCGTCGCGATCTTTCTTTTGAAGCCAGGTGTATAGCGCCACCGAAAAAATAATGACTACTCCCGATGCGACTGACTGCCAAAAGAATTCGATACGTAAAGTCACCAGTGCGTTAATCATCATTGATAGCAGCAGAACGCCTGCGAGTGATCCCACAATGGACGCACGGCCACCGAACAATGACGTGCCACCGACCACAACAGCTGCGATCACATGTAAGTTGAAGTAGGGCGCAGAGGTGGCTTGGATCGCGTTGAGCTTGCCGGTTAATAGAATTCCGGCCAGGGCTGCCATCGTACCCATCAAGACATAGGCGTACACCCGATGCCGATCCACATCAATTCCCGTCATCTCAGAGGCCTCGGGGTTCGAGCCAATCGAAATGGTGTAGCGTCCGAAATGCGTCGAATTTAGTAGGAAATAACCGAGCAACATGCAGGCGAGCCCAATAACCACGGGTGTGGGTAAATACGCCAGCGACTGTCCTCTGCCTATTTCCGTCAGTAGTTCAGGGAATCGAGCCAGCACCAATCCCTTAGCCAAAACTAAGGCGATACCTCGGTATACAAGATCCATTGCCAAAGTACCTATTAGGTCGGGCACTTTTAGACGAGTTATCACCAGTCCATTAATAAGTCCCATCAATGCACCGAGTGAAAGTGCAATGAGCGTGGCAACATGAGCTGGGAAATCGTACTGTTTTATTAGGAACGCCATAACGATTGCAGATAGTGCCGCGACCGAACCTATGGAAAGATCGATTCCGCGTTGTGTGATAACGAAAGTCATTGCCATTGCCATTGGCATATATAAAGCTGCGTCTAACAGGATTTGGTTGAGGTTCGAAGCGCGGAAGTATCGGGCTGGTTCGACGATGGCCATGAACAACAATATGGTTATGATCATCGCCATAGGGCCGATGAAACTTACGTAGGGCTGAAGCTTTTGACCGATGCTGGGTGGGGCAATGGATGTCTCAGACATGTCTAGATCTCTTCGCTTGTTGTTGACGCGCCAACGATCATGCTCAGCACTTCTTCATTATTTGTGTCTGATGTTTTCACTACCCCAACGCATTGCCCTCGACGTTGCACGTGGATACGATCAGAAATCTCAAATACGTCATCCAAGGAATGTGAGATAACGATCACCGTAAGACCTTGGTCGCGCAATGCTTTGATCAGTTGTAACGTTCTTGCGGTTTCTTGCGGCCCCAAGGCTGCAGTGGGTTCATCCATCACCAGAACACGAAGATTTTCATGGCGAACTGCTCGCGCGATGGCAACCGCCTGTCTTTGCCCGCCAGAGAGACTCTCAGTAAGAACATCCATGCTTTTGAGTCGAACGCCTAGCCGCTCTTCAAGGATTTTTGTGGCCGCAGCTTTCATTTTCTTATTGTCTAGGATTGTGAAACCCATGAAGGACTTCGTCAGTTCACCACCTAGAAACAAATTTTGTGCTGGCGTTAAGTGATCCGCGATAGCGAGGTTTTGATACACCGCATCGACACCGGCAGCAATCGCATCAGAGTGGTTGGCCATTGAAAAACGTTGACCATCGAGTTCGATATGCCCATTGGTTGGTTGGTATACCCCGGTTAAAATTTTTATTAAGGTAGATTTCCCCGCACCGTTGTCACCGACTATGGCTAATACTTCACCAGCGTAAGCCGTTAGATCAACATTATTTAACGCAACGACACCACCGAATTGCTTTGTTATTCCCTGCATGTTGATCACAGCATTGGGTGTTTCGGTATTTATCTGCGAGTTCATGTCTGTGTTCTTCTTCAATTAACTTCGTACAGTAGGTAGTCGTGTCGTTACCGGTAACGTTTCTATGCAAAATAGGGCCGGTAATTGGCAGCCCACAGCAGCGTGGAGATGGTCGGCTGACATATTCAGTTCACCGCTGTTACAAGTGGATCCCCAGCGAAAAAAGCACTTAAGTTTTGCCGCTGCAAAGCCCCCATATTTTTTCTTGTTTCTATGGTGCCCGACGATTGATGGGGTTGGAGCAATACATTACTGAGTTTAGAAAAGCGCTCGTCGATGTGAGGTTCGTTGTTGAAAACATCCAGTGCAGCGCCGCGCAACTGATGAGTTTGAAGTGCTTGAATTAAGGCCTCTTCATCTAATGTGGTACCACGTGCGCTGTTAACGATGACGCCATCGTTGCCCAGCGCGTCAATCACTTCTTTAGATATTAAGCCGGATGTTTGTGGCCCGCCGGACACGGCAACCATCAATATATCGACTTTTTTAGCCATGTCTATGAGGTCGGTGTGGAAGACCCAGCCAGGGGTATCTTTTTCACTGCGAGCAAAATAGTGGATGTGGGTATTAAAGGCTTGCAAGCGATCAGCGATTGCACGCCCGATTCTACCCAAGCCAACAACGCCAATAGATTTGCCTGAAATGGTTCTTTGTAGAGGGTAGGCACCCGACTTCGCCCAAGTACCTGATCGTACCCAATCTGAAGCGCCGACAATATCTCGCGTTAACGACAACAGCATGCCGATGGCTAGATCGGCCACGTCATCGGTTAACACGTCGGGGGTATTGGTTACCTTGATGCCTTTTTTTGAAGCATGAGCTACATCAATCGTGTCAAAGCCGACGCCATAGTTCGCGATCAATTCTAGGTTTGGAAATGCATCCATAATTTCCACGCCCAATGCAGCGTGCCCTTTAAATGCGAACGCCCGAATGTCTTCACGCACATCGCTCGATATATCCATCACATTGTTAGTGCTGGGAAACTGATGAACTTCGAATAACGCATGCATGGGTTCAAGGTCCCAATCATCGTAGGTTTCGAAACTCAGTATGTGTGGTTTTTTCACGGTGTTGATCTTTAACTGAAAAAAAGGAAACAGCTGCGATTCTGACAATCGCAGCTGCGTGTTTCTTATTTGCCCCAGATACTGGAATAGGCTTCTCGATACCCGTTTTCAGGATCAAAAATTGGACTATCACCCATCGCCTTTGCACCTTCCATGTTTACAACAGCGGGAGCTGTGATGTAGCCAGAACACTCTGCTCCAGAGATGGCGCGATTCAATTCATCCACCAACTGCCAACCTTGCAAATTCAATGGCTCTGCAACCGTGATCGATTGATATTGCCCCGTTTTAATTCGTTGGAAAGCGGATTCTGATCCATCACCGGCTGCTACAGCCTTAGGTGAACCATCGCCACCAATGCCTGCGGCTGCAAGTGCAGGGCCCATGAAGTCGAAATAGATATCGTTGATGGCCAGAGCATGTGTCCAATCCGCACCGTATTTTTGCAAAAGCGTAGTGGTTAAAGGCCCCATGCGGCTAGACGTATCCGCTATGGGAGTGTCGACATACTCCAGCACGGTGCCGCCCATCGCTTCCACGGTCTCTTTTATACGATCCGCTTTATCTATCGCTATTTGATAGGTTGAGTCAGTGAATATCACAACACCCGGCTTGCCGCCTGCGTCTTCTACTGCCCACTTGGCTGCGTGTTCCGATACGGTCATTGCATCAGTGGAAACATTGGCAAAGATTCCGCCGGGTGCATCACAACCGATTTTTGGCCCAGAGTGCCATGACACCATCGGAATCTTTGCTGCAACGACTTGGTCCAGGGCTGCTTGCTGTTCCACAGCATCAAAACCGTTAATGATAATGCCGTTGGGCTGCAGCGCAATAGCTTGCCCAAATGCAGCGGTGCGCCCTTGAACTGAACCACCGCCATCTAACACTCGAACTTCCCAGCCAATTTTTTCCGCAGCTTCTTCGACCCCATTAGTGACGCCCAAGATGCCACCATTTTTCATATCAGCGGCGAGCACAACAATGGTTTTATCAGCAGCTGCGGCGGGACCATCGGTTGGGCCGTCAAAATCTGCGGCTATGGTTATGCCGCTAAAGAGCGCGGTAGTCACACCTGCAGCCAGTGTATTGAGTAGGTTTTTCTTAATCATCGTCTATCCTCCAGTTGTTAAATATTTTCAGCGTTCATACAACATTGAACTAGCAAATAATCTTATTTTTTTGCAGCGCCTTTCCTGCGCTGCGCATATCCTGCGATACCAATAGCCACGAGTAGGGTGACGCCATTGAACATGGGTTCAACCCAGAATGATCCCCCAAACTGTTGGATACCTGAAATACCCACCGCGAGTATGGCGACTCCAACCACCGTTCCCCACACGTTGACCCGTCCTGGTTTTATCGTGGTTGATCCTAAAAATGCACCGACCAGGGCTGGAAGTAAAAATTCCAAACCCACACTGGCTTGTCCAATCCGGAGTTTTGAAGCGAGTAGGACGCCTGCGAGAGCGGTCATTAAGCCGGAAGTTACGAATGCACCTACAACAAATTTACGAGTCGGAATGCCGTTTAAATCAGCGGCTCTCGGGTTTGCTCCAATCGCGTAAAGGTAGCGGCCAATCGGTGTGTACTCGAGTATTAACCACATAACGATTGTGATCGCTAGTAAGTAGTACGCTGTTATAGGTAGGCCCATAACAAAAGTGCCATTGATGGCGTAGAACCCGTCTGGTAATACACCAACCATTTGTCTGCCACCGGTGTGCCATAGCGCTAAGGCATACAGTATGGTACCGGTCCCCAATGTTGCGATAAAGCTATCTATTTTCGCTACTTCTACCAACATACCGTTCAAAAAACCAACTAATGCGCCAAGCGATAAAACCATAATCACCGCTATTGGCCATGGGATACCGAATTTGGTTTGTAAAGAAATCGCTAGGATATGCCAAATAACGATTCCATAGCCGACGGTTAAATCTATGCGGCCTGCGGCCATCGGCACCATTGCCGCGAGACTCAACAAGGCGATGATGGATTTGTCGGAAAGAATTGCCCGTACATTAAGTAGAGTTGGGAATGTGTTGGGTAGCAGCACTGAGAACAACACAATTAAAAATAGAGTGAGCAGAACCAGTCCATAGACCGGCACAATGCGCCCCATTTTCTGTAAAAGCGTGAGTTCTTTTAGCTCAGCGCGTGTGGGTTCTAGAGCGTTTGATTCAATGGACTGCATTGTGAATGACTTCTGGTTCTAAAGACTCTTCAGCAGAGGCTTTTTGAATAAGATTTTCAGTAGATAGCTCCACCCCTTCCAGTGTGGCAACACAGCGCCCGCGACTGAATACCACTGCGCGATGACACACGTTTGCGACTTCCTCGAAATCTGTGGATACCACCAACACACCCATACCTGACGCGGTGGCTTCAAAGAGTAATTGGTAAATTTCTGCCTTTGCGCCCACATCAACACCGGCGGTGGGATCTTCGGTTATAAGAAGTTTTCGTTGTGTGTCGATCCAACGACCAACCACTACCTTTTGCTGATTCCCGCCCGATAGGGCTTCCACTGCTAAGTTAGGGTCGTTAGGGCTTAGCCCTATTTGTTCACCTATTGCGTGGGCTGCTTTGTGTTCTTCGCGATTGCTTTGTAACTGTAATAACCTTCGGCTGCGAACTAACGGATTCAAAAAAATGTTTTCGCAAACGGTTAAGGTTGACGCTACTGACTCGACTATTCTGTCACCGGCCACTAAACCGATACCCAGTGACATGGCGTCACTTGGTGAAGAAACGTTTAGTTCAGCGCCTTCGAGCTTCACCTTTCCTTTGTGGTCAATCAGTCCATACAACGCGCGACCTATGTCCTCATGTCCAGCACCTCGCAAACCAACTAGGCCTAGTATTTCGCCTCGATGTAAGGTTAAGTTAAGTGGCTGCACGCGTTTGGTGTGAAAGCCTTTAAGTTCTAATACCAATCGATCCTGAACTAAATTAGGAAGGCTGATTTCTCGTGATTTTCGTCCAACAATTAACGTAACCAACTCTTCGGGACTGGTGTGGTTTATGTCTCGTACCCCAACCATTTCTCCGTCACGTAGTACAGCGACTCTGTCAGCAATTTTAAAAATTTCATCCAAACGGTGCGAGACGTAGATCATGCCAACGCCTTTCTCTTTCAAAGGTCGTAAGGCTTGAAATAAACGTTCAACCTCGTCCGCGGGCAAGCTTGCGGTGGGTTCATCAAGCACCAGAAATTCGCATTCCACGATCAAAGCGCGGGCAATGGCGACTAAAGATTTCTCTGTTCGGGTAAGGGAGGAAATCCGTGTGCTCGGGTCAAAATTGCAATCCACCATTCGCATGGCTTTGTACGCGAGCTCTTCGGTTTTACGCCAAGAGATTAAACCGTGGTTTTTCGGGTATCCCACAGCCAGGGCTATATTTTCAGCAATGCTCATCCATTCAATTAGGCCAAGATCTTGATGAATAAATGCCACCTGAGGCCGAGTTTGGACAGCTCCGGCTTTGTAGGCGTATTCGGTGCCGTCTAACAGAACGCGTCCTTCGTCAGGGCTGTGCATTCCGCCCAGAGTTTTTATGAGTGTGGATTTTCCAGCACCGTTTTCGCCTAAAAGGGCAACAATTTCGCCCCGCTCCACGTGCAGAGAGACGTTATTGAGCGCTTTTGTGCCACCAAAGGATTTGGTGATCCGGTCAAAGAACAAACCGTCTGAATTAGCCAAAACTCCCCCAAAAGGACCTGCGGTACGCGTTTCGCTTTACACTCTGAGCTGTAACGTTACCGATAACGTAACTTAACCGAGTAAAACAATTAATACAAGCTTTCGGTTTCACGGGGCTTAGTGTTAGATTGTCACGCCTTGTTTGGCTGTTCATAGAGAAGTTGGCGCTAAGCCCCAGGAAATGAAAGAAAAGTCGTTAAAAAAACCGACCGCAAGTCTTAGCCATATTGCTGAAGCTGCGGGTGTCTCAAAGATGACCGTGTCTCGAGTGCTACGCGACGTTGATGGGTTTTCTGAAGCTACGCGTGAGAAAGTTTTACGTGAGGTAGAAAAATCGGGTTATCTACCGAATCGAATTGCAGCTGCATTCGGGCCTTCTAGTGCTTCGACGCTGGTTGGTGTTTGCGTGCCACGAATGTCGAGTCATTTTTTTGGTGTGGTGCTCGATAACATTGAACACACTTTTCAGCGATTTGGTTTTCAAGCCATCATTGGCAGTCATAACCAGCAAGTTTCTGAGGAAGAGCTCTGGTTAAAAAATATACTTGCCTGGCGGCCTGCAGGTGTTTTGTTGTCTAGCAAACATCACAGTAAAGGCACATTAAAATTACTCAAAGATGCTGGAATTCCCGTGGTGGAATTTTGGAATCTCAATACCAGCCCACTCAGTATGTCGGTGGGCTTCAATGAATACGACTCAGGTTTTGACATGGCTCGTTATGCCATTTTAAAAGGTTATAAAAAAGCCGCTTTACTCGGTTCGTTACAGGATTGGGACTCAGGTCGATTGGATCGGTTTACAGGTTTTGAAAAATGTTTCACCGATGCTGGCGGGAAGATTGTTCATAAAGATAAATTAAACGATACCCCAGGTTTTTATTCTGGCTTCTACGGCACTGAAAATTTGCTTAACCGAATGCAAGATGTTGACATGATCTATTTTCAAGACGACACCATGGCATTGGGTGGTCTCGCATGGTGTCAGCGCAAGGGCATTCGTGTTCCCGAGGACATCGGCATAGCTGGCTGGGGAGGCCATGAGGCCGCATCCATTTTGGTAGAGCGACTCACGACCACAGAGGTGCCGATGCAGAAAATCGGAACACTCTCAGCCGAACTACTGATTAGAAAATTGCGAGAGGAACCCACCGATGACGTTACAGCTGTCACGGCCAAGTTGGTGGAAGGCACCACTTTGTAGATTACTAGGTGGCATAGGCACACCGGTACCCTCGTTAGATATCAAATCCCCGTTCGTTACTGGAGGTGACAACACTAGAAAACTCCAAGCAACTCAAACGGAATAAATGACATGGAATCCATATACCCACGCACTGTTATTTTAAACAAGAGCAAACTTCTTGGTGCAGTTTGCGCAGCCGTTGTTCTAACTGGATGTTTAGAAGGCGATGGTACCGTCGCAACGCCTTTATCTGTGACACCGGCGCCGGCCGTGACTCCGCAAGTGGAACCGGTACCTGGGGAAATTGGAACTGAGCTACCCGGGCCCACACCTCCTGTGGTTCAGCAACCCCCAGCCGTACAACAACCTCCTGTCGTTCAGCAGCCTCCTGTCGTGACTCCACCGACTCCACCCGTGACGCAACCGCCCGTTGTACCTGTTGGCAATCAAAGTTCGGATGCTCAGCAATTGGCACGACTGACACCAGCCTCCACTTTTAATTACATTTTTCCAAGTGGTGAGGTTTTTGAGGTGACGGTACCGTTTCCCGCTACTGGCATCGTGACATCGCCAGAATCCGGCACCGTGGCACTGATCACGAATGAAATTCAAGGTGAATCGACCTTGTGTTTGATGGCCGAAACCACGTATGTGTGTAACGAATGTCGAAGCTGGGGGAGGCCTGATCAGTGCTTTCGCACTGGGTAGTGGCAATCAAGGCGCGGGTAATTTTGAGGTGTGCGCGGTTGACGTATCTTTAGACAATTGCACGGATGACTTTATATCCTCACCTGACGGTAACCTTGAGGTCACGGCTGGAGTGCAGATCTCAGGTGATTTGATGGACGGCCTTCGCTATCCAACTGATGACTCCGCTTATCTTGAGTACTATAAGCAAGGCGTATCGCAAGAGCCTAATGCGTTGGCATCACAGTTTGATATATCAGAATCTGACTTTGGTGAGCTTTTAAGGATTCTGCGCAATCAGTAGGTGGTTCTGGTCAATTGTACAAAGAGAAAGACCGTTTGAATTTGAACGGTCTTTTTTTACGTTCAGAATTCGTGTGAAAACAAGTCAACTTTCTAGTAGTTTACTAATACCTACAGTCTAAATTTCGGGCCTCAGTCTTGCAGGATTTTCGCCTGGATTGACGGTTTGGCGCTGCATGAAATTTCAACTATTCACATCAAGAGTCAGTGACGCTGTGGCCCTGAGTAGGTGGGGCCACCTTTTTACTCTATGGCTACTGCTCATTCTTAGCGGCTGTGAAGCTATTGACGAAAAAGCGGCTCCAATGCCTGCAGAGCCCATGGCGCAAAAATCTTCCTCAGAAGACGTGATGAAACCAGAAGTTTCGAATCCGGTTCGCATCGCAGCTCGTGCGCCCACTGAGCGAGAGTGTGCTAGAGCCATACCCATCGAACAACGTTTGGGTCAGTTGATGTTTCCCTTGGTGACACAATTAGAATTTCCTAAAGCGACTGAACTTACATCGCTGGGAATGCTGGGCGGTGTTGTCGTTCTCGGGTCTCCCACGGCCGCTATTTCAGACGCTATTGCCTCCTTTCAACAGCGATCCTTACTGGGTCCTGGAATTGTTGCGGTTGATGAAGAAGGTGGACGTGTGCAACGTTTATCCAACTTAACCTCCCGAGTGCCGAGTGCAAAAAAGGTTGCGTTAACTCTAGGTGCTGATCAAGCCAGGCAATTGGCAGCTCGACACGCGAAAGCAATTGGGGAGCTAGGGTTCACGATGAATCTTGCGCCGGTGGCTGATCTAAATTTCAGCAATGCGATTGGTGATCGTTCTTTTGGAGGTGATGCACATGTTGTTTCAACTTATGCTATAGCCACCGCTGAAGGAATTCTGGATGCGGGCTTAGTGCCAGTTTTAAAACATTTTCCGGGGCATGGTCGTGGCAGTGATAGCCATTACGGTTTACCTGTAATTCCCGCTGTGAAAATTCTTAGGGAGGGGGATCTTGTTCCCTTCATGAAAGCCTCTAAGCGAAAAGATATTCCGATTATGGTTGGCCACTTAGTGGTCGAAGGTTTAACCAATGGGCAACCTGCGTCACTTTCTCGTGCTGCGGTGGAAGGGCTGTTGCGCAAAAGGCTAGGTTTTCAAGGATTGGTAATAACCGATGCGTTTAACATGGACGCAATTTCTGCCACCTTGGATGATGCCGAAGCGGCTGCACGCTCGTTAGAAGCAGGGGTGGACTTGGTCATGCTCAGCGCGCTGGAAGATACGACACCCGCTATTAACCGAGCACTTGCCTATCTTGCCAATGGTCGCTTATCGGAAAGCTCAATAAACGATTCGTTCTTGCGTGTAATGCACACCCGTAAAATTGATGTGTGTGCAATTCTTTAAAGTGATTCTTTGATGTATTGGGTGGGATGTTATGCTCACTACAGCAAAGACCAGGAATCGTAGAAATTACAGTTAATACCGGCCAAGTTAGATTTTTATTTCTCAACATGGGTCATTTTCTCGACCACTTTTTTATGTTGATATTTGCCAGTGTGGCCGCATTGCGATTAACTCAAGAATGGAATTTAAGCTACGCCGAACTGATTCCCTATGCAACGCCAGGTTTTATCGCTTTTGGTGTTTGCGCAATTCCTGCAGGGTGGTTAGCAGATAAGTGGAGTCGGGACGGAATGATGCTCGTATTCTTTATTGGAATTGGGTTAAGTTCTGTCTTTGCCAGTATGGCTAATAACCCTGTCCAAATTGCGTTAGCGCTGACCTTTATCGGTGTGTTTGCTGCCATTTACCACCCAGTCGGTTTGGCCATGGTTGTCGACGGAAGACAAAAAACCGGCATTCCTTTAGCAATTAATGGCGTCTTTGGGAATATGGGAGTTGCCTGCGCCGCGCTGATTACAGGTTTTTTAATTGATACGGCAGGCTGGCGAAGTGCGTTTGTTATTTCGGGTATGGTATCGGTGGGTGTCGGGTTACTTTACTTGGTTTTTCTGCGCACCCAACATCCGACAGTGGCAAGTTCTGCTGCATTCATCGCAGGAAAAACAGAAGCCACTCGATATTCTAAAAGCACGCTCATACGTGTTTTTGCCATCATATTTTTTACCACAGCAATGGGTGGGCTTATATTTCAAAGCACAACCTTTGCATTGCCAAAAGTGTTTGATGAACGATTAGGCGCTATGGCGGATACCGCTACCCTAGTGGGTTGGTACACTTTTATCGTGTTCACTGTGGCAGCCTTTGCACAGCTCGTTGTGGGTTACCTGGTAGACAAGTATTCCGTGCGCGTTGTGTTTATTTGTGTTGCCATTTTACAGGCCTTGTTCTTTACTCTAATGATACAGCTCAGTGGGTTAGCCGCACTGGTTGTTGCGATCGCGTTTATGTTGGTGGTGTTTGGCCAAATCCCGATTAATGATGTGCTCGTGGGGCGCATGGTGCGCGGTGAATGGCGAAGCCGAGCTTACGGTATGCGATATGTTGTCACTTTCACAGTCATGGCAACGGCCGTACCGTTCATCGCTTGGGTGCACAGTTCTTGGGGGTTTGCTGAATTATTCGGTGTGCTCGCCGTTGCCGCTTTGTGTATATTTTCAGCCGTGTGGTTTCTTCCTGATTTGTAGGGTGCCGGAGTGGTTTTGACCGCCTTACACAGATTCCTAAGGAACATTGGATGACATTGCACCAAATAACAATCAGTGTTTTGCTAGCCGTCGCGATGTGTCTGTTCGTTTGGAATCGCTGGCGTTACGATGTCGTCGCTGGAATGGTCCTTCTTGCTGCAGTCGCCACCGGTGTCGTACCTGCGACCAAAGCCTTTGACGGGTTCTCTCATCCAGCTGTAATTACGGTTGCCGCCGTATTGGTTATCAGCCAAGCGATGCGATCCTCCGGAGTCGTCGGTATGTTTTTACGATTGCTCGCCCGCGCACGGGGCAGGAGAATCACACAAACAGCGGCGAACTGCTCAATCACTGCATTGCTTTCTGCTTTTATGAATAACATTGGAGCGCTAGCTTTAATGCTTCCGATCACCGTTCGTGATGCTCGTCGTGCGAAACGCCCAGTATCGGATTTATTAATGCCTCTGTCTTTTTCCAGCTTACTCGGTGGGTTAACCACCTTAATTGGAACTCCACCGAATATCATTATTTCTTCTTATCGGGAAGAGCAAGCGGGTCAAGCGTTTGGAATGTTTGATTTTGCACCTGTTGGGTTAGCTGTTGCGGTCGGCGGGATTACTTTTATCGTTTTAACAGCCCCACGATTACTGCCTAAACGGGGCCATACAACAGAGGGAAAGGCGGAAGACGTACTTTCGATCGCTCGGTATGTGACTGAGTTGCGTGTCCCGGAAACATCTGAACTCACTTCCTCAACTGTGGGAGAGCTAGAGCAACGATGCGAGAATGACGTCAGCGTTGTGGCTATTGTGCGTAATGGAAAACGCAGGTTAGCGCCTAGAACTGTGGAAGGCATCCGGGCTGGGGATGTACTCATCATGAAAGGGGAAAGTGAAGCTTTACAACCTCTATTTGAAGATCCCAATTTAGTTGAGATCGGTGCAGAAACCCCAGACCAAGAAACACTGAAGTCTAGCGATGTGCGTTTTATTGAAGCGGTAGTCATGCCGCATTCTGTTATAGAGAGTCAATCGATGCGTGGTCTAAACATGCATAAGCGATTTGGCGTTAATTTACTAGCGGTCGCTAGAGAGGGCCGAGCGCCACGGGCTCTGTTAAAGCACGTTCGATTTAAAGTGGGTGATGTGCTGTTGTTGCAAGGCGACACACATCGTTTAATGGAATTGTGTTCAGAACTGGGTTGTTTAGCCATAAAAAATCGGGGTTTTGAACCCATTCCGAAACGCAGTACTTTTCTCACACCCTTCCTCTTTGGATTAGGGATTCTGTTAGCAGCGCTAGGACTGGTGCCAGTACAAATTGCTTTCATGGGCGTTGTTGGTGGGTTAGTGTTATTGAATTTGATTTCACTGCGCGAGGTGTATCGAAGTATTGAATGGCCGGTTATTGTGTTGCTCGGGTTTTTAATCCCAGTGGGAGAGGCATTACAAGAAACCGGAACAACGGACCTTATTGCCTTGTCCATGTCGGGGGTGGCAACGGATCTTCCCATTTGGGGGCTGCTAGCAGCCATTGTTATTGTTTCTATGTTGTTGTCTGATGTGGTGCATAACACTCCGACCGCTGTTCTTATGGCGCCGATTGCTTTCAGTCTATCCGTTCAGTTAGCGCTTCCCCCAGAGCCCTTTCTTATGGCCGTTGCCATAGGGGCCGCATCTCCATATTTAACGCCTATTGGCCACCAATCAAACACCTTAGTTATGGGGCCGGGTGGTTATCATTTCGGTGACTATTGGCGTTTGGGGTTGCCGCTGGATGTTGTGATCGTTTGTATCAGTGTTCCAATGATTATGTGGGTGTGGATGTAGGTGCTGGCGTAGGGGTCGTGCCAGCCTGTGAAATGAATTTTTCAATTAAAAATTCCATAAACACCCGGGTTCGGTGGGGTAAGTATCTTTTGCTGGGGTAGACAATATTCACACCGCGTGGGGCTTGCTCGTAAGGTTTCAATAGTTGCAGCAATCTGCCGGATTCTAGTGAAGCGCTGGCTAAAAAATCAGGCACCATGACAATTCCTTGTCCATCTTCAGCTGCATTAATCAGAAACTCTCCATCGTGTGAATTCATTGAAGCCACTAACGGTATCGTCGTGGTTGCAGCGCGTTTGCTGGAGGGGCTTTCAGTGGAAGAGGCTTTTCGTGTGAAGCTCCATTTTGGTCTTCTGGTTGCGCCGTACTGAATGATGCGGTGTGAGCGGATGTCCTGCGGTTCTTTAATGGGTGTATTGTTTTTTAAATACTCAGGGCTTGCGCAACAGATATGGCGAGTCTCACATAATTTTCGTGCGATTAATGATGAGTCTTGTAAATCGGAAATCCTTATAACTAAATCAAAATGATCATCAATGACATCCACCAGTCTGTCGCTGAAGTCCACATTAAGATGTACGTCGGGATGGGAATTACAAAATTCTAAGAAATATTGCGTTAAGCGGATTTTGCCAAAATACAGGGGTACCGAAATTCTTATCTCTCCGGCTAAAGCTAAATTCTCATGGCGAATGCCCGCTTCAAACTCATCAAATCCGTTGAGAATACTCAACCCGCGGTCATAGTATTCTCGGCCCGCTTCGGTGAGCGACCACTGACGAGTGGTTCTTGTAATTAACACCGTTTGCATGCGTTCTTCGAGCATGCGCAGTTTTCGGCTCATTGCCGATTTTGCAATGCCCGCTTGATCAGCCGCTTTGCCGATGCTGCCGAGTTCGACGATCTGCACAAAATGACGTAAGTCTTCTATCTGGCCCATATAGGTCTAATAATTAGAATTATTAATTCGATAATATTTAATTGTACGATTTATTATAACCCTATATTCTAATTCATACGATAGAACATTCAGTGGTTTTACTTTTGAAACGGGAACGCATTAATGGGCAATAACAACGTACCGGTTATAGCAGCTAAGGTCCCGGCGAAAGTGAGTTTGGAAGCTGGGAAGGAATATTTATGGTGTCGATGTGGCAAATCCGCCTCGCAACCGTTTTGTGATGGCTCGCATCGAGATACGTCCATACGGCCACTTAAATTTACTGCTGAAAAGACAGGGCACGTCGCTTTGTGTCAGTGTAAGTCCAGTGCGACCGCTCCTTTCTGCGATGGCACTCATGCCACGTTGGGATCATTAGCCATCGGCGATACAGCGCCTGCTCCTAAGACGAAAGAGGGTGCGCCAGAGGCTGCGCCCACTCCGGAAGAACCCACCGTAGCAACTATTCATGAACTTGCCAGGGATGGGTTAACGAAGCTTGGGCATCATGGTGAAATGGGTTCAATGGGGGTGCCAAGAAAAGATCTTCCTCACTGGGATGATATACAAATACTGCCGGTTCAGATGGCGAAGAAGCCATTGTTAGATGATCAACTAGTGTCAACGTCAGTGACCATTGGGCCTCGTGCTAGGAAACCGTTGACGCTTGATATACCGTTGTTTGTTTCTGATATGAGTTATGGGGCTTTATCAGAAGAGGCCAAAGTTGCTTTATCGCGCGGGGCGGAGCTTGCGGGCACGGGAATTTGTTCGGGCGAGGGTGGCATGTTGAACGAGGAGCAGGCAGAAAATTCACGTTACTTCTATGAATTAGCGTCGGCTAAATTTGGGTGGGACATAGGTTTGGTCGAACGTGTTCAGGCTTTTCATTTTAAAGGTGGGCAAGGGGCTAAGACAGGTACAGGAGGGCATTTGCCGGGCAACAAAGTACAGGGAAAAATTGCTCAAGTGCGAGGCCTTGAACCTGGTCAAAGCGCGATATCCCCGTCCACGTTTTCCGACCTTAGAACCGCGAACGACTTTCGAAAACTCAGTGATGAAGTTCGTGAACGTTCTGGTGGAATTCCTATCGGATTTAAACTCTCAGCAAATCGGATTGAGGACGACATAGACTTCGCACTGGACGCTGGAGCTGACTACATCATCCTTGATGGGCGCGGTGGAGGCACTGGAGCGGCACCTTTATTGTTCCGAAATAACATTTCCGTCCCCACCATTCCCGCATTAGCTAGAGCGCGCAAACGACTAGATGCCAAAACGGGTGGTGAAGTCACCTTAGTCATAACCGGTGGTTTACGAGTCGCTGAAGATTTTGTCAAGGCCATGGCACTGGGTGCCGATGCTATTGCCGTTTCAAATTCAGCTATGCAAGCGGTGGGTTGTATAGCAGCCAGAATGTGTAATTCGAACAATTGTCCTGCTGGGGTGGCCACGCAAAAGCCGGAGCTTAGAGCTCGCTTACATGTACAAACAAGTGCTGAAAGACTCGCTCGTTATTTTGGAGCAAGTATCGAACTTATGCAGGTTCTAGCTCGTGCCTGTGGTCACAATGATCTATCAAAATTGTGTCTGGACGATATCACTACATGGAAACGAGAAATGGCTGATTTGAGCGGTGTTCGATTTGCTGGAGTGATGGAGTAAGCGGTTCACTGTGCGCGCTTGTATATAACAGAATTACGTTATCATTTTAAAAATACAGAGAAAATTATGGGACTTCTTCAAGACGGCCAGTGGGTTGATCAGTGGTACGACACCAGTTCAACTGGCGGACGATTTGTTCGTAAACTGCCGCAGTTTCGTAGCTGGGTGACTAAAGATGGCACAGCTGGGCCCTCAGGAGATGCTGGGTTTAAAGCCGAAGCTGGCCGATATCATCTGTATGTATCACTGGCTTGTCCTTGGGCTCACCGTACCTTAATTTATAGGAAACTAAAGGGCCTGGAAGACATGATATCGGTGTCTACCGTGCACTGGTTTATGGCAGATAAGGGTTGGACGTTTCAATCCGGGGATGGTGTGGTGCCCGATGAAGTTAATGGTGCTGACTATATGTATCAGATATACACCGCTGCCATGTCCGATTATTCTGGGCGCGTTACGGTGCCAGTTTTGTGGGACAAACAATCAAAAACCATCGTATCGAACGAATCCCCAGAGATCATTCGTATGTTTAATTCAGCGTTTGATGAGGTGGGTGCGAAAGCGGGGGATTTTTATCCAAAGCCTCTTCGCACTGAAATTGATGAATTAAATGAGCGCATTTACGAATCTGTGAATAACGGCGTATATAAATGTGGCTTCGCGACAACTCAAGAAGCTTACGAGGAAGCGATAACACCTTTATTCAACACATTGGATTGGTTAGATGAACGTCTGGCTTCACGGCGCTACTTAGCGGGTAGCCAAATTACCGAAGCGGACTGGCGATTATTTACAACCCTAGTTCGGTTTGATCCAGTGTACGTAGGGCATTTTAAATGCAACATTAGACGCATCTCCGACTACCCCAGCTTATCGAGTTACGTACGGGATCTGTATCAACAACCGGGTGTCAGCTCCACAGTGAACATGGAGCATATTAAAAACCACTACTACGCAAGCCACGAGTCGGTAAATCCATCGCGTGTCGTACCTCTCGGACCAGATATTGATTTTACGGCACCTCATGATCGTGCTGAATTAAATGGATGATTTAGCGGGTGCTAGACTCAAAAGTTCGGACATTCGAACCGACGGGATGCCGCCTGAAATGCAAACGCTACTTGCCCGGTATCCGCGCGATAGTTGGGAGTCTCATGCAGGCTTTAAAGAACTAACACGCCAATGGCTGGGAGCGCATGAAATGTTTAGGCGCTTAAGTGCGACGGTGCGTAAAGACACAGAGCTTTTTCTTGATGGAAAAAAGGATTCACAGGAATTCGCCAGTAACCTGTCCTATCGAGGTGGCGCGTTAGTAAACAATCTTCATGGCCACCATGGATGGGAAGATCGCAGCTACTTTCCTGAGCTCTTGGCAGCAGACTCTAGTTTTAAAGTTGGATTGGATATTCTAGAAAAGGATCATGTTGTTTTGCACCGAGGGTTAGATGACTTCACCCAAGCTGCGAATCAAACGATTCGGCTGATGCAAAGTAATAACCAGCGTTCTATGGATGAGGCGGGAAAGCTACACACAGTGACAACGCATATTGAGTCACTGTTGGTACGGCACTTAAGTGATGAAGAAGAATTGGCTGTGCCCATTATTTTGCATTATCGATTACGTGGTTAATAGGTACCATTTTAATGTCTGATCATTCTACAGATACTTCTAAAGAAGAATCTCAAGCCAACTCGCATCAACGCCGCTTGAAAGGGGAATTTGTTCGTGGTGTAAGTGGCTTCAGGCATTCGATTGGCGATGCTGACTTCCCGGCCGAGCCTAATCGTTATCATTTATTCGTAGCGTTTAATTGCCCGTGGTGTCACCGGGCGACGCTTGCCCGCAATGTTCTGGGATTGCAATACGCTGTTTCATTGGATGTAGCGTTTCCGAGTAGAACAGATGAAACAGATCCCGTAGCGCCAAACCTGTGGGAGTTCAACCCCAGTCGAGTGTCAACTCTCACGGGCGCTGCTTTACCAGAATGCACGACAGAGACAGCAACGGGAAAAAGCTATCGGCTAGCCAAAGAAATCTATGCGGCTGAAGGTTCTAGCGAAGGGTCTGTGCCCATTTTGTTTGACAAGAAAACCCAACGTATTGTGAACAATGAAAGTGCTGAAATAATACGTATGTTAAATACCCATGCGAAAGCCTTGGGTAGCAACATTCAAGAAGATGCTCGCTGGAATTTGTATCCAGCATCACTGGAAAGTGATATAGAAAAATTAAACGATAAAATTTATAGCAATATAAACAACGGCGCGTATAAAGCCGGTTTCTCTTCCGATCAAGCAGTGTACGCAACCGCTTTTAGGAACTACTTCGATACATTGGCAGAATTGGAATCGTTACTGGCATCAGATCAGCGACCCTTTCTCACTGGGGATAGGTTTACCGAAGCTGATCTTCGCCTTTACCCAACTCTGTTTCGCCATGATCCCGTTTACTACTTACGTATGAAATTAAATGCGGCGAAAATTCTTGACTATCCACATCTGTGGCGTTGGCTGTGCCGGGTATACGCCTTACCCGGTGTTGAGCAAAGTAATTCTTTGGATCACTGCAAACAAGGGTATTTTGGCCGCTCCTGGAATAATGTGGTGCCACTCGGGCCGATTCACCCCATGACATACCCAGAAGCGTATGGGCATCCTGAGCTCGCTTAAAGCGAGTGAATTCTCATCTGCTAAGTGATCAACGGTTCTTTATATGTGCACGACCGAATCCATTGGATGCGGTGTGGGCCGTGGAATCTTTCGATTTCGAAAGGACATGAGAGACGGGATCGACCGCAGTAACAGAAAACGAAGATACTGCCATTTCCCCTTTTTACCTGAACTAAGGCTATAGTTTTAGTTGTGAAACAGAATCCGATCATACATTGCTTGCTCGTTTTAGCGCTGTGCGTGGGTCAATTTGCGTCCAACGTGCACATTGTCGGGCATCTGCACGGCTCTGAAGTCATCTCGGTATTCGATGGTCATCACCTGCCTGATCGGCTAATGGCTCACACCGATGGTCATCACCATCACGACCATATGCCGCACAAACAGCCGAACAGCACCAAGGCTGAAGCCGACTGTACGGTGTACCACGCCTTTGCTGGATTGTATGGGTTAAAGCCTGTAGCTAGTTGCCTAGTTCACGTGCAATCCATCCAAAGAACGGTACGACTGCAAGAACCCACCAGTCCTATCGCGCTTTGGACAGATTCACACTCCATTCGCGGACCTCCCACTCTCTCCTGAAGTTGTTGTTCCCGGTTTCGCGCATTCAAGCGTCCCATTTCTTCAGGAGTCCTTATTTAATGAAGCCCATTACTGTGCTTGCTGCATTGTCAGCATTCTATTCAACCCCCGCTTTTTCTCAAACTGAACGAGATCTCGATAGCCATGTGCATGGCCTAGCGACTTTGAACGTGGCAGTGACCGGGTCGGAAGTATTTATAGAACTGAGTTCGCCGTGGAACAACATGGTTGGATTTGAACACGAACCCGAAACGGATGAGCAGCACGCGCTGGTCGATGAAGCGATTCACCAATTGAACGAAGCGGATGAGCTCTTCCTTTTTAATTCAGGCGATTGCGCCGTTACTGATGTGTCCTTGGAAAACAGCATGTCCGAGGAGTCGCATGATGACGAGCACGACGACGAGCACAAGGACGAACACAAGGACGAACACGCAGATGAGCATTCGGAAGAAGGCAGCGCTCATTCAGCGGTGCTTGTGACTTACAGCTACAAATGCGGCGATATGGATAAATTGAGTTCAATCGATATTGCACTTTTCTCTATTTGGTCAGGTTTTGAAGATCTGGATGTGCAGTTGATCGGTGAATCAGGCCAAACGGCGATAGAACTGGATCCGCAAAATACTGTCTTAAATCTTCAATCTATCAAATGATCCGGTTTTGAGATTCGGACAAGGTAAGCCCACTGCGCATGACAAGCGTGACTCAGCATATCGTTGAATTAAACGATGTTCGGTTTGCATGGAACAAGCATGCGAAGCCCGTATTGGATATTCGTGAGTTCAAGATGCAACGTGGAGAGCACGTGTTTCTGCAGGGGCCGTCTGGGTCTGGCAAAACGACTTTGCTCAGCTTGATAGCTGCTGTGCTTTCCCCACAAAGTGGTGAAATCACAGTTGATGGACAACCGCTGGCCGAGCTACGGCGCGGCCAGCGTGATCAATTTCGTGTTGATCATATCGGTTTAGTTTTTCAACAATTTAACTTATTACCGTTTTTATCCGTTGCCGACAATGTGCGACTAAGCTGTCGATTTTCCCCAACTAGAAAAGCTAGGGCGAGTAAAGAGGGGCGATCACTAGATCAAGAAATTGATCGATTGCTGGATGCAATGCAATTGTCTGCTAGTGAATATCGTCATAGGCCGACGTCTCAACTGAGTGTGGGGCAACAACAACGGGTCGCTGTGGCGCGAGCATTGATTGGGCAGCCTGCGTTGATTATCGCTGATGAACCCACATCGTCACTGGATAGCGATGCTCGGCAAGCCTTCCTAGATTTATTGTTCAGTGAAATTGAAGCAGCTGGATCGACACTATTGTTCGTTAGTCATGACGCCTTGTTGGCAAGCAGTTTTAACCGTCGGGTAGATTTACGCGATATAAACAGTGCTGCATACTCGGCCTCAACGGCGGGTGAGCTGAGATGATCAGTATCGCCTGGAAGAGCTTGTGCAATCGATGGCCAACCGCATTGCTCGCTGTTCTTGCGATAGCTATGAGTGTGGCGTTGATTTTAACGGTGGAGAAAATTCGCCGAGATGCACGCACCAGCTTTACGCAAACGATCTCGGGGACAGATTTAGTCGTTGGTGCAAGAAGTGGGGCGGTTCAGTTACTTTTGTATTCTGTTTTTCGTATAGGAAATGCAACCAACAACATTAGTTGGGAAAGTGTTGACGACATAAAGAAAAGACAAGCCATCGATTGGGTCATACCCATTTCTTTGGGTGATTCACACGGTGGTTTTCGTGTGTTGGGCACCAATCACGATTACTTTGACCATTATCGCTATGGGAACAAAACCGCGTTATCGTTTGCTGAAGGCAAACGGTTTGAAGACGTATTCGACGCGGTCATAGGAAGTGAAGTGGCGGCACAGTTGAAATACCGCATCGGTGATGAAATGGTTGTGGCTCATGGCACTGGCCGTGTTGGTTTGGTCAAGCACGATAAGCAACCGTTTAAAGTCAGTGGAATTCTAAACGCCACTGGCACACCAGTGGACCGTGCGGTGCACGTAAGTTTAGAAGGCATAGAAGCTATGCATGTTGATTGGCGCAATGGCGCAAATGTGAAAGGTGAGGGCACTGCAGCGGATGAAATTCGTAATATGGAGCTTAAACCCACGGCAGTGACGGCGTTGTTGGTGGGTCTAAAATCCAAGGCGACGGTGTTTCGTGAGCAACGAGCCATCAACACCTATCGAGCTGAGCCCTTGCTTGCGATATTGCCAGGCGTTGCCCTTCAAGAATTGTGGGGGCTGGTGAGTGTGGCAGAATTGGCATTAATGATTGTGTCAGTCGTTGTCGTAATTGCTGGATTGGTTAATTTAATGTCGGTTCTGCTGGCAGGTCTCAACGAACGTCGTCGGGAGATGGCTGTGCTCCGCTCGGTTGGGGCGAGGCCGATACATGTGTTTTTATTGCTCTGTATCGAATCGACGCTTTTGACAATGGGTGGAATTATTATTGGCCTAATGCTGCATTATGCTTTAACGGGAGTGGGCGCTGTGTATCTGCAACAACGATTTGGGCTAACTGTGCAGTTAACACTGCCGCACACGGCTGAAATTAGAATTTTACTCTTTGTGGCTTTTGCTGGCATATTGGCTGGGATGATTCCTGCATTGCAGGCTTATCGCAAATCGCTTGCCGATGGGCTTTCGCAGAAACTTTAATTTAAGAATACGAGGTTTTTCACTATGGGTAATCGGCGTTTAGCTCTTGCTGTATTTGCAGTGTTAATTATCGTTATCAACGCAAGTGCGCTTGCTGGGTGGTGGCCATTTTCCGATGACGATGACACCTCGGAAGGTGAGCCGGCAACTACTATCGACTGGGATGATCTGATTCCTGATGATTTTGTACAACCAGAGAACCCCTTCGCATCCATGTCGCAAGAAGAGATTGATACTTTGCTGGATGGCAGTGCAGAGTCGGAAGCGCGATTGCAAAAGTTGCAGGAAGAATTCAGCTACGCGCCAGTCGTGGAAGAATTGGATGGGCAGCGCGTGCGGCTTGCCGCTTACATCACTCCATTAGAATTTGATGGTCAAGCCAAATTAAACGAATTCTTGTTAGTGCCTTACCTGGGGGCGTGTATACACACCCCACCACCACCTGCGAATCAGGTTGTCCACGCCCAGCCTTCTGAAGCAATTGAGTTGGACAACCCATATGAGCCGGTTTGGGCCATCGGTACGATTCGAGCGGAAACTGTTAAAAGTGATTTAGCCGAATCGGGTTATCGTTTTGAAGTGGACAAACTATTGCCGTATGCTCCCGAGTAATTTACGCAACGCGCTGCCGCCAGACTAGTATCGCTGGCGGTATTTTAATTTGGTTAGTAAATCTCTTTCAATAATACGACTATGGCAAGTTTCCCGAATTCGTTCGCCGCCAGCGGACTATCACCGGATATTAGCTTTCGATCGACGTGGCATGCTCCCGTTATTTTTTTATTGAGCGTAGTGATACCGACGCCGCCTCCCGTTATTTTTTTATTGAGCGTAGTGATACCGACGCCGCTTAAAGCCTCCCCAATTTTCCATGGCATGTGGCCATACATATAGCCAAATAATGGTGTTTGTCTATCTACTGTGTCTGGGAATGAGCTCATACCATTCATAGCGAAAGATGCCCACACTAAAATCCAATGATTCAGTGTGGGCTTTAATCAACGCCGTGTTTTAAGACAGCCATTCATGTTTGCGAAGATCTCTGGTTTAAAGCGACTTCCCATCTTTGCGTGGGCTTGATCTATTTCCATCGAGTTCTATTTTCTACCTCTAAATCCGGTAACGGACCTAGAAGTGTATATTTTAGTTTCGTGTAACTGGATTGTGATCGATGTGTGCTTACACGGTTTAAATAGGGGACCAGCTAACAACTGTTTCTTATAAAAAGCACGAACTGTTTCACGAACAACAATAAAGATAAACTGCTATCAGTTATCTAAATTGTCGTCTGTACGCGTTGAGGAACTGTATTGCCTTGGTGGCTTCAACAGACCACTGCGAATTCATCGTGAATTGCCAATGCTTCACCGCTCCATATTGATCGCCTTTTTTAAATAGGATGTTTCCCGCGACTAAATCCTGATACACACTAACCACGTCATCTGATAATCGGCCCGTCGTGGCATGGTAATAAGAGTTGTCCGTAATTTCCTTGAACTCTGGGTAGTGGTTGAACTCGAGTGCTAGCATTCTTTGTCTCACCTTGTCTGTATCGACTATCGGAGTCTTTAGGTGTTCGTTTATTCGGAAGGACACTACAGCACACGCGGGAAGATCGCGCGCCAGGTGACACAGTTCAGACAGAATAGAGCCAAGTGCTAACGCATCCTCTTGAGCAGAGAGTGGCTTGCCCAGCACCCACGCTTCTAATTTATCTATGCACATTGATAACTTTGCTTCAGATGTCACAGCAATGTCTCAATAAAACCCCCTATTTAGACATTAACCATAACAAACGCAAATAAGTGACATATACCTTAGCGTCTTCTTCAACTAGAGATCGATGGATTGCTTGCTTAAACGGCATTCTCTTCGATTACTTGCCGAGAAGAGGCTTCCTTGTCCCGATTGACTTCGCCCCTTCAGCGGAGATAGCCAACCCATAACGATGATGATGGATGAGCTCACGAGCGGTTTGGGTGATACCCGGTATCGACCAGCCGGCATCCGTGCTGATACACGGTTTCAAGCCGCCAGCTCTCAGAAAGGTTTAGGCCTATTTTTCGTTTTAGTTTTTGCAAATCACTTTGTATGCGTCGAGATGAGGTCTCAGAGGACTGCTCCGGTAACGTGGATATGAGCCAGTCGTAAGAAAGGACTTTGCCAAAGTGCTTGAAAAGCGTTGCAGCAAGCTCAAATTCACCGGTGGTGAGTTCCACTCGCCTCCCTTCATTCGTTATTAAATTTTCAGCCGAATGCAGCTGATAGGGCGGGTAGTATTCAACGGCTCCTGTGTCACTTATCGGGCGAAGTAGTTGGAATACGCGAGCTGAAAGCTGCTTCGGATTGAGCGGTTTTTCTAGAAAGTCATCAGCGCCAAGTTGTAATGCCTCATCCCAATAGGGTTTTGATGAGACGATTAACACGGGTATCACCGCGTCGACTGTGGAACGGATGTATTCAAGCATGGAGAGCCCAAGCGGTTGGCCTTGAATTTCTACGTCGAGTATGACGGCATCGTACTTCGCGCTTTCAAGCGCGACTTGCATTGCTTCAAATGAGGGATAAACCTCACAGTCAATGGATTCAGCTTGGAGCCATTGCATCACCGCTCGGCCTTGGTCCGGACTATCCTCTAGATAGGCAACTTTCATGGATTTACGCATCGATCTGATTCCTTTTGACAGTCTGTTTAGACAAAAGTATAAATAGACGACAATCGTTCTTATCGTTGGCTGATCCGTGTTGTGTAGTCCCGGATTTAGGGCAACTGGGTTAATGTTAAGGTCGTACTCTCCTAGCGAGCGTTTTCATGTTCAAAACATCTGCGCTTTATTGATTAGGCAAATTATCTGCCGAAAAAAATTGGTTAACGAGCGAAGCTAAGACACCTGGGGCTATGTTTACAATCGTTTACATCGGTGAGGCGTAGATATTATTTAATCTCGTTAGAAAAGCGATTACAAACAAGATTCGTTGAAAGACTGCGGCGAATCAACGCAGAGCACTGCCTGCAGTACCAGCGGGCCATCGCGGCTTGAACTGTGCCTAAATGAAAGCAAAGCAGATTGGCCTTGCACCATCGTGGAACGTAGGGTTTCACAGTTGTCTGAATCACACACAAAGGGTTTATTCCCAAGCAAGCTGAATTCACTCGGGGAAGTTTGCGTTATTCGTTCATCACTTTTGCGCGATGCGTACTGGAACACCTCGTCTGGTTCGTGCTGTGCTTGCGAGAGAATTTCAACCAAGGTGTAGGTAAGTCGAGGTGCTTTTGCAACGCCCGTATTTGTGGTTCGCACTTCCATCAAGATCTCGTAGTTCATACCCCATTCGTAATTAAAGCCTTCGATAGTGTCGTAAAAATACAACCATTCGTCGCTGTTCTCATTCTGAGTTAATAAGCAGTGGGTAACAAAGTAACCTTCGCATTCCACTTGGTGGTGCTTAACCCGTAAGCGCTCTATGCGAAAGTCTGTGCCTTCGGCGTTGATGGGCCCATTAGGTAAAGAGCTCACTGCAGTTAAAGAGCTGATTGCTGGGACTGCAGGGATTTGAAAATCTTCGAATACGGTTTCTGGCGCGATGCTTGGTTCGATGTCAGCATCAACTGAGCAGCCAAAGAGGGTGAAATTTGCGATTAAAAGTGAACTAAAAATTGCGTTGAAGAATTTCATCGGAACATTCCATCACATCATCGAGGTACTGCTGGTGTCGGCCCTGCTTTCTCGTCCTTCAACATCGACAAGAGTAATCGTATTGGTTTTTCATTTAGACACCAGGTTGTCACATCAAGAAACATCGGGCGAGAGCTACAGCACATTATTTGGTGTTTTTCTTGTGAATTCGTTCGGTGAACAAGAGGTACGTGTGGAACCGGTCAGAACGAAAAATTTCATTCAGGATCGGTGAGTGAACGATGGATACGCATGCCATTTAAGAGATTTATGAATACAAAAGACTTCATTATTGCTCCTCGCTCCCTGGGAGAAGTGTAGAGTTAAAGCATAATGCGAAGGTATCGTGCATACCATTGCTAGGATAAAAAGTTAGAATCAACAGTTAAATGAGTTACTTTTTCGGTCTCGACCGAAGGGAAGACAATTGCAGAATCAGAACGCGAACTGATTCACCAAAACGACATAAAATATGATGTGATTCTCACCGATCAAGTTGTAAACTTCGCCGGTAATAAAGTTTATATAGCGCTTCAAGCGGCGAAAAATTTCTTCCACACTGAGCTTGTGGTGGTAAACCTGGGAGCGTCACGATAGATGAAAGGATTTGATACCCAATACTTGGATCTACCTGATTACATCTTAAAGTGTACCGCGATGATTTGGGAAGGGCGTAATATTGCCGCGCTGGATTGGCACTACGCCGACGACTTAATTGTTCGGTCGCCAGCGGGAATAAGTGTCGGAAATGCGGCAGGCAAAGCCAATACTATGGCAACACTGAGTGAGTTCCCACATCGTCAGTTATTGGGTGAAGATGTTATCTGGTGTGGCGATGATGACAATGGGTTTCTGTCGTCACATCGCATCGTATCAACAGCAACCCATCACGGGGGTGAGTTTGGCCCATCAAGTGGTCAGACAGTTTCGTTTCGAACCATTGCCGATACGTTCTGCTTGAATAATCGAGTTTGGGATGAATGGTTGATTCGTGATAATGCAGCCATTGCAATCCAATTGGGAAATTCTGCCCAGAGCGTGGCACGTGATGCTATTCGAGCTGGTGCTACCGCAATGCCCTTAACACCGGCAACTGATATTGCGGGCCCATACACCGGTAAAGGCAATAACAATGAGTGGGGTGAGAAACACGCAGGCATTCTTCATCAATTGATGGCGGCAAACTTTGCCATCATCGGTGACCAATACGATCGAGCCTGTCAGGTGTCCTACCCAGGTGGCCATGAGGCTTATGGAAGAGAAGCCGTTGATCAATTCTGGTTAGGTGTGGTTAGTTCGTTCCCAAAAGCTGAATTAAAAATTGAACATCAAATAGGTCGACTTGATGCACTGATGCCAGCTCGGAGTGCCATTCGGTGGTCACTCACCGGTCAGCATACGGGATGGGGTCGGTTTGGTCCCCCGACAGGTGCCGACGTCTATATTATGGGGGTGAGCCATATGGAGTTTGGTCCAAGAGGCGTGCGCCGAGAAATCACTCTATTTGATGAAATCGCGATATGGAAACAAATTCTGCTGCAAACTTAAAGCGTCCCACCACTAGGAACCGCATTGACTGATCCCTTGTTACCGAGCAATTTGCATGAGCTGTTGTCCTCTGTGGATACACCCACCGTGTGTAACGCCATTGAGGTTGCTCAAGGACAGCGTGGGTTCAATCGATTTACACGCGGTGCTATGCACCATTGCAAGCCAGGGGACCCAGCCATGGTTGGTTTTGCTAGAACTGCGCGTATATCCGGGCTAGCCCCATCAACTGAACCCAATGAGATTGTTCGTGCCAAACGAATGGATTACTTTCGCTCGATGGCTGCAGGGGTAAGTCCATCTGTTGCTGTGGTTGAAGATGTTGATTACCCTCATTGTATTGCTGGATGGTGGGGGGAGGTTCATGTCGCGGTACATAAAGGGCTAGGCTTACGAGGGGCTGTGACCAATGGTGTGATGCGTGATCTCGATGTGATGGATGAAGGTTTTCCGGTTCTGTCTGGTTCTATTGGGCCCAGTCATGGGTATGTGCACGTCGTCGATATCGGCAAACCCGTTAATATTTTAGGCATGCGAGTCAGTGAAAATGAGCTGATTCACGCAGATCGACACGGTGCGATAGTGATACCAAAAGATGTTATACCTCGTCTTAAAGCCGCGATAGAAAAAGTGATTGATACCGAGTCGATCGTATTAGGGCCTGCCCGTGAACCTGGCTTTGATATCGAAAAATTGGAAGAGGTGTGGGCAAAATTCGAAGCGGCAAGGACTTAAGCTGTGTGGTCTTATTTGCCTCCGCCCAATCCGTCCTTGTATTTCGATCAAGTGTGGGCTCTGGTACGAGACATACCTTCTGGAAAAGTTGCCACCTACGGAAGAATTTCTAACCTGCTACCTAAGCCGACTGAGGTCAGCGAAGAAGACTATCAAGCGTCTGCATCCCGTTGGGTTGGACTGGCGATGGCGGCCTGCCCCGAAGATGTGCCTTGGCATCGTGTTGTGAACTCGAAAGGAAAAATTAGCCATCCTGAGGCGGGAAGGCAAAAAAAGCGGTTGATTGAAGAAGGTGTTTTATTCACAAACGATACGATTGCTCTATCCGAATTTGAATGGCGTGGGGCGGAATGCAGCGATGAGCCCCAACAGGGAAGATTGTTTTAAATGGATAGGCTTGGGCATTCAACTTTCCAACCGAATTTATTGGCTGTCAATTTAACTTAAAGAAAACGCAATTGCTGAATAAAACGTCCATACCCTGGTTGTTACTCCTACCTTCGCTATTGGTATTTTTTCTCGTTGGCTTTGTGCCTGTTGGGTTCGTATTTTTCTATTCAATGCACGATACATTCGGGGGTAATGTTTTTATTTGGTCGGGTGTGCAGTGGTTTGAAGATGTGCTGACTTCCAAATTATTCTATGACGCCGTTTTCCGTAGTTTAAGTTTTTCGTTTCTGGCGTTGTTAATTCAGATTCCATTGGGAATTTTCGTTGCGCTACGAATGCCTAAGTCAGGAATACTGACCACCGTTATTATTGTTTTAATTTCTATTCCCATGCTAACCCCCACCATTGTTGTCGGGTACTTATGGAAAGCCATGATCCAGCCCGATACTGGTTTGCTGTATCAATCACTTCTGGGTATAGGCATGACGCTGGACATGAACCATCCGATTTGGACCTGGGCTTTATTGTTACTGATGGATACCTGGCATTGGACGGGGTTGGTTATTTTGCTTTGCTATGCTCGTTTAAAATCCATCCCTAATTCGTATTATCAAGCGGCCGCTATCGATGGCGCGGGAGCATGGTCAGTCTTCCGCCACATACAACTGCCAAGATTAAAGTTGGTACTGGCCATTGCAATTCTTATAAGATTTATGGACAGCTTTACGTTATACACCGAACCCTATGTCATAACCCGTGGTGGTCCAGGAGTAAGTACGACATTTCTCTCGCATGAACTCGTTCAAACAGGTCTGATTCAATTTGATTTGGGTAAGGCAGGCGCAATGGCGGTGATTTACTTTTTCATCGTACTCATTATATCCGCCACTTTTTATCGTCTTATCATTCCTCGCCAAACAACATACAGTTCGGTTGTTGGAGGTAAGGTATGACGCATCGGTTTTCGGTGGTGCCCTTGGTATTCACGGCACTGGTTACGATACCTATTTATTGGCTGATTACGCTGAGTATTCAAACCGGCGGCGGTGCCACTGATGGGCTCGTGTTGTTTCCCACGAGCCCGACATTAAGTCATTATCAATACATATTGTCAGACCCAGATTGGTACCTTGGGTATGTGAACGCGCTTATTTACGTCACGATGAACGTGGTTTTGTCCATCTCTGTTGCATTGCCCGCTGCCTATGCTTTTTCACGTTATCGCTTTACAGGTCACCGCGTATTGTTTTTTGGATTGCTGATGCTGCGCATGATGGTGCCAGCGATACTCCTTGTGCCTTTTGTGCAAATATTTTCTGCCGCTAATTTAATTGATACCCATTTCGCGGTGGCCTTTGCACATTGTTATTTCACGGTACCACTGGCCATATGGATCTTGGAAGGATTTATTTCTGACGTACCGGTAGAGATGGATGAAAGTGCAGCGCTCGATGGTTACAGCGTAGGGGGATTTTTTTGTAAATTGTTGCTGCCGCAAATTGCCACTGGCATTGCTGTAGCCGCCTTTTTTTGCTTTATGTTTTCCTGGATTGAATTTCTGTTGTCCAATGCTCTTACCACCATCGATGCAAAACCCTTTGGTGGAATCATGACTCGGGTAGGTAGCGTTATGAGTGCCTACGTTCCGCTTTTGGCTGCTGCCGGCGTGCTGGGTTTGGCACCTGGAGTGCTACTGGCTGTCTTAATTCGGCATCATCTTGCGCGGGGGTTTTCGTTGGGTCGTGTGGCCTGAAAAGATCCATAGGATCAATAAAATGTGCATTGCACAACTGATCTAAACTAATCAAATTGACAGTTTGGCAGCGGTGTGTTGTATTACAGCACCAATGGATTGAATTCGAGGGCGAATAAATACGCCTCGAAAGTCCGACCACGGAAACTGACATGCTGACCTTTTATCGCCACCCCTGCCTCCTAGCGTTGCTCGCCTTAACACTCGTTGCTTGCGATTCTTCTTCATCGGATAATCCCATATTCAATGATGTGGTGGATAATTGTCCTGGCATTGAAAACCTCTCGCAACTCGATACCGATGCCGACGGGCAGGGTGATGCCTGCGATCTCGACGATGATGGGGATGGGTTCAACGATGATGATGATCCGGCACCCTTGGATAACACCATTCCAGGAAATTTTGCAACGCCCGAAGATATTCTCGACAATCCTTTAGTGCAAAACGCGATTAATGAAGCGTCTAACTCAGGCGTCACATTAGTTACTCAAACAGGTCTTACACCGCCCGATATCACGGGATACTATGTTCGTGCAGATGCTGCGGGTGTGTTTACGTCCACCAGTGATGGCTCGGACGTGGGAAGAAGACTAGTGGGTAGCGAAACTCGAATTGATCAGCTACCCGGTAACGTATTAAGTAGTGCGAGTGTTTCTTTCACAAGCCTACGGCCGATTTCATTTGGTATTGGAAAAGGGTCTTTGGTACGTGGCAAAGAGACCGACTATACGATCTATTCACGCGGTCGATCGACCTGCACGGAAAGTAATTCAGATTTTGAAATTTTCACAGTCGGTATCACCTCGGGGCAAATAGACCCAAACACGAACAACTTGGTAGACATCTCTACCCTGTCAGTAACCGTGGGTGTGGAAGGCGAACTAACAACTGTTTGTGCTGATCGACTTGGCGCTCGTCTTGAAGAAGAGGGTGGCTGGGTAGTGGTGGAAACTCCATTGCGAGAACGTGTGAACGCCTCATCGTTACTGTACATGTGTGTGGATGATGATGAAGCTTATGCTCCCACTGAAGAATGGACTGGCAGTGATGGACTTGCTTGTTCTTGTACAACGGATTATCAGATCAGTTGCCAGTAAGGATGCGTTGCTACAGCTTTTTTTTCTTCTGATGAGACAAAGAGGCCAGAAAGTGTATTTTCTGGCCTCTGTAAAAAGTTGCCTACAGGCCTTAGATCACTGCCCCATTAAGGCTTGTTTTGCCTCGAGCTATCAATAACATCATTAAGCACATTGGCAGCTTCTTCTAAGATGATATCCGCCACAGCGGTCTCATCGTCTTCTGAATCGTCAGGGCCAGATGCACCGAACGCCTTTCGAAACAACTCTTCTCGTTTCTCGCGATCCGCTTCGCGTTCCAGGTTTTCCTGCTCTCTAACTTTTTCGTTCAACGAGATGAGGCGCTGATTTCTAGCAACACGCTGTGCTTCCAATTCATCGATCAGTAATTCGAACGATTCACTGGCTTGGTATCGGGTTTCGTGCAAAGGCTGTAAGTAGCTGTAGTCTGCCTTTTGGTTTGACCAACCCTTATATTTGGCGGGAGCAACCGCGTCCCATGGCAGTGCGTTATCGAGCCCGCGTTCACCTTGTGCGTCAGAATCTATTGCAGTAGGGAACAACACATCAGGTATAACGCCTCGGTGTTGTGTTCCGTCGCCATTGACGCGGAAAAATTGAGCCATAGTAATTTTTAATTGGCCCAGTTTCCCGTCTCGATCGAGTGGGGCGACCGATTGAACCGTCCCTTTACCAAAAGTGGGTTCTCCCAGCACGACACCACGACCATAGTCTTGAATCGCTGCTGCGAAAATCTCTGAGGCTGATGCGCTGTAGCGATCCACAAGTACGGCCAGTGGTCCCTCGTAAGCCACGGCGGGATCACTGTCCCGCTCGGCTTCTACTTCACCGTCGGAATTTTTAATTTGAACAACGGGTCCAGATTCTATGAATAGGCCAGTGAGCTGTGTGGCTTCAAGCAACGCGCCGCCACCATTACCGCGTAGATCGACAATGATTCCATCAACTCCACCTTCTGCTGAAGTTAATTCGTTAATCAAGCGCTCTACATCGCGGGTGGTGCTTCGATAGTCTTTTTGCCCTTGTGCCCGTGCGGCGGAATCAAGATAAAAGGTGGGCAAATCAATCACACCGAATCGCTGTGTCTTGTCGTTACGCGTAATTTCAACAACGGAACTTTTAGCCGCTTGTTCTTCCAATTTAATTTTGTCTCGCACTAAGGTGATGACGTTCGGTGGAGAGCCAGCCGGGGCGTTGCCGGGTAATATTTTCAATCGAACGGTTGAACCCTTAGGGCCTCGAATGAGATCGACCACATCATTAAGTGGCCAACTCACCACATCAACAATTTCTTCCTTCTCACCTTGGCCGACACCCACAATTCGATCGTCGGGTGCGATGAGCTCACTCATGGCGGCGGGCCCGCCAGCGATCACGCGCCGTACGACGGTGTATTCGTCTTCAGTTTGTAGCGATGCGCCAATGCCTTCCAAAGAAAGACGCATATTGATGTTGAATTCTTCGGAGCTGCGTGGGGAGAAATAGGAAGTGTGTGGTTCTACCGATAACGTGAACGCATTGATGAATATTTGGAAAACATCATTAGCGGAAAGCTGACTTATCCGTCGTTGCATCCGTTCGTATCTTTCTTCTAACGTATCGGTTAGTTCTTCTTCGGTTTGTTCAGCCAAGCGTAAATTGAGCACATCATTTTTTACCCTCTTGCGCCATAAATCATCAGCGGCTTGGTTGGATTCAAGCCAGGCGGAATCTTCGCGATTAAATGCGTAGCTTTCATCAAGGGTGAAATCAAATTCTTGAGTGAGCAATTCTGTTGCAAATAGCGCACGTTCTTCAACGCGTGCCCGAAACCGCTTAAAAATATCAAACACGGTATTCAAGTCTTCATTGCGAAGTGCATCGTCAAACTTTAATCGATAAGGTTCGAATTCTTCAACATCACTGGCCAGTAAGAAACTTTTCTGGGGATCAAGTGATTCTAAGTAGCGGTCAAAGATCTGGTTGGATAAGTCATCATTTACTGTCGCTGGGCTGTAGTGATAGCGTTCCATGTAGTAAACGATCACTTCGGTGGCTTGTCTGTGCTCGATCGTCGGGCTGAGTGAGTCGAGCGTGACCTCACGTGTATCCGCCGTCGCTGTGCAGCCCAATAACATGCCAAAGGGAACAACCACGGCGCTACAAAGTGCCCGCCAAGTTTTAGCGTTAAAAAGGTTTCCAAAACTACGACGGTAGTGCTGCTGCATCTGACAACATTCCTTAGCGGGTTTGCTGGTTAAGAATAGCGGTTTGCGCTGCGTATTCCCTAATTGTGGGGCCCAAAGCCTGTCGACTGGTCCGTGCCGAAGTTTTGACCTCATCATTTATACGTAGGCCTCGGCGGGTCCGGAGCATCCCTAGCATCCCCATTTTCGTCCTACCAGTGCACTAAAGATACCCAAACGGGGCTATTGGCATTGAAAATGGCGAATTTGGAAGAACTGACAGGATAATCATCGAATTTGAGTGCCATTCTGTCAGTTTGTTCAGATAAATTGAAAAATACTCAGCTTCCTTTGCCCGGTGGTTCTTGACGCGGCCAGCTCACGGGAACCCTCTACCGAGCCCGCGCTGTCGGGGCATGTGTTTCATGAAAGGTTGCTCAGGTTTGATCGAGGCCACCCATGCCTGATTAGGACACATTATTTTTATATTCAAATTTTGGATGAGACGATAAAACGTCGATTGGTTAAAAAAGGGTGCTTATAAATGTGTAGCACGTCCTAGTGTAACAATTGGTGTACGGGGCGCGCTTTAGACAGCAATGCTCGCTACCGTAGTTACGTCTATACGCTGCAACTGTTTGCTGCGGGATGTTCTGAACAAAAGTTTTAACGCCAAACTTAGAACGTCATTGAAAATAATAATAATGGCGGAGACAGTCATGATAAATGCAGCTATCGCATGTTGTATCGTATTCCTTTTAGGTTTGATTAGTAGCTACTGGTGGGGAGCTCATTCCAGGCTCACATTGGGAGAACGACTCAAAGGGGCTAAAGACAATTTGGACGACGACGATAAAAGTGGTAATACTCAAAGTCGTTCTGAGAGCTTGGTGTTTGACTACATTTTTGAGCGTAGAAGGGGCTTGCAATCTTTAGGTAGTCAAAGCTTGGCTGATGAAGGTGCAGGTAATGCGCGTGAGAGTGAGTCGGTTGGAGATTCCCAGGTTGTGAATATGAAAGAGTACGAGGCGAAGACAACATCACCCAATAATCACCGATCAGAAGCTACCAAACAACAGGGCGATGATTTGAAGAAGATTTGGGGTATCGGGGTGGTGTTTGAAAAACTGCTTAACGATATGGGTATAAGAACGTTTGATGAATTGGCAAATATCAGTGATAACGATATAGCCTCAGTGCGTGAGTCTTTAGGAGTGTATGCAAGTCGAATTGAGAAAGACAACTGGATTCTGCAGGCCATTGAACTGCACGAATCGCATCATGGTGTGGCGCGCGCAGCCTAGCGAAACACGAGTCGATAGCCATGATGAGTGCACCCAGTTCAGATCGAATCAGGCAAACGATACCCCTGGCGATAGCAGGCCTTTATAGAATCCACGGCCTGCGCCTTCGTGACCTCGTTTCCAAACCGGCTGGCGTGCACAATAGGTAGATCGAATAAAGGCTTTCCATACACCATCCAATGGGCCAGAAACTCTGCAGACCCGCCGCCGGTGCCGATACCGACGTTAAAGCCTGAAGCCAGCCACAAGCCAGGATACTTTTTGGCAATTGGACCGAGCATGGGCAGCCCATCCGGTGTCCAACACATCGGCCCATTGTTTATGGTTTTAATTCCCGCGTCTGCAAAAGCCGGAACCCGTTTCATGAGCTTCTCCAGATGAGGCTCTAAGCGATCGGTGTTCGGTGCAAGAAGTTCTTCCTTAAAGTTTGCTGGAATGCCATCCAATGACCAAAAAACTGGCTCACTCTCGTAGATGCCTAATAGAAACCCCTGTTGTTCTTGGCGCATGCTGCACGACACGTAGGAATCTCGATAGGCAGGAACTTCATAATTTAAAGCGGATATTTCTGGCACGGCATCAGTAATCAATTCATGGTGCTCGGTGGCATACAACGGTACGTTTAATCCTAAGGGCTCGAGCAATTCTCGCGTCCAAAAAGATGCCGACATGACCACGTGTTGTGCCCGCACGGATCCACTTTGGGTTTGCAGAAGCCAACTATTGTTCTCCCTTGTCAGCTGTTGTACTGGGCATTGCAATTCAATTGCAGCACCCAAACCACGTGCAGCTTTTGCCATCGCCTGGGTGGTGGAGCTGGGGTCTACATGACCATCAGTGGGTGTATGGGCTGCGCCGAACAACCCGTCGGTGCGGATGCACGGATGTAATTCGTTGATGACGTCGTTGTCAACGACTTGGTACGCAATGTCCAGCGCCTGGTAGCCTGCTTCAAAGCTATGAAATTGTTCGCGTTCACGTTGGGTTGTTGCAACACGCAAAGATCCCGTTTGATGAAATCCAATCGATTGGCCTGAGTCTTTTTCTGCTTGGAGATAGGTGCGAATAGAGCCTGCGAACAAACGGGTCATTTGTGCATAGGGGCCGAAGTAGGTGGTGTTACCAGCCGCATGCCAAGTAGAGCCGGATGTCAGATTTCGACGCTCAAGTAGCAAGGTGTTGGTCCACCCTAGCTTGGCTAACCAATACAATGTTGCGGCACCAACGATGCCGCCCCCTACGACAACGACTTGCACATCTGTTTTCATAGTGGAAATCCCATAAGAATATTCAATTCACGATGTCGTGCACTGATCGGGAAATATACCCGCTTTCATTAACATGCCGGGCACGGTTTTCCCCAAAGCCGATTCTATAAATTCTGCGGCGTCTATGGCAGCTTTTAAATTCACGCCAGTATGAATGCCCGCGCGTTCCAACATATACACAAGGTCTTCGGTGGCAATATTGCCGGTTGCAGCCGGTGCGAATGGGCAACCACCCACACCACCAAAACTACTGTCTAAACTTTGCACCCCAGCTTGTATACCAGCCCAAGCGTTGGCAATTCCCGTATTGCGCGTGTTATGTAAGTGCAGTCTTAAGGGAACATCTGGGTAAAGCTTGCGTACCGCAGCGATTCGTTCTGCTATGTCAACGGGGGTAGCTACTCCAATGGTGTCGGCAAGCGCTAATTCAAAGGGATTGGCTTCCATGCAGCCTTTCACAACATGCATCAGTCTTTCAACAGAGATCTCGCCCTCGAAAGGGCAGCCAAAAGCTGTTGCGATGGTGACACCCACTCCAATACCCGGTGTTGTTTCGGTGGTTAAATCGTTGAACAGCCGGATGCCCGTGTCTGTGTCGGTGGCTTGGTTTTTTTCACTGAATGTGTCACTAGCGACAACCACAAAATTCACTTCATCCAGGTTTGCGTTACAGGCGCGTTCAAACCCGCGACGATTAAGCGCAAGTCCGATGTATTTAGAGCCGGTATTGCGTGGGAGTGCCTTACAAATTTCGTCTGCTTCCGCCATTTGCGGAACGCGTTTTGGATTGACGAAACTGGTCACTTCAATACGGGAGGCACCGGCTTTCACGGCACGATCAATCAGAGCAAGTTTGGTGTCCAAAGACAGCAACTTTTTCTCGTTTTGTATACCGTCACGTGGCGAAACTTCAATAATTTCGACGCTTTTTTTCATGGGTACATTCCGGAAACGGGTTGATTTATGTCTACAATCTTATAAGAAGGCTTAAGCCTTATGTTGATGAAAATTCGAAACATTTTAGGATTTGTTGCTGCGGGTGCCTGTGATAACACGAATCGAAGTGCATACGCATTGCCATGATTTGGGGGGCAAAGTTTGGAACCCTGCCATCACCTGGACGAAGAAATACGCCGTCTTCGTCACGCTTGAAAACCAACAGGGGTTGATTGGCCTAGGGGAGTGTTGGTGCTTTGATACCGCCCCTGACACCTTAGTGGCTTATCTTCGAACAGAAATATGCCCGCACCTTATCGGCTTGACAATAGACGAGTGTGCTGCCATTCACCAATACCTGCTATCTAAAGCGAGCTTGACCGCCAGGCATGGCCTGTTGGCTAGCGCTTGGTCGGGTATTGATATTGCGTTGTGGGATTTGCGAAGTCGTGAAGCAGGTGTTCCACTTTATAACCTGCTAACCCCTCAAACTCCTATTGGAACTGATACGGGAAGGGCGGTACATCTTTATGCCAGTGGAGGGCTGTATGGAAAAAGCAAGTCCATTGACGATCTGGTGAGTGAAATGGACTCCATGCACGCTGCCGGATTTAATATAGTAAAAATGAAAATCGGTGCACTATCCATTGATCGCGATCTTGAACGCATCCGGGCTGTGCTTGATGGGTTAAAACCATCGTGCAAATTGATTATTGACGGCGTGTACAGTTACACCGCGGCTGAAGCTTTGCAAGTTTTTAATGCTCTGCCTTCTGATCGATTGGAAGCTTTCCAATCTCCGGTTAAAGCTGATGATTTCGACGGGATGAAATTCTTGTGTCGTCGGGGTGTTCCTGTGATGGGTACAGAAGCTGAGTATCGACATGAAATTCATCATCAGCTGGTTGAGCACGGTTTAATACACTATTTGCAAACGGCACCGATAGCCTGCGGAGGCATCAGTCGTGTACTCCAACTCGCTGAGCTAGTCACGCATTGTGAGCACTCAAATATCAAGCTATCGCTTGAAGTTTCGTCCACAGCGGTGGCTCTGCTTGCGGCAATGCACTTAGGATTAGCGAGCAACTGCGTAGCTCATGTTGAATATCATTACTTGCATCAAGTATTTTTCGACAAACTGAATCTATCTCCAGTGAACAACCGGTTGGGCTGGTTTCAGCTTCCCGAAAAATCCGGCCTTGGTATGAATTTGCCTAGGTCAGAAACGCAAGTGATGTTTTCTCTTACCTGATCAGGCGTTCATGCCTTAGGGGGTTGTGATCGGAGGTGGTTTGCGTCGCTTACCCGATAGAGCATTGCCAACAATGGCCGCGAGCAGAACCGCGCCCCCAATTAATGTATTGATGCTCGTCGTTTCGCCCAGAAATAACCAAACCCATAGGGGAGCGAGCAACACCTCGGCTAGGGAGAGTAATGTCAATTCCGCCGCGGGCAAGCTGCGTGAACCCAGTGTGTAGAGGATTAAGCCTGCGCCCACTTGGAAGACCCCCATGCTCATGGCGATAGAGCCATCGAACAAACTGATGGTGGTTGAAAGCCCAGTGAATAGGCAGATACCTAACGTGATGAAAACAGCGAATACACCAGACAGAAAAACTGCAGGTAACATTTCCCCTGTTTTACCCCAACGTAACGCCACCGTAAAGATGGCAAAGCCCAGAGAGGACCCCAGTGCTGCCAGGCTGCCTGATAGTGCAACTCCACCCGATTTATCCGCCACCATGATGGCAATGCCGCCCAGTGCGACGGCGATTGCAATCCAAGTGGCGAGTCGTACCGGCTCTTTTAATACGATCCAACCCAGAACCGCTGCTATAAATGGGGCAGTGGCAAACAGCAACATGGCGTTTGCGACTGAGGTGTTTTGAATGGCGTAGATCCCGCCAGAATAAGCGGCGACCAAAGCAAGTCCTGCGATGACGGCAGGCCAACCCACACGTCGGATTTGAGTAAACGGGCTTTCGCCTGAGCGCAAACGAATGACGATGTACAGAAACAGCGACATGCTAACGGAGCGATACAGCAAAATTTGCCAAACGACGGCATCTTCGATCAGTCGAATACCAAGACCCACCGTCGACCATAGAACACCGGCGGCGAACACGAAGAGTATGCCGTGTTTAGGAATTGTGGCAGTGGGTGTGGACGTAGTCACGGCTGACGCTTCTGACTTAAGGCATAGGCACGTCTGACACATACTTGGGCACTTGATAACCCTTCTGTACAGCTGGTCGATTCGCAATGGCGGTGTACCAGCGTGTTACGTTTTTAAATTCAGTTATGTCGATGCCCTGCCATTCAAAGCGAGAAATCCAAGGCCAGCAAGCCATGTCAGCAATCGAATAATCACCGGCAATAAAGTCATTTTTTTCTAGGCGCTTGTCGAGCACCCCATACAGCCGTCGTGTTTCGTTTTGATAGCGATCTTCTGCGTACTGTGACTTTCCGGGATTGTATTTTACAAAGTGATGGGTTTGACCTGCCATTGGGCCTAGGCCACCCATCTGCCAATTAAGCCACTCAATGGTTGCCCAACGTGTTTTTAGGTCGGTCGATAAGAACCTTCCGTGTTTTTCAGCCAAGTATTGCATGATGGCTCCGGATTCCATCATCGACAGATTCGCATCGTTGTCAACGATGGCAGGAATTCGATTGTTGGGAGCGATGGCAAGGAAGCTGGGTGCGAATTGTTCGTCTGCGGTGATATCAATGGGGTGCACGTTGTATTCGATACCCAGCTCTTCCAGCAGGATCGAGACCTTCCGGCCGTTGGGTGTTGTCCAGGAGTAAAGATCAATCATGTTCAGGGTCGCTGAGTGGATTCTGTGCAGTTAGCATACTGCAATTACGCTGATTTTATGCCCGCTAGCGGTATGATTGCGTCAAAGTGAATGGCTGTTGGAACCAATCCGATGATTACAGTATGGGGCAGGGCCAGTTCGTCCAATGTGCAAAGCGTTATGTGGTGCATCGCGGAATTGAATCTACCGTATGAACGAATCGATGCTGGGTTGATGTATGGCGTAAACCATACACCTGAATTTTTGCAGATGAATCCAAACGGAACGGTACCTACGCTGATCGATGGCGATGGGCCAGCCTTGTGGGAGTCTGGTGCCATACTGCGTTACTTGGCGAATACCTACGCTGATGAGAAGTTTTGGCCAACCGATCCACTGCAGCGCGCCGATGTGGATCGTTGGGCGGAATGGTCTAAGGTCAGTGTGCAGATGATTTTTAACGGTCCTATATTTTGGCCAGTCATGCGTGCGGTGGAATCAAATAAGGATAATAAAAGTTTAGTCACAGCGGTTACAGCCTTTGAAAAAAAACTGAAAATTGCGCAGGACAGGCTCAATAACCACTCATTTTTAATGGGCGACAATTTAACACTCGCGGATATTCAATTCGGTCACATTTTGTATCGATATTTTGAAATTGATATCGTTCGAACGGAGTTGCCAGCTATTCGCCGATACTATGAAATGCTTAAGTCGATGCCCAATTACCGCACGCACGTCATGGTTAGTTTTGACGAATTGCGAGTGCCGGTGGCATAGAGAGTGAACATTCCAGCCTGAAGACGCTCTACGATTCAACAAACGAACAGAACGATTTAAATACACCATGGCGATAAAAACCTACGGCATGTCCTTTATGTCACGCTGGCAATCTGCGCTGCATTCGGTGTTGAGCCGCAATGACAACCGCAACGAAGCAGAAAATCTTTCTTCAGAACATCCTGCAATGGTTGCAAGCTGTGAAGCCTGCGGGCAACTTGAAGTGGCTCTTGCTGAAGGTAAAGACACCATCGATATTGCGGAAGTTATTACCAAGGGATCGCTGGTATCTAAGTGTGCGCATCTCTATGTGAGCTTAGCGGCTGCAAAAATTAGCGGCAACGATGCTCGCGTTAAAGAGCTTGAATCTGAAGTTCGATATTCTGTGTGTGATCCGTTGTGGGCGAAAACGCTGCTTGAATTTGATAGTAACCACCAAGCCATACCCTACCGCCATTACGAATCACTGGATGATTTTGTGCTACCCCTAGGTGATGGCCAAACCGATAAAGCTAAAATTGCATTTGTATCGGATTGGGGAACCGGAACGCCGTTGGCTAAAAATGTTATGCGACGCATTAGCGAGCAGCAACCGGATATTGTAATTCACTTAGGAGATGTGTACTACTCAGGCACCCAAGCGGAAATGCAAGATCACTTTCTTTCCATCGTCCGTGATTGTCTTCCAGCACACACCCGAATATTTAATTTAGCAGGTAATCACGATTTGTATGCTGGTGGTGCCGGCTACTATTGGTTGCTTGATGAACTGGGGCAACCTGCCAGTTACTTTTGTTTGCGAAACGAGCATTGGCAGATACTCGGTATTGGTGCACCCCCCCAGATTGGAAAACCAACCGATGCCATTTCGGCCATACCCACCATTGAACCCAAGGAAGTGCTCTGGCACAAGCACAAGCTAGACAATGCCGAAGGTCGGAAATCGGTCATGTTGTCGCATTATCAATTGTTCACCGCCTCTGGAAATATCGGTAGAACCCGTGACAACCGTCCCTTAGCTCTTAATCCTGTGCTTTATGAGGCCTTCAAATCTCACTTGTCCCAGATTGAATTGTGGCTTTGGGGACATGAACACAATCTGGTTGCTTTCGAACCGTACGCCGGGCTGAGTAAAGGTCGCTGCATTGGCTCTGGGGCGATTCCTGTGGCGCGGCTTTGGCAACCCTACAAACAATTATCCAATTTAGCTCTACCTGAAGAGTTTGATTCAGCGCCTAAAATCAATCTGGATTGTCAACTGGGTCACGATGGGGACCACTTTCATCATGCCTTCTGCGTCTTATCTATTGATGGAGCTGATGCGGAAATGAACTATTTTCAAGTTGAAGGGGTCGAAGGTGGCGCTGAAGTTATCTTTACGGAATCACTGACATGACCACTGACTATGACGTTGTAATTATTGGCGCCGGCGGTGGTGGAATTACTGCAGCCTTTGAAGCGTATCGACAGGGTGCGAAAGTTGCGTTATTGGAAAAACACAAAATTGGAGGCGAATGCACACACTCTGGTTGTGTACCTTCCAAAGCTCTAATCGATGTTGCTAAGCACTATCACAGCATCAATACAGCTGAAAAACATGGGTTGCATTCTGTGGATGTGCAAAGTGGCTTCGAATTCAAGCGAGCCATGGAACATGTCAAAAGTATTGTTGATGGTGTGTATGCTCACGAGCAACCTAAGCGCTTTAACGATCTTGGAATTGACACCTATATTGATGATTCAGGCGCATCGTTTATCGATGCACACACGGTCAAAATTGGTAAAGAAGTCGTTAGTGGTAAACACATTATTATCGCAACAGGTTCTGGGCCTAGGCTGCTGCCAACTGATCCCAGCAACCCTGTCAAAATGCTTAATAACGAGAACTTTTGGGCGCTTCGCAAACAACCTGAAAGCATCGCTTTTCTAGGAGGTGGAGTAATATCAGCGGAGCTAGGTCAATCACTTGCACGCTTTGGTACAAAGGTCACCATCATTGATCGCAACAGCCGCATTCTTGGCGCGATTGATCCAGATGCCAGTGAATACCTCATCGACGTGTTTGAAGGCATGGGTATTGAGATGATCACCGATGCCAATGCAAAAGTGTGTTCAAGAGACAGCAGTGGAAAAGTGTGTATTGATATCGAACACGGCGACAAGAGTACAAGCAAATTATTGGTGGATGAATTGTTTGTGGCTATCGGCCGTGTGCCCAACTTAGAAGGATTAAACCTTGAAGCGGCCGGGGTAGATTACACACGCCATGGCGTTTCGGTTGATGAAAAAATGCAAACTAGCGCATCGCACATTTGCGCGCTAGGCGATGTTGCGTCGCGGGCAAAGTTCAGCCATGTCGCAAACTATCAAGGTGAATTGGTTGTGCGCAATATGTTGACCGATGCCGACCGAGTGATTGAGCCGACGCCATTACCTTGGGCCATATTCACCGACCCTGAAATTGGACATGTTGGTATGAGTGAAGCACAGGCACGAGAACACCTTGATGGTGTGCATACCTATCAGGTCGATGCCTCGACTGATCGGTTTATCACCGACAGTAAGCAAGGAGGATTTTTAAAAATTGTCATGGATTCCGACAATCGGATCGTGGGGGCTACTGGAGTGGGTGCTCATGCGGGTGAGTGGGTTCAATGCTTAACGCTTCCAGTAAAGCTTGGCCTTAAAGCGGAAGACATTGCCGATACCATTTTTGCTTATCCGACATACGCAGAAATCGTGAAAAAATCCTGTTCTCGTTTCTTACGTACATTGAAGTCGTGATCTCAGCTTCGATTCAAATCACGGGTATATCTAGGCTCCCCAGTCCCTGAATGCTCATTTGCATTACGTCACCTCTGACGACAGGACCGACACCCGCTGGTGTACCGGATAAAATCACATCGCCAGCGGCAAGCTCAAAGTACTCTGACAGATACGCAATCATTTCAGGTACCTTCCAGATCATCTGATTTAAATCCCCCTCCTGTCGAATCTCGTTGTTTACTTTCAGTTCGACTCGTCCGGTACTCAAATGCCCGACCGCATCGACCGTGTAAATTATTCCAACGGGTGCGGAACGTTCAAACGCTTTTCCAATCTCCCAGGGTCGTCCCATCTTTTTTTGTTCGCCTTGTAAGTCTCGGCGTGTCATATCTAAAGACAAGGCGTAACCGAATACATGATCCAATGCGTCTGATACGGGAATATTATTGCCACCCGTTTTAAGCATGACGGCCATTTCAATTTCATGGTGGACGTCAGATGTTTTGGAAGGGTAAGGAAATACACCGCTTGAATCCAAATTACAGGGATTTTTTTGAAAGAAAAATGGGGGCTCTCGATCGGGATCGTGACCCATTTCAATCGCATGTGCGGCGTAGTTTCGACCGATGCAATAAACGCGGCGCACTGGGAACATTTCATCAGACCCCGCTATGGGCAAAGCGACTAATGGGGGTGCATCAATGACAAGTTTCGTCATTTGAATCCTACTCCGGCAGAAATCAGCTGATTTTTAGCTATTGTGTGCCAATAAAAATAGTTGTGCAATAGGGCTTGATTTCACCTCAATACCTGTGTTTCAGTGGTTGCAAAAGAAAGCGTGAAACAGGAACCCACTATGTTCTTGGGATTCAATAAAATAATGGCTGGGTATGATTAAACGACGCACTTTTTTAAGTGGCGCCGCTGTGCTCTTGGCTTCTCCACTGGCGGCCCGAACCGCTGATTGGCAGCAGGTGGCAAAAATAGCTGCTAGTTACAATCAATGTCATGCCGTGATGATATTTCAGCACGGTAGACAGGTTTTGTCTGAAGTGTTTCGTGGTCCCGCCATTCATCAAGCCGTACCGATAAAATCTGTGTCAAAAACACTGGTTGCGGCACTTGCGGGCGCAGCAATTGATCGGCAGGAAATTCCATCTGTGCAAGCGACTTTAGGCGAGCTTGCACCCGAGCTAATCCCAGCAAAAGCTGACCCGATGGTGTCAACGATTACGGTTGAAAACCTACTCACAATGCAAGCGGGGCTGGAACGCACATCTGGGCGAAACTATGGTGTGTGGGTCAACAGTCGTGATTGGGTATCCGATGCATTATCTCGACCGATGGTGGCGGAGCCGGGTAAACGAATGCTTTACTCAACAGGCACCTCTCACATAATGGGTGCGGTATTGTCCTTAGTGTCTGGAAAGAATCTACGCGCGCTTACTCAAGATCGCCTAGGTCGATTTATGGAGTTTGATGTGCCTGCTTGGACGCGTGATCCTCAGGGTCGATACCTTGGGGGCAATGAAATGGCACTGACTTTAGAGGCGATGATTCGCTTTGGGGAAATGTACCGAAATAAGGGACGTGTTGGAACTCAGCAAGTGTTAAGCGAAGACTGGGTGATCCAGTCCTTTGTGCCAGTCACTCAATCGGTTTTTTCCGGTCTTGGATACGGTTATGGTTGGTTTATAGGAAACAGCGGTACCACATCCTATGCACTAGCACGCGGTTATGGTGGACAGATCATTTGTATCGTTCCTGAGCTGGCACTGACGATTGCCATCACGTCTGATCCGACACGCATAGCCCGCAGTGCGGGTTACTTTGGTGATCTGTTGCATCTTATTGAGAGAGAAGTTATTCCAGCGGCACGTTCTTAGCGAGTGTAGCTACTTCAGAATCTTGAAGTGCGCAGGAGTGACGCTCTTGCTAGGCTTTCTTAAAATGATACGATTTAACTCGAGTCAGGTTGTGGTACCCGATGGGCGATAACGCCCCACCACGACCTGTATTTTTATACCCTGTCCAACACAGGGCCGGGTCGAGGTAGTCCGCACGGTTCATAAACACGGTGCCGGTTTGAATCTGATCAGCAAGGGCTTCGGCGTGAGCGGCATCTTCAGTCCAGACAGACGCGGTTAAGCCGAATTCGCTATCGTTCATCAATGCAATCGCCTCAGCATCATCTTTCACTGGCATAATGCCAACCACCGGCCCGAAACTTTCATCGCGCATTACGCGCATGCTGTGGGTGACATCAGTCAATATCTGTGGGGACAAATAGGCCCCGCCATCGTCTTCGGCGAAGGTTGGCACATGCGCGGTGGCTCCTGTGTCAATGGCCTCTTTTATCTGAGCCCGAACTTCATTGGCAAAACGCACATGCGCCATCGGCCCGAGTGTGGTTTCCTGCTCCAGTGGGTTGCCTAGCTTGTAGTCTTGAACAATGGCTGTGGCTTTTTCCACAAAGGGTTTGAAAAGCGATTCATGCACGTAGATCCGTTCTATCCCGCAACAGCACTGACCAGAATTAAACATGGCGCCATCAATCAAGGTATCAACCGCTGCTTCAAGGTTTGCATCTTCTCGAACATAGCCTGGGTCTTTACCACCTAATTCGGTGCCGACACCGGTGAATGTACCTGCGGCGGCACGTTCCATGGCAATACCGCCACCCACAGAGCCTGTGAAATTGACAAAATCAAACGCGTTAGCGGCGATGAGTTCAGAGGTTGTTGCGTGATCTAGAAACACGTTTTGGAACACATCCTTAGGCACACCGGCTGCGTGAAAGGCAGCAGCCATACGCTCACCCACAAGCAGTGTTTGCGAGGCGTGTTTAAGTACCACCGAGTTTCCTGCAATCAAAGCCGGGGCTACTGAATTAATGGCTGTCATATAGGGGTAGTTCCACGGTGCAACAACTAACACAACGCCCAAAGGTGCCCGTTTTATCATTCGCCAAAACGCATCGCTGTCTTCGATTTCAATCGGCGCCAGCGCTTCATGAGCGATGCTACTCATGTAACCGGCACGCTCATTAAACCCACCAAATTCACCGCCGTAGCGAATGGGTCGACCCATTTGCCAGGCTAATTCTGGAACGATTTCATCATTCATCTCACCCACTTTTGCAACGCCGGCCTGTACCAAAGCGATGCGTTCATCAAGCGGACGTGTGGCCCAATGGGATTGAGCCGTTCTTGCATCCTGTGCAGCAGCCATCGCCTTATCGCCAGAAAGCGCTTGGCGTTCAGCGTACACCGAGCCATCGATAGGGGAAATACAGGTTATGGTCATCGGTTTAATCTCATTGTTATTTTGCCAATGTACTCAGTATACAGCTAAGAATCGAGCGACCTATCGAGTAAACAAACCCTCACAGGTCAGCTTGAAATTACTTAATGAGTGATTCGCATGCGTCATACGATGATCTAGCATGATGGATGATAAGCGACTTAGCTGTTGGGCCGATTCTGAATCTGATGCTAAATTTTTAAACTCGTTCGGATCATCGGTTAAGTTAAACAACATCGGCGGAACAGCACCGTTAAAGTGAACATACTTGTGTTCATGAGTTTTTAGCAGCGCAAAGTTCGCTTGAGCGGCTGACAAATTTAACGTCGTTTGATAGTGCGTTGCCTGATGTGGGTCACCCAGTTCGGCTTCAGCAAATACATAGCTGCGCCAGTTTTCTGGTGTAGCACCTGTCATCAAGGGCAATAATGACGAGCCATTGAAACTGTCGAATGACTTGTTGGCAGCGTCTGTAGACACCCAATCGACTAGTGTCGGCGCGATGTCTATCGATTCGGTGAATGCAGAGATCTGTTGACCAAAACTGTTCGGTTGCTGAGGGTCTCGAATGATTAATGGAATATGTAAGGAACCGTTCAATGGCGTGCCTTTGCCCCACATTCGGTGATCTCCCAACATCTCACCGTGATCGGCTGTAACGATTATCAAAGTATCATCGTATTGATTGCTTGATTTTAGGTAGTCGATAACGCGTCCGATGTGGTGGTCAACTTCAAATGCGAGTCCCAAATAAACCGCACGAAGTTCGGCAATTTGTTCCTCGTTAAGTTGGTCGAGTCTTCCATTGAAGCCTCTGAATAAACCGTGATGGGAAGGGGCACCAAAAAACGTATCAAAAAACGAATGCGATGCTCGTAACTCATCCAGCGAACCCGCTGTTTTTGGAGCTGGCAGAGAGTCTGGTGAATACATCGTATTGAAGGGTGAGGGCGCAACCAACGGCGGGTGAGGGCGAATGTAGGTCAATAGTGCAAACCAGTTCTGTGATTCCAGCGCCGAGAGTTCTTGAAGGGTTCGATTGGTTAAGTAAGCTGTATCACTATCTTCTGCAGCGTACATAGCGGGGGATCGAATGGGTGAGCCATCCGGATAAGTTGCCGTGGCTGTCGTCTTATCTAACTTGGGCTTATAGACATCCTGATAGTCATCTGGCACGGGATACCCATTGGCTTTTAAATACCCTGCCCATGAGCCTGGGGCATCAAAGCGCATCCGAACAATTTCCGCAAACCCAGGTGCCAGTCCCTCGTAGTTTTTCAAATCTGGGTCGTTACTGTGCAATCCATGTGGGTCAGCACTCACATCGGTATAGCCAAACAGCATGGGCTCAATACCCGCTTTGCGCATATGGTGGCCGATGGTTAAGTGCTGGCGTGCCAGTGGTGTTCCATTACGCACTGAGCGATGATTCATCGCATACAAACCGGTGAGTAGGCTGGCGCGAGATGGCCCACAAGGCGTTGTTACTGTGTAGTGCTGTGTGAAGGTGGTGCCTTCTTGCATTAGAGATTGCATATTAGGCAGAGGCGCTGCATCAGCTAACATACCGTTCAGACAATCAGCACGAAATTGGTCAAGAACAATCAGAAGTACTTTGTTAGTCATGATGCGAGCACGCCATAGTGATTGGCATTAAAGCGTTTGAACGGTGCACAACTATTTATGGAATATGAGCCAGTTCTTGCCATCGATGACAAGCCACATCGTGCTCACTGCCCAGGTGATCCAGTGCAGGCTCGGTTTGTTTGCAGATGTCGATGGCGTGAGGGCAGCGCGTATGAAACTTACAACCCGAAGGTGGGTTAGTGGGTGAAGGAATTTCACCTTCCAGCTTTTGCGCGTTGCCGCGTTGATCAGGGTCAAGCGAAGGGATAGCGGAGAGCAACGCTTTGGTGTACGGATGTCTTGGCGCTGTAAACAATTCGCGTGTGGGCGCTGTTTCAACCAGTCTGCCCAGATACATCACAGCCACATGGTCGCAAATATGGGCAACCACAGATAAATCGTGACTGATAAATAAGTAGGTGAGTTCTAGCTCTTGCTGTAACGCTTTCAGTAGGTTCAGAATATCGGCTTGAATGGACACATCCAGGGCTGCAACACTTTCATCCGCAACCACAAAACGAGGACTAGAAACTAAGGCTCGGGCGATGGATATGCGTTGCCTTTGTCCGCCGGAAAAGGCGTGCGGAAAACGACGCAAATGTTCCAGATTCAGGCGGCATTTCTCAGCAATTTCTCGCACCCGTGCATCGGTTTCATCTCGCGAGTTGGTGATCTTCATCACCTCCAGTGGTTCTGCGATGATATCGCGCACTGTCATACGAGGGCTAAGGGCCGCGTATGGGTCTTGAAATATCAATTGAGCACGTTTGCGATATTCAATCAGTTCAGATTTGGGTAAGTTGACCAGATCGTACTCAACCTCGCCATCTGAGTAGCGCACCCCTCCACTCGTTATCGGTGTTGCCCGCAGCATCGCTCGACCTAATGTGGTTTTACCCGAGCCACTTTCTCCCACCAAACCAAAGAAAGAGCCTTTAGGAATGGATAAAGAAACTTCATCCACAGCGCGCAGCATTTTTGGGCGCCGCAGTAGGCCGCCGCCAATAGGAAAGTGCACAGAAAGCTTATCGGCTTCAATTAAGCCTTGATCACTCATGGCAAATTCCCTTCAGTCGCGGTAACAAAACAGGCTGCCTTATGACTCCCACTGCGCTGTTCATATTCAGGTACAGACTGTTTGCAGCGCTCTTCGCTGACGGGGCACCGTGTATGGAAAACACAACCGGCTGGGCGTTCAAGTGGGCTGGGTATGTCGCCCGGAATAGGTGTCAATGGTGTGTCAAGATCATCAAGTTTAGGTAAGGCGTTTAATAAGCCCCGTGTATAGGGATGTGCTGGGTTTTTTATCACATCCCGCACCGAACCCTGTTCGACTATTTTGCCAAGATACATCACAGCGACTCGATCCGCCGTTTGAGCAATGACACCCAAGTCGTGCGTGATGAAGATAATGCCCATACCAAATTCAGCAATGAGATCTTTCATCAAATCGATGACTTGCGCTTGTATGGTGACATCCAATGCGGTCGTTGGCTCATCAGCGATCAGTAAGCTGGGTCGAGTCGACAACGCCATAGCAATCATCGCACGCTGACGCATACCGCCTGATAATTCAAAGGCATATTGTTTGAATCGCTTGGACGCATCGGATATGCCAACACGATCAAGCATTTCGATGGATATTCCGGAAGCTTCTGATTTGCTTATTTTCTTATGCAACATCAGTTGCTCAACCATCTGCTCACCAATGCTGATCGCTGGTGCAAAGCTTGCCATCGGTTCTTGGAAAATCATGGAAACGGAACCACCTCGAACCGGTTTTAAGTCTTGCCCTGAAGTAAGAGACAACACATCAATCTTTTGGTCGTCCAAATTAAGTTCGATGGAACTCTCTGGGCTATACACCGCGTTTTCAGGATTTAGCTTCATTAATGACTTTGCCGTCACCGATTTACCTGATCCCGATTCGCCCACCAAGCCCAACACTTCACCGGCGTTCACTTCAAACGAGACGTTGTCAACGGCTGTGATCAAGCCTTCATCAGTTTTGAACTGAAGCGTTAGGTTCTCAACTTTTAATAAGCTCATCGTTTGCTATTCGAATAAGGGTCAGCGGCATCACGTAAGCCGTCGCCAACAAACACAAACGCCAGTACAAACGCGATAAAAAATAACACCGGTATGAAATACCATTGATAATTCAAAAGCACATCGGCCTTCGATACGTTCTGCATTAGGGAGCCTAATGAGTTAACCGGGTCGGTTAGCCCCAGCCCGATAAAGCTCAAAGCTGTTTCAGAACGAACTACATAGGGGAACGTAATCATCAAGTCAACAATGATGTAGCTTGTGAAGCTCGGTAGTAGGTGTCGACGAATGACGTGCCCTGATGAGGCCCCACACAGTTGAGCTGCCAACACATATTCTTGACTTCGTTCGGTGAGTAAGTGGGTGCGAATGCGTCGCGCCAACGTTGGCCAACCTATGAGCCCAAGAATACTGGCGATGAAGAAAAACCGGGTTTCTGAGCTCCATGAATCGGGCATAAACGCTGCCAGTGCCATAAACAATGGGATGGGTGGCACCGTACGTATGGCATCGGTGATCATTTGAAGAATCGAATCGATCCATCCGCCAAAGTATCCCGCCACGCCTCCGATGACTAGGGCGAGCACAAATGAGATGAGTACCCCCAGTGTACCCACGGCTAAAGAGGTATTGATTGCGTGCAAGGTTCGCGAATAGATATCCTTACCCGAGGCATCGGTGCCAAATAAATGCAGACCTCCTTCATCCATGCCAAACAGATGCAAGTCCGTTGTCAGAGCCTTCCATTTGATATCAAACATCTCGCCCGGCAGATTCCAGTCTATGTCGATGTAGCTGTATTCCCAATCTCGCACAAACATTTTTACGTAGCGGCGTTTCTCTCTGTTCTCGGTTATAACCCAACGAAAATTGGTTTTAATCGAGCGTTCGCGTTCCAATGTGTATAGAAACGGTCGAGCAGAGAATCCGTTTTCATCCCAGAACTTTGGAATTTGTGGTGGGCCGTTTTCATAGGCTTTGTCACGACCGGCGATGTCAGGTGAATAAGGAGATAGAAACTCTGCAAAGAATCCCATCAATATCATCGCGGTGAGTACAAACGCGGCAACCATCGAGGCTTTGTTGCGTTTGAACCGGGAGCGAATAAGTTGCCCTTGAGATGCTGTGAAGTAGGCTTCTTTCAGCTTTTGGGATTGTTCTGATGAGGCTTTGCGCCGAAATAGGTTCATGAGCCAATCATCCCTTTACGAATGCGCGGATCCATAAGAGCCAGCATGATGTCGGTAATGAAGTTGACGAAAACGATGCTGGCGGTAAGCAAAAAGATGATGGCCCCAGCCAGTTGCTGATCATTGGATCTTGCCAGCGATTCGATTAATAGTGCGCCGGCTTCGGTTAATGTCAGTATCAATGCCACGACCGGCAATTCATTGAATATTCTATTCAAGTCAAAACCGAGTGAATTAATCACAGGTCCCATGGCGTGACGAGCCGGGTAGCGCCAAAGCAACTTAGACCCTGAAACGCCTCGGGCTGAGGCAGCTGTGACATACAACTTGCCGATTTCATCAAGCATCAAAGCGCGCACTGTTTGTAGCGCGAAAGCGGTTGCTGACCAGCCGAGAATAAAAATAGGTAGCCAGGCCCGGGATAGAAAATCAAGAAACTTATCCATTGACCAGGGGGCATCACGGTACTCGGATGAAAACAAACCAGTCAGTGAGTCACCAAACAGCACCGTTGAGATGAGCATGATGATAAGAGCTAATAAGAAATTGGGTAGTGCTAATCCCAAGTAGCTGACGAATCGCAGTGAATTGTTCGCCAATGCGCTGCGCGTGGTGGCCGAGTAGATGCCGACTGGTACCGCAATGGCGTAAGCGACCAATAGGGCCGCCAGACTAATGCCTAAACTTATCCAGAATTTGTCACTGAGTAATTGGTTGATGTCGAGGCGTAGGATGCAGCTATCGCCAAATTCACCGCGAAGAAATACGTTGGATATCCAACCGCCCCAACGTTGAATGAATGGTTTATCTAATCCGAGCCGTCTCTCTTCAGCTTGGATATCATCGATTGATATTTGCGAGCCTTGCGTATTTTTGAAGGCTAGATAGCGCTCGGCGCAATTGCCAGGCACCAGTTCCATTAAGCTAAACACGATTAATGAAACCGTTAACAGGGTAAAGAGCGATAAAACCGCTCTCGTTAACGTGAACTGTAGAAATCTGAGCATGCTTTGTCTATCGGTTCAGAGCGAAAGGCAGAGCAAGTGCAGGGCGTTAACCCCGCGCTTGCTCTACTTGCTTGTTAAGCGACTTGTATGACGCTATTTAGCGTTACTCGCTTAAGGACCACTGCTGCGCGCGATACGGGAACGTTCGATAATATTCGTAAGAAGCCGTTTTGAATTCGACAACGTTCTTCAATGCATTACGGTGATAGATAGGATCCGGTGTCATGGCCGTGCCGATGAACAGCAGGTTTTCAACCATGTTCTGAACGAGACGAGCACCGAGTTCATCGGATTCAGGCGTGCCGACTGGCGTTGACTGAAACGCATCAATGTCATCTTTGAGTTGCTTAACATAGTCGGGTGGCTCAACACCTTTTGCACCATCGGATTCGAAGTACTCGCCCCACAACATACCGACGCGGTGTGCGAAGTAATTCTCAAATGGTGCAACCCAAAGCTCGTTATTGCCTAGCACGATACCTAAGGGTTGACCTTTCTCCCACATGCCAACATCCAGGGCATTTGATGACTGAGCTGAACGATACTCATCGGGCGTGATTTCTTTCACAGTGGTTTGTATGCCGGCTTCAGACCAGTACTGGCCAACCAATTCCACAACCTGTCCTGCGATCCCTTGTGTTGCAAACTGCATGTTGATCACAAGGTTGTCACCGTTCGGCAATTCACGAAAGCCATCGCCATTGGTATCTTTTAAACCCACTTCATCCAGTAAGGATTTCGCCTGATCAAGATCGTACTCAATGGCGTAACTTTTCCATTTTTCGTCAACAAATCCTGGGGCTGGAGAAAAACCAATGTATTGCTGGGGTTGTCCTTGACCGAAATAGGCGACTTCATTTAAGTCATCACGATTGATCGCGATGGACATCGCTTTTCGAAACCGTAAATCACCGAATACTTTGCGTTTTTCAGGATCTTCAGAGGTTACGTTGAATGAGAACGCATGCATGGCGATTTTAGGACGAATATCAATCGTGTAATCGCCTTTTTCCTGATTCTCTAGCAGTAGTGGTACATCAGACAATTGCAGCGACTGCGTTTTGTATTCGACCTCACCATTGACCAGTTTCAGCAAACGAACCTGAGCATCATTGATGTATTGCTCATCCTGTTCACTGATGTAGGGCAGTTGGTTACCTTGCGTATCCACCATGAAAAAGTAAGGATTCGCGACATAGCGTCGACCTTCTGTGGTTTCACCCACCGTGATGTGACTTTCCAACGTGGGGTAAACATCAGCTGGCAGATCAGCCACTTTGTCAGGAGAATTCAAAAGCGGGGAGGGTGTATCAGTCCAATCAGAATTACCCCAGTACGCTTTGATTAGTGCATAACCATTTTCAAATCCAGCCGCTTGTGCCATGGCATCCGCTTCAGGATTCACATCAGGATGAAATTGCCCTAAGAAATGCTTGGGCTGAAACCCTTGTGCGAACGATGTAGCAAAGTGAGCGAGTAAGCCCGGTTTTGGTGCAGGCAGATTAAAGCGCACAGTTTGCGGATCAACCACGTCCACTGTCATGCGTTCGCCACCGATGAGCACATAATCTTTGGGTTTTTCAATGACGTTGGAGTCCAACGCAAGATGGTCGTACCAGAACTTAACGTCTTCAGCGGTGAACGGTGCACCGTCAGACCATTTGTGGCCTTTACGCAAAGAGAAAGTCAGCTCGGTGAAGTCATCGTTCCATTCCCAAGATTTGGCCACGTTAGGCACGATGGTTTCTAAATCATCGGAATAGCGAACCAGATTGACATGACGGGTTGACAAAAAGTCTGAGGTGCCCGCTTCCGTAGCGTTCGACAAGGCACGCAAACTGCCACCGTACTGGCCGATTTCATCATAAGGCGCAACGACTAAAGGTTCCTCGGGTAGCCGTTCAGCTAATGGCGGTAGATCGGGATTACCTCGGATCTTGCCATTGAGGCTGGCGATGTCTGGGTTCTCTGAGAAGGCTAATTCGCAGCTTGCGAGTGATTGAAATTCAGATAATTCGTATTGCTGAGGATAGGCTCCGGCGCCAACCCCTTGTGCATCTGCCACCGTAACAGGCGGACAGTTGGCTATAGCGGACGTTGCCACCATACTTAAGCCGGTTAGAAGTAAAATTCTTTTCATCGTTGTTCTTCCTCATGTGATTTTTTATTCAGTCGTGATTAATACGCGGCGTTTATTACGCCACGATGAAATCACCGCTGTCATTTATAAAACTTAGGCCTTCACAAGTGCCTAAGAAGTACTCGCACACCATCCGTACTGACACTTACAATGTTCTATGACAATTTTATTTGCATGCACTTTATTAACTCTGAGTGCTTACCTTCACACTGTATATGGACATTGAAAACGCTACAAGACATTCATGACATCTCAGTGCGATTGCATAAGCGCTAAGCAATAGCTATTTTTATTTATAAATGTTTCATAACCTATTGAATTAATTAAATATATAAGTGTTTTTTGGCAGCTTTAGCTTCCAGCAGCTAGGTGTTAAATTTGACATTTAGAACGCCTTGCTGTGCAACCAGTCTAGGATCAGTCGAGCGTAGGGTGACGCTTTTACCCAGGAGCAGCTCCTGACAGCGGGCCAGTGTGTCTGTTGTCAAGCGTTGCATGGCTTCATGAGTGAAGAATGTCAAATGAGGAGTGACGATGACGTTGTCGCGATCGAACAAGCTGGCCAACTTATGCGAGGTGCGATTCAAGGGCTCGGAGCTGTATACATCCAACCCAGCACCACGGATTTGATGGTTGTTAAGTGCGTCCAGCAAAGCCATCTCATCCACCAGCGCCCCTCTGGATACGTTGATGAATATGGGTTGCTTCATCATGGCAGCGAATTCCTTACGACCAATCATCGCGCGTGTGTCATCGTTTAAAACTGTATGCACAGAAATCACATCCGCTTGCGCAAGCAGCGCATGTAGATCATCCATTTTTTCGATATTCAGTTGTGCTAATTCTGCGGCACTGACGAACGGGTCGTAGGCAATGACTCTGGCACTGAAGCCGCTGCCAGCCATACGTGCAAACGCACGACCAATGCGACCCGCGCCAATAATCGCTACACATTTTCCGAACACATCGTGTCCGAGCCATTGGTTGCTCGGTTCAATCCAGCCTGATTGCTGCATGGCTTGATGAACGGGTAATAACTTTTTTAGTAGCGCCAGCATTAAACAAAACGCCCCTTCAGCAACCGTTTGCTCAGCGTACTCGGGAACGTTAACCACTGGAATGCCGCATTGGGTTGCAGCCTCAATGTCGATCGCATCAATGCCCACGCCGTATTTCACAATTCCGCGCAGTTGTTTAGCGACCTGGATGGTATTTGAGTTTATTGTTGTGTAGCACATCAACAAAAGGCTGGCGTGTGCGACTGCTTGGCAAAGATCGTCTTCGTTAACATCAGCCGGGAGTAGGACTAATTCGGCACCTCGACTGCGAAACCATTCGTCAATCACGTCACACTGAATTTCAGAATCGGTACGTACCACGCGAACACCGCTGAGGTTCGTAACCGATTCACTCATGTAGCAATACCCGCTAATTTGCACTCTTCAACGATAGACTCCTCGATAACGTTCAAAGCAAAGTCCAATTGTGCTTCAGTGAGTATCAAAGGCGGTGTAAACGTTAAGGTGTTGCCCATGGATATTTTAAATGATAGCCCCTTGTTTAGACAGCGGTAAAAAACCGCTTCAGCTAAATCATCGGCGGGTGTTTTGGTGTCTTTATCCATGATCAGTTCAACGCCAAACAACAGTCCTCTACCGCGTACATCACCTATAACAGAGTACGACGCTTGCATTTCATTCAGTCGACTTAACGCGATGGTCCCGAGAGTGGCGGCGTTGTCGACAAGGTTTTCATCTTCGATGATTTGTATGGTGGTAAGACCGGCAGTCGCGCTTACCGGATTTTTTTCATGGGTGTAGTGTCCGAAAGCGTAGTTCTCACCCACATCCAGTTCTGGCGTTGCGAGTACCGCAGCTAAAGGCAAAATGCCGCCGCCTAGCGCTTTTCCCAACACTAAGATATCGGGCACTACTGCGTCATGATCACAAGCGAATAATTTACCGGTTTTACCTAACCCAGTTGGAATCTCATCAAAGATGAGTAGGGCGCCGTGTTCATTGCAGGCACGTCTTACCTCAGCCCAAAAACCCGGTGGAGGAATATAGGGTACCGCTCTGGCCGGTTCGGCGATCACCGCTGCAACATCACCTTCCTTCTCCAACACATACTTAACCATATTGGCGCAAGTGAGTTTGCACAGTTCCAATTGGGGTTTGCCATTCACACTCGGATAGCCGTAAGGGCATCGGTAACAATCAAACGGTGCGACGTGTTGGGTACCCGATAGCAAAGGGCCAACGGCATGAGAACGGAACATTTGTTCCCCACTAACGGATGCTGCTCCAAAGCCTGCGCCGTGGAACGCATCCCAAAAGGAGACGGTTTTGTGTCTGCCAGTGGCCGCCCGTGCGATTTTCATCGCCACTTCAACCGCCGATGAGCCACCTGTAGTGAACAACACCTTGGATAAATCCCCGGGTGCCAGTTCAGTGAGTTTTTTTGCCAAGGCGGTTGCCGGTTCACAGGCAAATCGGCGAGGGGCAAACGGCAGCTCATCCATTTGTCGTGCAATGGCCGCTTTCAGTTTCGGATGCCCATAACCGATGTGGTGAACGTTGTTACCGTGAAAATCTAAATACCGACGGCCCTGTGTATCTTCAATGTAAGCCCCTTCTGCGCGAGCGATGGTCGATAAGCACGGCGTGGAGACCGATTGGCGCAGAAAGTAATGCGCGTCCTCTGCCAACATTTTTTTAGTCGAACTATCATGAACATCGTCCGCCCAGCGTTGACGCCGGGAAGACGTATTTACTTCGCTTTCACCCGCTGGTGGGATTGAAGTCATTGGGGCTTATCGAGGCCACGGCAGAGAGTAGGTTTTCACGTTAGTAAAATACTTCATGGCCTCTAACGCTCCTTCTTTGACCCCATTTCCTGAATCCTTGATTCCACCAAACGGCGACATCTCGATTCGGTAGCCTGGCTGTTCCCAAACGTTAACGGTTCCTACATCCAATCCCTCAATGTAATCGATAGCTCGATTCAAGTTATTGGTGCATACACCGGCAGAGAGTCCAAACGCGGTTGAATTCGAGATATTCATAACCGTTGCATCGTCATCGGGAACACGGACGATGGGTACGATGGGCCCAAACGTTTCTTCAAGAACCAACTCACTGTCGTGCGGAACGTGATCTACGGTGATAGGGGGTAACAAGGCGCCCTTGCGACCTGGGTGATAGAGAATTTTAGCGCCGGCTTTCTCCGCCATATGAACACGATTTTCGAATAGCTCAGCGGCTTCTGCATGAATGACACAACCCAGCTGAGTGTCAGGATTCATGGGGTCGCCAAACTGTATGGCTTTGGCTTTATCTAAGACTTTAGCAACCAGTTTGTCCGCGATGGATTCTTGGGCAAGAATGCGTTTCACAGCGGTACATCGTTGTCCTGAATTTCCAGTGGCACCGGCCACGGCTAGGGTGGCGGCCTTGTCAAGGTCAGCATCGTTTAAATCATTCAATACGATGAGTGGATCATTTCCACCGAGTTCCAGTGCTTGACGCTTGTAAGCGCCTTTGCTGGCAATCATTTTACCCACGCTCACGCCACCGGTAAACGTGATGATTTCGATGTGCTCGTTCAACACCATCTCGTCGCCAATGTCAGCAGGCATGCCCGTGACGATCTGAAACATCTCAGGGGGAAGGCCCGCTTCATACAATATATCGGCAAGTGTGATGGCGGTTAATGGAGTGAGCTCAGTGGGTTTACACACCATGCAATTGTTGGTGGCGATTGATGGTGCGATTTTATGCGCCACCATGTTAAGCGGGTGATTAAACGGTGTTATTGCAGATATCGCTCTTACCGGCTCACGCTTGGTGTAAATTTTTCGATCTTTGCCATGCGGGGTTAAGTCGCAGGAAAATATCTGACCGTCATCAAGTATGGCGAGTTGTCCAGTCAGCATGAACACGTCATATGAGCGACCGGTTTCGTATAAGGCATGCTGATGGCAAATGCCTAATTCCAACGTGAGCCAATGGGCGATCTCTTCACGGCGTTCGCGAATGAGTTCAGCGGTTTTAAATAAAATCTGCTGACGTTCGTACCGGGATAACCTTGGGCGAAAGTTGGCCGCAATTTCAAAGGCACGTTTGGCATGCTCTGCATTGCCAGCCGGTACCGTTCCGATTACCTCATTCGTGTAAGGGTATCGAACTTCAATGACGTCATTGGTGTGAACTTTTTCGCCACCAATGCGCATAGCTTCTTTGCGAACTTCACCGGATGGTTTACTCATGACTTCTCAACCTGTGCTGCTTGGCATGCAACGTTTATGACATCAAAATTACGAAGCTCTGGCTGGTTGGCCAGAGAATTTAAAGGGCGATTTACGATAAAGGGTACCGACTGTTCGGTGAGCCCGCCATGAGAACGCAACGGTACATCTAAGGCGGCTAAATCGTGTCGATGTTCGCTGGTGCCCACGGTGACGTTTTCTCCCGTGATAATAACGATATCGCCAATTCGGTCAGCGGGCAGATCATATTGGGAACACGCTTGTGCTTGGTTAAGCACAACGTCAATGCCATCGATCGCTAGCAGTTTGTCGATCACTTGTTGTTGATCGGCATCCTTTGGAAGATACGCTGTGCCGAATGAGCCCAAGGCGCCGTGGTGCACCACATAGGGATCTGTGATGGGCAAAATCAAGCGGGCTTTCTCTTTGCCCAGCCATTCATCCAATAAGTCCTGAACATAAATGACATTGGGTGAACCATCAGCGTGATGCTTTGGTTTCATACCGTGGTCAGCGGTTATGGCAATGGCGGCTCCCGCTGCATCCAATTCAGTTAGATATTTGTCGAAGTTTGCATAGAAAGAATTGGCGACTGCGTCACCGGGAGCATGCTTATGCTGAATGTAATCGGTGGTAGTCAGGTACATAAGATCGGGTTTAAATTCTTTTAACAATTTAACGCCTGCGGCAAAAACAAATTCCGACAAAGCTGCCGAATACACCTCGGGCACCTCCATGCCCATCCAGTTTGAGGCGTTGTCAACGCCGTGTTCTTTCATAGTGGTGGTGTCTGCACGTTCGGATGAGAAGCAAATGGCTCGACCGTCATCGAATGACATGCCATCGGCTAGTAAGGAACGCAATTTATCTTTTGCGGTAACGATCGCTACTTTTTTTCCACTGTTATAAAACGCACTAAAAATGGTGGGCGCACGGAGAAACTTAGGGTCATTCATCATGACCTCTTCACCGGTATCGGGGTCGTATAAAAAGTTACCGCAAATGCCGTGCACCGCAGGTGGCCTGCCCGTGGCGATAGACATATTGTTTGGATTCGTAAAGCTTGGAATGACGCTGTGCGCTAAACGATCTGTGCCTTGTTCACGCATACGTTTCAGCGTGGGCATCAAACCGGCTTCAATCGCGGCATCTAGGTAGGCTGGCTCGCAACCATCAAGGCAGATGGCGATAGCACAAACCGGAGGAATCTCATATTCGCGCTCATTGACTGTTAGTTGGGAAGGCATTTGGTGTGGGAATTTCCTTTGGTATTAGTTTGGACGAAGTAAAATACTTTGTTTACTCCGCCGTCAATTTTTCGCGTTCATTATACGCCGCAATAGGTGCAACCGCTGTGTCAACGCCCATTTCATCCAGTGCGGCTCCTGCGGCGGTTACCACTTGTTGCATGACGTGCACGTCCAGCTGCCCAATGCAGCCAATTCGAAAACTGTCTACCACCGTGAGCTTGCCGGGATAGATAATGAAGCCTTTACTTTTCATCAATTCGTAGAAGACGTTGAAATCAAAATTCGGATGCGCAGGATTAAAAAATGTCACGATGATGGGAGATAACCAGCGATCGTGAAGCAGCGTTTCAAAACCCAGTTTGCGCATGCCAACCACTAAGGCATCGCGGTTAGCCCGATAACGAGAGCCGCGTGCTTCAACGCCACCTTCTTCACGATGTTGGCGCAGTGCTTCAGCGAAAGCCGTCACGGTGTGCGTCGGAGGTGTGAATCGCCATTGGCCTGTTTTCTCCATCGTTGTCCATTGATCGTGTAAGTCAAGGCTTAAAGAATGGCTGCAACCTTTGGCGGCTTGTAACGCACTTTTTTTGGCGATAACAAAACCAAAACCGGGCACACCTTCTATGCATTTGTTCGCTGACGAAACGATGGCCTCATACTGAATGGATTGGCTGGACAATGGGATAGCACCAAAGGCGCTCATGCTGTCAATCAGTAGTTTCCGACCTGCAGCATAGGTTGCGCGGGATACTTCTTCGATGGGATTAAGAATGCCGGAGCTGGTTTCGCAATGAATGGCAATGACATGCGTAATGTCAGGATCTGCATCCAACCATTTGGTTACTTCATCCCCACGCGGTGGCAAATAGTCACCTTTATCCAACACCACATGCGAGCGGCCAAGGTATTCCAATGTTTTTGCGGTTCTAAGTCCATAAGCGCCATTCGCCAACACCAGTGCTTTTGCATCGCGGGGAAGTAGGGAGCCCAACATGGCTTCCACCGCAAATGTGCCACTGCCTTGCATGGGTACACAATCATATTGTTGATCCACGTCATCAACCATTGCCAGTAACTCAGCGCGGATATGTTTAGTCGTTTGTCGAAAATCATCATCCCAGGAGCCCCAATCACGAAGCATGGCCTGTTTTACAGAGTAGGCCGTTGTCAGTGGACCTGGAGTCAGCAGATAAGGCTCGCCTTCATGTGGTGCAAGCAAGGGGATGGTATCGCTGGGTTTGGCCATGGTTTTGACCTCAATTAAATCGCTTGTTGCTTGAGAACCGCGCATGAAGATTGGCTATATCTAGGAACGCTGCCGCATAGTAACAACCACCCCTGCATTCGTAAAATCGATATTTAAGATAGAACTATAAGAAATTCTGATATATTGAATTTATCTGGATTGATTCTTTCAGGTGGACAACTTATGGCTAAGCACAATGCGATACGTTCAGCTTAGAGCGTTTCACTACGTTGCCACACTCGGTGGGTTCTCTCGGGCAGCTCAAGCGTTGCATGTCACGCAACCGGCCATATCCGATCAGGTCAGAAAGCTTGAATCGGAATACGATATGCGACTTTTCGAAAGGCACCGAAAACAAGTCATCGTGACTGAACACGGGCTGGCGTTGTTGGACATTACCAATCGTCTGTTTGAAGTTGAACAGCTAGCCTACGAATTTCTTACCCAGTCTCGCTCGCAGCGAACGGGAACCTTAAAAATTGTTGCAGATTCTGCGCATCACATGACACGAGTACTGGCAGCCTTTCGACAAGAATTTCCTGATGTGTTTGTGTCTGTAAAGTCGGGTAATTCGAATCAAGTGTTAGATTTACTTCACCGGTACGAAGCAGATATCGGAGTTTTAGGCGATGTCCCTGATGACAATCAACTGGATGTTGTTCCTCTAGAATCCACACCCCTTATCGCATTTGCATCCACTGCCAGTGCTGTTTCATCTCGTAAAACAGTGAGTCTTAAGGAGCTTGCGACATGGCCATTGGTTATGCGCGAGCATGGCTCACGTACCCGAGCTAAACTGGAAGAGAAGGCGAGTCAGTCGGGATTTACATTGAACGTCAGTATCGAGGCGGAAGGTCGTGAGGCCGTGCGACAAATTGTGGTTGATGGGGGCGGTATTGGTGTGGTGTCCGAAGCTGAATTCGTGGATGGGCCTGAACTCACTAAAATTGTAATTCGCGACAAAGAGCTGAGCATGCAAGAGGCCATTGTGTGTTTGCGTGAACGCCGAGAAAATAGACTGATTCGTCGATTTATCGTGCTTGCTAGAGAGCACTCGGCTTGAAACCCCACTTAAGAAATTGAGGCAGCGGCTTTACACATATTACTTAACTTTGCCATAGCTAAGTCTCGCCCCAAAATTCCTAAACCACAATCGGGTGCTGCGATTAAACGGTTTTGGTCAATGTGTTCAAGCGCTGCCAAAAGTCTTTGGCGAATCATCTCAACCGATTCCACTTCACTTTTAGCGATTGCGACAACGCCGAAGATAACGGTTGTGTATTTGATCTTGTCTAATAATGCTAAGTCGTTAGGCCGATGCGCATCCTCAAATGATACGGCATCTATTTTGGCGTTATCAATAACGGTTGCGAGCTGCATATAAGCATCAGGATCGGCTTTGGGGTAGTTCGGGTTGTCGAGTCTGTCTGGGTAACCGCAGCACATATGTACCGTACGAGTTACCGATTTTGGGCAACCATGAAACGCTCTCTCCAGGTTTTCAAAGCCATAGTCCAATGCATCGGCAGGGCGACGTGCAAACAGGGGTTCATCAATTTGTATATTGGTGCAACCGGCGTCAGCTAATGCCAATACTTCGCTGTTTAATGCCGTTGCGATATCTGCGCCGAGGCGTGCAAAATCATGGTAGTAGGCATCCGCATTCGTATCGGACACGGTCATGGGTCCAGGCATGGTTATTTTCACCGGCCTGTCGGTGTATTGTTGGGCTCGCTTCCATTCGTTCACCATAAACGCTTGCTTGGCCGACACAGGGCCCACTATTGTGGGCAGCTCGGCCGAGTAGGTGCCACCACGCAGCTCTTTAGTTGTCAAATTATCAAAGTCGAATCCGTTCAAATGACGACAGTGGTAGTGAACATAATTTTCTCTAGGAATTTCACCATCGGTTGGAATATCGATGCCAGCAGAGATTTGATCGTCAATGGCATGCTTAACCCCACGGCTTATGGTCGCTTCTGCATCGTCTCCCAAGGCCTGCATGGCTTCTTTCCAATGCCTTGTGGGGTCGGCTGCATCGGGACCACCAGCAATGGTGAACCAATCTGGCAACTTGACAAAATCCGGTTTCGGGTACGCACCGATACAGGTTGTTTTAATTGCCATGGGAGTAATTTCTGTAAGTTAAGTTGGCGAGCAATGTAGCAAATTCATTGTGACGGCGCTTTTCGAACGAAAAAACCAGCGGCTCTTCTGCTAGACACACCGATAGGCCGGCTAAAACCAAACAAATTTGACATGGCACTCAGAATCAAGTTATCTGTGTCCTCCGTTTAGCAGATGAAGGGAGTGTGTCATGAGTACTACCGCCGCAGAAATTGCGCCTGATTCCACACCGAGTAAGGAACTACAAGCCGTTAATGAATGGCTAGGCGCATTTGAAAAAGCGCTGAGTCAGGCGGATCCAAATGCCACGGCTGATTTGTTTGAACCAGAAGGTTTTTGGCGAGACATGATCAGCTTTACCTGGAATATTACGACCTTGGAGGGCCACGATGCCATTAAGGACATGGTGGCTAGTTGTGCAAGCAAAGTAAAACCAAGTCAATGGCAAGCAGAAGAGCCACCCACTGAAGCGGACGGAATAATTGACGCATGGATTACGTTCGAAACCGAAGTGGCGCGCGGCCGAGGGCATCTGCGTTTACGCGATGGTAAGGCCTTCACCTTGTTAACCACCATGGTGGAGCTAAAGGGTTATGAGGAAAAAAATGGCGCAGCGCGGCCAATGGGTGTTGAGCACGGGGCTGACAAATCGAGAAAGACCTGGGCCGAGTCTCGCCAAGACGAGCAATCGCAGCTGGGCTATACAGAGCAACCCTATTGTGTGATTGTGGGTGGTGGTCAAGGTGGCATCGCGCTTGGGGCTCGAATGCGCATGCTGGGTGTGCCGACCATCATCATCGAGAAAAACCAACGTGCTGGCGACAGTTGGCGCAATCGGTACAAGTCGTTGTGCTTACATGACCCCGTATGGTACGACCATTTACCGTACATAGAATTCCCTGAGCATTGGCCAGTGTTTGCCCCTAAAGATAAACTTGGGGATTGGCTAGAGATGTATACCCGAGTGATGGAGCTTAATTATTGGCATTCCACTGAGTGTCAAAGCGCCACTTACGATGAAGCGACAAAAACTTGGACGGTTAAGGTGAATCGGGATGGCGAAGACGTGGTGCTCAAGCCCACGCAGCTCGTTATGGCCACTGGCATGTCGGCGCGCGCGAACATTCCCACGTTACCGGGTCAGGAAAAGTTCAAAGGTGAACTACAACACTCCAGTCAGCACCCGGGCCCTGATCAGTATGCTGGTAAAAAAGTGGTTGTGATTGGATCCAATAACTCAGCGCATGATATTTGCGCGGCACTTTGGGAAAACGATGCTGACGTCACTATGATTCAGCGCAGCAGCACGCATATTTGCAAGTCCGACACACTCATGGATTTAGCGTTGGGGGATCTGTATTCGGAGAAGGCACGCGCTAACGGCATTGACCATCACAAGGCCGACTTAATCTTTGCTTCAGTGCCCTATAAAATTCTGCCAGCGTTTCAGGTGCCGGTATACGCCGAAATGAAGGAGCGCGATAAAGATTTGTATGACCGACTTGAGAAAGCGGGATTCATGCTTGATTTTGGTGAGGACGGTTCTGGATTATTTGTTAAGTACCTGCGCCGTGGCTCGGGATATTACATTGATGTGGGTGCATCCGAGTTGGTTGCCGATGGCAAAATTAAATTAAAGTCGGGCGTAGAAGTTTCAGATTTTACCGAGTCCGGTATTGTGTTTAACGATGGCAGTGAACTGGAGGCCGACCTTGTTGTGTTAGCCACCGGATACCAGTCTATGAACGGTTGGGCGGCTCAACTCATTAGCCAGGAAGTTGCTGACAAAGTGGGTAAGTGCTGGGGACTTGGCTCGGATACCCGCAAAGATCCAGGACCTTGGGAAGGGGAGCTACGCAACATGTGGAAACCCACGCAACAAGAAAACCTGTGGTTCCACGGGGGCAATCTGCATCAATCAAGACACTATTCCCAGTTTCTATCACTCCAGATCAAGGCACGTATGGAAGGAATAGACACGCCGGTATACCGACTGGCTGAGGTTCATCATTTAAGTTAGAGAAAACTGACAATAGTTTTATGTCGTGTTTATTGATGTGATAAACGTGGCCTTCATGGCTCATAAAATCCTTTATGAGTCATGAAGGTTTCAATAGTAAGCGCATGTAAGCACAAAGTATGACAACAGGGCGATAGTAGCTGGAGGTTGGAATGAAGCCATTTATTATAAATCCGCATGGTCGATTGCAAGAATGGGTTGCACAGGAACGCGGCTATTTCGATACGGCAGGGCTTGAAAACTATTCACTGTTGGCCCATTCACTGTTGACGAAAAATGCCCCCAAAATCTCAGCACCATCAACGAGGGTTCAGGATAACAAAAATGGGGCTTATCAAACCTATGAACAAGGTCGTAAGGCTTCCATTAGTTGTGCTTGTCACTGGACGGTAAACATGGCGGCTGGTGACAGCCACGGGCAACTGTGGGGTGAGTGTTATTCAATTTCACCTTGTGCCATTGTGGTGCCACCAAACTCTGAAATTCATACGCCAGCAGATTTAGCTGGTGTTGAAGTGCACGTTGGATATCAATCGGGTTCACACTACACAACGATTCAATCCTTAGAACCGTTTATCGAACCGGAAAAAATTAAGCTAAAATTTGGTGGTACGCCTGCGGACCGAGTTGATCAACTGCTGGATGGTGTAGCGCAGGCAGCTACTGTATTCGGGCCTCAGCTCTATATGATGGAACAGTTAGGCTATCGAAAAATTCTTGATTGCACATTCATGATCGCAGGAATGGTTCCCCACGGTGCTGAGGTTGAACAGGTAAGTCGATATTATGATGCGTTGAAATTGGCGCAAGCTGATATTGATATCATGCATCAATCGTTTGTTGGCCACTATTTAAAAGAGCTTCCAGAACGTCACGCAAAGCTGATTGATGTGCGCCGATTTGGCCCTGGCGAACGATTGGTGTTTGAGCCTTACTCGCATGAGATATTTGAAACAACACAGAGGTGGATTCGAGACAGAGGGATTTTTGAAGCTGAAACGGCTGAGATACCCAACTATGAAGAATCTGTTTTGCGAATTTAGCCACTCTCTCGATTCGGGCTTTTTTTAAAGCTCACCTGGGTTCTTTGGTTTAACCCATGTCGTCATTAATTTGCTGGGAGTTTAAAATGGTAGATCAGACCCAATCCGTATCGACTGAAAACCCTGTCGAAACACAATTGTATATTGCGGGTGAATCCAGGCCAGCCTCAGCCAAAGACACTTACGCCCTGCATAATCCAGCTAGGCCCGAAGAATTAGTTGGCTATGCAGCGAGCGCCACCGCTGACGATGTTGATTCGGCCGTGAAAGCCGCCCATGAAGCATTTCCTGCTTGGGCTGCATTGAGCTATCAGGAACGCGCCGCCTACTTGAACAAGATCGCTGATTTTCTCGTTGCTGATGAAGCCGATGTTAAGTTCCGTTCGCATTTGTTTTGCCGCGAGCATGGCAAAGTGTTGAAAGAAACCATGTTGGAAATGAGTCGATTAGGCGATCGATTCCGTTTGTCAGCAGCCTATGCTGAACGCCTCGCTACGGATGAAGAACTCAACGGCCCACCCTTTGATGTCGTGATTACCCGTCAGCCTCGCGGGGTTGCTGCCTTAATTGTGCCTTGGAACTGGCCATTGTCAATTCTAGGAGCCAAGCTGCCTCAAGCGCTTATGGCTGGAAACACGTGTGTGGTTAAACCCGCTCAGAATTCAGCCATGGCGCCGACGCTGACACTCCATAAGATTGCGGAGCTATTGCCCCCCGGTGTCCTCAATGTGATTACGGGTTCATCGTCGAAGATTGGTGACAGCCTCGTAAAACATTCACGCATACGTTTTATCAATTTCACAGGTTCAGTACCTGTTGGCAAGCACATCATGCAGATGGCAGCAGAAAATCTAACCCCCGTCACTCTAGAGCTGGGTGGAAATGATGCGGCGCTGGTGTTGGAAGATGCTGAATTAGATCAAGGTGCTTTTATGCGTATGTACCTTGGCACCTTTATGTCATCGGGTCAGGTTTGCATGGCTTTGAAACGTCTGTATGTTCATCACTCCCGCTACGATGAAGTCGTTGATGGCCTGACCGCGGTGTGTGAAAAGATGGTGATTGGTGATGGCTTGTTGCAAGAAACCAATATGGGCCCTGTAAACAACGCCAAACAATTAAGCATTGTCACCAGTATGGTTGCAGAGGCACGTGCGAAAGGTGCTGAGGTACGTGAATGTGGACAAGTACCTGATGAGGAACTCTACGCCAAAGGTTACTTTCAGAAACCGACTTTAATTTATAAGCCGGATCAAAGCCTGCGTGTGGTGCGTGAGGAACAATTCGGTCCTGTATTACCCATCATGTCATTTGACACCGATGCTGAAGCGATTGCATTGGCTAATGATTCAAACTTTGGTTTATGTTCCTCAGTTTGGAGCCAGGATAAAGAACGAGCGGTCGCGATCGCTCGTCAATTAGAGGCCGGTTACACCTACTTGAATGCGCATGGCCCAACGGCGCAAGATTCACGTGGGCCGTTTGGTGGTTTTAAAGACTCTGGCATTGGGCGAAACCTAGGCTATGAAGGCATTCTGCAGTTTCAAGAATATCACTCAATTTCTGGGCCGCAAGGTTGGCTGCTTTAGGCGGCTACTCATCTGGTTGGTTAGATTGTCGAAAAGCAAATGAATGAGGGTAAAACAATGCTTAAAAATCTAGATCCGCTACTGAATGCTGATGTGCTTCAAGCACTAAGAGCGATGGGCCATGGCGATTATCTTGTCATCTGTGACACCAATTTCCCCGCCGATTCAGTAGCTCGTCAAACCCGATTGGGAAAACTGTTGCGAATCGATTCGGTATCAGCTGCGCGTGCGACAGAAGCGGTTTTGTCAGTCATGCCGTTGGATACCTTCATCGATGATGCTGCCCAGCGAATGGAAATTGTGGATTCGCCGGATGAAATACCCCCTGTGCAAATGGAAGTGCAAAACGCTATAGATATAGCCGAAGGTAAAGCCTGGCCAATGGTATCAGTCGAACGATTTGCGTTTTATGATCGCGCGAAAGAAGCCTATGCAGTTATTGCAACGGGCGAGCGCCGTTTTTATGGGTGCTTCATATTCACCAAGGGAGTGATACCGCCTCCCGCTTCGTAAATGTCGCTTTAGATGATCGCTCACCGCAACGGCAATGTTGACACCGATTTTGGCGGCGTAGGTTGTGAAATTGAGTAATCGCTATTCGACTGTATCGTCAATCAGTAGGTCGTGCCAATAAACAAATTGCCAACAGGGGAACTTGTTAGCTTCAAGGCGCGACACTAATTTGATAAGTCGATTGCGTCAGCCATTCTGGATTTATCTCAATTCCCCAGCCCGGCTTATCTAACACAGTGGCGTGACCGTTTTGAATGCCATAGGGGTTCTCGACAAAAAGATCTTGTTGCCAAGGGTAGTAGTCTGCGCCTTCAATCGAAAATTCGAGGTACTTCCCCGCATTCGGTATAGCCCGCAGCAGGTGCATAGTAAACAGCGTGACTAAGGATAGATTGGCGCAGTGCGGGGTGACTGGAAGGCCCGCTTGTTCAGCCATGGCAACGACCCGAAGCGTGCGACTGATCCCGCCGAGATACAAAATATCAGGTTGCACAATATTCACAGCTCGCATGTCGATCATGCGCTTCCAAGTCGGTAAATCGCAATCTTGTTCGCCACCGGTCACATCAATAGTAAGTGCATCGGTCACTTGTTTCGTTTGCTCCAATTCCCAATAGGGGCAGGGCTCCTCATAGTGGCAGTAATCGTGCTCTTGTAAAAGATGCCCCACTTCGATGGCACGCTCTGGTGAGTAGCAACTGTTAGCATCAATTAGTAGATCCACATCGCCGCCTAGCTCTTTTCGAACAATGGGAATAATTTCTTCTGTTCGGCCAGGCCACTCGTCTTGGTTGCGGCCAACTTCCGCGCCGGCTCTGACTTTAAAAGCATCGAAACCGTATTCATCACGCAAACTTTTTAAACGTGCAGCCTCGGCCTTTGGAGTGATGTCACGCTTCATTGAAGAAGCATAAGCGCGAATCGGTCCTGCCGAGCCGCCAAGTAATTCAGTAACAGGTTTACCTTGTTGCTTCCCGCGCATATCCCAAATGGCAGTATCAATGCCTGCCATCGCTCGGCGCAAATAAGAACCGGGGAATTTATGTTCTCTTTCTGTTACGAGGTCTAACAAATCATCTAAATCATTGGTGGGTTTCCCCAATACCCACGGTGCCACCTGACGGTGTAATACTTGACAGGTTATGTCTGAGTGATAAGTTGAAACTTGGCCCCAGCCCTGTGAACCATCATCAGAGGTCACTCTGACGAAGCCCACATTTTCGTTGGTAAAAGTTTCGATGCTGCTAAGGGTCATGTTCTTATTCGTATAATTCGGGTCAAAATTGTAGGTGAGTGATATTCTCTTTCTACAGCCAGTATGCATGAGTTAGACCTTGGATTGCATTCACGCAATTGGCCATCTCGCTAATCGACGAATAAATTGTCAAGAATACCCCAGTGTTGATCGCTAGCTGGTTTAGTATCAGTGATGGATCGCTTGATAATATCTTCCCTATCTTAAACAATTGTGGATCTGAACCGAATTTGGTATTTATGTTGTAAAGTGATGCACACCTATGAAAAGCCTCTATTTTATTGAAATGCTCGGTGTGCCAGGCAGCTACGATGCCTCGGTGTACGATCATTTTGAAGAGAAATACGACGAAGGGCTTTGGTTTAAACATCGTTTCAAGCGCGATGCTCAACTGCGAATTATTACGCGCAACGTATGTATAAACGAACCGCTACCCGATCCTAATGAAGTTGATGGTTTGATATTAGGCGGGTCTCATAATTCAGTGCACGACGCTACCACATGGCAAACCAATGTCAGAGATTGGTTGACGCAAATGCGCGCGCACAAAATTCCCATACTCGCGGTGTGTGGTTCACACCAGCTCATTGCTCATATGGACGGTGCGGAGATTGGCAAGGTGCCAGAGGGCGCTTATGCTGGAACGTTTCCTGTCAGCTTGACGGAGGCAGGTCAACAGTCACTTATAATGAGAGGTCTTGAAAACGGTTCGCATTTCCAGTTCGCAAATCGTGAACAAGTGAATACGCTTCCACCGGGCAGTACGTTGTTAGCAAGCAGTTCGACCGGATCCATCAGCGCACTTGATTTTGGTGATCATTGCTATTCCACGCAATTCCATCCTGAACGTACGCATGATGAGCTGAGTACAGTTTGGCGCAATGACCACCATGACCTCATAGAGCGCTATCGACCCGAATCCAACGGGGAACGCTTGGTCAATAATTTTCTCGATCTCGTCTTAACTATCCGTTGATCTTGTTTAAAATCTCCTATTGAAGTAATGCGACGCATTTAATAAGGTCTCAACTTCAGTCAATTGAATCAAATTTTGACGTTTCCTCAGTTTCCGGTAGTATCAGCAAAGATGACCAATGAGAGAATTGAGAAATCAATCATCCGGTGACTTGCACAGAATTTGGTCTGTAGCTTGGCTTTTTATGCAACTAAGGCATCAATTTTTGAGGAGAGTGGATAATGAAAAATATAAAAACGTTAGCAGCAGCGTTCGTTTTACTGACAGGCGCAACCTATAGTGTTCAGGCAGCCGAGCTAAGCTTGGCGTATTTTATGGGTCCAAAGCACCCCATGAACAAAGGTGTGTTTACCCCGTTTGGTGAAAAACTCGAAGCGCTTTCAGGTGGCAAGCTTACGGTTAAACAATTCGCTGGTGGTGCGTTAAATAAAGTACCTCCAAAGCAGTACTCCATTTTGCTCAATGGTGTCTCTGATGTTGTATTCATCTTGCCTGGCTACACCGCAGATGTTTTCCCGAAAACCAATACGCTGAGTTTGCCAGATATCTGCGACACGGCAGTTGCTTGCACGGAAAGTTTGCAACGGGCGAGAGCAGAGTTAGAACCAGAATATAATGCGAAGGTGTTGGCGATGTGGGCCAACGCCCCGGCTGTGTTAATCACAAAAGACAAACCTGTTCGAAAGCTTGAAGACTTAGACGGAATGGTCGTGCGCGTGACATCGAAGGCGGATGCCGTATTTGTTGAAGCACTGGGAGCCAGTGCTGTAGCACAACCGGTAAGCGTGATTAATCAAAATCTAGCGAATGGCGTTATCGATGCCATCATGATCGATCCGTCTGCCATTCGTTCATTTAAACTGAATGAAGTCGGTAAACACGTGACAACTTGGTTTCCAGGCTCGGGTTCTCCTTTTGCCTTGCTGATGAACAAAGATGTCTATGATGAGATGTCAGCTGAAGAGCAGGGATGGGTTGACGAAGCGTCGAATGCTGAGCTGTCCATGAATGCGGGAAAAGCATACGATGCGGCTGGTGCTGCAGGGTTAAAGCTGGCTGCCGACAGTGGGCTAGAAATGATCGATTTACCCGACGCTGAGATACAGCGAATAAAGGCCATTGTCAGTGAAAGCATGCTCGAGCATGTAAAAAAGGCAGCCGGTGATAAAACCATCGCAGATGTTATGGCAATTATGCGAGGCCAGTAGGTCCAGCGTTCTCAACATTATGCTCGTTTTGTTTGAAAAAATATTGACTAGGGTCTCTCACTACTTTGCCATCATCGGTGCGATTGGGATAATCGCACTGATGCTAATCACCCTTGCTACTGTCATTTGGCGCTACATAATTAAAGACCCGATTTTTGGTATCAGTGATCTTTCAGTTGTAACCTTATCGATAGTGGCTGCGGCATCTGTTGGGTATGGTGCTCGGCACGAAGCCCATGTAAGCGTGAACATTATTACGTTTTTTTTCGGCCGTAATATAACTCGTTACACCGATGTGTTGATGCGCTTTCTCACGTTTATGATGTTGATGGTGGCAGCGTATGCGCTTTTGGATAAAGCCTGTGGTTTCGAGGGCGCTTGCGTAACAGACAACTTAAGTATTGAACACCGTCCTTTCTTTTATATTTTGTCTGTTTGTATGTTGTTCTATGCTTTCCATGTTTTATGGCAACTGCTTCTCGGGTTAAAACATTTTAACGGTATTGACCCGAACGAGCCAACAGATTAATGGATGCCTGGGCTTAATGGATGCTTCGTCGATAGGTCTGTGGGGCTTCCTACTGCTATTTGTTTTACTGTTTATTAGAATGCCCGTGGGTGTTGCCATGATGTTGGTGGGCACACTGGGTATTTATTTAATTCGCTCTAAGGCTGCACTGCCTACACTGGCTGGCGAAATCATCGGTGAAGCCATGAGCTATCCGCTCACTATCATTCCTTTATTTGTCTTGATGGGAAATTTGGCTGGTGTGTCCGGCATGAGCCGAGATCTCTACGATGCAGCGCACGCTTGGTTCGGGCATCTGAAAGGCGGGCTAGCGTCGGCAACCATTGTTGGGTGCGCAGGTTTCTCGGCGTTATCGGGTTCATCGCTTGCCGCAGCACTGACCATGGGGCGTGTGGCCCTACCCGAAATGCAGCGCCACCACTACGATGATGGATTGGCCACAGGCGCAATTGCTGCCGGTGGTACGCTGGGCATACTCATACCACCGTCGGCAGGCTTTGTTATCTATGCCATCCTGACTGAGGAGAGCATTCCGCGTTTATTTCTTGCCGGTGTGTTGCCAGGCATACTGCTGACGGCTCTTTTCATTGTTGCCATCTATATCGTTGTCCGACTTAATCCGGCTAAAGCACCACAATCAAGCACCCCAATGACTGTTCGGAAAAAATTCAGAGCGCTGCTTCGAGCGAGCTGGATCATTGGAATTATCGTGTTGACCATCGGAGGTATTTACGCGGGTGTATTTTCAGCGATTGAGGCTGCAGGCATCGGCGCTGCGCTGGCGTTGTTCGTAACCGTGATACGTGGCGCACTGACTTGGCCAAATTTAGTGGATGTATTCACGTCCACATTGCGTGCATCCGGAACGTTATTTCTTATTCTATTTGGTGCGTTTGTTTTTAAAACGTTTATCGGATTCACCGGAATTACATTTGGCCTGGCGCAATGGGTTGAGTTGCAGTCCTATTCTGCTTTTCAAATTGTCGTCGCTTTTCTTCTACTATTTATGGTTCTGGGTACTTTCATGGAAGGGTTTGCGATATTGGTATTAACCATTCCATTGCTGCAACCCATCCTGGAGCCGCTTGGTGTCGACATGATTTGGTTTGGCGTTATGATGGTGATTGTTCTGGAGATGGGATTAATTTCACCGCCTGTGGGAGTGAATGTATTTGTTGTTAAGGGAATTGCCGAAGGTGTTCCATTGAACACCATTTTTCGTGGAATCTGGCCATTTTGGTTCGCAATGCTGGTTTGCGTGATTCTGCTATTGGTATTCCCAAAAATTGCGACATTGCTCCCGGATACCATGTTCAATTGAATCTGTGCAGGGCAGCTGGTCAAATGATCAAATAGACCAGCGCATTTTTAGTCAAGAAAATCATTTGTTATGCGGTGAAAATTTAAGTGTTACTTGAAAACCAATTTCTCAATAAGGCACTGAGCGTGTTTCGGTCGGTTTGTAGAATATAGGTGTGGTCTGCTTCTTTAATAAAAGCTTCTTGTAGATTCGGATTATCACGTTGACTGGGGAACATGTCCATCAGTTGCCCTTCATAGGTGTACTCTTCATGTTCGCTGCCCGCGTAGATAAAATATAATCTGACGCCGCGTTGAGTGAGTGAGTCGATGATTTGGCCTGTCTTTTCTTTGGGCGGCACATAGCGATAGTCATCGTCTAAAGCAACAACAGTCTCCCTTTCTTCGTCCGACATCGCCGCAGGCGCGGATGTTACCGGTTGGGTTGGTGTTAAGCCCGGCAGTGGTAGCAGGCGTTTCATTGTGTTTATCCACTTCCCAAGCACAAGCATTCGTGGCAGGTAAAAATCCTTAAATCGATACAGTTTGAATTTACCGGCTGGATAGGCGTATCCGTTTAACAGCACAACCCCTTTAACCCGTTCGTCATGCTGCGCTGTTGCCAAGGAATCATCGGCACCTGAGCACAATCCTAATAGAACAAAATGTTCATGTTGGAAAGTCGTTTGAATGTGGTCCATAGCTGCGCGAATTTCCGCTACAGAGCGCTCGGTGAAGTAGCCTCCCATACTGCTTGGTTCACTTTCTCCTATGCCAGATAAATCAAACCTGAATCCGGCGATCTGATCCTTGGAAAATGAACGGGCCAACTCAACATGTAAGCGAGTGGGTCCAACATGATGTAGTAATCCGGCTGTTATATAGAGCACACAGGGCAATTCACTTTGGGCATTGCTTGGTTGCGTGTACACACCAACGAATTGATTCGTTGAACCAAATGTCTGTACCGATTCTACGTGCTGTATATTTGTTCCAGAGCTTTGGTTATCATTCAATTCGATATCGGTAGAGCCAGGCACTACGGATAGCTTTTTGCGCTCACTTTTGCTGGCCGATGGAGTGGAGTCAGCGTTATCGTCAGCGAGTAGATCAGCTAATAGGCCTGCAACCTTGTTTATGCGCATATCAACATTTGTTTGACGTGTGTTTGTCCACTCATTTTCTTCAGTTACGCTGTGAACATGACAAGGTAGGTCCTTGAAATATTGCTCGTGATCTGGATTTGCCAGTAAAAGATGTGAACGGTGGTTCCATTTATTTTCTGCTAACAGCTCATGCATGTCGTGCTGACGAAATTTAGCTTGCAATTCTTTTGTGATTGTTAGGCCAGCAAACTCTGTCAGGTTCTTTATATCAATGCGGCGTTCTCTAAGAAATCTGTATGTGTCACTAACGATTCCCTTTTGCAATTGCGTCACTTCTTGCAACCACTGATGACCGCTGGTTACCGGATCCCAGTAATATCGTTGCTTTACCAGTTGCGGTGATAAGTCTGTGTTTGCAGTGATGAGAGCCCCAGCGCGTACCGCGACTACGTTAACTTCAGAGCAGTTTTCTGAGAGTCTATGCATCGCATCACGTATGTCTGTGCTCCATTGATCGAGCGAATGAATATCTGAGCCAGTGCCGCTGGAGTTTCCGGTGCCCGTCCAATCAAATCGTAGTGTTGTGTAACCTTGCTTAGCCAAGTTTTGCATAAGTAAGCGAAATGGGCGTTGTGAACGGCGCTGCTCGTTGCTCAAAGAGGGAACGATCAACAGGCCTATACCGTTGTTTTTTTCAACTGTTGGTGTTTGTAGTACGGTGTAAAGCTGTCGGTGTTGCGACAGGATAAATTCAGGTATAGGTGCTGGCACCACGCGTTCGACCGCTTTACCTTCAATGTATCCTGCAAGTAAAGCCACCGTATCAAGATAGAAAAAATCTCTAGTAGAGATTGAAAACCCCAATTCACTGTGTATTCGGGAAATGGTTCTGACGGCAAGTAGTGAATCGCCGCCTAAAGTGATAAAACTACTGTCTGAACCCACCGCAGGTACGCCTAGAATATCGCTCCAGATGGCACACAGCCGTTCCTGTACCTCTCCAATAGGTGCTGTGTAATCGCCATTGTTGGGCGCAACAGCCTGAGTGTTGTCAGGCAATGCTTTTCGATCAATTTTACCGTTCAGTGTTTTTGGTAAATCCCGCAAGAGCACATAGCGAGCAGGGACCATGTACGCAGGTAAACTTAACTTGAGAAAGTTCGACAGCTTGCTGGCCGATAAATCGGAGTTGTCAGAAGCTATGTAAGCTAATAACATTTTTTTATCACTGACTTCATCAGCGATAACTAGTGAGTCTTTAACATCGGTGTGTTCGTTTAATGCGTTCTCTATTTCACCTGGTTCAATGCGATAGCTACCCACTTTTAACTGATGGTCGATGCGGCCTGCATATTCTATATTCCCATCGTTCATCCAACGCGCAAGATCTCCTGTGCGATACATTAAGGCTGAGGCCTCTTCACTGAACGGGTCTGGGTAAAATGCTTGTTCGGTTAGTTCGGGTTTGTTTAGATAACCCTCAGCCAAACTTGGTCCTCCGATGTAAAGTTCGCCTGTCTCCCCTTTATCGACGGGTGTTCTTGATTCATCAAGAATGTACGCGGTGTAGTTCAAAATCGGCTTACCTATGGGAAGGGTTTTCCCATGCCAGCCCGAGGGGGGTATGAATACTGTTGCGGAAACCGTAGCTTCTGTTGGGCCGTAGGCGTTTGCCCATAAGGTCGGTTTATCCACCATCGATTGCCAGCGCTGATAGTGTTCCGGTGAGACTTTTTCTCCGGTAACAACCATCAAGCGAATCGAGGTGGGCACCCGGACTGATGCGGCCTTCATCAAATCTACCCATTCATGCCAATAACCCGTTGCCAAATGTAAGGCTGTAATTTGGTAAGTGTTGACGATATCACTGAGTTCGATTTGAGCCGTACTGCGCTGTGATGGACGCACGACAACCGTGCTGCCCACCATTAAGGGTGGGAAAATCTCTTCAATCGCGATATCGAAACTTAGTGTAGAGAATTGCAGAGTACGATCAATTTTCTGCAATTGGTAGATTTGCTGATCAGCTCGGCAATAGTTAAGTAACGCTCGGTGCGATATGGGCACACCTTTTGGTTTGCCTGTCGAACCAGAGGTATACATGATGTAGGCACGATCGTCACCGGTCAGTTGTTTATCAGGTACAAACTGCTCTTGTTTTGTTATTGGGTATTCATCTAACGTCGTGACATCGACGGAGCTATTGTCAAATTTTGATTGATATTTTGGGGCACAAAGTACCGCTTTAACGTTAGCGTCTGCGATTATGTAGGCAATTCGATCCACTGGAAAAGTTGGGTCGATGGGTACGAAGGCCGCCCCCATTTTAAATGCACCCAACATGCTCGCTATGGCGTGAACTGATCGATCTAGGCACAGTGCAACATTGTCACCGTGTTTAAGTTTCATGTTTATCAAGCGGCTAGCGATATAGCTGCTGTAAGAGTCCAACTCACCATAGCCATAACTTCTATCGTCATGGACGATGGCTATATCACCAGGGTGTTGAGCTGCGATTTCGGAGATCGCATCGAGTATGGTGGTGTGTACGTAGTCCATTAGCCACTGAGTGAATGTTGGCGAGCTGATTATGAGAATTTAATAGTCAGTTAGAAGAGATATCTTAATGTATATCGGTTTGTGATTTTACCCAAATCACCTTCGCGACGTGTTCTGGTCCACCATGTATAGCTGTAATCGGCCGTTTTAACGAATACATTAATCCAATATTTGAAATAATCTATTCCCTGGGATGGTTGCTGAGCGGGTCGGTAATGTTCTAAGTAAATTTTAACCTGATTGGGTTGTCAGTCTAAAAAAGAAGGAATTCTGAAACTGGCGGCTGTTTTACAGGTCCGCCGATGTTATCAATAGCTTATGAACACACGCGGCCGCGTATTTTACCTGGGCGGAGCTCATATTGTGGTGCAGAGGTAGCGCGATGATTTGACTTTTCAATTTTTGTGCAACCGGGTAGCGCTGCCAATCCACCGATGGGTGCAAATGGCTCCACCAATTAAAGGATTCTATATCGTGCGCTTTCAGTGCTTGAACTAGCTTTGCAGGATTTTTTACCATTAAGGGAAAATAGAGTGGGCAGCAATCGATAGGCAGTGTTGGGAATACCGGCTGGGCTTTATTTTTGATTTCAGTGTGGTTCATGGCAGATAGCCATACCTGATAGTTTTCCTGCCTTCTAGTTTTGACTTGTTTCGAATCGGTTCGTTCGAGTAGGCGAAGCATTGAGCTCGATATGGTTGTATTGTAGATAGGTACCGCTTCCAAATCTTCGATGTCAGCGGTTGCCCAGTTAACGTGTTTTAAGAATCCTGCTTTTTTGAAGATCTTGATAAAGACTGCGGGTATGGACAATAAAGCAATGCCCAGTACGGCTGGTAGCCTCGGATTAATCGAGGGGTCAATGCCACGATAGTATTGCTGCATGGAGTAGCACAGACGCTGTAGGTAAGGCGCAAGGTCCGGCGCCTTTGGTTTGATTTCTGAAGCCGGTGCGGCGCTCTGTGTTGGGACAGATAATGAATTTGATACGACTAGACCACCTTCCGTTAGCTCGACAGTCTTTCTAGGGCTAAAGATTGCACAATGACCGAAACTGCCTAATGGTTGTTCAGCTTGGGTTCCATACATTGCATGCGCACAATCTTCTAATAATAGGGTGTTAGTGATTTCACACAGCTGTTGAATTTCTTTGGTCGCGATTTGAGCGAAGCCGAGGTAGTGTGTTATTAAAAGTAATTTAATGTTTTTATGGCGATTGAGAATCTGCTCAATCTGTTGTACATCCGCATTCAATTCGCTATCCACTTCGTAAAAATGCAATACGCACTGTAAGTAATGAAACGGGCCAATTTCTGCGCCACAGCAATAGGCTGGTAGCAACACCGCATCACCTTTACTTACGTTCAATTGTTTTGCCGCTTGGTAAAGTGCTGCACTTCCATTGAATGTCGGTTTTATCTGAATGCTAGGTAAATTCAGTGGAAACGGTATCGTACGATGATCCACTTTTTTTCGATTTAAAAGCAGAGTTTTCAGATAGAGCTTTGGTGCTAGTGCGGGCGTCATAGCGATATGGCTCTGACGAAAGTGTCGGGCGATAGAGCTAGAGAGGCTCATAGCGACGGTCCTGGCTGCAGTACAGAACCGTCAGTAAAACGGCTGAATCTAAACCTATTAAGATCATGCTCATCCATCAAGCCCAGTAGTCGCCTTGCAATGACTCGTCCAAAACCTGGCCCAATACCAAAGCCGTGTCCACTCATTCCGGTAGCTAACATTAAACCGGGTAGTTGCGTCACCGCATCCACTATCGGTACATAATCTGGCATGGCATCAATCATTCCAGACCAGCTATCGGTAATCTCGGGTTGCCCAAAACTTGAAAATCTTTTTGTAAAACGTGATTGCATGCGCTCCACGACATCGACTGCCACGGGTGGTTCGAGTACACGCATGTGTTCAAAGGGTGTGACCTCATGTGCGGACCAACTGCGTGGCGTGCTCCACGCGTCTGGGAATCCTTTAGGGGCAGCCAAAATGAACGCGGTGTGATTCCAAATACGCTTTGTTTCAGGCAGCCAGTGCTTAAGACTGGCGAATCCGTCACGGCCGATTGGAAAGACATGTCGATCGGCCAGCGCCAAAGTATATCCGCCATCATCACGCCGTCTTATGGCCAGCTCTTCGTCAACACAGTTTGTTTTAGCAAAGTCGGGCAGTGGTGCTGTTTGAGCGGCCGTGGCCAGCACAGAGAGCTGTGGAATGTTGACACCGTGTGCGCCAAGAAAAAGCCGCGACCAGGCACCACCAGCCAATAGGACTTGCTCGCACGCAACCGTACCCATCTCAGTCACCACGCCAGTTACATGGCCTGCCTGCAATTCTAAACACCGCACCGCACAATTTTCAATGAGGGTAGCGCCAAAGGAATGTACGTATTCGGCCACTGCGGGTACGGCCTGCCAAGGTTCTCCTTTGCAATCACTGGGCGTTCTGACACCACCCACCCAATGATCAGCTGCCTTGCCTGAAAAGCCGTCTTTGATCTGAGCTGGCGTCAACATTTCTGAATGCAATCCGTGTTTTCGCGCAGTTTCCACCCATTGTTCAAAATCCGCCAATTCTGAGGGTTTGGTTGCCAAGTACGCAACACCGGTGTTTTTGATGCCGCATTTTCCCTGCAAGGTTTGATCAATATTCTTCCAGAGTTTCACAGACTCCATAGCGATGGGCAATTCACTTTCGTCACGCCCTTGTTGACGTATCCAGCCCCAGTTTCGCGATGACTGTTCAGCTGCTATCCGACCTTTTTCGCACAATAAAACACGCTTGCCAGCCTCTGCCAGATTGAGCGCTGTAAACACACCAATCACACCACCACCGATAATGACCACGTCAACCGCTTTGGGTAGTGGATCGTTGAACTTGATCTCGGTTGCGAGAGTAATTCGCGAGGCTTTGTGCATATTGTCTTGCAGTTCCAGTCTTTGAAACGCGGGTGACTGTTGGCGTTGCGTAGTTTTATTGAGTATACCTGCTTAAAAAATACCCCTGACGGATCGCTGTGACAAGTGTGAGGTGCGGCTCAATAGCAAGTCTTACTCATACTGATTAATACCTTGTATTGAGAATCGAAGACTGTGTGCAATTTCTGCTCTTTCTTGTAGAGTTCTGTTAGTTTAAGTGCAAGCCCTTTTATTAGCTCAATTCTCACTTCATGGTTTTGATCGGCTGAATTTTTTAAAGCGGTTACGACACCACGAAACTCATTTTCCTCCGTTTGGTAGTCCGCTTGACAATACCTCGACATGGCCGCCATCGCCTCATCATCCCGTAGGCGCGCGACTTGTTTGTAACACTCATCGGTCAATTTGGATAATTTTTCTAGTTTTTGTTCTATTGGTGCGAGAATTTCTTTCCAATTTTTCTCTGTTTTTTTTATTTTCTCATGAGTGGTTTGTATAACTAGAGCGATTTCTTTTCTGTTACGAATGATGTTTTCTATTTTTTTTGCTGTGACATTCATATAGTTCGCACTAGTCACGCAATGATCTCTAGAAAACGTTGGCAGCCAAATCAATTCACCTTTGTATATTAGATTGGGGTCATTTCTTCGCAGTCTGGTTCGAGTCCTACGAAATTGCATGTTGTAGGCTGCGTCGTAGTACTTTCGCCATTTCTCAGGTGGCAAATTTGCGTTCTTTACGATATTCCATAAAGAATCGTTCTTGTCAATTCGGTGTTCAGTTATCCAAACATTTTGGAATTGTTTTGTATTTCGAGTTAAAGTTGACATATGATTTTTTGATTTGAATGATGGGTAGATGCCAATACCCTATTATTTGTGTTTCGCCAGCAGTGTTCTGTAGTGCCGCGAAATTGGTGATTAATTACCCATTGTTAAACACATTGATTGGCGTTTAAGAGATAGATATGACTCAACAATCCATACGCCCACGCCGAAGTTTTATTTTTTCCCCTGGGCTTAGGCCGGAGATATTCCCCAAAGCATTGGCGTCAGGCGCTGATATGGTATGTGTTGAACTGGAAGATGGCATCGCGCCAAAAGATAAAGAGGAAGCACGAAAAAAAGCACTGCACCTGTTTTCAACTCCTCAAGCAGATGATGGTGTTGAACGCATATTACGTATCAATAGCCTACGAGAAGCGTTCGGTATTGCTGATGTCCAGGCCGTTCTCGCGATCGACACACCGCCACCGGCCTTGATGCTTCCTAAGGTCCGCACCCCCGATGAGGTCGTTTTGCTTGACAACTTACTCAGTGAGCGTTCCCACGATACTCGCCTACATATCATCATTGAAACGAACGCAGGGCTGGAAGCAGCCTTTGATATCGCGCATTGCAGTTCCCGAATTGATGCTCTATTTTTTGGTGGCGTGGACATGGCAGCCGAACTTCGCTGTGAAAATGCATGGGAGCCTTTGTTATACGCTCGTTCCCGTGTTGTCCATGCGGCAGCGTCAGCAGGTCTTGATGTCATCGATGTTCCTTACCTCGATTTGGAGGATCCGGGCGGGATGGTGGTGGCAGCACAGCAAGCTAAATCGCTGGGTTTTTCTGGTAAGGGTTCCATTCACCCCAAACAAATATCAGCATTGAACGACGTGTTTACGCCAAGTAAAGAAGAAATCGCACGCGCTCGACATATAATAAAAACGTTCGAAGCAGCCGATACCGGGTTGGTCGTTATAGACGGGAAATTAATCGAAAAGCCCGTGTTAAGAGATATGTATCGTATCCTTGCAATCGCTGATCGAATTCAGGGCTGAAAACCTAAGTGAGCGCACTAAACTTCCCGTGATTCTCAGCCCGTGTCACATCTGATTTCATCAACGGTGAGATCTAACGCCAGCGAGACTGAATACGAGCTAAGGTTTCAGCACCGGGATTCAGTTTCTTATACGGCAGTGTTGCCATGGCCTGTTGACTTGAGCCAAGCACTGAATGCATCTCAGATGAGCTTTCTTCAAAATAAAGTAGGCCGGTAACCACTTCACCTTTTTCTCGATGCTCTTCAATGTAGGATAGCGCTGATATACGACTGGTTGGGTCATAGGATTCATCAACTCTTTGGAATCCGACGCGGCTACCGTCGTGCATGGTGATCTTTTTGTATTCACCTGGATCTATTTGGGCGACGATCTCTTCATGGTGTGCGGTGAAGTCAGCATGCACCGTTTCTCGTAAGTTGGCCCTTGTGTGCGCATAGCTCTTGGTGGATCCTTCATGATCGTTGAAGGTGACGCACGGGGAAATGATGTCCAGAAACGCAAAGCCGTTATGTCGAATTGCTGCTTTTAACATCGGGACTAAGTGTTCCTTATCACCTGAGAACCCACGTCCAACAAAAGTACATCCAAGAGAAATAGCAAGCATTACCGGATCAATCGGGGAGTAGGGATTGGCATCGCCTTTTTTGGCAGTACTGCCACGGTCGGCGCTAGCAGAGAATTGGCCTTTCGTTAATCCATACACACCGTTGTTCTCGATCAAGTACATCATGTTGATGTTGCGGCGAATGGCGTGTCCAAACTGGCCTAAACCAATAGAGAGTGAATCGCCATCACCGGATACGCCTATATAGTTCAGTTCTCTGTTAGCGGCGTTTGCACCGGTGGCAATGGAAGGCATTCGACCGTGCACGGAATTAAAACCGTGTGCACCGCCGAGAAAATAGGTGGGCGTTTTACTGGAACAACCAATACCCGACACCTTGGCTACTCGATGCGGTTCTACCGACAATTCATAGTAGGCTTGCATGATAGCCGATGAAATGGAATCGTGGCCACAACCTGCGCAAAGGGTAGACATAGCCCCTTCATAATCTCGAATGGTTAAACCGATATCATTTTTCGGTAATCCGGGATGTGAAATACTGGGTTTCTTAAGAAAACTCATTGGTTCAAATCCTGGTTAAAAGGCTACGCCGCATGGCCTTGTTTCATTAGCTTTGATACACCTTCTACAATAAAATGACTACTAACGGGCATGCCATCGTAAGAGAGTAGCGGTACCAAACGGTTTGGGTCGATAGATAATTCAACGGTGAGTAGCTGTCTTAATTGAGCATCGCGATTTTGCTCTATGATAAAAACCTGCTCGTATCGGGCAATGAAGTCGGCCACATCGTTATTAAAAGGAAATGCCTGAATTCTCATGTAATCCAAATTCCCTTGGCCGTCTTGCTGCATTCTGTCCCGGGCTTCTCGAATTGCTGCATCACAACTACCGATAGACACTAAGGCGAAGCTTTTTTCTCTAGGCTTTGAGTCATCAATATTAAGAACCGGTGCCGGAACAAGGGTAGCAGCGGTATCGAATTTTCGTCGCAGTCGATCAACTACGTCTTTGTATTCATCGGATTTTTCGGTATAACCACCAAACTTATTGTGGCCAGAACCGCGAACAAAGTAAGCCCCTTTTGCGTCAACCCCAGGAAGTGTGCGCCACGGTATCGCATCACCGTCCACATCCAAATAGCGATAAAACGCATCCATGTCTTTGAGCTGTTTTGCATCATAGACTTTGCCACGATCCGGTTGGTAGCTGTCGTCCCATTCAATTTCAGGAATCATCCAATCGTTCATGCCAATGTCGAGATCCGTTAAAACGATAACGGGTGTTTGCAGTCTTTCTGCCAAGTCAAAGGCGACTTGAGACATGTGAAAGCAATCGGTTGGATCCGCTGGAAATAGCAACACGTGTTTCGTGTCGCCGTGCGAGGCATAGGCGGCTGAAACGATGTCACACTGTTGTGTCCGGGTGGGCATGCCTGTCGATGGGCTGACGCGCTGCACGTCATAGAGTACGGCTGGAATCTCTGCATAGTAGGCAAGACCTAGAAACTCACTCATTAACGAAATGCCTGGCCCACTGGTTGCGGTAAATGCGCGCGCGCCATTCCAGTTAGCTCCTAGCACCATGCCAATGGCAGAGAGTTCGTCTTCGGCTTGAATCACGCAGTAGTTGTTTTCACCCGTATCAGAGTCTTTTCGTAGTTGCTGGCAAAAAAGACTGAATGCATCAATCAACGAGGTGGACGGTGTTATTGGGTACCAACTCGTTACGGTGGCACCTGCGTACACAGCACCCAGCCCAGCCGTAGTATTGCCATCAACAATCACATGACCTACGGTTGAATCCATGGGGGCAAGCTTGAGTGGTAACGGGCAATCAAAATGTTCCATTGCATAGTCAAAACCCATTCGAATGGCTTGCATATTCGCATCAGCTAGGTTTGGTTTTGTAGAAAACGTTTCTTTAAGTAGGTTTTCAACCATGCTCATATCAATGTCGAGCAGAGCGACCAGTGCTCCGACATAGGCCACGTTTTTCATGAGTACTTTTGCGCGTGCCGATTCAAATGCTTCATTGCACATGGCTGACAATGGGATGCCGAGCACCGTAACGTCGGATCGATCTGACATGTCCTTACGAGGCCAGGTCGAGTCGTACATCAAATAACCACCTGGGTCGACCTCCGCCAGATCTGCGTTGTAAGTTTCTGCGTTCATCGCCACCATAAAATCGACTTTGCCCGATCTGCAAAGATAGCCGTCTTTGCTAACTCGAATTTCATACCAGGTGGGAAGACCTTGAATATTCGATGGAAAGAAGTTTTTACCCGTGACCGGAATGCCCATTCGGAAAATGGATTTCATTAACATGCCATTGGCACTGGCGGAGCCCGTACCGTTGACATTGGCGAGTTTGATTACAAAGTCATTCAGCTTGGATGTGGTCATTGTTCAGTACGACTTATTTTGAGCTAGCAACAGCGATGAGCTTATTTCTGAAAAGCGTAAGGAATGCTAATGCGTGATTTACGCATGTCCCATGCGCCAGTGGGGCATCGCTCAGCACATAAACCACAATGGACACACAGGTCCTCATCTTTCACCATGACTTTTCCGGTTTGTGGAAGGGCATCGGATACGGTGAGAATTTGGTTTTTGTTGTTTGCTGGTGCTCGTAGCCGCCCACGTAAATCGTCTTCTTCACCATTTTCGGTAATGGTGAGACAGTGAGTTGGACAGATGTCCATGCAGGCATCGCACTCAATACACAATTTCTCTGTAAATACGGTTTGAATGTCACAATTCAGGCAGCGTTCAACTTCGCGTGCGGTTTGTTCCGCATTAAAACCTAGCTCAACTTCAATTTTGATGTCTTTGAATCGTCGAACCAGATCGACGTGATTCATTTTATGACGGGGTACGTCATCAAAGTCGTTGGAATAGCTCCATTCATGGATGCCCATTTTGGTTGAGAGTAAATTCAAGCCACGTGGTGGTCGATCAGAAATATCTTCACCTTCGCAGTATTTATGGATAGAGATTGCCGCCCGATGGCCGTGCTCAACAGCCCAGATAATGTTCTTGGGGCCGTATGCTGCATCACCACCGAAAAAGATGCCATCGATGGAAGAGCTATGGTTGGTTTCATGAACGACGGGGGTGTCCCATTGTGTCAGTTCAAGACCTGTTTCTTTTTCGATCCATGGAAAAGCGTTGTCTTGACCGATGGCCAATATGACATCGTCACAGGCAATAAACACTTCTTCAATAACGGTAGGATCGGAAAGCCGGCCGTTGTCATCAATATCATAATGCAGCTTGTCAAATAACATGCCTTTAAGCTGCCCGCCCTCTACCACGAACTCTTTCGGTGCATGGTTGATGATGATGTCGACGTTCTCTTCTTCCGCGTCTTCCAGTTCCCAAACACTGGCTTTAAACCAGTTTCGGGGTTTTCTCGCCATCACTTTCACATTCTTACCGCCTAAGCGAAGTGAGGTTCGGCAGCAGTCCATCGCGGTGTTCCCCACACCGATGATCAGAACATTTTCACCAATGGATTTGGTATGTTCAAACGCAACCTCTTCGAGCCAATCGATACCAATGTGGATTCGATCGGTATCGTAGCGTCCGGGCAATTCAACATTTTTACCTCTGGGGGCACCGGTACCGACAAAGATCGCATCAAAGCCTTCGTCTATCAGTGCCTGCATGCTCTCCACTTTCGTGTTGAGTCGCAGGTCCACACCGCGTTCCACAACTAAAGCGATCTCATCATCGAGAACATCTGCGGGCAGTCGAAATGAGGGGATGTTGGTGCGCATCAACCCGCCCGGTTTATCGTGTTGCTCGAACATCACAATGTCGTAGCCCAAAGGCAGTAAATCGTTCGCAACCGTGAGTGATGCGGCTCCCGCGCCGATGCAGGCGATTCGCTTGCCATTGGACGGACCTTTTGGAGGCAAGAACTCTCGGATATCATCGCTTAAATCAGCGGCGACCCGCTTTAGTCGACAGATTGCCACCGGTTCTTCGTCCAGTCGACCTCGCCGGCAAGCCGGTTCGCACGGTCGATCGCAAACACGGCCCAAAATGCCTGGAAACACATTACTTTTTCGATTCTCCAGATAAGCGCCGGTGTAGTCGCCCTGTGCGATTTGCCTGATGTAGTGAGGAACATCCGTATGAGCGGGGCAGCCCCATTGACAATCGACCACTTGGTGAAAATGGTCAGGTCGGGCTGTATCTGTCGGTTTCATAGCATTGAGGTGGGGCGTTTCGGTTTTGGGCAAATATTACGTACATGGGCGTCGGTAAGGTAAACCTACACCGAGTGCATTGAAAATTCAAACTTTTCTCGGAAAATGCCTGGCTGGACCGGAGCGTCAGCGTTTTTACTGAGCAACAACCATTAGAAATCGATTGCACAGAAGATACGTTCTAGTTTTTCACCGCGTTGTTTGTTTAGAGATTTCACATACTGTATTTGGCCAAGCAGGTGTGCCCGAAAATGTGGCAGTGAATCGCGGTTTTGACTCTCGATTCCGTGTCTTTTGCAATTGGTTAGCGTGGCCTTAAGCGCATCAAAATATTGCCGGTCAATGTTAAGTTTCGTGTTCACGACAATTCCAACTAAACGCTGCTTTTGGTGGCGTCGTCTAATGCGTGTTTTTTTGTAGTTCAACGACACCTCTTCATCGAGGCAAATTCCGCCAATCAGTGGTTCTAAAAATCGCCAGTCACGGTGCGAGTTGCTCGACATGGCGATATCGTCGGCGTAGCGTGAGTAATTCATATCCAGAGTTTTAGCCAAGCCGGCTAACCTTAAATCAAGTTGATGCAGTGCGGCATTGGCGAGTGCTGGAGACGTGGGAGCGCCTTGCGGTAGATGCCGTTGTTTTAGCCGTTCTTGTTGGGCGCGATCAAACCGAGCTAACGTTTTATCTTCCAATTGAACACGGTGTGTGCACAAAGCGGTTAAGTAGCGTGCCACTTCTGGTGTAAAGCCTAAGCGCAGGAACACAGCCTTTACTGTGGGCCAGTTGATGGAGTGAAAGCAATCGGCAATATCGTAGGACATTAAGTACCGTTTGCCCACATGATTTGAGGCGTGTGATATACAATTTCTACCTTTACAAAATCCGTGTGCGGACGGATGAGTCTCTATAGTCGCCAGAATGTCATGGTAGATCTTACGTTGTATTATTTTTAATCTCGCCTTAGGCTTCTCGATTAATCGCGTTCCTCCCTGGCGTTTTTCTAGCAACTCATACTGGTAGTGCTTCAGTTGCTTTTTGGTCAATGCATCACCACGCCAACTATCGGCGAACCAATCAAGCTCAGCAATAGATAGGGAAAACCATTGAGCTAGATCACCAATGGTATTAATCACTGGGAGAAACTTTTCTACGGGTGTCGTGATGCTAGAGCGCTGCAGTGCAAAGCGCGTGACGATAGGCGCAGTTTTAGTGTGTCTAAACCAGCTAGCAAGCCGTTCAGAAGTGAGTAAAAATGCTGTGATAGAGGAGTGAGGTGGTTTTTCTGGGTAACACAGCAACAGCTCGTTAATAATTTCGTTGCCATCATTGGGTAGGTCAGCTGTGCACTCGATAGTTGCGCTAAGTAATGTTGTGTAGCGCCAATCAACGATGGATAGCCATTGTGCAAGCTGCCGTGCAAAAAGAGCCTGTTTATTCACTTTCTAATTCTTTATTGTTGCGCGGCACTCTGCTCGAGAATTCGCATGAACTCCAATGCACGCAGTGCATGGCCGTTCCTGCAGCGTAATGTCAACAATACCCTACCTTGGGGTAGCCCCAAAGCTCAGTCACAATAAATTGCACTGACGAATCCAGAGTGCCGCCTTTCCGACACTAAGGGAACTGGGCAATAAAATCAATTAACTTGTTGTTTCGGCAACAGAAGGATTTACGTTCACCTAACTAAAGGAAGGACAGAGTGGACATCTATGTGCGGACATCCACTCTTGCATTAGACGAGTTGCCTTAGTCGGTTCTCCAAGAACTTCTGGCTGGAAGAATTTTGAGCGAGCTCTATTGCCTTGTCATAACTATGCTTGGCATCGTCTATGCGCCCGACTTGCTCCAGTACGTTGGCATAAGCTGCGTGAAATGGCTGAAACGTTTTTAACGCAGGTTCTAAAGCCTCAATCTTGTTTAAGGCGAGTTCGACTTGGCCAAGCTCTGCCATGACTACCGCCCAGTTGAGCGCAACAACCGGTGTGGGCTCATGTGCCCAAAGTGACCCGAACAGAAGCGAGATTTGAGGCCAATCAGGTTTAGGCTCGGCCATATGACAATCTGCGATGGCCGCCTTGATTTGGAAGGGGCCGGGTCGTCCGCGCTGGATGGCTTGAGACAACAGCGCTTGTCCTTCGCGTGCAATTCGCATATCCCAAAGCTTCCGGTCTTGATCGGCAGGTGGCACGCTTGCGCCATCGGGTCCGATCCGCGCCGTCTTTCGCGCTTCTGTCAACAGAACCAGGGCCAGCGCGCCTTCGATCTCGGGGTCATCTGGGCGCAGTCGATCAAGCAGTCGCAATAAGAATATCGCCTCGACGCAAAGATCCCGATCAGTTTCATCTTCGTGCACATAGCCGGTCGTGAAAATCAGATAGATCGCAGATAACACGGCATCCAACCGTGCGGGCCAGACGTCTGATTCAGGAATGTCGAATTCGACAGCGGACTCTTTCAGTTGCGCCTTCGCCCGTGAAATCCGCTGACCCATGGTGATGTCTTTGTCCAGAAAAGCCGCGGCTATCTCGCGGGTTGTTAGCTGGAACACGGTGCGTAACGTCAAAGCAACTTGGGATTTTTCGTCCAGCACGGGATGGCAACACGCAAAAATTAAACGCAGTCGGTCATCCGGTATTGCTTCTTCGTCTAAGGTTTCGTATCTGTCGGAGTGAAGCTCCATGTATTGATTCACCTTGTTGGCATCGCGTTGGGCAGCACGTGCTCTGTCGATACCTTTGTTCAGGGCAACTTTCATGAGCCAACCGATGGGAGAATGGGGAAGACCGGATCGCCCCCAATGGGACATGCCCGTAATCAGTGCTTCTTGCAGTGCATCTTCGGCCAGTTGTAATTCGCCCAAACGGGACACAAGTCCGGCAATAAGACGTCCCCGATCGCGTCGCAACACATCTTCTATCGCTTTGTTAATCGCAATCGGGGTGGTCGTCTTTGCCATGAGTTAGCCCGCGGGGTTGTAGTCCATTAAGGCGCGCACTTCGATGGTTCCGAAGGTGGCTGACGGAATCAACTCTGCGTAGGTGATGGCCGTGTCCAAATCAGGCACATCAACAATGTAATATCCACCTAAATATTCACGTGTCTCGGCGAACGGGCCGTCCATCGTTTCGGTTTTACCATTCTTGATGCGAACTGAAGTTGCGGTATCGGGCTGGTTAAGGCTTTCACCATCGACCATCACACCGTCGGCCTTCATTCTTTCGTTAGCGGCGAAAAACCCACCCATCATTTCTTCAAACTCTGGTGTACCAAACTGTGGTTGCTGTTCGGGGTTGTTGTAAATTAGAAGCATGTATTTCATCGGTCTTTTCCTTTTTTTTATAGAATTAGAGTAGGGGATTGTGGACCCTTAAAGGCCCAAACTGTTCACGGCAAGGCACACCATCAGGTTCAATGTTGCCAGCATATTCGTGCCATTGCCCACATAGCGCAATACGTGTGACGCGTTGTCTTTTTTTAAGCCGAATGGATGAGCGATGCGACCCACTAGCAGTAAAACACCACCGATGTGAAGGTATAAGCTGGGTGCGCCCATGCCTTCAGCCAGGATCATCAGAATAAGTAGGAAGCTTGACCATTCGTGGCAATTGCCATGCTGGCGAATGCGCAGAAGAAGGTCTGCGTCGCCGCCATCGCCGATGGATTGGCCCATCCCGCCACGTTTAGCAGTGACACGCATCCAAAGAACCATATAGATTCCGGCGACAGCGAGAGCGTATAGAGGTGTGACAGTAAAGATCATCGTTTTGTCCTTTTAAGTTGTTTGTACCTCTAGGACGCGGGCGACTTTCGATTTTCGACAGTCGTTAAGAATTTTTTTTGATTATTTTTCGAAAAATTCTTAAGCTTTTGAATTTATTAATATTATTATATTTTGATTAACGCGGGTCGTTCAGGAAAATAGTTTCCTGGTATTCGTTATTTGCAGCCACCCCTTGCACCAACGACTGATCAAGCGCTTGATTGTATGGCAATTTATGGATATCAGTAGAAAGGCAAGCGTTTAACTTCGGGGATGTGTTTGAGAAATGAGCATGATAGACATACTGATCATAGGTGGCGGCATCGTCGGCATGGCAACGGCCCTTGAACTGCAATCCCGCGAACCCAAAGCTAAAATACTCGTGCTGGAAAAAGAAGCGGGCCCCGCAACACATCAATCAGGCCACAATTCTGGCGTTATACATGCCGGAGTCTATTACACACCCGGCAGCCTTAAAGCCAAGTTCTGCCGTGAAGGTGTGCAAGCGACGCAATCCTTTTGTGCTGAGCACGCTATCCCCATGGAGAATTGTGGCAAATTAATCATCGCTACCAACGAAGCCGAAGTAACACGTATGCAAGCCTTAGGCGATCGGGCCCGACAGAACGATATTGTTATTGAAGATGTCGATCAAGTAGGGCTTCGGCAAATGGAGCCCAATATCAACGGCCTTGCCGCACTTTATTCACCCACCACCGGTATCACCAACTACCAGCAAGTCACACGAGTGATGTCCGAATTGTTTGTTGCACGAGGTGGTGCCATTCATTATGGCGAGCAAGTTATTTCGGGTTGTGAAACAGCTTCCCATGTGTCAGTAAAAACGAATGCGAGTATGTTTGATGTAGGCCGTGTGTTTAGTTGTGCGGGTTTACACTCTGACAAACTGATACGTGCCTTTTCTCAAACACCAGGCTATCAAGTCGTGCCATTCAGAGGCGAGTATTTTCGAATTTTGAACCAATCAGAAAATTTAGTTAAGCATTTAATTTATCCCGTGCCTGACCCTAAAGACCCTTCCTCGGTGTGCATTTAACTCGCAAGATAAACGGTGGATTCACGGTAGGGCCCAATGCGGTGCTCGCCTTTAAGCGAGAAGGGTATCGCTTAAGTCACATCTCGCTGAGTGACTTGGCCGGGACGCTGAGTTATTTAGGTTTCTGGCGCATGCTCAAACAAAACGCAGGCTCTGCCGCATCCGAATTAAGCGCATCACTGTCCAAACGGATATATTTAAAACGCGTTAAAGCCTACTGCTCTGGTATTCAGCTTGCTGATCTATCTCCTTATCCTTCCGGTGTACGAGCACAAGCTGTCACACCGGACGGTAAAATAGTTGATGATTTTCTGTTTGTTAAAACCGCACGCTGTGTGCACGTGGGTAATGCACCTTCTCCGGCGGCTACATCCGCAATTCCTATTGCTCGACACATTGCAGATCAGTTGAGCTAGCGTAAAAACTGGACTGGAAATCCTCGTTTGCTCATGTAACCTTCAGATATATTAGGAAAAATATTGCTGCAATCTCAACCCAATAAATATTTATTACGCAGGTTATTGGCTTAGTTCTAGCATTTGTTTTGGGTTGTATCAGCCAGTCTTACTTATTGAAAGCGGAAAATCCAAGCAATGGACTTAAAAACCGATGAATAGTGGCCTATCAGACATGGATGTGATCCATCGAATGGAATCCAACGTGCGTGGGTATTGTCGCTCGTATCCAACGGTTTTTAAATCTGCACTGAACGCCCGTATTACCGATGAATCAGGGCGCGAATACATCGATTTTTTTGCAGGTGCGGGAACACTGAACTATGGGCATAACAACCGCAAAGTAAAAGCGGCGCTTATGGAGTACTTATCCGCCGATGGCTTAATGCACGGGCTGGACCTTGCCACGACTGCAAAAATTGCGTTCTTAGAATCGTTGGAATCCATCATTCTAAAACCGCGCGGGCTGGATTATAAAGTTCAGTTCACAGGCCCTACCGGTGCCAATGCGGTGGAGGCGGCCATCAAGCTTGCCAGAAAAGTGAAACAACGATCCCATGTCATTAGTTTTACCAACGCTTATCACGGCCATAGTCTTGGCGCGCTTGCGATAACCGGAAACAAGTACTACCACAATGAATTTTACGGTGCGAAACAGAACGTAAGCTTTCATCCTTTTGATAACTACTTCGGTGACGAAGTTAACACAGCCACCCAACTACGCACGCTGCTTGAAGATGGCAGCAGTGGTATGAATATACCCGCAGCCATTATTTTGGAAACCGTTCAAGCAGAGGGCGGTATAAATGTCGCTAGCAATGAATGGCTAAAAGACATCAGAGCGATTTGTGATGACCATGATATTGCGTTAATCGTTGATGATATTCAGTCTGGCAATGGACGCACCGGTGATTTTTTTAGTTTCGAGCAATCGGGCATAGTGCCAGATATCGTCTGTGTGTCTAAATCGATCGGGGGTGGCCTACCCTTATCCTTTCTATTGCTTACGCCTGCGCTTGATGAGTGGCAACCTGGCGAACACACTGGCACGTTTCGAGGCAATCAACTGGCGTTTGTTGCGGCAAATGAACTGCTGCAGAATTGGAACGATGAAAGCTTTATCGCTTTGTTGCAAGCTAACTGCGCTGCATCGGAAAAAGGCTTGCAGCTAATCGCTGATGAAGTTGATGGCGTGACTCAACGGGGTCGTGGCATGCTCAGAGGGTTAGCATTACCTTCAGGCGAATTAGCCAGTGCAGTTGCAGAACGCTGTTTTAGCGAGGGGCTTTTAATGGAAACTGCTGGGTCTGAAGGTCAGGTGCTTAAGTTTTTGGCACCGCTAACAATTGAAATGGATATGCTTGAACAAGGACTTGCCATCGTCCGATCCAGTCTTGATGCGATCTGCAATACAACTAATGGCAGTATACATAGCGTCGCTCGGTGATTCTGTTAGTCATGTACGGTTACCCGCTACGCTAAATAGTTGCAGCTTTAAATCATTGATAAGTGTAACCATCGTGACCCATAATGGCATTTAATGTGTCGCGAAGGTATCAAAGGGAATCACGTCAGCCACGGACTGCCTGAATTGGTTATATTGCTGCTAGTTAAACAAACTATTTAATTTCCTAACAACACCGATGCCAGATAAATCCATACTAACCAGAGAAGCCTTACTTAACGGCGAAATAGAGCGCCTGGTTGATAACAATCAGAATAATATTGAACGAATGTCTAATAACGAGCGTGCAACACTCGTCGAACAAACTTTGAGTGCTCTAGAGGATTCTGAGCTGTGGGTTTTTGGTTATGGATCCCTGATCTGGAACCCGGCATTGAATTACGAAGAGCAACGTCGATGCAGCATCCAGGGGTTCGAAAAAAAGTTTTGCTTCTGGACAACGTTGAGTAGAGGGACGGTTGAATGCCCTGGGCTTATGATGGGCTTGGTAGAGGGTGGCTGTTGTAACGGCGTGGCATTCCGGATAGATGCGAGAAATGCTGCGTCAGAACTTGATGTGTTATTTCGAAGGGAAATGTCTTATTACATCTATAAGCCGACATGGATAGAAGCACAGTGCGTTGAGACAAAAAAACCGTTCAAAATTCTCACGTTCGTTGTCGATAAAGAGAACCATCGGTTTGTTGATAACTTGTCGATTGAAGACACCGTTCGAACTATAGCCACCGCACATGGACCCTTGGGTCGAAATTGCGATTATCTATTTCAATTGTCAGAAAAGATGCATGAATTGGGGTTTGAAGAGCCCGAGTTGGAAGACTTGGTTTGTAGAGTTAAAGAATTGCAAGCAGGCCGTTGATTTATCCAGCGCTTGATACCCATAAATGGTTAGGTCAATGGCCATGGCAAATCCACAACCCCTTGCAATAGACCCGCAGGGAAGTCTCGATTCAGTGACCACGCCATGAAGCATATAAACGCGATACCGGCAGCCGTATACATCGCAGCACCAATCACCGATAGACCGGCGCGCACTTTAAGAAAACTAAACAGAAACAATGCCAGTGCTATAACAAACCCCACCAGGGATGTCAGCACCAACAGTGCTGCAAACCACGCAAGAGTTGACCACAAACCGTAGGTATTTTCCGCAGCTTCTTCGGCCGTTTCGCGATCGGCAAATAGGGTGCTGGTCTCGGGCTGCAGCATCATTTGAATCAGTAACACAGCGGCACTCACCATAGACACGACAGCGACGAACATGGGAAATACTCTATCCACCGCTGCATAATCTGGAATACTAGCTGCGTCGTACAGCGCAAAACCGATAAAGGCAATAACGGTGAGTAAAAACATCAGCGGCGCACGCTTTCCACCCGACGGCACTTCTCCCTCAGCCATAATATTTTTCGCTTGGCGCAGTCCAACCACAATGGACAACACGGTAATCACAAGCAATATTAAGACGATGGGCGACATAACATAAGACAGCCCCGTTTCCATCCCTTGTCGAAATTTCACACCAGCAATTTGGGTTGCGTTGTTGGAATAATTTTCCACCGGATTTGACAGCACAAAGCCAATGAGAAAGGCGGGACGAGACCAGTCAAAACGGCGCATCAAGATGCCTAAAAACCCAATGGCAAACAGCGCAACCAAGTCCATAAGATCCTGGCCAGACTGAAACGCGGCGAAGGATATGATCATGAATATAAACGGTGCTAACAACACAAAACGTATGTTGGTTAACTTGGAAATGGGTGTGGACAATCCAATGCACAGCACTGTGGCCACCACATTAGCCAGCGCAAGCAGCCACACGATGGAATAAGTAAAGTCGAGATTGTTTTCTAGTAAAGAAGGCCCAACATCAATGCCGCTGCCAAGTAAAGCCAATGCGCCAATGAAAATGGCCATAGAACCGGAACCAGGAATCCCAAACAACAGCGTAGGAACCAGCCCACCGCCTTCTTTGGCGTTGTTCGAACTTTCAGGGCCAATCACACCGCGCACATCCCCAGACCCGAAACCGCTTTTATCTTTGGCTGACTGCACCGCGTGCCCATAGGCAATCCAGTCAACCACTGAGCCACCCAAGCCAGGGATGACACCCACAACTACACCGATGATTGAGCAGCGTGCCGACAGCCATTTGTTCGCCCACCAATCTTTTATCCCGTCGCTCCATCCACTACCAAGGTTCGGTTTTTCAGAAATCGCTTTGTCTTTTCGCAGCAGCGCAACAATTTCGGGTATGGCAAAAATCCCTAGCCCAACTATGACCAGCTTTAACCCGTCGGTTAAGTAAGGCAGGTCATAACTCGACATGCGCAGTTCACCATTAAATGGACCTTCGCCAATTGTTCCTACCAGCAGTCCAAGACCTGCTGCAACCACCCCCTTAAGTGCAATGCGTCCAGCAAGAATGCCTACCATCGACAAACCAAAGACCGACACCATCAGCAGTTCTGGTGATTTAAACAACAGCACCACGGGTCTTGCGACTAAAATAAATAGAGTCAGGAACATGGCACCCACTAACCCGCCAAACAGGGACGAGGCAAACGCTGCAGACAAAGCCCGTGCCGCTTGCCCACGTTTAGCCATAGGAAAACCGTCCAGCACCGTCGCCTGTGACGCGGATGACCCTGGGATTCCCATAAGCACCGATGCAAACGTATCAGAAGTGGGGACTACCGCGACCATCCCAATCATCAGAGCCAAACCCAGAATTGGCTCCATACCGAACATGAAAGGCAATAATAACGATAGACCGGCAATGCCCCCCAAACCGGGGAAGACACCGACGCACAGTCCCATAACAACCCCTATAAACAAATAGGCCAGTACGTGCGGCTGCAGTATTTGGGAAAATGCCGAACTGAGTGCGGGAAGCGCATCAAGAAAAAGGTCCATCATTCGCTCCCGGACGGCGTGGATGGGATAAAAATTTAAGCCACTAAACCGGTTAACCGATTTAGTGGCCGCAGTGTCTAACAGTTATTTAGTATATATAAGCCATTCGAACGACTTATTTTAACTCCACACCAAACTCATCTTTCAACCAACCGGTTACGTACTGCTTAGCAGGGTCGGGCACAGTGATCGCACTGGCAAGCGCAGACTCTGCACCGGCACCGGTAAACATAGGATATTTACCGATACGCTTAGCTGAAATTTCAGCGAAATCAGGGCGTGCCTTAATAGCATCAAATGCTTTAACGTACATATCAATGATTTCTTGTGAGGTACCGGCTGGCAGGAACGCCAACTTTTGGGACGGAAAACCTGCTACAAAGAAGGCCTTCCATGCATCCCACGCTTCACCAGACGTTTCACAACCATCCGTTTTTTCGCAGACTTCTTTAAAGGTTGGCATATCTGGGAATGTGGGGTCGCGAACAATGTTGCCTGATTCATCCAGTGAACCCCAAGTCATCATTGGAACCGCTTTGCCGCTTTCCACCATTTCTGCGGAACCGGACAAGTAACCCGAAGAAGTCTGATAGTCAATGGTTGCCTCACCGCTTTCAAACATCTTGCGGCCGTCGCCTCGACCTTTGATGCCCATCACGTGCTCGACGTTAATGCCTAGCATTTCCCAAGCGAGTGCTGGTACTAGATCAAGACGGGTAGCGCCTTGATTACCGTAAATGAACGTCATGTCTTTTAGGTTGTTGGCAGAACCGTCGAACTTGGTACCCGCTTCGGCATTCAGGTAGGCAACGCCGCCCGTTCCTGAAGCCATGACTGGATTCCAGTCTTTGTATTCATAACGTACGCGTGGGTCCCCCAGCAAGTAGGGGAACTGAGTGGATCCGGAAGAACCGAAAATGAGTGTGCCATCGCCATCGGACTGCTCCTGAAACCAATTAGCGCCTTTCGTTGAGCCAGCCCCAGGCATAAATTTTACGACCACCGCCGGGTTGCCTGGAAGCTCCTCTGATAACAGCGGTGCGAAGAAATTAGCCCATTTTGCGGAACCACCGGTTTCGGAAAACGGTATAACCCATTCCACTGTTTTACCCGAAAGATCAGCCGCTTGAGCGCTGAGAGAGCTGCCAAATGCGAATACACTGGCGACCAGAACACTGGCCCACGACTTCTTGGTTTTCATAAAGACCTCCAACATGATAAGTTTATTCGGTTAGCGCCACGCAGACTCTGCGCGGTACTCGGGCATTTGTATCAAGCCTACCTTTCATCAAGCTTTCACTGCCGAAGATTATTCTCTTGCGACTACTCATTGTTGAAGACAATCACCCTTTGGCGGACGGCCTAGCGAAGTCGTTTCGTGCAGACGGTCACGGTGTGGATGTGATCTATGACGGGGTAAAAGCGAACCAGTATTTGTCTCGAGAGGCTGTTGATCTCATCATTTTGGATATTAATCTCCCGGGCTTATCAGGGCTTGAGTTGTTAAGAAACCTGCGTCAACGCAACGTGCAAACGCCGGTGTTGCTGTTGACTGCGAGAGCCACGCTCACTGATAAAGTGGACGGACTGGATTTGGGGGCGGACGATTATCTGGAGAAACCGTTCGATTTGGCAGAACTCAAAGCCCGAGCTCGAGCGCTGATGCGGCGAGCTGAGAAAGTGATTAATGAGGTTATTCGTGTGGGCCAATTGGAGTTCGATCCCAACGCTCGCCAAATTAAGATTAACAATGAGCTGATCGATCTTCCTCGGCGAGAATACGCACTGGCTGAGATTTTAATCAACGGTCGGAACCGGATAATTTCAAAAGACCAAATAATTGATCACTTATACGGGATGGGTTCTGAAGCCGACGAGAAAACCGTTGAGCTTTACATTCATCGTTTGCGAAAACGCATTGCCGGAAGTGGTGCAGAAATTAAAACGGCACGTGGACTGGGATACAGTTTTCGGCTGGCAAAGCAATAATCGTTATGAAGTCTATTCGTACTGCATTAACATTGTGGCTGATGTTGCCATTGGCACTAGTTGCCGCACTAGTGGCAATAGAAACCTTTTTTCATGCACGAAAAGTATCCAGTGATCTGAACGACCGAACGTTGTTGGCCGCTTCTCTTACCATACTAGAACACGTCATTGCCTCGAACGGGTCACTGTTGGCTGAAGCCACACTAGACTCGTTAACGGAATCGTTGGGAGAGCAGTTTTTCTATCATGTTCGTGGACCCAATGGCGCGTTTGTGACAGGCTACAGCGGCTTTCCCAGGCCAACCGTAGAAACGCCAACGTTGTTAAATCCAGTTTTCTACGATGGAGAGCATCTGGGTGAAGCGGTACGCGCGGTACAAATACTACGCGACTTAACCGACAGAGAACTGAACGGCATTACAACCATTACGACATGGCAGCGCTTATCGCAGCGTGGTGAATTAACGTTTCACTTGTTTGCCCGATCCGCATTGAGATTAGTCCTGCTTTCGCTGATTGCGGGCATCATCGTATGGTTTGCAGTGAAAGAGGGCATGCGGCCCTTGGCAGGATTACAAACGTCCATTGACAAACGATCCGCTTTTGCCTTATCACCCATTCGACAAAAAGTACCGGTAGAACTCTCGGGTATTGTCCAGTCGATGAATACCTTGCTCGGTCGTGTGGCACGTAGCAAAAAAAACCGTGAACGATTTATTGGTGATGCGGCCCATCAACTGCGCAACCCCATCGCCGCGATAAAAATTCAGGCCCAGTCCTCACTGGAAAGTGAATCCCATGAAGAGTTGCGTGCAGGCTTGCAACAAATTTTGGCCGTGTCTGACAAGTCGGCTCTGATGGTAAACAACATGCTCGCCAGCGCAAAAGCGCATGCAATGGATGCGCAGCAGTTTACTCAGTTTGACCTCAATGAATTAGTCAATGAAAAGGCAGTAGAAATGGCACCACTGGCATTCGATAGCGCGCAAGAATTTTCGGTGTCCAGTCTAGAAAAATGTATTAACGTGGTGGGCGATCGAACCCTGCTGGGCGAGGCCATTGGCAACTTGGTTCATAACGCCATACTACACAACCAGGCCGGTGCCAACGTATCGCTATCCACACAAATATCCAGTACGAAGAATACGGTGGACGTGATCGTTACGGATGATGGTGAGGAAATCTCGGAAGATCATTTCCAGCAACTAACACAACCTTTTCGTACCGATGGCACCGATCACCCGGGAAGCGGCTTGGGCTTATCTATTGCAAAAGATGTGGCGCGTATGCATCAAGGGGAACTGTTTACGACACCGACGGAGTCGGGTAAGGCGATTGTGCTGCGTTTGCCGTTTGAAACGGGGTGAAGAAACAAATAGTCGATGCTGGTAACACTTTGCTTTGGTTGCGGTATATAAAGTAACGGCACGCGAACAATCTGTTACACCTTCGTATTGCTGTAGATAGAATAATTTCCCCCGTGAAGTTGGAACCTGTCCAGCGAACCAAGTTGGATAATAAAAGGAGTTGCTACCATGCGTTTCATCAGCGTATCAATGTTGGTCTGCCTATCTTTCGGGCAATCTGCATGCGATGGTTCTGGTTCGAACAGTGAAGCTGATAATCCCGTACCCACTGTCACCACAGCCAGTGAGTTTGTTGCGTTTGAATCGGGTCAAGTCAGGCCACTGGCCTTATCCGCCGATGGCTCTCGACTGTTTGCGACGAATACACCGAATGCGACTCTGGATATATTTTCAGTTACGGTTGACGGGTTAGAGTCTGAGTACTCGGTGCCCGTTGGCATGGAACCGGTAGCCGTCGCGCTGTTTGGCAGCACGCGGGCGTGGGTAATCAATCATCTCTCGGACAGTGTCAGTATCGTGGACTTGGAAGCGCAGCCGCCACGCGTAGTTGAAACCCTATTAGTTGGCGATGAACCGCGAGACATTGTATTCGCCGGTAACGACAATTCACTGGCGTTTATCACAACGGCTCATCGGGGCCAGAATGGTCCAGATGACCAGCCCATAGATGCACAGTTGTCCACACCCTCGGTGGGGCGTGCAGACGTCTGGGTTTTTGATGCAAATGCTACAGGCGAGTCGATTGGTGGAGACCCCATAACGGTTTTGTCCTTGTTTGGTGATACACCCAGATCGTTAACAGTCAGTCCGGATGGTGCATCGGTTTATGCGGCTGTGATGCATTCTGGCAACCAAACTACAACGATTGGTGAGAACGGTATTGCGAAGTCTGGTCCGGTGCAAAGTAGTGACGGGCCAGTTCAACCTGATACCGGGCTAATTTTGCAGTTTGATGGTAACAACTGGCGAGATGACACCGGGCAAGTGGCTGATCTAAACAACGTTAGCTACGACAGTTTAGTTAAATTTACACTGCCTGATCAAGATGTCTTTGTTATTAGTGCAACGGATGAACCTACTGTTGTTAAACAGATTTCTGGGGTGGGGACGACATTATTCAACATGGCAACAAACCCCGTTACCGGTGCTGTGTATGTGAGTAACACCGACGCCAACAACTTAATTCGATTTGAGGGTGAAGGCATTAGCGGTAACACCACAGTGCGAGGCAATATCGCACAAAGCAGAATTACGGTCATCGACGGCGACAACGTAACGTCCGTCCACTTAAACAAGCATCTGGATCATTCGCAGGCCAGCACTACCAATGAACAGCGGCAGAAAAGCATCGCACAACCTATGGGTATGGCAATTACAGCAGACGGCGGCACTCTGTACGTGGCGGGTTTTGGTTCCGAGAAAGTTGTCATTTACGATACCTCTGAACTGACTAACAATAGTTTTGAGGTATCTGAAACCACGCAAGTGTCCCTTGGTGCCGGAGGCCCCACCGGATTAGTGTTAGATGAAGCGCAAAGCCGACTCTATGTAATGACGCGTTTTAACAACAGCATTGCAGCGATCGATACTAGTACTAATACGGTAATTGCCAGCACAGCGCTCTTTAACCCAGAGCCCGAAATAATAATCGCAGGTCGTCCGTTTCTATATAACGCCACTGACTTCTCTAGTCACGGGGATGCCTCATGCAGCTCCTGTCATGTATTCGGCGACGTTGATGGTTTGGCGTGGGACCTCGGTAACCCGGATGAAGAAGTGGTTGAGAATCCGAACCGGTTTGTTAATCTTGCGCTCACACCGCAAGGTTCAGCAACCTTTCATCCACTGAAAGGCCCAATGACAACGCAGAGCCTTAGAGGGCTGACTGGGCAAGGCCCAATGCATTGGCGCGGTGATCGGACCGGCGCAAGCGCAATGGAAGGTGAAAGCCTAGAGCGTGCAGCATTCCGTGAATTTAATATCGCGTTCCCACAGTTACTGGGTAGCCCTTCTTTGCTCAATGATGAGGATATGGCTGCGTTTGCAGACTTTGCGTTGGCCATGCAATACCCGCCCAATCCGATCCGGGCATTAGACAACTCATTAACGCCGTCGCAGGCGAAAGGCCAACAAATTTATATGCAAGCCATCACCACGGGGAATCAGTTCACGTGCAACGACTGCCACAGCATAGATGCAGAAAAAGGGCAGTTTGGCACTGCCGGCACTAGCTCAATTGAAGGGGACGATATCTCGCAGGAGTTCAAAGTACCGCACTTGCGCAATATGTATCAAAAGGTCGGGAAGTTTGGTAATAGCGGTCGTTTCTCGGGTAGCGAAATTGAATACGGTGATCAGATTAAGGGGTTCGGCTTCATGCACGATGGCAACATGGATACGCTGGATAATTTTCTCAAAGGTTCTGTATTTAATTTCGATCAAAATGCTCAAGCTAGTGCTCTCAAGCGACAACAAGTTGTTGACTTTGTTATGGCGATGGACAGTGACCATGCACCGATTGTCGGTCAGCAAATTACGCTACATTCCAACAGTGGCTATGACACTAAAGCGCGACTTGCTCTGTTGTTAGAGCGAGCGGCAATAACAAGTCCACGCCCTGAATGTGACCTCATCGCAAAAGGCGTGGTGCAAAACGTACAACGTGGATTCGTATTGACTGACACCAACACATTTCAAAGTGATCGTGCGAGTGAATCTTACAGCGTTGAACAAATTAAAGATCTGGCTATGCAAACAGGTGGCGCGATGACTTTTACCTGTGTACCACCCGGGTCCGGTCGTCGGATGGGAATTGGTCCAAACAATCAGGTTGCCGTCGCTGTGAAAACTGGAGAGAAACAATGAATCACTCATTACACACAACCCTTTCTGTAGTTTGTATGACAGGGCTTTTTGTTTTATCTGGCTGCTCGTCATCCGGTGATGGTGATGACGCTGTTGTTACAGACGAGCCCGTGATGACACTATTAAACGATGCGGCGCTGACGCAACTTGAAGGAGTATGGGAGCAGCGTGGTTACGGCAATGTTTATGAATACACAGGGGACCGGACCACCTGGTATACGGTGACTGAAACCACTTGCCTTGAGGTTGTTACCGATCCTGGCCTGGTGGGGTTGTCATCAGATGAGGTCGCACTGACAGGCTACAACCTTCAAGGCAATCAATTGTCCTTGGCCTTTCCGGCAGAGGCCTTCATAAGGCGTCTTGAACGCCTAGATGGTGTGCCAGAGCGTTGTGAAGAGACACTGGCCCGCGATGCTCAGGGCGTGTTCGACTTCATGTGGCAAACGTTTGATGAATACTATGCGTTCTTTGATTTACGAAATGTTGACTGGGCCGCTCAATACGAAAGTCAGTTGTCAAACGTGGCGAACGTCGCCGACGATGAAGCGTTGTTTGAGCTATTGGCCGATCTTATGTCACCGATCGATGATGGTCATGTCTTTTTAGTCAGTGAAGATAACGGTTATTCCCCGGCGGTTGAGCGAGGCGCTAACGTTGAGTTGGAGCAGGGCTTTTTGGCACAAAGTGACATCACGGATCCCGATGAATATGTTGGCAATGTGTTTAATCAGTTCAGAAACGTGATCGCATCACAAATGGATGAAGGCTCGATAAAAGAGCAAGGGCCTGTGACCTGGGCTACCACCGACAACGGCAGCGTCGGTTATCTATTTATTTTAGGTATGCAAGGATATGTATTAGATGCAGAGGGTGAGTCAGTCAATGCCAGCGCCATCGAGGAGCTGGAAGCAGCAAGCGCTACTATGGATCTTGCCATGGCTGATCTTGCCAACACATCTCGATTGATAATTGATGTCCGTCTTAATGGCGGTGGTCTTGATGCAATCGCTTTGAATTTTGCGCAGCGATTTGTAAGCGAGCGTCAACTGGCGTTAAGTAAAAGTGCACGCAGTCGGGATTTCCAATCTGTACCGGTTGAGGCCTGGCTGGAGCCGCCAACAACAGGTGCTTATTTAAATCCTGTGACTATTATTACCGGAGCAGATACCGCCAGTGCGGCAGAAATATTCGCTATTTCCATGCACCGTTTACCGCAAGTTACAATCATTGGTGAGAGAACCTCTGGCATCTTGTCTGACATTCTTCAAAAGCCACTACCCAATGGCTGGTTTGTAGGGCTATCCAACGAAGTTTATCTTGATACACAAGGCGTCAGTTTTGAAGCGGTAGGGCTTACACCTGATATTGAAGTGGCTGTATTTCGGGTTTCGGATATTGAAGCAGGCATAGACCCTGCGTTGAATCGTGCTTTGTCTATGTAGTGAGCATCAACAAACTGTGCTGATAAGCTACACCGAGGTCAATTAATGCAAAAACGCAGCGTCGAACTAAGCACATTTTTGAACACCTTGCATAGCGCGATTGCAAGTCGCGTCACTGCTGAAAGTGATGAATTTCAAGTCAACGAAAGAATCACGCAAGCGCTTGAAACAGAGTATCCGTGCATAGCACCGAAACCCGTTTTGTTACCGGTGTGTGAGCTTCTCGACATCGCCGTCGACAACGTGTCCGCTGATTCGAGTCTTGTAGATCACGCCAAAGCGTTACTGGCTTTGTCACCTCAGCTTCACTGGTGGCACCGAACCCGTGACGTTGAACCGGGAAGCCCCATGGCCACAGGCCATGCCAACGCCATGGTGATTGGCGGGCAAGGCCTGGAAGAGCGCGATGATGTTTCTGTGGGAATCAGCTTAATTGCACCTGGAATCCAATACCCTGAACACCACCATCCGCCAGAGGAAATCTACCTAGTCATGTCAGAAGGTTGGTGGCAGAAGAGCGGCGGAGAATGGTTTGAACCTGGCAGCGGGGTTTTGGTGCACAACCCCCCAGGGTATCCTGCACGCCATGCGATCGGGCTCAACACCTTTGTTGGCTACTTGGTGTCTTTGGCATGGAGACGCAGGCCACTTTTAATTTTGTGGCTTCCATCGACTAAACAGAATAAACGCCACAATAACTGACAAAGCTGAGAGTAAAAACGGTGCTGATGGCAGATACACCGGTGCACTGCTGTTGGTGAAATAACTGAAAACTTGCGTCATAACAAACGGGCTGATAATGGTTGCCAGCGCTGTGAGTGAACTCATTGCACCTTGCAACTCACCCTGTGCATTTTCGGAAACACTGTTGCTCATCAATCCTTGCAATGCCGGCACAGCGACTGCGCTGAACACACTAATGGGCATAAACGCAAAGACGTGCCACGTTTCAGTCATGAAGGGATAAGCCAGGAATGTCAACAGGTGCATGCACATGCCAAACAGAGCAGTTACTTTTTCACCAAATCGCGCAAGAATGGGTCTGATTAACGCGCCCTGTACGATAACAATACCCAAACCATAAGCGGCGAGTGACATACCAACCATACGAGCGTCCCAGTTAAATTGTGCGCGACCGAAGAATGCCCAGATCGATGGGTATACAAAGAAGGCAATGCTAAGCAGTAGGAACGCCAACAACATAGGCATAAGGCCTGGCAGTTTTTTCATCTGCTTAAACGCGCCGAATGGATTGGCACGCCGCCAGTCAAATGTGCGCCGTTTATCTGGTTTGAGCGACTCGGGTAATACAAAATAACCAAACAGCATATTGATGAACGCAAGAGCTGCAGCCGCGTAGAACGGTGCGCGAGAGCCGTATTCCGCCAACAATCCTCCCAACATGGGGCCCAATATAAAACCCACACCGAACGCTGCCCCCAAAAGCCCAAAGTTTTTTGCCTTGTCCTCGTTGGTGGAAATATCCGCCATATAAGCGCCTGCTGTAGAGTGCGTTGCGGCGGTAATCCCGCCAATAAAACGCCCGACAAACAAAAGCCAGAGTGACTGCGCAAATGCCATCACCAGATAGTCGAGTGACATAACCAACAAGGCAATTAACAATACGGGCCTGCGCCCGTAGGCATCAGACAAGCCTCCTACCGTCGGCGAGAATAGAAACTGATTAATGGCATAAACAACGGTTAAGGTGCCACCCCAAATAGCGGCCTGACTGAGATCAACATTTCCGACTTCCTGAATCAAGTCCGGCATCACCGGCATGATGATTCCGATGCCCATAGAATCGAGCACAACGGTTATAAATATAAAGATGACTGGTAATCGCATAGTTAAGATTTTATGATGGTGTTACTGCTTTAGATACACAGCCTACACTATGGTTTTCGGACTGTTTGACAAACAACCTGTTGTTGACCCTTCTTCTTCCGAGTGGATATTCAATGCCTATGGCTGGGCGCTGCAGAATTTTGATGCTGACCTATTTTATTCCTATACTGTACTGGTTCGCCCAACTAATGAGTTTTTTCCTGGCACTGTAAACAGTGTTCAAGGCATGGCGGAGATTATCTTTGATCGCGTTAAGGCCTATGCTGGAATCAATCACTGGCCAACACAGGTGCAGGACCAGAGTATGTGTCACATGATCGAATCGCAACAAGTGTTGATTCATGGGGCATTGCGCGGACCGAAAGGGGTTGTAGATGAATCCGTTGAAGACAATCAACGACTTGTCATCCCATATAACCCGCAGCAGATAAATAACCCTGAAGGGATGATAGCGACCTATGCGCATGTCCTGTCACATCACATGGGGCGGATGGCTAAAGTACCCCCTCCCGGGGGAATCGATTACTGGCCGCAGGCCACTGAACTGCTAGCCATATTTCTCGGGTTCGGGTTTATGTTTGCCAATAGTGCCTACAACTTTAGGGGTGGTTGCGGTAGCTGTTACAACCCTTATGCGCAACGTGATGCGTATCTTACGGAAGTGGAAGCCACCTATGCCTTGGCGTTGTTCTGTCACTTAAAAGGCATTCCCAACTCTAAGGTGACACCACATTTAAAAAGCCACTTACGCGGTATCTACCGTAAATCAGTTAAGGAAATAGTCGAAAAAGCGCAAGCGGTTGATCGTCTTAAACAGATACAGAGTGAATAGATAATCCAGAATGCTCAGCGATTGGGGTCGTTTAATTTAGTTCGTAAGATAATGCCGTCGCTTCGTCGCTTTCGTGTTACCGATGCTGACGGGAAAGGCGTTGGCAATATTGAGCTGAATAATTCAAATAACTCTACACGTGGCGAGTGCAGGGAAGCTGTGGGTGCGTATTGTGAAGGTTAGTGTTTAAGGTATCTATTAATCACACACTATTTTGACCAGTGCTTCGGCGTAACGTAAGTAGGGTGAACGTTCTCTGACAAGGCAAAAAACTGGACGTTTTTCCTCAAGCAAATGTATTTTTCTGAAGACCAGCTCGTTTGGCAGCAGGTGGGTCACCTGCTGCGGCAGTACCGTAATCCAATTCTGAGTTCGAATCATACCGATCAATGAAAGTGTGTTATGTACTGATACATTGGCTCGCGATACCACTTCTTTGAATTCTTCCGATTCGATGATTTTGCAGAGGTTGTTACTAACGAAATCCTTCGATAGCAAGTCGCTAATTACTGGAGAGTGGGCTTGAGTTGCGAGTGGATGATCCGGAGAACAAATCAGCCCGAATTGATCCTCAAACAACATGACACTTCTTATTCCACTGAGAGTGTGTTGTCCAGACACTATGCCAACATCAGCTTGACCTTGAATGAGTGTATCGATTACACGTTGGGTATCGGTGTCTTGAAGTTCGACTTTTAACCCTGGGAATTGTTTCGTTAGTTTTTTTATTGCTGTTGGGAATACCACGCTGGATACTGACGGTATTGAAGCTATTCGTATTAGCCCACGAGGGTGGTTAGCAGCATTTTTAATGGCGTTGACCGTATTGTCAAACTGCCTTAATTGCTCCTGGGTTAGTTCGAATACTTGTTCACCCAGAGGGCTCAAGCGGTTTTTTCGATCACTTTCAAATAACTTCTGCCCAATAAGGGATTCAAACTGCTTGAGTGTCATCGATAAAGCTGACTGCGTTCTAGACAGTTGATCAGCCGCTTCCGACAAGTTTCCTGTTTGCGCTACCGTGCTGAAACAGCGCATCATCTCGATTTTGATTGTCATGCTTAAGAATAATTGAAATAAAGTTAAGTAATTACAGTTTGACTGATCCTTGTATAAAAGTCATCCTGCGTTCCTACTAACAATGAAATTTCAACATAATGTCCAAATCGTATTTGAACCTAATTGCTGGCAAGTGGTGCGAGGGTGACAACGAGATAGAGAATCGCAATCCGTCTGATGTGGCCGATCTGATTGGCTTGTACACCCAGGCCACCAGTGATCAACTGTCCACGACTCTGAATCGCGCGAAGCAGGCTCAAATCGAGTGGGCTACCTATGGTCTTGAGCGCAAACAATCCGTACTGAATTCGATAGGTACAGAGCTGATGGCTCGGTCTTTGGAGTTGGGCACGCTGCTCAGTCGCGAAGAGGGTAAGCCCGTCGCAGAGGGCAAAGGTGAGGTGTATCGCGCTGGTCAGTTTTTTACGTATTACGCTGCTGAATGCCTTCGCCAACTGGGTGAAAACGCCGACAGTGTGCGAGATGGAATTGAAATCGATGTCCGCCGTGAGCCAGTCGGTGTCGTGGCGGTTATATCGCCTTGGAATTTCCCAACAGCTACGGCATCGTGGAAGATCGCGCCGGCACTGTGCTACGGCAATGCCGTTGTTTGGAAGCCTGCAAACTTAACGCCTGCGTCGGCAGTGGCATTAACTGAAATCATCGCAAAGCAAGACATTCCTGAAGGCTTATTCTCCCTTGTGATGGGCTCTGGTAGCACCATTGGGCAGCAGTTGGTGGAAAGTGCAGACGTTGACGCTATCACTTTCACAGGGTCGGTACCGGTTGGAAAACAAATTGCGGCAGCGGCAATAGAAAACCTAACCAAAGTGCAAATGGAGATGGGGTCTAAGAACGCGCTTGTGGTTATGGATGATGCCGACGTTGATCTCGCTGTTACCGTTGCAGCAGGTGGGGCATTCGGTGGTACTGGTCAAAAATGTACAGCCTCCTCGCGACTGATTATTCACGACTCTATTAGCGATGTTTTTACAGAAAAATTGATTGCCGCGGCCAAAGCGTTAAAAGTGGGCCACGCGTTGGAGGAGGGTACGCAAATAGGTCCTGTTGTTAGTGAGCAACAACTTCAAGAGAATCTGGACTATGTAGCGGTTGGACTTAAGGAAGGGGCTGATCTTGTTTGTGGTGGAGACCGACTCGAACTGTCCCATGAGGGTTACTACATGTCACCCGGTATCTTCATGAATACGCGCAATGAGATGCGCATTAATCGTGAGGAGATGTTTGCACCGCTAGCATCCATTATTAATGTGGATAGTTATGATGAAGCTTTGAGTGTTGTCAATGACACACAGTTTGGCCTGACTTCAGGCATTGTGACCAAAAGCCTTGCACGAGCTACACACTTCAGGCGCAACGCCAGAACCGGCGTAGTCACCGTCAATCTGCCAACGGCAGGAACTGACTATCACGTGCCTTTTGGTGGTCGAGGCGATAGTTCTTATGGTCCGCGTGAGCAGGGGCGCTCGGCTGCGGAATTCTACACCACGGTTAAAACCGCCTACATCAGCGCCGGACAAGCATAGTGCGTATCGACTGCCTACAATACGCCAATTGGTCGGAGCGTATATTTCGGCAAATGCGCGAAGGCAACGTCGATGCCGTGCACGTAACGATTGCCTATCATGAAAATTTTCGCGAAACCGTGCTTAATTTCGAGCAGTGGAATCGTTGGTTTGAGCAATACCCCGATCTTCTTCAGAAAGCCTTAACAGCACAGGATATTGACAGCGCAAGAGCTGCTGGACGCACTGCGATTTTCTTTGGCTTCCAGAACCCTAGCCCGATTGAACACGATATCGATCTTATTGAAATAGTACACACCTTAGGCGCGCGTTTTATGCAGCTGACTTACAACAATCAATCGCTTTTGGCGACCGGTTGCTATGAGGCCGAAGACGCTGGTATAACTCGAATGGGAAAGCAGGTCATTAAGGAAATGAATCGAGTTGGACTGGTGGTGGATATGAGCCATTCGGCCGATCGCTCAACCATAGAAGCTTGTGAAATTTCTGAACGTCCCATTGCGGTTACCCACGCCAATCCGCACACCTGGTCCCCTGCATTGCGAAATAAAAAAGACAAGGTACTTGATGCCCTATTTCAGCATGGAGGGATGCTGGGTTTTTCATTGTATCCGCACCATCTCAAAGACAAATCCCAGTGCAGTCTGCAAAGTTTCTGTGAAATGATTGCTCGCACTGCTGATAAGTATGGCGTACAGCATTTAGGTATCGGTTCAGACCTTTGTCAAGATCAGCCAGACAGTGTTGTGGAATGGATGCGTGTAGGGCGTTGGACGAAAGAGATCGATTATGGCGAAGGGTCTGCAAGTGAATCAGGATTTCCGCCAATGCCTGAATGGTTTCGGGACAACCGTGACTTTGGGAACATTCAAGCAGGGTTGCTTGCTATCGGTATGAGTGAAAGTGAAGTGGCCGCTGTTATGGGTGGCAATTGGTACCGTTTCTTTGACGAGAACTTTGTTCCGGACAAATCCCTTTTTTAACGAGGAGTACAGCAGATGACATTGAAAGCACCGTTCACCGACGTTATGGTCAAAAAGGCCAGCGGCGGTTTTTATCAGGGTAACAGCGTAGAAATTGCGCTGCTGAGTAAAGGAATTATGGTAGCGCTTGTATTGTGGGCGTTGATTTGGCCAGCAAATGCCAACAGCGTGCTCGGTGGTATTAACTCAAGCTTACTGGCAGGCTTTAACCAGTTCTACATCATTATTGTTGGGCTATTTGCATTCTTTTTATTCGTCGTTGCTGCATTGCCTCAAACCGGCAAAAGAATTATGGGCAAACCAGGTGAGGGAAAAGAGTTTTCCAACTTTTCTTGGTTTTCTATGATGTTCGGTGCGGGTCTTGGTGTTGGGCTAATGGTGTTTGCCACCGCCGAGCCGTTGGGTTTATGGGGGTCGAACCCACTGATCGTGAGTGGTGAAGTGGCCGCTAATTCTGAAGAAGCATTGCGCTCAGCTTATCGCTATACATTCGCACACTACGGTTTCCACGCCTGGGCAATTTATGTTGTAACAGGTTTGTCACTGGCTTACTACGCTTACACACGCGATATGCCGCTGACAATTCGTTCCGCATTAACGCCTCTGTTTGGTCGCCTTATGAATGGTTTTCTCGGTCACCTTGTCGATGTATTGGGCGTTGTTGCCACGATTTTGGGCGTATCGGTAACCATAGGCTTCGGTGTTTCGCAATTTATCGATGGTGTTTATGCCATTACAGGTATGGACTGGTTGATGAATTTAACGGGTGAAACACCTGCACCGAGTACGGTCGGTTTGATTGCGGGCCTGTTGGTTATCATGTGCCTATCCATTATATCGGCAGTTTCAGGCGTTGGTCGTGGCGTGAAGTATCTGTCAAATCTCAACTTAGTGCTGTCATTAATTTTGTTGCTGACCTTTATTATATTTGGATCTTTTGTGTTTGCACTAACTACCTATGGAAGTGCGCTAGTAGATTACATTGTTAACTTTTTTAGCTTGAGTTTCGGCGCGTTTGGGCCACAGAGTGCCGCTGAATTTGCCGCAGCATTGCCTGCAGAAGCCGCGCCTTACGCGGATGCGCTACGCGGTGGTGCAACGGGCCCGTGGGGTAGTTTCGATGGATTCGTGTCAGGATTGGAAGGTGAAGCCGCTGCTTTACCGGAGTCGGTGCTGCAAGCCAGCTACGCTGCCGGGGACGCGGGTCGGCAGTTTGCTTGGCAATCTGCATGGACTACTTTCTACTGGGCCTGGTGGATCGCGTTCTCACCGTTTGTCGGGTTATTTCTAGCGCGGATTTCACGCGGCCGTAGTGTGCGGGAGTTTATTTTGGGATGTGTTATCGCGCCGGCGTTGGTGTGTTTTGCATGGATGACCATTCTTGGCGGAACAGCCATTGATCTTGAACTCACAGGCGGTGCTAACGGCGCAATTATAGGTGCTTCGAATACTGCGAAATTATTTGTCACCTTGGGTGAAATGATTTCAGGTAATTTCCTGAATATCATCACCATCATGTGTGTGGTGTTGATCATGACGTTTCTTGTCACCTCAGCCGATTCTGGAATATTAGTGATGAATACTATTATGTCTGGTGGTGAGCAACTGACTAGCATCAAGCATCGTATTGTCTGGGGCGTGATCTTGACACTCGTGATCGGTACATTGCTGATCGCTGGAAAATCAGCTGGCGGTGCTGATCCGATGGAAGCACTTAAGAGTGCCATGATTATTGGTGCCTTGCCGTTTACTATTGTTATGGGGCTAATGTGTATTGCCCTTGCTAAAGCGCTGTTTCGTGATGGCATACGTGATCGCAATGCTTGAAATCAACCTTTGAATTGAATAAGGAAACGTAGCTCGTTCGAGGCCCCTGGTTATGGGGCCTCTTATAGTAATGGCTAGACCACATTACAAATTCGCAGCCCCCTGAATTCAAGCTCACTGTTTGTCGCTAACTATCTCCTTACGTAATGATCACTAATTCGTAACGCGTTGCCAATGCAGCATGCGCTAATGTGCTGCTTGAACAAATTACAGAGTGTATTGCTTGGGGATAAAGAATGAAAAAAACCAACAACAGCATTCGTTGCTCAATTATTACCTGTGTGTTAACTACCGGCTTTGCGATTGCATCGGCAACGAGTATCGCAGCGGAACCACCGTCGGACTACAACAGCAATCTTTCACTGATTCAAAGTGCGTCTCCTCGCAACACTAACCACGATAGCAGTCCGTGGCGAAACACACCTCAACGTGATCTGGAACTTTCGAATCACCTCGGACCACGCACTGATTACCTAGGACTTATTGGAGGTAACTCTGAACAGGCGTTCCCAGATGAAGGGGGCGGGCAATTTCGCATTAGCTGTGAATTTTCCCATTTTTCCTATGACGACCCCATCGTTAATCCGGGTCAACCGGGTGCATCGCATCTGCACATGTACTGGGGAAACACTGACGTCAATGCTTTTTCAACCTATGAGTCACTGATCAACTCAGGATCGAGTACGTGTAATGGCCAAGAAATAAATCGTAGCGCGTACTGGGCCCCCGCTATGTTTGACGGCAATGGCAACGTTCGAATACCGATGCGAATCATTGTGTATTACAAAGGTTATGGGCTTGCTAAAGGACGTAGCGAAGCGTATCCACCGGGTGCCGCCATTATTGCAAAACCGGATCTGCATACCATCCCTGCTGATCAAGGGGGTGTGCTGGCAGGCGATAGTGAAAAAACCTATCAGTGTTCCGATCAGTTTCGTGGTACTCGTAGCCCGCAAAGCAACACCATTCCAAACTGTACTGGCACCCGTGCGTTTCTCGACGTTTTGGAAATGCATGTGAAATTTCCGAACTGTTGGAATCGACAGGACGCGTCAAATCCCGCCAATTGGAGCACCAGCCGTGCCGGTGTTTGGTACTACAGTGAGTGTCAGGACTGGGCCACGACACCGAATATTGAGTACATCATTCAATATCCACTTGACGAAGGTGAATCCACTGAAGGATGGCATCTCGCTTCAGACGTCGATCGAGACACCTTGAAATTGACCAAAGCGCCTGGCTCAACCGCACATGGTGATTGGTGGGGCGGATGGCGTGAAGATGTCAACCAGACATTTTTGGACGAATGTGTGAATCTGGACAATCAAGGTCGGCCCAGTGGATGTGGTATGGGGTATCTGAGCGACAATGGTCCCGATGGCAAAAATCCATTGCCCGGACCCGCATTAAAGTTTCGTCCGCAATACGATACCGACTTTGATCAGTACGGCAATAGTACAAGTCAAAACGCTTACAGCGTTCCCGCATCAACCGTATTCGAACAACTTTGTGTAACGGACAGACGCCTTGATTCACCAGAAGAAGCAGCTTGGTGTGTTCCTAATGGCTATGGCTCTACTGATCTTGAAGCGCCTTCAAATCCAACAGCTCCAGAAAACCCAATTAGCAACGATTTAGGTACAGGACTAAGGGCAACATACTTTGATGATCCGTATTTTCAGCAAGCTGTCGTCAATCGCGTCGACAATCTCATTAACCATCCATCGTTTAGCAAACGCAAGGCAAAGCGGCTTGGTTTAACTGACAATACAACGTTTTCTGCGGAGTGGAATGGCTATCTGGTTTCAAATACGGATGGCCCAACGACGATTTGGACAGAATCCGATGATGGTGTCCGTGTGTACGTTAACGGAATACTAGTAATCGACAATTGGACATACCATACAAAAACACGCGATGAAGCTGTCGTCGAACTGAGCGCTGGCAAGCCTGCCGCGATTGCTGTTCAGTACTACCAGGCTTACGGCGAATCTGTCATACGATTGGGCTGGCAACGCCCTGGGCGACAGGACCGTATAATCCATAAAAGTTTCTTATATCCAGCGTACCTGGACTAAACTTGGCCAAAGTAACGGCGGATACAAAATTATTGCAAATAGCTCATGAAGTTTTGGTAATTCAAATTCACTGTAGCTATTGATGTACTCCGCCGTTACCCACAGTACCGATTATTCAACTGTGGCACCCAGGTTATGAAGAAAGTATCTTTATTAAAAGTTGCAGCTCTTACAGCACTTACCGTTGTAATCAGCGCTTGTTCCAGCAAACCCACTAGAGTAGTTGAAGCACCGCCCGCTCTCGGTGCAGCGATCGCTGATCCTGATGCTCCGCAGATAGTGGCAACTCCACGGGGTCCAAGCTTAACGCTCGACGATGTTCTGTTCGATTTTGAACAATCAAGTTTACGACCAGAAGCGCAGGGTACGGTTGAAAAGGCTGCGTCTTTCCTACGCTCAAATATGGAACGTACCGCACTGGTTGAAGGACATACAGATCACACTGGTGAGGCTGCATATAATCAAGATTTATCAGAGAAACGTTCCGAATCGATCAAAAATGCACTGATGGCATTAGGCATTAATGAAAGCAGAATTAAAACAGTAGGGTTTGGTGAATCTAAACCGGTTTTTGATAACAGTACGCTGGAAGGACGCAAAGCTAATCGTCGTGTTGAAGTGATATTTGTTGGAAGATAAACTCTAGAGCATCGTGTGGTCTGAATTCGCCCAGTCCGTAACCATCGACGCAAATAGATCGGGCTGGTCAGACCACGCAAGGTGTCCTGCTTCAGGCAATATCTGTAACTTACTTCTCGGTAGCGCATCATCGAGATATTTAGCATTACTCACATCGAACATAACTTCAAGCTCGCCCCAGAATACAAGGGTTGGAACATCTATTTCATTGACGCGTTCAGCAATATCAGCTGCTTTTTTACGAATGTCTTCGAACCAATACAACACTTCCCCCGCACGCCCGGAATAAGCGCGCTTGTAATCATCAATCTGTACCGGGTTTGACTCATGGCGAATAGCACCGAGCTTTCCGGTGAATGCGATAAGCGGGCCCGCACCAAGTAACGATGTCATCTTTCGCAATAAGCTAAAACGTCCAAGCATACTGATCATAAACGCAAGTTTGAACGGACCCGGTGCACCGGGCCCGCAACCCACTATCATGCTCGACAATCTATGCTCGTGGTGAATGGCGTAGCACAGCGCTGCCCCCATACCCACGTCCGGGCCGACAAGATGAATGTCGTGTAAATCGAGATCGTTAATGATCGCATTGAGTAAATCTCCTTGTGCCTTTGGAGACATGTCGTGGCGATCACCTTCTGATGCCCCAAAGCCTGGAAGATCAATCGCGATGACGTGGAAATTACGTGTTAGCGCTTCCCATGATCCAGCAAAACTTAATATGCTTTCGGGAAACGGGCTGAGTAAAACAACCAGTGGGGCATCGGTTGGGCCGGCTTCGGCCATTCGAATCTGCCTGCCAGCGAGTGTTCTGGTTTCGGTGGGAATGGCAACGTTAGGTGTCTCGAAAGTGTCAGCGGCTTTCTTGGCCGCTTTCACTTTTGGCCACTCGGGGGAGACCAGCATCAGCGATGAAGCGTTAATTTGATCAAACAGGTTGAGCTTCTTCATAATGGGTTCCGTCGGCTCTGCCAAACTGTTGTACAGTGACTATATTAATTTCGTAACTATAGGTACGTAATGTTCTGAGGTCAATCTTTAAATAACGAAGGGTACGAAAATGTCTGTAAGTCGTAATCCACCGACCCGTGGGCGACCAAAAAAACTCGATCGTGAGCATGTGCTGAAAACCGCGCTTTTGTGCTATTGGGCTGACAGCCCAACCGATGTTCCAATCAGTGAAATTTGTGAAAAAACTGGCGCATCCAAACCCAGTTTGTATCGCGAATTTGGTAGTGATGATGGTCTGAAAGAAGCGGCTTTGGATGCTTACGATGAGTTAGTCAGTCAACGGCGATACGACATACTCGCTGGTGACCAGCCCTATGATGAAGCACTTGAAGCGTTGATCACGCATACCGTTCAGGACCGTAAGAAAGCAGATGTGCCCAACGGGTGCCTGCTTTTCGCTATGCGTGCACGACGTGAAGAGTTTGGCCCGTTAACGCTTGCGAAAATAGATCAACTGCGCGAGAACTCATTGGAACAGTACCGGCAATGGATTGATCGTGCGAAATCTAACGCACAGTTCAGGCGCGATATTCCCACAGACACAGCTGCGCTTTATTTCGATGCGCAAATGGGTAGCGCTATGCGATTACAGAAAGAGGGTGTTAGCAATAAGGTGATTGGGGAGATTTTGCGCACCGCGTTCTCGGCGTTTGGATGATGGCGGTTAATCCCTACTGGGCTGGATTTTCTAAACGACTCTCCACGTGGAGACTACACTGCGCATGTAGATTGCTGGCAGTTGTTAATTATAAAAGGCCATATATGTCCCATTAATTGTATAAAATGTATTCAATGAGCCAAATTTGGCTGATTATGATATTTTTAATCACAATAGGTCAAATATGGCCTATAAAGAGCATATAATAAGATAAAAGGCCAAATATGTCCAAATATTGTGAAAAACCAGAGTAGCAGTAAATACATCGCCGATCTGGGCGAGCAGTTAGAGCGTCACCGCTTGCTGCAGAACATACCCCAAACTGATCTCGCAAAAAAAGCTGGCATAAGCACGCGAACCTTGCGGCGCTTTGAATCAGGTGAAGGAGGAACTCTGGATTCGTTTATACGACTATTGATAGCCCTCAACATCGACGACAATCTTGCTTTGCTGATTCCTGATTCAACAGTACGCCCAATGGAACGCGTTCGGCAGATCAAAAAGGAACGCGTGCGGGCAAGTGGAAAGAGGAAATCACAAAGTACTAATGAAGTTAAGTCTGCGGCGACAAGAAACAATAAAACAGAAACTACAAAAACAATTACAAAAACCAAAACCAATACACAAGGCAATTCCAAATGGACTTGGGGAGATGAAAAATCATGAGCGCGTCCGTTCCAGACGCTAAAGTGATGTTGTGGGGTTCGCAGATTGGAGCAGTAAGTTGGGTAGAAGATCAATCGCTGGGGTATTTTCAGTTTAATCCTGATTTCATATCTTCCAGAATCGAACTCTCGCCGCTAAAAATGCCGTTAGCGAATACCCCGTATTCGTTTCCTGCATTGCCGACAGAAGCGTTTAAGGGTTTACCGGGTATGCTGGCCGATGTGTTGCCCGATAAGTATGGAAATCGCCTGATTGATGCTTGGCTAGCGGAGGACGAGCGAGCGCCTGAGAGTTTTACACCCGTTGAAAGGCTGTGTTATGTGGGTACTCGCGGCATGGGTGCTTTGGAATTTTATCCCGTGATCAAACGATCAGCGGGTCAAACAAGCGAGGTGGATTTTTCGCGATTAGTTGCTCTAGCCAACCGGGTGCTTAACGAACGCACTAACCTATCTGGAAAGCTGACGAATAGTGACAATACAGCAGAACTGGAAAATATTCTGCAGGTGGGTACGTCGGCAGGCGGCGCTCGAGCTAAAGCGGTCCTTGCTTGGCATCCGGAGACGGGAGAGTTTCACTCTGGACAGCTTGATGTTGCTGCTGGTTTTGAACAGTGGTTATTAAAATTTGATGGCGTCGATAACAACAGAGACAAAGAACTCGCTGACCCTCTTGGTTTTGGGTTAATTGAGTATGCGTACTATAAGATGGCTGTCGCTGCGGGAATCACCATGATGCCGTGCCGCATTCACGAGGAAGGCGGACGCAGTCACTTCATGACAAAGCGATTTGATCGCGTTCTTGACGACCAGGGAGAAATGGATAAATTGCACATGCAATCTTTGGCTGCACTGCAACACTACGATTTTAATGATGCGAACGGTTATTCGTATGAACAAGCGCTCATGACGATTCGTGCTCTTGGGCTTGGACATAACGCATTAGAAGAGCAGTTTCGAAGAACAGTATTTAATATCGTAGCTCGAAACCAAGACGATCACGTCAAGAACATTGCGTTTCTGATGGATCGCAACGGAGAATGGTCATTATCTCCTGCGTATGATGTTACTTATTCGTACAACGCGTCGGGTGCTTGGACAAGTCGGCATCAGATGAGTATGAACGGCAAGCGTGAAAAATTTGAACTTGATGATTTGATTGCGTTTGGAAAAACGGCCGGGTTAAAACCGACTAGAGCAAAAAAGATAATTGAATCAATCTCTTCCACAGTGCGTCAGTGGATCGAATTTGCTGATGAATGTGGTGTTGAAGAAAAAATGGCAAAGCAAATCTCAATGACTCATCGAACAACTATCGTCGAATAGTTCGCCTATGAGCGATTAAATCACTGGGCTCTAACATTTCGCACTCATCGCGAATCATTTCAGCAATGTTCGATGGATAATCCCGGCAATCATCTGGGCGATCTGCATAAATCTCACAGTGATAAACCGTCGATCCTGGCTCTTTCTTCAGCCAGGGGCAAAGAGACAAAAGTGCACCTGTTGTGGGATCACTCCAAATTTGATTGTTGCTTACATATTCAGCAATTTCTGGACGAAATACGTCCCAGTATTCTATTTCTTGTTCTGTAGCGAAGAGATGCCCATTACTGTATTTGATGCAACACTTGCCGCATGAATTGCAGTCTTTCATCGGTTAACTCAAAAACTATAGCTTCTGGTTAATATATCAGATGCATTTTAGTAAACAATATGTCAAGGTTCGTTAGAGTTTCAGACCCTAACAGACGTTATCGTAGTGACTGGCTTGGGCTTATGGAATTAACAAGCAGGTTGATGAGTCCGTGTTTTGGAGCGTTTGAAGGCCACGTCGCAAAGACACTAATAGGATCCAATCTCCACTCAGGCAATACGTATTGAACAGCGCCCAATGTGACTCCTTCTTCAGCTAGAAACGCAGGTACTACTGCTAAACCAGCACCCGCCTTTGCAAGGTGATAGACGGAGAGTGCTTCGTTGGTCGAAATGTGTGATTCGGGCTTGATCGTTATTGTTTCTGATTCTGATTTTCTAAACGAAGGCTTAACATGCCGAACCGGTGTCAGTTCAATCCAGTCCCAGGCAAGAACATCGTCCGGTGTTTTAACTTTTGGTCGATTTTTCAAGTAATCAGTTGATGCAATAAGTCGGCGCTCAACCTGAAACAACGCTCGAGTATTAGCGGAATTCTTGGGCCGCACCTCCATTCGAATAGCGATGTCAAAGCCATCGGTAATTACGTCTTTACGCATATCGGAATAATCAATAGCTAATTTAATACCAGGATATTCCATCGAAAAAATGGCCAACTTATCGGTGAGCTCTGACTTAATAAGAATAGAAGGAGCAGCGATTCGAAGCTCACCGGTAGGGCTGTTGGCTGAATCTGATAGTTCTGAGAGCGCAACTTCCACGGTATTAAAAAGTGATTGTGTTGACATCAGCAATCGCTCACCTTCTTTGGTCAACGCAAGCTTTCGAGTTGAGCGGTATATCAGCGCAACACCAAGATGCTCTTCCAGCTGAGATATATGGTGGCTGACGACAGAAGGCGACAAGTTGAGTTCTCGGGCTGCTCCTCGAAAAGATCCATGATCGATAGTTTTGGCAAAAATGGCTATCTGTCGCAGTTGGTCGAGCATTGTATAAAATATCCGAACAGTTAAATTTATATATACTATCTTATCAAGCAATCAAGAACTGTCCATGATGTGTCCTGTTGGTTTTACGTAATTAAATCACTGCAAGGGCTAACCATAATGAGTATTAAAACTCTTTCTGCTGCATTGTCACTGATGCTGCTCTCTCTCAGCAACGTTGTTATGGCTGATAACAAAGCGGTCGCTATGACTTTTTACGATTTTCTCAGCAATCCTGCCTCAGAAGAGGCTGCTGGTGCATTCAAGGCGGCCACTGCCGATGAGTGGCAAAGCATTGGTGATTACTCCGGTGCAAGTAAAAACCGTGAGCAGTTTATCGGTCAGGTTAGTGGTTTTTTCGCAAAGCTAATGCCGGACCTTAATTGGGAAGTGCAAGAAACGATTCAAGAGGGCGATCAAGTTGTCGTGCGAAGTCGTGCCACCGGTACACCGAATGGGCCGCTGTTCGGTGTTGATGGCATGGGCAAAAGTTTCGACATTCTTACCATTGATATCCACACAATCAAAGACGGCAAAATCGTTCGTTCCTATCATCTTGAAGACTGGGCCGGTGCGCTGCAGCAGCTTAAATCCAAGTAGTTTTAAAACTGAGACCATTAAATTTGGCAGTCATGCTGCCTATTAGGAAAATCAAATGAAGCACAAAATATTTATAAATTCATTATTCGTTGGTGTATTGTTAATCTCGCTTGGCTCGAGTGCGAGAGCAGCAGAAATGGACGCCGAAAGCAAAGCATCTTTCGACACTGTTATGGCGTTTATGGGTGCAGTTGGCAGTGGTGATATGGACAAGGCTATATCACTCATGGCCGACGATATGGTTTGGCACAATGAAGGTGACCGTGCAATGCCGTGGATAGGCCCCTGGAATGGCAAAGATGAAATATTGAAGTTCTTGCCTATTTTTGGCAAGAATTTCCAAACCACTGCCTGGGACAATACCGATGCATTTGCTTTAGGAGATACGGTAGCAGTCTTTGGAAAAATGAACGGCATTACAAAGCACTCCGGAAAGGAAATAGGGGAGTTCACATTTGCATTGCGAGCCAAAGTACGTGACGGCAAAGTCGTTTTATGGAATTGGTTTGAAGACAGTTATGCAGTAAGCCAGGCGTATAACGCAAAATAAAATATGAAAAACTCAACAAAATTGTGCTGCCTGCCAATCGTCACAGCAATTGCCTTTTGGTGGGTTTCGGCTTCGGCAGAAATTCAGCACTTACCGAATCGTGAAACACCAAGGCCCGTTACTACCGATGGCATACCGCACATTCAAATTGATGTTGAGGCGGTACCTGAAATTGCGGCAGAACTGTTAGACCGGGTATCGGCGATGCCCGGTGTTGAGTTGCGTCGCACGGTTGTAGGTCGGGCTGGGTCGACGGGATTTTGGGTGAAGGATGACATGAAGTTGGTTCGGCCTGAATCGATGATTCGTGGTCGTGAATTCGCCCATGCCCACCCTGACGGTAGCCTGCACGCATCGTTACCACCCGAATTAGCCGTCAAGGCAATAGAAGCCGGCTGGGCAATCCATCATCCATGGGCGGCTAAGAAGCGAGGCTTGGAAGGGTTTGTCATGATTTACACACCGGTGTCAGAGGATGAGTTGAGTGTGGTACTCGAACTCGTTAAGGAGAGTTATGGTTTTGTTTCAGGCAAATAAGGTAATAACGTCCTTTATAAATGACTATGTTATCGAACAACCTGTGTTTACTGAGCACCTTCACCACTGCGTAGCCATTCAAACATCAGGCCTTTGGCAGAACGATCTTGAAAGCCTGTCCAATACGTGTGGTCATCTTTGAACGAGCCGTCATCGTTGGCGGAAAATACGCCGTCGTTGGAGTCAGGTATCAAGCTCAGGAACGCGTCTCTGGATGTGTTGCTTTTTAGGTATCGATCAAGCCACGCGGTTGTGAAGTGTTGGGCAATGTTATTCATGCGTACGGTATCCCAAACAGCATCTGCGTAATGGTCAAACGTGGCTCGTCCCAGACTTGGGCTAACCAAAAAACTCTCTGCAGGAGCGGGGAAGGGGGCTGCTGCATTGTGATTGGCGTTGGCAAATGTCAACAAAGCCCGATCAACATTTACAGCCTCATTCCATATAGCGCGAACACCCTCTTCGTACAAGGACACATCATCGTCAGAGCCTGCTACAAACAACATTGGGATCTGAATACCCGCATTACCTGCCGCATCGAAAAACCCAGAATTTCTTCCCCAGGGTGCAAAGGCAATCGCTGTTTTGATTCGTGGGTCGGGCAGAGCGTTGTGGGTATCGCTACCACTTTCGTGAATACCTAGTGTGCCAAAAGGCGGGCTGTAAGCGAAGTCCACCGATGCCGCGGTAACACCCCCACCGGCGGTAATAACCGCACCGTATCCCCCCATGGAATACCCCACAATGGCTGAATTATCCGTGTCAATTAACTTTGATAAAAAGCTTTCGGGGTTGTTGTTCAGTCGAGCCATTTCGTTAAGAACAAATAGCTGATCTAATGGGCGATTGCGCAGCGTTGATCCAAATGCTGCCTGTGTGCGATAGGTTGAATCGGTGTGATCGATGGAGGCCACAATGTAACCCTTAGAGGCAATATTCTCGGCAAGATGCGAGAGTAAGAAGCGATTTCCTGGATAGCCGTGGGATACGATCACCAATGGAAAGGGCCCATCGTCAACAACAGGCGCTGCCGATTCTGTGGCTTGCCCAATCATCTCGACTTCGGTTGTTCCATCACGCAAGAATACGTTTAGAGCTTTGCTTCCGGTGGCTCCTGATAACGCGGGGTACCACAGTTGAACGGGAAGCGCTCGATCGTATGTAGGCAGCTCGTCAGGTGGCTTTGCTGAGGGGTCGAGTGCAAGAACATCGACTTGACCCGGATGGGTTAAAGTGATGGCCTGTGTTCCGATTTCGTAGTCACCGTAAGCTGCGAGCTCCGGTGCGTCGGGACGTTGAGTATCAATGCGGTTCTGTGCTTGCACGCCTGTTGTCCATGATGTGCAAATCACAGCCATGCCGAAGGCGACTGTGGTGGTTATAGAAGTGCTCATCTTGTTCTCGGTGTTAGAGCGTTGATTTACAGTAACACACGAATTTACCGGTTGAATTTGAACGTGGCGGCTTTAGATATTGTTGTCCCACCGAAACGCGAATACTAGCCATGACAAACACGACCACTTCGGTTCCATCAACGGACAAAATTCTTACCGGTGTCGTGTTGATGCTGGGATTTTGTTTAACCGCACCGATGCTGGATGTGGCGGCAAAGCTTGCGTCCTCCACGGTGCCGGTTGGGCAGATTACAGCGACGCGCTTTGTTGTGCAGTGCGCGTTAATGGCTCCTTTTATATGGATCATGCGGCTGTCTTTGAATGTGGCGCGTGAGCACTGGTTGCCGTTGATTTCTCGTGCGTTACTTTTGCTTTTTGCAACCTTTTGTTTCATTACGGCGATCCGCGTGATGCCACTTGCCGATGCGCTGGCGATTGTGTTTGTGGCCCCTTTCATCGTGTTGTTAGTTGGGAAGTTTTACTTAGGCGAAGATGTTGGCCCTCGTCGCATTGGGGCATGCATTGTAGGGTTTGTCGGAGTTTTGTTCGTAATCCAACCCAGCTTCGCAGCTTTTGGCGCCGTGGCGCTGATACCGCTGGGTACAGCAATCGCTTTCGCTTTCTACATTCTTGTCACGCGTGGTCTGTCACGCCGGATGCATCCTGTGGTAATGCAATTCCATACTGGCCTGATCGCTAGCTTGTTTAGCATACCTGTGCTACTCCTGGCCCAAGGCTCTGGCTCCGATTTATTTGATCCCGTTTGGCCGAAGGGAATTGCGTGGCTGTGGCTCTTTGGCGCAGGATTCTTCGCCACACTCAGCCACTTGATGATGACTTACGCACTGTCGTTTGCGCCATCGTCCACGCTAGCCCCGTTGCAGTATTTTGAGTTACCGGTGGCAGCCTTGTTCGGGTACTGGGTATTCCACGAATTCCCTAACACCTTAAGCTTAATCGGCATTGCCATTATTATTGGTGCTGGGCTGTATATGATTCACCGAGAGAGAGTGACGGCCGGGCAGCTAATCACAGAGCGTGCGGCTCCGCCGATTTGATATGTTGAATTTGGTCCGTGACCTTTTAAAACCCAATATGAGAGTCATTGTTTATGAGTATGTCGCCTGATCAATGCACGCAGATGGATCGTTACTTGTTCGATTTAAATGGATACATTGTGCTAAGAGGTGCGTTGTCGGCGGAGCATGTCTTGGCCTGTAATCAAATACTTGACGGCCTCCAAGATGTTGAGCCAGGTGATTGGCGCGGCCGGGTGCACGGACACAATTTTACAGGGGCGCACGAGGGACTCAATTTGCAGCAAATTTATGAAGCCGGGCCGGCCTTTGAACAATTGATCGATCATCCCGCTTGGATTGCTAAGGTCACGCATTTCATCGGTACAGACACGAAAAATTTTGACGGGCTGCATGGCCCTTGTTTCATTGACGAGAATTTTGCAAATTTAAGATCCGCTGGCGAGGCCATTGGTTTGCATTCAGGTGGTCAGGATCGAGTGACAAGATGCCAGTTTCGTTATCACGATAACAAATTTCACTGTGGTCAAATAAACATACTGATTGGGCTTAATCGCATTGGCCCCGGTGATGGAGCCACGATGGTCATTCCAGGAAGCCACAAATCAAATATTTGCCATCCCGAGTTGCAGAACGCAGCAATCAGTACCACACCGACATCGGTTGATCATGTAACGGGCGCGGTGGAAGTTTTCTTGGAACCTGGAGACGCGATATTGTTTGTTGATGCCATCATGCACGGTTCGGCAAAACGAACCAACGCAGGGCAACGCAGAATTGCCGTGTTTCGCTACGGGCCTTCTTGGGGTTATTTTCGACATGCGTACCGGCCTAGTGATGAACTGCTTGCACGGCTGACACCAGATCGTAGGCAAATTGTTATGCCACATGAATCAGAGCTATTACCGCCATGAAACTAATGATTATTATTGAATGGATGGACAACATTGATGTTGGCGTTTGCAGGGCCTGTACATAGCGCAGATCTGACGGTCAGTATTGGCTCATCAAAAATTTTCTTAGCATCTTCAAATTTAACACCGTGTTTCTCGATATTGCTTGGTTCTTTTCTTTATCCCACTCAAATTTTTTCATGCAGAACGCGTCCCAATGCTGTTAGCGGCCAGCTATTCCTTTAGTGCCTAGTTCAATTAGTGGTTTTGTACATACAAAAAAAGCTTACCACTTAACTTCTGCTTTTTTCGCAATACGATAATAACTTGACATGATGTACGCACCTCATTTAGGGTAATTGAGCTCGGGCGGTAAAAACAATCGAGACAAATAAAAAATCTGGCCACTGCAAGCACGAACACCAGAAACATTCGGTCGCTAAACAGCTGTAGAGCAATTCACTAATTATCTTGGAGGAATACGGGGTGAAAATTGGATTTTGTATGTTGCTGTGGACTACATCGGTAGGAGAGGAACACCGCTCTTTATTAACGGACTTAAAGAAAACAGGCTATGACGGCGTAGAGATCCCTGTCTTCGATGGCAGTCCAGATGATTACGCGTCTATTGGCAAACTCCTTGATGAGTTGGAGCTTGATCGCACGGCCATTTCAGTCATTCCGGGTCTAGATAAAAATCCTTTGTCTTCCGATCCAAAAGAACGTCAAGAAGCCGTTCGTTATTTAAATTGGGTTGTTGACTGTGCTGCAGCACTCGGGGCAACGTGCGTTGCTGGTCCATTACACCAAACGCTCGGTGAATTCAGCGGAGCTGCCACAACACAGGAAGAGTTTGATCGTGCGCTTGAAGTGCACAACACGGTAGGTGATTATGCTCGCAACGCAAACGTCACAATAGCACTGGAAGCGGTGAATCGTTTTGAAAGCTACTTTGCAACCACCATGGAGCAAATCGACAGTTACGTTGAGTCCCTTGGGCACCCCAATATCAAAACAATGTATGACACCTTTCATGCAAACATAGAAGAAACGGATCCGGTTGCAGCTTATACCCGACACAGTAAAAACGTCACGCATGTGCATATTTCTGAAAATGACAGAGGCGTTCCGGGTCGCGGTCATGTTCCATGGAAAGAAACTTTTAAAGCCTTAAAAGCCGCTGGTTACGATAACTGGCTGACGGTGGAAGCGTTCGGAAGAGGGCTTCCTGAGTTAGCGGCAGCGACCCGCGTATGGCGAGACTTCGCCGAAAGCCCAGAGGCTGTGTACAAAGAAGGGTTCCAAACCATTCGTAACGGTTGGGATTCAATTTAAAGTCAGTGCAGGCGCCGCAGACATGAGCGGACGAATATTTTCTTGACTTGATGTACGTTCCTCTATTTACGATAAATTGAAGTATTGTTGTACACAAACCCGGTGGTCAGCCAAACCTCGAAACCGAAAATTTGCACGCCACTGAGCGAACACAGTGTTGCTGGCGGATGGTCAAGTGAAGTACGCCTTTATCACAGCAGCACGATCTTGTTACCCGATGGCAGCGTATTCTCCAATGGTGGTGGTGACCCTGGCCCATATCGCCGGCGCGATGGGAAAATCTTCTACCCGCCGTATTTGATTAACGGCAATAGTTTTGCGCCAAGACCCTAGTACAGTTTGTCCGGCAATGCGTTCAACTTCGGCCAAAGCATTAGTCATGAGTGTTGCGGGCAGTAATGCGATTGATCGAGCGGCGTTGATAAAGACATCTGCAGTGACGCATTCCTTCAACGTTGAACAGCGGATTATCGAACTCGATTTCAGTGTTTCAGGCGGCACTCTAAGCACCACGTTGCCTACCAATAACACCCTGGCGACGCCAGGCCATTGTTGATGGTGTTTCGGTGACCACCGGCGCATCAACAATTGCAGTCGCGCTAAAATACTGGCAATATATGGGTGTTCCCCACATCGAGTGGGTGACAAAAGCTGGGCATAATGCCAGCACACAATCGAGTTGCGCTACACTGCAAAATCCATCTGTTTTTTGTTTAGTGAATCGCAATGGACGAACTCTCCCTCTACGAAAAAATACTTA